>NZ_JBBCAR010000003.1:0-556921 GCF_037203725.1 Agrobacterium sp. CMT1
AAAGCAACGACGTAACCGCGACATTCGGCCTTGCCGAATGCGCTGGACGCGGGGTGGAGCAGCCCGGTAGCTCGTCAGGCTCATAACCTGAAGGCCGCAGGTTCAAATCCTGCCCCCGCAACCAAAATTACGAAGAAAGCAAACACGAAAGCCCTCTCCCAAAAGAAGGCTTTCTTGCGTTTTGGGCATAGCTCAACGATAGCACAAATCCAGCCCCGAGCACGCGCGCAAGTGGGCGCACCCAAACACAGTCGAACACTCCGAAAACAACCCGGCTTCACAAAGTCTCGGATGCACCCTGGCCCGAAGCCGTGCTTGCCTGTGCCGATCACGTCTACGGCTGCTGCCAATGAGGATAGGTCACATAAGCAGTCAACGCTCCTACTTCGTGAGACCGGATCGTAACCCTGTCGCCTTTCTGCATGGCGATGATCTCTCCCGGACCTGCCATCACCGTCTTGTGGCTATCGGAAACGGTAATACTTCCTTCCAGGATGACCATCGTGTCGTGTACGGCCATTGTTTCTTCGAGAATCTGGTTTGGTCCATAACGCCCGAATCCGATAGTGACCGGCCCGCCATGGCGCTGATCGAGGAGGTTGGCGGTGAAAATGTCACCGTCTTGTCCTGGCGAGCGTTCAAATGCTGCATCAGCAATGGCGAATTTATGAATGACCATACATTGTCTCCTTAAAGGTTTTGCCGTGTGTGGAGCCGGTTTGAACCGCAGCACGTGCTTGTGCACTCCGCCGAGAAGCTTCTTGTCTGGCGATAACGCCGAAAATCTTCATTCAGGATGGCAGCGTTGATCATCAACACGCCGAGGGAATAACCGGAATAGGTCTTCAGTGTTCCGTTTTACGATTATTGCTTGCGGAAGGCTTTGGCCTGCCGTCCCCGGAAGAGTTCAGCGCTGCAGGTCGGCGACGGGCGCTGTGCCAAACATGCTCTTATACTCCCGACTGAATTGCGAAGGGCTTGCATAGCCCACGTCATACGCCACGCGGGAGACATTGGTGCTTCCGGAGGCGAGAAGCTTTCGGGCTTCCAGCAGGCGTATATGACGCTGGAAGGCCAGGGGGCTAAATCCCGTGACAGCCTTGAAGTGCCGGTGAAAAGAGGTGACGCTCATGCCGGACGAGGCCGCCAGCTCGGGAATGACAATCGGTTCGTTGTGATTGGTGGCAAGCCAGTCGGCCGCCGTCTTGAGTTGCTGGAACCGGTCGTTTCGCCGTCCGACCTGCCGAAGCGTATCGCCCATCGAGCTTTGCAGCAACCGATAATAGAGCTCGAACTCGTAGTGTGGCGCGAGCGCACCGACGTCATCGGGCGTGGCCAGAAGTCCGACAAGGCGAACAAATGCATCGCCGACAGGTCCGTTCAGATTGTCTGATGCGACCGCACATGTCCAGCGATCCTCATGCTTGGGCATGTCGAGCACGACACGCGTGAGCATTCCGATATCGAGATGAAGGCTTATGCCGATGTAGGGAAGCTCTGGCGTCGCGTCAGTCAGCTGGTGGACATAGGGCAGGCCGAAGGACGATGTCGCGCAGTCGCTCGCCAGCAGTTCGAAACGATTGGCGCCCATGGTCAAAACCTTCGTGCCCCGTAGAACGGCGTAGAACATAGGCTCGAACACCGCCGGTGTGGGTGGCGTGGTGCGTGTACTTGTCCATAGCGTCAGGCGCGGGACAGGGGTCGGGATGGCGACGGTTCCCCCCTGACGCTCAACAAAGGGAGCAACGTCCTTCAGCAGTTGGGTGATTGGTTTCACAGAGCCGGCCATCATCTCAGGCATGTAGTGATTTGGAAGGATCAGGCAAGTCTCTGGGAAGATCGGGCATGTAGCTTTCGCCGTGCCCGCCTATCTTCAGGCTTAACGAATTGAGCTGCCACGATCCCCGGTAATCAGGTGGAACATACCTCGGGACCGCGCATCGGGGCGACATGAGATTGAAAGGGTCCGGATTATGCAGGAACTGGCTGGAAAGAACGCTCTGGTAACGGGTGGTTCGCGTGGCATAGGCGCAGCAATTGCGCGCGCTCTTTCTGGGAAGGGAGCGAATGTAGCAATAACCTATGAGCGGTCAGCCGAGAGCGCCGCGCAACTCGTTCGGGCGATTCAGGCCGCGGGGGGCACGGCCGTCGCGATCCAGGCTGACAGCGCCGATCCGGCCGCAATACAACACGCCGTGGACGAGACGGTCCGGGCTCTGGGCGGCCTCGACATTCTCGTCAACAATGCCGCGATAGGACGATACAATAATATTGCCGATTTCGCAGTCGAGGATCTTGACGCGTTGTTGGCGGTTAACGTCCGTGGGCCTGTTCTGGCGTCCAAGGCAGCCATTCCACACCTCAAGGAAGGTGGCCGGATCATAAATATCGGCTCAGCGGGCGCGGATCGCATCGTCGGCGTGCCCGGTACGGTCTATTATATGACCAAGAGTGCGCTTCAGGCATTCAATCGCGGACTTGCGCGAGAATTGGGTGCTCGGGACATAACGGTCAATCTGGTTCAGCCGGGATCGACGAACACCGATTCGAATCCCGAGACGGGAGAATCAGCGGACTACCAGCGCAGCCTGAGCGCGCTTGGCCGCTTCAATCAGCCGGAAGATGTCGCGGCCGCCGTCGCTTTTCTCGCAACGCCTGCCGCCCGGCAGATCACAGGGACGATCCTTACCGTCGACGGCGGCGCGCTTGCGTGAAAGCGCACTGCAGCCGGTGCTTCGCTCGATGAAAATCGGACGGGGCACCGATCGGTAACCGATCTCTGTTGAAAAATCGGCGCAGTCTGCACATCCATTCGTTCGAACCGCGAAGCGAAAAAATAGCGTCGCATCATGCTCCCTGCCAGCCAAGGAAAAATACATGAAAGCCGCAGTTTACGACAACCCCGGTCCTCCGACAGTTTTGAGATATGCTGATGTGCCCGATCCGGTTTGCGGGCCGGATGATGTGCTTATTGCCGTCGAGGCGATTTCCATTGAAGGCGGCGATCTGATCAATCGCCGGTCGACACCACAGCAATCCCCGTGGATTGTCGGCTATGCCGCTGCAGGGACCGTGATTTCCGTTGGTAAAAATGTCCGCGACCGGGCGGTCGGCGAAAGGGTGGCTGCATTCGATATGCAGGGGTCCCATGCGGAACTCTGGTCCGTCCCGGCCTCGCGCACATGGCTTGTGCCGGAGGGCGTGGGAATGGCACAGGCCGCGGCCCTGCCGATTTCGTTCGGCACGGCTCATCATTGTCTGATCACCAAAGGCGGCTTGCAAAAGGCAGACACAGTTCTGATACAGGCTGCCGCCGGCGGCGTGGGTTTGGCTGCCGTCCAATTGGCGCGTGACGCCGGCGCGACCGTCATTGCTGCGGCAGGTGGTAGTGAAAGACAGGCACGCCTGCGCGGCCTCGGCGCATCACATGTCATCGATCGGCTGGAAAAGGATGTCGTTGAGGAGGTTCTCCGGCTGACCGGTGGCATGGGGGCTGACCTCGTCATCGATCCTGTCGGTTCGACTTTGCAAGCGTCCTTATCCGCTCTCGCGCCCGAGGGTCGCCTCGTGTTCGTCGGGAATGCAGGTGGCGGCAGCCTCCATGCCGACCTCTGGCCGCCGATGCAGAACAATCAAACGCTGCACGGTGTCTTCATGGGGCCGCTCTTCGAGAGGCCGGCGGTATACGGAACTGTCATCCAGCTTCTCAAGGCCGTGGCCGAGGGACGCATGGAGGTCGTGATCGATCGCGTGTTTCCGTTGAGCGACGCCTCGATGGCACATGAATATGCGGAGAGAGCCAAGCCGCTTGGCCGCGTCGTGATGACACCTTGAGGTTGCTGCCACCCATTCATGCGGTCAGGCGCTTGAGCCCTTCCCACTGCCGAAGCACTCGATCAGCATTTCGGTCAGCACCCGGACTTTTCTTGCGGGATGCTGACCCGGCGGCCGGACGACATATATCCCGGCCGGGGGTGGAGGATGACCTTTCATCACTTCCACCAGCTCGCCCGCAGCCAGATAATTTTTGACGAGGTCGTAAGGCAGCACGGCGACTCCCAATCCGGCCGCCGCGGCGACAGCAAGAGCAACTCCGTTATCGGCCTTGAACTGTCCCTGCGGACGAACGGTTATCACCCTGTCTCCGTCCATCACCTGCCAGGTTTCCGTGCCTTGCATGAGAGCCTGATGAGCCACAAGTTCTTCGGGTGTTTGCGGCGAGCCGTGGACCTTGATGTAATCCGGGCTGGCAACAAAAATTCCATAGAGCGGACCGACGCGTCTGGCGACGAGGCTTGAATCCGGAAGGTTCCCGACCCGGATCGCGCAATCATATCCTTCGGCGATCAGATCCACGAAACGATCAGTGTAGCAGGTCTGGATCTGAAGCTGGGGATAGCGGCGCGCCATTTGCGCAATCACGAGCGCGAAATGCGTTGGGCCGAAAGAGAGCGGCGCTGCAATCCGCAGACGCCCGCGAAGCTCACCAGCCGGAAGAATCGTCTCCCGCGCCATATCGATGTCGGCTGAAATCCTGGCGGCATAGTCCCGGAAGGTGGCGCCCGCCTCCGTCAGGGAAGCGCCGCGCGTGGACCTGGCCAGAAGCTGAACGCCAAGTTCAGCCTCAAGCCGCGCCAGCCGCCTGCTGACCATGGACTTGGAGATGCCGAGCCGCACTGCGGCCGAAGAGACACCTCCCGCATCTGCAACTTCGACAAATGTCCTGATGTCTTCGATATCCACTCTGCGTTCCCCATTCTGCAACACAGCTCAACGCTGACAAGGACTACCGCATCATAAACAGGAATGACAAGTTCCTCCCGCGGCAACGCCCGAAGGGATGTAGGTCCCTTGCGCAAGCGCCTCGATAAACCGCCAACACAGGATGAACCCATGACCTTTCGTAACGGCCTTGATTCACTTCTCCGCCCCGAAGATTCCGTCCTCGTTCTGATTGATCATCAGCCCTATCAGCTCGCAAACCTGAACAGCCATGATCCGCAGGCTGTGGTCAATCTCACAACGGCGCTGGCGAAGCTGGCCAAAGCCTTCGATGTTCCGACTGTCCTCACCAGCGTAATTGCGGCACGCGGCGGACTTCTCTTCAAGCAGATCACCGACGTGTTTGCTGATCAGCAAGTCATCGATCGCACCTGGGTGAACACCTGGCAGGACGAGAATGTAGTGAACGTTGTCAAGGCGACCGGCCGCAAGCAGCTGATCATTGCCGGACTGTGGACCGAAGTCTGCGTTGCAATGCCCGTGATCCAGGCCGCTGGCGAAGGCTGGGACGTGACCGTGATCACCGACGCATCCGGCGGGATTTCGAAGGAATCTCATGAAGTTGCCATCCAGCGCATGATCGCGGCCGGCGCAAATGTGATGACGGTAATGGCGCTTGCGGGTGAGTGGCAACGCGATTGGGCCCGCACCGAGCATGTTGAGGAGCTGACCGAAATTCTCATCCAGCACTTCGGCGGCAGCGGCATCGCCTATCTCTGGGAGCAGCAGTTGCTCAACACGCCGGCCCCGTCCACCAAGGGCGGCCACTAAAATAGGGCGGGATGTTGGGGTGCCGGACGGAGAGCTGCGGAAGGCCCACCGTCGCAAGCTTCTTCATCCCAGCCCTGCATCCGCATTGCACGAGAAATCGTCCGTGGCGAGTTTCGTCATGAAGCTGTTACCGAAAGGGTCGCTTACCCATGGTGCGGGGCCGCGGGCAGGAGCTTAAAAGTGCCCGTTGCATCACGGGTAATGCAACGGGCGCTTATCCGACCTACAAGTGTTTTCAGGTCGGACGAGACGGAGGCTCGGTATCGGGCACGACCGACAAGGTGTGCTTGAGACATTTGAGTGCAAAGCAGGAGCGCGAATGGCGCACGCCCTCGATCTTGTAGAGCTTGCGGCGCAGAAATTGCTCGCAACCTGCGGTTCCCGCCACCGCGACCTTGATGAGATAATCATATTCGCCGGTGGTCAGATAAGCTTCCAGCACCTCTGGAAGAGCCGCCATGGCTTCGCCGAAGCGTTCCAGAACCTCATCATCGTGACGCTCCAGCATGACCTCGATGATTACCGTCTCGGTGAAGCCTAGCTGCGCCTGATCGAGAATTGCCGTATAGCCGCGGATGACACCTTCCTCTTCCAGCCGCTTGACTCGCTGCCAACAGGGGCTGGGTGAAAGTCCCACCTTCTCGGATAGTTCCGTATTGCTCAGCCTGCCGTTTTCCAGCAGGGCGCGGAGTATTTTGCGGTCGATCCTGTCGAGCGGCTTCGTCATGCCGGTCTCTCCCAAACATGCAGCAAAAAAATCTGTCGCCGATCAGTCGGCGTGCGAAAGAAGTGTCTTGGTTTCGATGCTTTGGCTGCGCCATTCGAAAGCACCTTCGGCTGGTTTTTTAGTACCGTACTGCATGGTACAGGCAGCAGGGAGGAGCGGGCATGGCACCGATATCGCAGCAGCATTTTCCAAGACCCAGGACGTTGATCCATCCCGGTATTTCCGCGCCTGTGCGCATCAACAGCCTGCGCTCGCCCTCGGCGCGCCATGTCCGGCTGTTCATCAAGCCGGGGCGCAGCCTTTACGACGGCATCGTTCAGCCGCTTGCGGGGGAAGGCATTGAAAGCGCCTCCCTGACCATACTCGGAGGGCACTTCGATGGATTGTCCTATTGCGTTGCTCCGCCTGATCCATCCGGCAACGCCGTCATCGCTTATACGAAGCCCATCGACGCCGGTGCGGCGTGGCTCATCTTCGGCAACGCCACGCTCGGGCGCAGCATGAAGGGCGAGCCGATCGTGCATTGCCATGCCGCCATGCGAACCGCGGCGGGTTTGGTCAGGGGCGGTCATTTGCTGACAGAATCCTGCATTGTCGGCGAGGGTGGCATTTCCGCGCTTGTGACCTCGCTCGACAGTTTTCTGTTGCAACAGTCTTTCGATCCAGAAACGAATATTCCCCTTCTTCAACCGAAAAATCGCATGGAGCGCGCCGATGAACATGCATGATATTGTCGAATCCGGTTCCATGGGACGCGTGGCCTATGCCCGCATAGCCCCCAATGAAGATCTTGTGCTCGGCGTCGAGAAACTGTGCCTGGCCGAGGGCTTCCGCAATGCCTTCGTGCGCGGCGCGCTGGGCAGCCTGGTGGATGCGTGCCTCGGCACCCGCAGCGGCGATTTTCTGCAGATAAGCGGCCCCGCCGTTGAAATCGTTTCGATAGCCGGCGAGGTACGTGCCCAGCCTGATGGCTCGTTGCGCGCCGCGCTGACCGGCGTTGTGGCCGATACGGAGGGTGCGGTTTACGGCGGCCCCTTCATCGCAGGCGCCAACCCTGTCTGCATGACTTTCGAGGTGACGCTGGAGGAATGGCTGCCGACGGAAAAATCGCAAGCGGCGTGAACAAGATGGGACGAGCAGGGGCGCCGTGTCGCCAAACGTCCCTGCGCCGCTCAAGCTGCGGCCTCACGTTTCTCCGTCAGAAGAAGTTCGAAGGTGACGCAAACGGGGTTTTTGCCGCGCACCAACCGCCCGCCGCTGATGTGGCGGGTGAGGTCGACCATCGCAATATCCAGCGCCGTGCGTTCACTGTCGGAGCTGATATGGCCTGCGCGGATAAGGATTTCGCTGGCGTAGGCGGTAATGGTCGTTCCGTCATCGTAGTCCGCGCCAATAAGGCTTCCAATGCCATTGACATCGGCTTCCGGCAGGCCGAATTCCGTGCAGGCCGCTTCTAGGGCGAGGCAGATGTCGGTGTTAGGCCGAACAGTGCATAAAAGCGCCCTCAGTCCCGCATCCTGATGCCTATGCGGCCGGGGGATGGGTGTGAAAAGCGGAAAATTCGTTTCCTCATCCTGCCGAGCGTCGAGGATCGCTCCGTCAAGCGCCAGCGCCTCAAATTGTATTTCTTGGGCAAATTCGGCTTCGAAGGGAAGCAGATGTCCCATGGAGACGACGCCCTGAGCACTTTTCCACGAACCATGGCAGTGCAGAAACGGCTGGCCATCGCGCCGTCCCATATGAAGGCCGGCATCGATGATCGTGCCCTCAGGCATGGAAAAGGTTTCGCTGTACCAGGCCGCATGGGAGGCATCAGGAGCGGCCGCGGGCATAACGTATTCCAGCCGCTTCATCGGCACGTTTTTCAGCCTGATGTAGCCACCTTCGAAACCCCGTTCCGCAAAGGCAGCGGCAATCGCTTCGTTAACGCACATGCCGGCCCGGACGGTTAACGTGACAGGATGGACACGGCAGCCGATGGCGCGAAAGCGCTCGGGTGTCTCCGGCCCGGGGTGGACGATGCTGCGCGGAAGCGCTGCCTGTGCCATCGGCGTCATACCGCCAGCCCTGCGGTGATGAAGCCGCCATCCACGGCAAGAACCTGACCATTGACGTAGCTCGCATCATCCGACACCAGAAACGCCACGGCAGAGGCGATTTCATCGGTTCTGCCATAGCGGTGCATGGGAACACGGCTATGCCACTGATCGCGAACATTCTCGGTATGGACCGCCTGGGTCAGTGGTGTATCGACCGGGCCGGGTGCAATTGCATTGACGCGGATGCCCGATTGTCCGAGCTCGTTCGCCATCACCATCGTCAGGAGATTGACGCCGCCTTTCGAGGCACCATAGGCGCTGCGGCCCCGGTTGCCACACATGCCGGAAACCGAGCTGATGTTGACGATGGAGCCGGGAATCTCACGGTCCAGCCAGTAACGCGCCGCCGCGCGAGCCACCGCGAAGCTGCCGACGAGATTGACGTCGACGATGCGGCGAAATTCTTCGACGCTGGTCTCGACGGAAAGCTTGTCGATGCCGATGCCGGCGCTGTTGACGACGGCCACCAGATCAACCGCCTGTTCAACGCCATTCACCGTCAATGCGGCGAATGCCTCCTCTATCGACGCTTCATCCGCCACGTTGCACACGATGCCACGCGAGGCGTCGATACCGAGCTTCTCGCAGGCCGCGTCCAGCGCTTCGCGCTTGAGATCCAGCAGCCAGGGTTGCCATCCGCGCGCCATCAGCAGCTGCGCGGTGGAAAAACCGATGCCGGATGCTCCGCCGGTGATCGCGACAGCCCCTTTTGTCCCTGCCGTCCGTTGTGTCATACCCTCTCCTCCCGGTTGAATGCCGCGCGCGTCAGCCTGTCCGCTTTTCCTCGAAAACCGGCATCTGGCCGCGCTTTTCCAGCTCTTCGCGGATCATTTTCTTGGTGATCTTGCCATAGGCGGATTTTGGCATGGCATCCCAGAACACGACTGTTTTGGGCAGCTTGTAACGGGCCATCTTGCCTTCCAGATAGGCCCTGAGGTCGATGCCGGCGATGTCAGCGCCTTCTCTCGCCACGCAGACCGCCACGCCCACTTCACCCCACACCGCATCTGGCACACCCAGAACCGCCGTCTCGCTGATATCGGGATGCATGAGAATTTTTTCTTCGATCTCGCGCGGATAGATGTTCGAGCCGCCGGAAATATACATGTCGGAGGCGCGCCCGGTGATGTAAACGAAGCCGTTTTCATCGCGGTGGCCGAGATCGCCGGTGCGGAACCAGCCGTTGCGGAAGGCTTTGGCATTGGCGTCGGGGTTGTTGTAATAACCGGCGAAGACGGCGGGACCGATCACGCAGATCTCGCCGGTTTCTCCCGCCTCCACCTCTTCGCCTGCGTCGTTCTGGATCTGCACCTCCATGCCTGTCCGGTCGAACCCGCAGGTGCCGACCCGCGCTTCCGGACCGTCTTCTGCGCTATGGAAGGAAGGGGGAAGCACGGTGATATTACCGGTGACTTCGCCGAGGCCGAAATATTGCACCAGCACCGGACCGAGCTTTGCCAATGCCCGTTTCTGGTCGGCGCGATACATCGGCGCGCCGGCATAGATGACATAGCGCAGCGAGGAATGATCGAAACGATCCACGGACGGGTCTTCGACCAGCATTTTCAGAATGGTCGGCACGGTGAAGGCATTGGTGACACGCCATTTCTCGATCAACGCCCAAACGGCTGGGACATCGAGTTTTTCCGCTGCCGGCAGCACGGTCTTTGCCCCGTGCGCCACCTGCACCAGCTGGTGAATACCCGCGCCGTGCGAAAGCGGAGCGACAACGATGGATGCGTCGCCTGTTCCCGTGCCGGGCATCAGATCGCAGAGATGGTTGGTGATGACAAAGGCCATCTGCCCGTGGGTCAGCACCGCCGCCTTGGGGCGCCCGGTGGTGCCGGACGTGAAGAAGAACCAGCAGGGATCGTCGCGATCCACCGCCTCGCCCTTGACCTTCTGACCCAGATGACGGGCGACAATCGCATCATAATCCTCACCGAATTCCGCCTGACCGATGGCGATGGTGAAATCGATCGCTGCGGCTTCACGGCTTGCTTTCGCATGTTCGGGAAAAGCGCTGGCGCAGATCATGCCGCGTGCGCCGCTGGCCTTCGCCAGGTAGCCGACTTCATCTGGCGATTGGCGGTAATTGGTCGGCACCCACACCGCGCCCACCCGGAAGCAGGCGAACATCGATTCGAACATCTGGTTGTTGTTGGAAGACTGCACCAGAATACGGTCACCCTTGACGACACCGAATTCATTGACCAGCGCATGCGCCATGGCGTCGACGCGGGCTTCCATTTGCGCCCAGCTCCAGGTCTTTTCACCCCAGACGAAGCCGATATGATGCGGGTTGCGGCGCGCGGCCTGCGTCAGAAAATGCGAAAGGTTCATCACCCGCGTGGTTGATGGTGTGACACCGCCCGGAGGATGCTGCACGGGGCCAGGTGTCCTCATTTCAGGCGCTCCATGATCGAAACATAGTTGGCAACCGCGGTGCCGCCCATGTTGAAAACGCCGGCAAGCGAGGCGCCGGGGATCTGCATGTCTCCAGCCTCGCCCATCAACTGCATCGCTGCCATTACATGCATGGAAACGCCGGTCGCTCCGACCGGGTGGCCTTTCGATTTCAGTCCCCCTGAAGGGTTGATTGGCAAACGGCCGGTCTTCAGCGCGGTGCCTTCGTGGACGACCCGGTGCCCTTCGCCTGGTTTTGCAAGCCCCATGGCCTCATATTCGATAAGTTCGGCTATGGTGAAGCAGTCGTGCGTTTCAACGAAGGAAAGGTCGTCGAGCGTAGCGCCCGCAAGTTCCAGCGAGCCCGCCCATGCGCGGCGGGCGCCCTCGAAGGCCAGCGGGTCGCGGCGGCTCAGCGCCAGAATGTCATTGATCTGTTTTCTGCCCCGAAAGCCGATCGCCCGGTGGAGGCTGGCTGCGGTTTCTTCGTCGGCCAAAACGATGGCCGCCGCGCCGTCGGAAATCAGCGAGCAGTCGGTACGGCGTAGCGGGCCTGCGACATACGGGTTCTTATCGGACACGGTGTTGCAGAATTCGAAGCCGAAATCCTTGCGCATATGGGCATAGGGATTGACCGCGCCGTTGGCGTGGTTCTTGGCGGCGATCATCGCAAGCTCCTCCGAGCGATCGCCATAACGCTGGAAATAGGCCTGGGCGATGCGACCGAACTGGCCGGCAAAACCGCCGGGGATATTGGCCTCTTCTGCGCGGTAGCAAGCAGAGAGCAGAATGTCGCCTACCTCGGCGGTGGGAAGCGCCGTCATTTTTTCGGCGCCCACGACGAGCGCAATGCAGCCCCGCCCCGCCTCGATGAAATCCATCGCGCTGTACAGGGCGGCCGATCCCGTCGCGCAGGCATTTTCGAAGCGCACGGCGGGCGTATAGGCCAGTCTTTCATCACCCATTGCCACCAGGGCGCCCTGAAAATCCTGTTTCGAGAAACCATTGTTCATCACACCGACAAAAATGCCGTCGATATCGCCAACGTCGATGCCCGCATGGTCTATGGCCGGCGCGACGACTGACGCCATCAGCTGTTCGGTATTTTCAAGGGTCGATTTGCCGAAAGGCGAATGCGCCCAGCCGACGATCTGCGCTTTGCTCATTTGCTCGTTCTCCTTGCCTGTCGCTTCGGTTCGCCGTCTCCGCGCGTGCGTGCGCGGCTGGCCATCATTTCTGCGATGCGTGTTTCGATACGTGTCACCTCTTCGCGCAGCAGCGCCGCCAGTTCTGGCTGACGCTCCGGCCGCATGCGGCTATCGACGGCGGCGATGCTCAACGCTCCCGCCACCGCTCCATCCGGCGTGCGGATTGCGACGCCGATACCCCATGAATTGGAAAGGATGAGGCCGGGATTGAGCGAGTAGCCGTTTGCCCGGGTCAATTCGACATCACGGCGTAGCCCGTCGAGCGTGATGCCGGGATAATTCGCGGCGATGAGGCCGCTATTGGCGGCGATGACGCTATCCACTTCGGCATCGGGCAGGGCGGCCAGCATGGCGAGAGATCCGGCGCCGATACCCAGCGGGTGCTCGAAACCGGCCTGGAGCGCATGGGTACGCACGGGCCAGGTGCCTTCCTCACGATAGAGGCAGAGCGAAAACGTATCGCGGCGTACCGAAAGGAAGCTCGAATCCTCGGTACGGCGGGAAATACGCGTCAGTCCGTCCTGGGCCATCTGCAACAATCCGAAACGGCGTGACGACAGGCTGCCCAGCACGTAGGCTTCCTCGCCGAGATAATATCGGCGTGTCTCCTCGTCCTGTTCCACGAGGCCTGCCCGGATCAACGCCAGCAGCAGGCGGCGGGCCGTTGGCTTGTTCAACCCGCTTTCGGCGACGACGCCGGAAAGCGACACACCGCGTTCGGCGTGCCGCCCCACCATGGACAGCAGCGCCAGCGCCCGGTCCACGGCACGTGCCCCTGTCAGATCGTTTTCCGCCGCAACCACCGTGGCCATATCAGGTAAACGCCCCCACTGCGCAACTTTGGCCGCCGTCGACCGGCAGGCAGATGCCCGTGATAAATTTTGCTTCATCGGATGCCAGAAAAACGGCGGCGCGGGCGATATCGAAGGCATCACCCATGCGCCCCACAGGCACCGCGGCATTACGCGCCGCCACCATTTCCTCGACGGAGGCGTACTGGCTGCTGATCTGCTTGTAGATCAGCGGCGTATCGATCATGCCCGGCAGAACGCAATTGGCGCGAATACCTTGCCGTGCGTATTGCATCGCCAGCGCCACGGTGGCCTGGTTGACCGCGGCCTTCATGGCGTAATAGGCGAAATAAGGATAGCCGGTCCAGCGGATCGAGGCGAGTGAGGAAATATTGACGATGGCGCCGCCGCCCTGCCTCAGCATCACCGGCAGAACAGCCTTGGCGGTGCGATAGACAGAGCCGATGTTGAGATCGACGGAGGCGCGAAAGCGCTCCTCATCCAGCTCCACCGGCCCGCCCATATGCGTCACGCCGACATTATTGTGCAGGATGTCGATGCCATCAAAGGCATCGCAGGTTCGTGCAACTGCCGCTGATACGGATTCCAGCTTCGTGACATCGGCGGCAACGGCGATTGCCTCAAAACCTTCTTCGCGGATGATCTGCGCGGTTTCTTCAGCCGCGCCGGCGGAGAGGTCGACACAGGCCACGCACGCGCCCTCGCGGGCAAATTGCACGGCCGCAGCCTTGCCATTGCCAAAGCCCGGCCCCGATGATCCTGCGCCAAATACAAGCGCGCGTTTTCCCGTCAGGCGACCTGTCAAAACAGTCTCCATTAAAACAGCCAGAAGTGATCGGATCGGCCCCGCTTGCGGCGGGACCGATTATTTGCTGACCCGTCAGGTCAGGCTGGCGCCAACGGCCTTTTCAAGAATGGCCCAGGCTTCGTCGCCATATTTACTTTTCCACTCGGAATAGAATCCGGCTTCCTTGAGGGCTGCACGGAAGAGCGATGCGTCAGTATCGTTGAAGGCCATGCCCTTGCTGATCAAGTCTTCCTTCACCGAGGCGTTGAGCTTCGCCACGTCGGCGCGTTCATCCTTGCCGGCCTGATTGAGGTTCTTGGCAACGATGGTGCGCAGGTCGTCTGGCAGCCGCTCCCACGCGCGCTTGTTGGCGAGGAACCAGAAACCATCCCACATGTGATTGGTAACCGAGCAGAACTTCTGCACTTCGAAGAGCTTCGCGGTGGAAATGATGGCCAGAGGGTTTTCCTGGCCGTCGACGACGCCGGTCTGCAACGCGGTGTAGACTTCCGCGAAGTTGATGGAAGCGGGAGCCGACTTGAAGGCCTTGAACATCGAGGTCCAGAGAGGGCTCACCGGCACGCGGATCTTGAAACTTTCGAGATCGGCAGGCGTGGTGATGGGTTTCGACGCGCTGGTGATCTGGCGGAAACCGTTGTCCCAGATCGTATCCATGGCGACGAGATTCTGTTTGGCAATTTCACCGCGTACATATTTGCCGAGATCGCCGTCCATGGCCGCCCATACGGAATCATAATCCGGGAAGGCAAAGCCGATGCCGCTGATGGACGCGTTTGGTACCAGCGTGGACAGGATCAGCGGCGAGAGCGTGAAGAATTCAACGCCGCCGGAACGCACCTGGCTCAGCATGTCGGTATCGGCCCCCAACTGGCTGCTGGGGAATATCTTGATATTGACCCGCCCGTCGGTTTCTTTCTCGATACGATCGGCCGCTTCCTTGGCGCGCACGTTCATGGGGTGCGCAGCCGGCAGGTTATTGGCATATTTGTAGCTGAATTCCGCGGCGCGTGCGCGCGATACGAACGCGGTGGCAAGAACGGCAGAACCGGCGCCGGCGAGCATGGTACGTCTGTTGATGATCATTGCTTTCTCCTCCCAAATAAAAGCATGTGTCGTTCGTCGGCATGGCGAGTGCGGACCCGCCACGGTGTCAGAGCAGAATTGTGGACAGACCCGGAATTCCGGCAATCAGCAGCAGGCCGATGACCATGGCTGCGAGATAGGGCCAGATGGCACCCATGGCTTCATCGGGCGAGACATTGCCGATCTTGCAGGCAATGTAGAAGCCGATGCCGATGGGCGGCGCCATCAGGCCGATATTCATGGCGACCACCACGACCATCGAATAATGGATGTCGTTGATGCCGAGCGTGCGGGCAATGGGGAACATGATCGGCGCGAGCAGAACGATTGCAGGCAGTCCTTCCAGCACGCAGCCGAGGATCATGAAGATCAGGATCGACACGATCATGTAGGTCATCCAGCCGCCCGGCAGGTCGGTTATCATCGCGGTCAATTCGAAGGCGAAACCGCTTTGCGTCAAACCCCAGGCCATGGCGGAGGCGCAGCCGAGGATCAGCAGGATCGCGCCCGAGAGCGCCGCTGTCTCCACCAGCATGGAGTAGAGTTTTTTCAGGCTGATCCCGCCATAAAGCACCGCGCCGATAATCATGGCATAGAGCACTGCAATGGTGGATACTTCGGTCGCCGTTGCCACACCGCCGCCCACAAGGCTGCGGATGAGGAAAGGCAGAACCAGAGCGGGTGCGGCAACCAGTGCCGCCTTGCCGACCAGCGGCCAAGGAGTGCGTCTGGCGCCATCCATGTTTTCGTTGCGCGCTTTCCACCGTGCCAATACCGCCAGCACCAGAAGCAGCACCATGGCGATCATGAAGCCGGAGGTAAACAGGCCGGCAATCGATACGCCCGCTGCCGAACCGAGGACGATGAGAACGATGGACGGCGGAACGGTATCGGCCATGGCGGCGCCGGTGGCCAGCAGTGCGATCATTTCCTTGGGCTTGTGGCCGCGTCGCTTCATTTCCGGAAACAGCGCAGGTGCGACCGTTGCCATATCTGAAACCTTGGAGCCGGAAATGCCCGAGACCAGAAACAGCGAACCGAGCAGAACATAGGACATGCCCGCGCGGATGTGGCCGAACATTGAGGACAGCAGTTCGACGATCGCCTTGCCCATGCCGGTTGCGTCAAGGACGCAGCCCAGCAGCACGAATACCGGCACCGACAGCAGAATGATGCCCGACATTCCTTCATCCATGCGCCCGACCATAACGATCATCGGAACCCAGGTGGTGAAAGTCAGATAGGACAATGTTCCAAGGCCGAAACAGAAGGCAATGGGCACGCCGAGCGCCAGAAACACCGCCACGAACAGACCGAGGAAGATCGCCAGGTTAAAATTGCCAAAGGATTCCAGTGTGGGCGACGCCAGAAACAGCAGGCCGGCAGCCACCGCAACCGTGACGATAGCAGCGACGATGTCCCGCAGCCTTTCCCTCCGGAAGAGGTTGTTCATGACCAGGAGCAACATCAGGGAGGCGCCGAATGGCAGGGCTGCGGCGCGGAAAGTCATGGGAATGTTCAGCGCCGCCGATGTGACGACCCATTCCTCGATGGCGTATTCGATTGCGGGCTTGATGATAGCCGCAAGAAATGTCGCCACCAGCACCAGCGCCAAGGAATTGATGTAACCCAGAAAACGCTGCGGAAACATGTTGAGGAACAGCGTCAGGCGCAGGTGCTCGCTGCGGTCGATGGCAATGGCCGCACCCAGCATGGCAAACCACAGGAAGCACAACGATGCCGTTTCATCGATCCAGACAATCGGCAGATGCAAGGCATAACGTGATGTCACGCCGAGCAGAAGCAGGCCGATCATCAGCGCCAAAAGAATGGCTGCCATGGCCTCGACCGGCCGCATGAACCAGGAGCCCGTTACCGGCTCCGTGTGCAGTAGCTCGCCGTCGAGCACAAAGACGTCGTCATTCGCGTTTGCGGTCATGGTCATTGGGGCCTCCTCTCCCGCAGAACAACCTTCGCAATGGATGGTGGTCAGCAAGGCAGAATGTCCGGGCCCCAGCCACGATCATGGCCGGCATCAGGATATATCTGTCATCGCAAGACCGGCCAGACCCCTCCAAAAGTCTGAGCGTATCGGTATATCGCCTCCACGATATGGACCGTTACAAAACCATACGTTCGGGATACACAGGAAGAATGATAAAATCAATAGTAAAAGGCCGCAATTACGCAGTTTTAGACTCGCGTATAGGGGTCCATATAGTGGATCTTACTTTGGCCCATTCGAGCTTGTGCCTGTGCGATGATCCGGGCGACAGACGCCATCCTGCCTGACAAGTGAACATCGTCGGCATCGAATGATCCCCTCGATGCGCCCTGGGGCCGGGCCGCAACGCGACCCGCGCCTCAAATGTCCTTTGCGAGGCGCAGGGCGTCGTAGATCGCCGCATGGGTGTTGCGCGCCGCGACGGCATCGCCGATGCGGAACAACCGATATGTGCCTGTCGGATTGCGAGCGACGGTCTGAGCCTCTCCGGCGAGCAGGGCGTCATAGGAAACCTCCCCGAGATTTGTCGAGCCGGGCTTGAGTTCGAAATACAGTTCGTCCAGCGGGACTGTACCGTGATTGACGACGATCTGGTCGACGGTGCGCTGTCTGGAAATGCCGCCATAGTCGCTGCCGACGTGGGCGACGATCTGGTTGCCGCTTCTTTCGGCTGCTTCCAGCCGGTAAGTGACGGTGAATGTGGCGTCGAGCTTTTGCAGCGAGCGCATATAGGGAACGAGATTCATGGCCATGACTTCAGGGGCGAAGGAGCGATCCGGTGTCATGATTTCCACCTTGCCGCCAGCCTTGGCGATGAGCTCGGCCGCCTGAAGGCCGGCATGGTCTCCCGCGTCGTCATAGACGAGAACATTGGCACCCGGCCTGACGTCTCCGGAAATAATATCCCACGCGGAGACGACCAGTTCGTTGCCCTTAGACAGCACCTCGGTATGCGGCAGCCCGCCTGTGGCGATGATCACCACATCGGGTTTTTGCGAGAGAACCGTGTCCGCTTCCGCCCAGCTGTTGAAGTGGAAGACGACGCCGAGCTTTTCGCACTGGCTCATGCGCCAGTCGATGATGCCGGTCATTTCCCGGCGGCGTTCGCTCTGCGCGGTGAGGCGAATCTGCCCGCCCGGATGGCTCGCTGCCTCGAAGACCACGACCGTATGGCCGCGTTCGGCACAGACCCTTGCGGCTTCGAGGCCTCCCGGCCCGGCGCCGACGATAACCACCTTCAGGCTTTTCGCGGCCCTGGTGATGGCGTGCGGCATGGTTTCCTCGCGGCCGGTTGCCGGATTGTGAATGCAGAAGGCAAGGCCGCCCTGATAGATGCGGTCGAGACAGTAATTAGCGCCGACGCAGGGGCGGATATCGTCCTCCCGCTTTTCCATGATCTTGCGCACAATATGCGGATCGGTCATGTGCGCGCGGGTCATGCCGACCATGTCCACCTTGCCGGTGGCGATGGCATGCCGGGCTGTGGCAACGTCCTGAATTTTGGCGGCATGGAAGGTCGGGAAACGTGTCGCTGCACGGATTTCCCCGGCAAAATCGAGGTGCGGCGCACTTGCCATGCCCTGAATCGGGATAACGTCGGTCAGGCCGGGATCGGTGTCGATATGCCCCCTGATGACGTTGAGATAATCGATCAGACCGCTTTCTTTCAGCAGTCTGGAGATTTCGAGGCCTTCTGCTTTTCCGGTGCCACCCTCCAGACATTCATCGGCGGTGTAACGAACACCGAGGATGAAGTCCTCACCCACGCGCCTGCGTATCGCCCGGAAAACGTCGAGGCAGAAACGCATGCGGTTTTCGAGCGAGCCACCATAGGGGCCATCCAGCTCGTTGGTCAGCGGGGAGACGAACTGATCGATGAGATGACCATAGGCCTCCAATTCCACCCCGTCCATGCCGCCAGCCTTCATCCGTTCGGCGGCGTCGGCGAAATCCTTGATCACACGCTCAATATCCCAATCCTCGATTTTTTTCGGAAAGGCGCGATGAGCGGCTTCCCGCTGGTGTGAAGGTGCGAGCACCGGCAGCCAGTCACCCTTGTCCCACCGGGTGCGCCGGCCAAGATGAGTGAGCTGGATCATGATTGCCGACCCCGCCTCGTGGACGGCGTCGGTCATTTCCCTGATCCACGGAACGATTTCATCCTTGTACGCGAGCAAATTGTTGAAGACGGGAGGGCTGTCTTTCGAAACGGCGGCTGAGCCTGCGGTCATAGTCAACGCCACGCCGCCTTTCGCACGCTCAACGGTATAGGCGCGATAACGCCCTTTCGGCATGCCGTCTTCCGGATAAGCGGGCTCATGCGACGTCACGATGATACGGTTGCGCAGCGTCAGGTGCTTCAGCTGATAGGGTTGAAGAAGGGGATCGTTCGACATGGGCCTGCTCCAAGGGGGTTATGGTGCGAGGCTAAGAGAAAATGTACATATGTGTCAATTAACAAAACACCAGTGTCTATAAGTTAGACAAGAGTGTACGCCTCGCCTTGTCGCGCAGGGACTGATTTGGTACTCAACTGTCATGGACGCGACATTAAACGAAACCGGTTGGCGTGGATCGCAGGAGGGTTGGCTTGAGGCCGCCTACGAGTCCCTGCTGGAATCGGGGGTGGATTCCGTCAAGATTTTGCCGTTGGCGAAGAAGCTCAATCTCTCGCGCACCAGCTTTTACTGGTTCTTCAAGGATCGGGAGGAGTTGCTGGCGGCGCTTTTGTCCCGCTGGCGCGACAAGAATACGGGAAGCATCCTCAGGCAATCGGAGGCCTACGCGGAAACCTTGGCCGAGGCGATGCTGAACGTCTTCGATTGCTGGCTGGATCCCTCGCTTTTTGACAGCAAATTCGAATTCGCGGTGCGCAGCTGGGCGCTGCAGTCCGATGATATCCTTGCCGAGGTTCGCAAGGCGGATGCTGTGAGAATGGAGGCGCTTTCGCGCATGTTCGTCCGTTTCGGCCATCCCGAAAATACTGCGGATGTGCGCGCCCGCACCACTTATCTCGTGCAGATCGGCTACATTTCCATGCAGGCCGAGGAAGATGTGGCAGTGCGGATGAAGAGAATTGCGGATTATATCGCCATCTATACCGGCGAGGTGCCGCAACAACGGGAGCTTGATCGATTTTATGCGAGGCACGGATACAGGCCAGGCCCCGGGGCCTGACGCCCGCATGCCGATCTCGACAGGCGCGGACAACCCTCGGGACAGCGATAAGTGGCGCGGCCAACGCCTTCGATGCCAGTCGGATTACGCCGTTTGGGATGGTACAAGAAGAAGGGGCGGCCGGGCTGCAACCTATCTGCAATATTCACCAATCAGTGGTGGGGATGGCAAGAGCTCATCTTTGGGGGAAAGTCATTGCGAATCCTGCTTCTCGAGGACGAACCCGAAATGGCGCGGGCGCTGCTCGAAGCCTTGCGCCGGCGCGATGTGCTTGCCGATCATGTCAGTACCATCAGCGATGCCGATGTCCTTGCGCGTGACGGCTCCTACGATGTGCTTGTCCTGGATCGCCGCCTGCCCGATGGTGAGGGGCTGAACCTTGTATCGGCGCTTCGCCGCAGCAAACATTCCGTACCGATCCTTGTCCTGACGGCGCTTGGAAGTGTCGATCACCGCGTTGACGGGCTGGATGCCGGCGCGGATGACTATCTCGCCAAGCCTTTTGCGATAGAGGAACTGCTCGCCCGCCTCAGGGCCCTTCACAGGCGCGGCCCTTCCATTTCCGACAGATATGCGATTTTCGGAAATTTGAGCATTGATCAAAGAAGCAATGAAGTCAGCGTTGCCGGCTCCATCCTCGAGTTGCGGCGTCGGGAATATCTGGCGCTCGAAGCCCTGATGCGGCGCCCGAACCGTATCGTGACGCGGTCCAACCTGATCGAGGCGGTTTATACGCTCGACGACGAGATCGAGTCCAATGCGCTCGATGCCCACATCTCCCGTATCAGAAAGAAGCTGGCGCAGGCGGGAGCCACGGTGGAGATTAGAGCCGTGCGCAATATCGGTTATCTCATTCGGGCAAAGTCATGAGTTCGCAGCACAACCAATCCCTGCGATGGGGGCTGATGAAGCGCCGTCTCGTCCTGCAGGCTTTCTTGCTCGTTCTCTTCGTCGTTCTTCTCGTTGGCTGGATCTGGATCATCGATCCAAGGCTGGAAGGCGCCAATGAAGAGGCTGTGCGCATCATTGCGGAAAGCGTGACAAAGGATGGGCAGGGACGGACACAGGTGTCGGCTACACCCGATCTGGAGGCGCTGAAACAGCGCTATCGCAATCTCTGGTTCATGGTGCGGGACGCGGAAGGAATCGACCTTCGATATGGAGATATCCCCACTTCCGTCGTGACGGGGACATTTCCTTTGGGCATCGAAAGGGCGCGTCTGGAGGCTGGGGAAACAGTCCGGGCCACGATGGAGAACCGCGATACGCCCGCCGGACGGCTGCAGTTCATTGCCGGGACGGAAAAAGGTCTCGCGAATGATGGCGTGAATATCTGGATCAACATACAGCTGGATCTGGAAAAGGATGCGGATGGTGCCATTCGTTGGTTGACCGTGCTGCCGGGAATTGGGTTCATCATTCTTGTGGCCGTGGTGCCCATGTTGCTGCTGACGGGTATTGCGACATTGCTGGTGACCCCACGTGCGGTCCGCCGTTCACTGAGTGGCCTCATGGAAACGGTCACCCAAGCGCAGTCGATCAATTTCGAGAACCGGTCCGCCCGTATCGCTCGCTCGAAGGTGCCGAGTGAAATCATTCCGCTGGTGGATGCCTTCAATGTTGCCCTCTCGAAACTGGACGAGGGCTATAATCGCCGCAACCGCTTCCTGGCCGACGCCGCCCATGAACTGAGGACGCCGATTGCGATCGTGCGCGTCCGCGCCGATCTTCTTCCCGATGACGCGCTGAGCCGGCAGCTGCGGACGGATATCGACCGGCTTACCCGCGTCGCACACCAGCTTCTCGAAATGCAGGCGGTGGGCGCGGTAGACCTGCCTGCGGAAGAGCAGGATTTGAATGTTCTCGTCGAACGCATCGCGACCGATCTTGCCCCGATTGCGATGGATGCCGGTTACGAGTTCGATTTCGAGCCGGGCGAAAAAGAAGCCCTGCTGACGGTCCAGACGTCGATCATTGAGATGGCGGTCGTCAACCTCATCCGCAATGCCATCGATCACGGCGGCGGCAGGGGCGCCATTGTCGTCCGGGTGGGTGCAGCAGGAACCATAGATGTCTGCGATGAAGGTCCAGGCATACCCGTTGACGAACGCGAGCAGGTGTTCGAACCGTTCCATCGCATCAACACCAGCTCCTCCGGTGCCGGCCTTGGCCTCAATCTCGTGCAGAAAGCAGCTGAGCTGCATGGGGGCAGAGTGCTGTTCCTCGACCTTGATCCCGGCTTCTGCGTTCGGCTGGAGATCGGCTCCGTCACGCAGGGAGCGGTGCGGGGCCATGAATCGCTTCCGGGAAGTCCGGACTCCTGAAGTTCTTAAAATAAGATTAAAGAAATAAGTATAAACACCTGAAAAATAACAATTATGTTTAAATAAAATGGGCGCGTGTAATCCAGGCGCAATTCTCGCGCGGAAAATGCCCGTATCTGCTGCGCTCATTCGCACAGGAGACCATGGGAGCCGGTTTCCGGTTCTTCAACGCGAACGGAAATCCTGGCGCCTCAGATTGAGACGCCCCTGGTTTCGTCTGGAGTCATTCATGTCGTTCATTGCAAAATCGCTTGTTGCCATCAGTATTATGGCGGCACCGAGCGCCTATTCCGCTGATCTTGCCAACTACAATGCGCAGCAATTCGATTATACCAGTCCGCCAGCCTTTTCCTGGAATGGGGCTTATATCGGCGCACATGGCGGCGTCGCCTCACCAAAAGTCAATCCTCTGGCCAGTGGCCGTGGTCTGACGGGTGGCGTACAGGCCGGTTACAATTTCCAGTTCGGCTCCGGTGTCGTCGGGGCGGAGCTGGAGGGCTCGTATCTCGGCAACGAGGCGCGGGTGCCGAATGGCCGCCTGAGAGAGCGTTTTCGTGGCGCCGCCAAGCTGAAGGCCGGTGTGGCGCTTGATCGTACCCTTCTTTACGGCACCGCAGGTCTGACCACGACGAAATTCAAGGATGGAAACGGCGTTACCGGACCGGACGACTGGAAGCGGGGCTATCTCGTGGGAGCGGGTGTCGAACAGAGTTTCGGCGGCGGCCTGTCGGCCAAGTTTGAATATAACTACGTGAACACGGGAAATGTATCGACGACGGCCTCCAGCGGCAGATCGAAGACGGATGTCAGCGATCACGTCGTCAAGGCGGGCCTGAACTATCGTTTCTGATCCGCTGACATGTGCCACAGAAACATAAGACCGCCGCTTTCGGGTCGAAGCGGCGGTAAGGGGAAATGGCTCGAACGGCGAGGGGGCCGTAAGAGGTTCATTCGCATTCGAGTGAGGGTTGCCGGAAGCTCGTTACATACCAGTCGTTACCGGAACTGCGGGTGTAGAAAGTGTAGTAGCAATCGATGCGCTCGACATAACCAGGCGTTTCGGACACGTCGTAACGCTCGCCATGCCGCGTCGAGCGGACCTCGCCGCTTGATGATCCGGCCACAACCTGCGTCTTGTTCTTGCGCCACTGATAGGCCTGCTGGCCGGGGCCGAGGCTATAGACATTGTCAGGCGGCCCATAGTCCAGCATCACGCTGGTAATGGGTGCGCCGACATAAGTTTTCATCACGGTTGATGCGCAGGCTGTGAGCAAGAGCGATGTGGCGGCGATGAGGGTGATTGCTGGCGGGACTGCAAGTGATGACCTGTCGGACATGGGAATTCCTTTCAGCTGCGGTAAATTTCAGCAGGGATAGGAACAGGTCATTGCAGGTACATTACACTAGCAGACGGCGCGATGGACGGTCGTCTCGACGGGCCCGTGCTTCAGCGGGGCGCACCTGAACGGAATTTCGGCTTTGGTGCGCTGACAGGCTGTTGTTGACTGTGATGATACTGCTCTACAGCACCAGGGCTACGGGCGGGATTGACCGCCCTGACACTGGCCACCGGAGCCAGTATCAGCTTCCATCCGAGAGCCAGCCAGCCTTTTCAGGCAGACGAGTTAGCGGCTGCGGGCGTTCCGAAGCTGGGCGAGGGTTGCCAGCGTATTGCCGCTGATGGACATTTTGCCATTGCCGAACAAGTCGAGACGGGGATCGGAAGGCGAATTGTTCATTTCATACCTCAGCAAAAAGCGGTCAATCAGCTTGTCGACCTTGCCGGCTTCCTGCAGGTCCCTCATCTTCAGTTTCTTTTCGATCATCTTTGCCTGCATCTCGACCTTGGAATTTGTGGTTTCCGCGGGAATTCCAAGGGCGGTGCGGGTGAATTCCGAAAGCGCATTGTCAGCCAGTATGTCGTAGGCATTGGAAATGCCGCCGGCCATCCGCTTGAAATAGAGAGCAAGACGAACACCGGCGTTTTCTTCTCCCGCCCTTTCCTCCAGCGTCTGCCGAACGTATTTGTCACGCGTTTCCATCAGGCCGCGGTTGTTCTGGACATGCTGGCTGGCTGTCGCGCGAATATTCCCCTTGGTGTCGAAGTTGAAGGAACCGGCAAGCGCGCGAAAGCGGGGATCCTTTTCGGTGTTGGCGAAGCTTTTCGGGTCTTTGAGGTCGGATTTGAAGATCTTTTTCAGATAATCGGTGCTGACCGATTTGGGGTCGATGCGTTCGGCAACAAGCATGAAATCCACCAGACGGCGATCGGCAAGCAACTGATCAACGGTTTCCAACGTCTCCATCTGCTGGCGGTAATAGGCGGCCTCCGTCTTTGCCTTTTCCTTTATCTTGTCTTTGCTGTTTTTCTGGCGATAGGCGGCGAGTTCCTCATCCTGCTTGCCTGTCGTCTCCCTGCTCTTCGAGGCCGTGTTCCATCGGGTCATTTCGAGAACGTAGTTCCGGGAGATGCGGGTAATCTCGTTTTCGGCCTGGGCCAGCCGTGGCGAGCCGATCCTGCCTTCGGCATCGAAATTATAGGCTTTCGCCAGCCGAACGAACCTTTCGTCTTTGAGGCTGCGGACATAACTTTTCGGGTCCGACAGGTCACTGGTGAAGACCTTCTTCAACTTGAACGTGGAAACCTCTTCGGGGCTGATGTTGAATGCCTTCAGCGCGAAGTTGCGAATGGTAACGGCTGCCGGTGCAGCGGAGAGGAAGTCCTCCAGGTTTTTCGTCAGGCCGATATAGCGTCTGTAGTCCTTGATCGTCTTTTGGTCAGCCGCCTCCTGTGCGTCGTCGTAGCGGCTAAAATAAAGTGTCATCATCGTACTGAGCTGGGCGGCGGTCTGGATCGTCTTTCCGGCAGCGATCTTGCCTTCCCCGTCGAAATTGAACGCTCTCGCAAGATCGATGAAGCCTTTGTCCTTTTCGGCGTGAAGCGCGCTTTGCGGATCGTCGGGATTTTCGCGAAGCGCCCACTGGATTTTCCTGTCGGTATCGGTGTCGTCCCTGAGGTTGAAGGCGACGATCAACATCGTTCTAAGACGGGAATTGGATATGAGTTGTTGGGCATCGGTAATCTCGTTCATCTTTTGCGCGAAGAAGTCGCGATTGAGAACTGCGCCGGTCTGCGTCAGGCGAGGATACGATAAAACATAGGTTTCGTTGATCAGCCGCTTCTGGGTTGCCGTCTGCGCTTTCGTGCCGTCAGCCACGAAACCGTCATCGCGGAAATTAAACGCTGCCGCCATTTCGAAGAGCTTGTGTGCATTGGCGATGCGCTTGTTGTACTGGCCGAGCAGATAATCGATTTTGGCCAGCGACGCCTTATCGGCGGAGGGAACTTTTGCGCGTTCGATGCGCAGATCGGCGGTCTTTGCCTGCCATTCCTCGACCAGAGGTTTGTAGGTTCTGTTGACATAACTGTCGGCGCTGCTGATATCGCTGGTCAAAACATCCCGCAGATGTTTGTAGTTGAAGGCTTCGGCGTCGATGCCGAAGGATTTGAAAACATAGTCCCGCAACCGCGTGTTTTTGAAGATGTCATCCACATGGCCGACCGTGTCGATGACGATGTTGTAATACCGCGTTTCCTCCTTCAGTTCGTCGTCTCGTTGTTTGTGTGCATCGTGATAGGCGGCAACCAGCCGGTCCTGCTGGGTTTGCGTTTGAACCGTTTTTTCCGATTTGATAGTGCCGAAATCAAACGCCGCCGCAAAGTCGCGGTAGCGGGTGTCCTTCAGCTTGTTGGCGAAACTGTTCGGGTCGTTGAGATTGCTTTCCAGTACCTTCTTCATGAAGGCGGCGGCGTAGGTCATCTCGCCGAGGCCATGGGCCTTCATGGCGTAGGAATATAGCCTGTGGTCCTTCAGAAACTCATCGAGATTTTTGATCTTGCCAATATTGTCGGCGTAGTATTTGGCGTCGCGCGATACGATCGGATCGTTTGCGACGCGTTTCAGTGACGATGCCAGGTCGCGATTATAGAGGGTGTAAGTTGTATATGCGGGCAGCACCCCAAGCCTCCGGACAATATTCATTCGTGAAAACTGTCAATATTGTCTCGGATATAACTTGCATGTGGCTGTATTATTTAATTTATACTTCATATAATTCGTTAGTGTTTAATTTATAAAATATTGATTCATTTAATTATTTTGTTCGCAGCGGTGTCGGTACAATACATCGTGGCTGGAAGTGGCAGAAAAATCGGCGGTTTATCCAAAGCAGGGGAACGGGAGCGCGCGCCCGGATCGGGGCGCAACGGCATGTCGAATCTCCGCGGGGACAGTCCTGCGCGTTGGGTTATCCATCGCGTGCTTGGCCGCAAGGCAGGAGCGGCTGCGCTATGGATTGCTGCGGGAAACCGGTGCAATGGCGGCCATTTGCTGCAATGCCCGCTCGTTCGTGCGCTTTGCCCGTGCAAGCGCATCGTCTCGATCCTCCGGCAGCGTGTAGGTCATATAGGAGAGGGAGGTTTCGAGATCGTTGTTGTTATGCCCGAGAATGGCGGCGAAATAGCTGTTCTTGGTCACGTGGGGAGGTGCGAAATTATGATAGGCCACCTCCGCATAGAGATGCCGAAGACCATAGGGCTTGGGAAGCTCCTCCTTAGGCCAGAGATCTTCGAACAGGTTAAAAACCGTGTCCCTGAGCAGCAGGCGCGTCTCCGATGAAAAATCATCGATCGACATGCCATGCCACAATTTTCCCTGCCCGCTTTCGCGCAGGCGCTTGTAGGCGGCAAGAATGGTTTCCGAGCGGGCAAGCACCGGGATCTCATAGGTCACACCGTATTTCGTTCCCTCGCCCTGTTTTGTCTTGGCCTGGCCGTTGAACAGGACGCTCCATTTGGAAATGCCCTTGCCATAGGGAGCAGGCGAAAATTCCGCCTGGGTAAAGACTTCGTAGGGTCGGCGTCCGGTCATGCCGATCAGGCCGATGCCGATCATCAGGGGATCGGCTGACAGGAGTTTGTCGGCACAGATCTTCAGAACCTGGCGGTAATTCTCGAAGGTGATCAGCGCGCCGTGCTTTCTGGCGATCTTCTCCATCTTCACCCGTCGCGCATCGTCATACATCGCAGCGTCGCCGGTGGCGATTTTCAGCATCGGGTGATCGTCGCCAAACGCCTCGCGGATGGCGTTGCGATATTTGGTGATGTAGGAGATGATCGTTGTCTGGGCTCTGCCCTTCATGGTGCTGATTTCAGCATTCCACAGGGTCTGCATCTCTTCTTTCGTGCCCATGCCGTTCATCGCAGAAATGAAATCCGCGATGCGTAGAAGAACGGTGGGTTTGCGGCCGGCTGTATTAAATTCCGCGCGTTCGATTTTCTCGACGATCGAGGTTGCTACGCCCGTTTTCGGATAGTCGGCACGTTCGATGTAGGTTTTCAGCCGCTCGCGCAGTTTTTTCATGTTGCAAATGGCAAGCGGCGTGCTCTTGGGACCGAATTCGGCCTTCAAGGCGTTACGGTACTTCATGATGTAAAGTTCGAGAGTCTTTTCGGTACGCCCATTGTCGAAATGGTAGCGGACCTCGGCGTCCCACAGATCGCGGATCTTTCTGTTGCGCGAGGCGTCGTCGTTTTTCATCGCCTCTTTGACTTGTGCGACAAAGTGGTCGATGCGTTCCACCAGGACCGGCGTTTTTGTTTTTCGTTTTGAGGAAAGCATGCGGCGGCTCCCTGAACCGGTCCGGATATATAAATCGATGGTTCGCGATCAACAGCAGCAGGGTTGCAGAAATAGATCAACACCCACTGCAGTCCGGTTCTTTTGAATAATAGTTTAGGCGATTCCGCAAGCGCGATGCGGAAAAGCGTCGGCGGCCCATTCGCCGCCAAGGATTGTCGAGGGCTCCTGTCGTAGCCCGGGTCAAGGTGGTGAGTGAGACGCCGTTATTTCGGTAGCCGGGTCTTCAGCGATGTCACGATACGCTTGGCCAACCCCTCATAATCCTCGTCAAAGTGGTGGCCGCCCTCGATGCCGACCGCCTCCACGCCCTTGGCTTTCAGGCCGGGGCAGGGGTCTTCTTCTTCTTCTTCCGTGCCATATATGCATTGCACCAGCTTCGGATCGATCTTGGCGATGTCATCCACCGTTTTGCCGCCCTTGCCTTCGCCGGCCACGCCAAGCCAGCCTTCGACGGAAATTTCGAAATCCACCTCGGTGGAAAGACCCATCAGGGTCAGCTGCACGACATGCGATTTGTCGCGGTCGGGCAGCAGATTATAGGTGGCGGGGATAATATCGGCACCGAAGGAATAGCCGATCAACACCACATTGCGGACTTTCCATTCCTTGCGATAGGTATCGATGATGCGGCCGAGATCGCTTGCGACCTCCTGTGGTTTCTTTTCCTTCCAGAAATAGCGGAGTGAATCGACGCCGATGACGGGTATGCCTTCCTTCTGGAAGGCGCCGCCCACTTCTTCGTCAAGATCGCGCCAGCCGCCGTCGCCGGAATAGATCACCGCCATGGTGTCCATGACAGGGCTGGTTTCCAGAACCTTGATCGGCAGGCCGAGCGGACTGTCGGTGTCGCCTGCGGCGTCGACCTGGTCGGAGAGGGTCTGGGTCAGAACCTCGTCCGCCTTGTCATCCACATCCGTCACGTCGATATCGGGATGCAGCTTGACAAGCGCGTTGACGTGGTCGCGGCCCTTCTGATCCGCAGCAGAGGTGAACAGCACGCTGACGGGGGCAGGAAGGGGACCGTCGGTCAGACCATAAACGGTTTCGCCATCCACTTTATCCTTGGTGGCGGGGGTACAGAGGATCTTCTCGAGAGGCAGGCCGGCCTTGGGGTCGACGGCGATGGCCTCCCGCACGGTGGAGACAGGGCTCTGCGCAATCATCGCCAGCGCCAGCGTTCCGCCCTTGCCGATGCCGGAAAGGATGGGCTGGCGATAGCTGCTGGTGCCGGCGGTGCGCTGGATCTGCTGCGAGAGTGACTCGATGTCCGAGATCATATAGATGCACTCGTCATCGTCGGCCTCGAGCGCCTTCAGATATTCCTTGAAGTCGATGCCGACCACGGCGGCGCCCTTTTCTACCAGCGCCTTGGCACGGGTCTCATCGGCCGCCGACCATCCGTCCGCATCGGAAATCAGGAAGACGCTGGCGAGGATGTCGCCATCAGGCACCATGATGTGCCCGGCGGGGATCATGCCGGTTTCGTATGCGGGCTTGTCCTCAGCAAAAACGGCGCTAGAAACGAACAAGGGGGATGCAAACAGGGCGGAGGCGGCCAGAACTGCTTTGAGCATGCTGAATCTTCTCATTTTCCGATCACTCCTCTGACACCGCCGCTGATCAGAACCGTCGCATCCATCAGCGCCAGAGCGGCATCTGCACCGTTCTGTACGGCGAGGTAACGCGGTTCCCATTTCGGGTGGAACTTGGCCTTGAAGGCGCGAAGCCCCTTGAAGTTGTAGAATCGTTCACCGTGTTCGAACAATGTGCTGCCGATCCGGTCCCAGACGGGCGCCGCGTCGCGTTTAGACATGCCGGACATGGGCGCCATGCCGAGATTGAAGCTCTCGTAACCGGCCTCGCGCAGATATTGCATGATGCTGACGAAGAGAAAGTCCATCGAGCCGCGCGGCGCATCCGGGGAAAAGCGCATGAGATCGACGGTGGCTTCCTTTTTCGTATCCGTCACCATCAGATTGGCGAAGGCGGTGATCTTTCCATCCTTGCGCAGCACGGCAACGGGTTGCGACAGAATGTAGTCCGGCTCGAAAGCACCGAGCGAAAAGCGTTTTTCGCGGGTGTTATGGTGGGCGAGCCAGCCGTCGGAAACCTGTTTCAGCTCTTCCAGAACATCCTGCACCTGGGTCTTTTCGATGACCTCGAAGGTCAGCCCGTCGCGCGCGCCGCGGCTCAGCGACTGGCGAAGATTGGCAAGCTTGCCACCTTTGAGTTCGAATGCGGTGAGATCGACCAGGGCCAGTTCGCCCAGCTTGAAGGCGCGCAGACCCGCGTCGGCGCAATGGGACAGCAGGAAGGGCGAAATCTGATAGAAGGCGGCACGTGCGCCAGCCGCACGGGCTCCTTCGACGAATTGCCACACGAGATCAGGGAAATCATCTTCATCGCCGACCGGATCGGCAAACGCGATCCATGAGCGGCCTTGAATGCCGTACATGATGAAGGCATTGCCGCTTTCGGAAAACATCACGTGCTTGTCGCCCATGCGCACCAGATTGGCATCGGCCGCATCCTGCTTCATGACAATGTCTGTAGCACTTGCGATATCTTCGGCCTTGATGGCATCCGGGCGGAAGGCCACCGGCCTCATGAGGCTGAAGATGGCGATGGTGGAGGAGGCAAGCACGAGGCCTAAAAGGGCGCGCAGTCCGCGTGGCGCTTCCTCGGAGAATTCGAACTGCCACCAGAGCGTATGGCTGTAATCGGTATCGCGATAGACGAAGAGAAGGATGGTGGCCGCGCCGGCGACGATGACGGCCATGGCCGCGAGCCAGCTTGGCCCGAGCGCCTGTTTGACCAGAGAGGCGTGACGGTTGAAGCTGCGCATGTTGGCGGCGAGCGCGACGATGAACAAGCCGAGAAAGATCGCTTCGAAAACCGCGATCGCCTTGAGAAGCGAGAGAATGAGCGCCAGAGATGCCGCGACGAGGGCGATCCACCATGCGCCATCCAGTCTCTGCCCCAAGCCACGGGAGGCGACGACGAGGCCAAGGCCGAGAATGCTGGTCAGAAAGTGAGCGGCCTCGATGATAGGCAACGGGACGAAGTTCGAGAGGAAATCCAGGTTGCTGCCCGGCGTCGGTGTCACGCTCGAGAAAATCAGCATGGTCCCGAGAATGATCGCGAATGTGGACAGCAGCGGTGGCGCCAGCCGCACGGCAAGCTGGCTGATATCGGATACAACGGGCTTTGCCGCAAACTGCTTCATTTCCGAAACGATCATCACCAGAATGGCGACCACCAGCGGCAGCACGTGGTAAATGACGCGATAGAGAACGAGGCTTCCGAGCAACTGATCAACGCTGATCGCATTGCCGAGACCGGCGACCATCACGGTTTCGAAGACCCCGAGGCCGGCGGGCACGTGGCTGAGAACGCCAAGCCCCACGGCCGTGGCATAGATCGCGAAGAAGGTCGGCCAGCCGAGATGCGTTTCCGGCAAGAGCACGTAAAGAACGGAAGCCGAGGCGGCGATGTCGAATGCAGACACCAGGAACTGCCGCGAAGACGTACGGCTGTCTGGAAGGCGCAGCCGCCATTTGCCGAGGCGTATCGCTCTGCCATTGCGCCCGATATAGGCCGTGGCCACGAGAATGGCGATGACGGCGAGCGCCGCGCCTCTCAGCACGAGCGGGTCGAAACCGATGATTGCGGCGATGCGGGGCGCGACGATGAAGGTTGAAAGCGCGCTCACCGACAAAAGCCCAAGGCCGAACGACAGCGTGACGAAGGCGATGACCCGTGCGATGTCTCCCGGGGAAAGCCCCAGCCGGGAATAGGCGCGGAAGCGGATGGCGCCGCCGCTCAGCGGCCCGAAGCCAGCGGTGTTGCCGATGGCATAGGCCGCGAAGGCCGTGACCGCCATTGACGGAAACCGCACTTTCTTGCCGACATATTCGATGGCATTGGCATCATAAAAAATCAGTGACAGGAAGCTCAGCGCGGTAAAGACGATAGCAAGAAGAACCGAGGAAAAGGACGTGTCGAGAAGGGCCGCAATCACATCGTCGTATCTTACTTCCGAGGTGAGACGATAAATTGCAAACGTCATCATCACGAAGATGAGCGTTATGGCCGCGGCCGTCAGGTAGGCGCGGTTCCTGGCAAAAAAGCTTTCAACCGCGGAGTCGGCAATATCGGTCTCTGTAATTTCGCTCTTGTCTGCCATTTATCTTTTCCAGCGCCGTCCCGTCGGTTGGCGAACCACAGGATTGTGTCGCTAATTCGTTTCAGTTGCGGAAATTTGCTTAGCAGAAATGCGTGACGTGTCGATGTGAAGTTTGGACAGGTTTCCGGATGATTTGCCAATTATATTCCGATGAATGCAACCACGAAATGTGCGATTTCCGAGTTTGATGAAAACGCGATGAAATTAATCGCGCCGGTTGCTTGGTGGCGGCATTTGATGCAACTACACGCTCCTTTGGATTGAAGGAGATACCAATGAACACGCCCACAAGAATAGTCGTTTCACTCGTCGTCGCGCTCGTGGCGGGCGCCGGATATATGGCGGTGGACAAGATGCGCGGTGCCGAATGGGTCGTTTCGCCGCAGCAGATTGCCGAGGCTAAGGCAAAGGGCCAGATGGGTTACGAATCGCAGCCGGGAACCGTAACCGTGCTGCCGATCCGCAGCGAGACGGCGGACGTGCTGCCGATGAAATGGGCCATGATCGGGCTGGTGGCCGGGCTTCTGACCTTCCGTGCGACCGGCAGGAAAAAAGCGGCAAAGGCCTGAAGGCCCGCCGCTTTCTGTCTCCGGCGCTTTGCGCCGGGGATGAAACTTTATTTTTGGCTCACGCGCCCCAGGTCTTTTCCAGCACCCGAATCCAGTTGCCGTGGCAGATTTTGGCAAGCGCCACGTCGTCATAACCGCTCTTGCGCATCGCTTCGACCAGCAATTGCAGATCGGCCGCATCCTTCATGGCGGCGGGTATGGTGGTGCCGTCGAAATCCGAACCGAGCGCCACGTGATCGATGCCGATGCGGTTCACGATGTAGTCCACATGGCGAACGAGTTCGTTGAGATCGGTATCCGGGTTCTTCACGCCGTCCTGACGCAGGAACAAGACACCAAAGTTGATGCCAGCGAGGCCACCCGTATCGCGGATGGCGTCCAGCTGACGATCCGTCAAGTTGCGGCTGTGGTTACAGATTGCGTAAGCGTTGGAGTGTGATGCCACCAGCGGTGCATCCGATATCCTGGCGATGTCCCAGAAACCCTGTTCGTTCATATGCGACAGGTCGACCAAGATCTTCAGTTCGTTGCAGGTCTTTATCAGCCGCTTGCCGGCATCCGTCAGGCCCGGGCCGATATCCGGTGTTGAGGGGAAACGGAAGGGAACGCCGTAGGCGAAGATGTTCGGGCGGCTCCAGACCGGTCCGAGTGTGCGCAGGCCCGCCTCGTGAAGAACGTGGAGGGCATCGAGATCAGCACCGATCGCTTCTGCGCCTTCGATATGGAAGACGGAGGCGAAGGCGCCCTCGGCCATGGCCTTGCGGATATCGGCGGCCGTGCGGCAGACTTTCAGCGCGCCCTTTGACTGCTTCTCGGCCCGGAACAAAAGGCCCGCCATGGCAAGCGTCGCCTTCAGCGCATCCGCCTCGGTGGGCGTCGGGTAGTCGCCGTTGGCGTCCTTATCCATGCTGGGCGAAGGTACATAGACGGCGCAGAGGCCACCGGCGAGGCCGCCTTTTTTTGCACGAGGCAGATCGATATGGCCAACGGTATCGCCTTCGATCAGAAGCGTTTCGGGAGAAGCGTTGCCCGATCGCCATAACCGCAGAAGCACGTCATTGTGGCCGTCGAAGACGGGTACGGTTTTTTGATCGGTCATGGTCTCACCTTCGGAAATGGGATTGCGCGGACGCGCCTGCTGACGAGTTTTCGGAATTGGTAGAGGAAAGGTCAAGGCGGGAGCAAATGCAATCCGTGCATAGGCTCTGCCAAATTTGGAATTGGTCGGGCCTCGTTTGCTCGTGGTAATCGCGGGAAAACATAAGAAAAACGACTGGATTGGGGCAAACCCACCATTTTCCGAAAAATAAGGTCCGAAAGGGGATTTTCGATGATTTCAAGACGCAACCTGTTGATTGCCGGCGCCGCCGTTCCGTTCCTGTCCTATGCGCGCATCCCGGCCTTTGCCGCCACGCCGAAGGATATTCTGGTCGTCGCGCAGCAGCTGGACAACATGACGAGCCTTGACCCACATGAAGGTTTCGAGGCTGTCGGCGGTGAAATCATCTCCAACATGTATCAGAAGCTGGTGCGCGCCAACCGCGAGGACTCCACCAAGGTCGATCCCGTCATCGCCAAGTCGTGGGAAGCCGATGCGGACAGCAAGGTCTTCACCTTCACCATCGGCGACGACGCGACCTTCTCGAGCGGCGCCAAGGTCACGGCGGAAGACGTTGCCTTCTCGCTGCAGCGCGCCATCAAGATGAACAAGAGCCCGGCCTTCATCATCAGCCAGTTCGGCTTTGCGCCTGACAATGTCGAGACGACCATTGTTGCCGCCGACGAGAAGACGGTGAAGCTGACGACGGCGAGGCCGACCGCCATCTCCTTCCTGCTTTATTGCCTCTCGGCCAATATTGGCGCGATCGTCGAAAAGAAGGTGGTTCTTGCCAATGCTTCCGGTGAAGACCTCGGCAATGGCTGGCTGCAGAAGAACAGCGCCGGTTCCGGCGATTTCGTGCTGCAGGCCTGGAAACCCAGCGAAAGCGTCGCGCTCAACGTCAACCCGAACGGTCCCTACAAGGGCAACATCAAGCGTATCATCCTGCGTCACGTTACCGATCCGTCTTCCCAGCTGCTGATGCTGCAGAAGGGCGATATCGACATTGCCCGTGACCTGACCTCGGAGCAGCTGCGTACCGTCAAGGACGACGCCAACATCGAGCTGGAGCGCAAGTCCATCGCTTCGCTGGTGCTGATCTCGCTCAACCAGGGCAATGAGAACCTTGCGAAGCCGCAGGTCTGGCAGGCGATCAAGTGGGCGCTGGACTACAAGGGCATGCAGGAAAACATCGTGCCGCTGACGCACGAAATCCACCAGAGCTTCGAGCCGAAGGGCTTCCCCGGCGCCGTCAACGACATTCCGTTCCAGCGCGATGTCGAAAAGGCCAAGGCACTGATGGCCGAAGCCGGCCTTGCCGATGGTTTCGAAATCAGCATGGACCATTATTCCGCCCAGCCTTATCCGGATCTGGCGCAGGCCATCCAGGCAAACCTTGCCGATATCGGCATCAAGGTACGCCTGCAATCGGCCGAGAACCGCCAGGTTCTGACCAAGATGCGCGCCCGCGAACACCAGATGGCGCTGTCGGCCTGGGGCACGGATTATTTCGATCCGCATTCCAACGCCGATGTCTTCAACATCAACAAGGACAATGGCGACGACGCCAAGTCGAAGCCCTTCCTGTGGCGTTCGCGCTTCAAGAACGACGACTTTGCCGCCAAGGCGGAAGCCGCGCGTGACGAGAAGGATCCTGCAAAGCGCGTGGAGCTTTATGAAGCCCTGCAGCGCGAGCATATGGAGAACAGCCCCTTCGTGTTCATGTTCCAGACCACCAAGACGGCAGCCTTCCGCAAGGGCGTTTCCGGCTTTGAACTCGGCGTTCTCTCCGAGGGCAATTCCTACCACGATGCGAAGAAAGCGTGACATTGAACAAGCGCGTTAAAAGCATATCGTCGATACTGAGCAGCGTCCTTCTGACGCTGTTCGGTTTGATGATCATCACCTTCATGATCGGGCGCGTCATGCCCGTCGATCCCGTCATCGCGGCGGTCGGCGACAATGCGCCCGAAGACGTCATCGTGCGGGTCCGGGCCGAAATGGGTCTCGACCAGCCGCTGGTCGTGCAGTTTTTCCATTATGTCACGCAGGTTCTGCATGGCGATTTCGGCAATTCGATCCTGACCCGCAATCCGGTCTGGATCGATATCAAGCGCGTTTTCCCCGCCACCTTCGAACTTGCCACCGCAGCGCTCATTCTTGCCGCGCTGATCGGCATTCCGCTTGGTGTCTGGGCCGCCGTCAAGCAGGGCAAGCTGACGGATCAGGTCATCCGCGTCGTCTGCCTTGCCGGCCACTCCGTGCCGGTCTTCATGCTGGCGCTTATTTCGCTGCTCGTCTTTTACGCCACGCTTGGCGTCGCACCGGGACCGGGCCGACAGGACATCATCTATGACGGCATGATCACGCAGGTTACCGGCCTGATGACGGTCGACACGCTGCTTGCGGGCGACTGGGACGCCTTTTACGACGCCATCGCCCATATGGTGCAGCCCGTCTGCATTCTCGCCTATTTCAGCATGGCCTATATCACCCGCATGACGCGCGCCTTCATGATAGATGCGTTGAAGGGCGAATATGTCATCACCGCCCGCGCCAAGGGGCTTTCTGCCATGACCGTGATCTGGGGACACGCCTTCCCGACGGTCGCCGTGCAGCTCGTCACGGTTCTCGCGCTCACCTATGCCGGCCTTCTCGAAGGCGCCGTGGTGACGGAAACCGTCTTCAGCTGGCCGGGTCTTGGTCAATACCTCACCGTCTCGCTCATGAACGCGGACATGAACCCCGTCGTCGGAGCCACCCTGTTGATCGGCTTCATCTATGTCGCCCTCAACCTGCTCGCAGACGTGCTTTACAGAGTTATGGATCCTCGCGTTCGATGATGTTAGCTAATTTCAGAAACTGGGCGCTGGATGAGACGCCGCATTCGCGAACACAGGCTGCTTGGGGCAACCGGTATCGCATCTGGCTCAACCTCAAGTCCAATCCGCTGGCGGTGGTCGGTCTAACGATCATCGTCCTCTTCATCGCGCTGTCGCTGCTGGCGCCGCTGCTTGCGCCCTACGATCCGGCGACGCAGAACCTCGGCAACCGCCTGGCGTTCCCGAGCGCCGAGCACTGGTTCGGCACGGATGAGCTTGGTCGCGACATTCTCTCGCGTATTCTCTACGGTGGTCGCGTCACGCTTGGCATGGTCATTGCCGTCGTCGTTCTCGTCGCCCCCATCGGTCTCGCCATCGGCTGCATCGCCGGTTATTTCGGCGGCATCGTCGATACGGTGCTGATGCGCGTGACGGACGTGTTTCTAGCGTTTCCGCGGCTCATCCTTGCGCTTGCCTTTGTCGCGGCGCTAAAACCGGGCGTCGAGAGCGCCATTCTCGCCATCGCGCTCACCGCCTGGCCGCCTTATGCGCGTCTGGCGCGCGCTGAAACCATGACGGTTCGCGGCAGCGACTTCGTCGCGGCCTATCGCCTGACCGGCGCTTCCGCCTGGCGCATCATCGCCCGGCATATCGCACCGCTCTGCGTGCCGAGCCTTATCGTTCGCATCACGCTCGACATGAGCTCCATCATCATCACCGCCGCCAGCCTCGGCTTCCTCGGCATGGGCGCGCAGCCGCCTTCGCCGGAATGGGGCGCGATGATTGCGACAGCCAAGCGCTTCATCTTCGAACAATGGTGGGTCGCCACCATTCCCGGTATCGCCATCTTCCTCGTTTCGCTCGCCTTCAACTTCCTCGGCGATGGCCTGCGCGACGTTCTCGACCCGAAGGGACATTGAGCCATGCTGGTCGAAATCGAAAATCTGAAGATCGCCTTCCAGACCCGCACCAGCCGTTTCGAGGCGGTGCGTGGTGTCTCCATGAAACTCGGAACCGAAAAACTCGGCATCGTCGGCGAATCCGGTTCCGGCAAGAGCCTGACGGCCCGTGCGCTGATGAAGCTCCTGCCCTCCAATGCCGATATCCGCGCAGACAAGCTCGCTTTTGACGGCATCGACGTGCTGTCCGCCAGCGAAAGGCAGATGCGCCAGATCCGCGGCAAGCGGGCCGGCTTCATCCTGCAGGACCCGAAATATTCGCTGAACCCGGTGAAGACTATTGGTGCGCAGGTAGCCGAAGCATGGCGCACCCATAAGGGCGGCAGCAAGCGAGCCGCCATGGAAGCGGCAATCGCGCTGCTCGATCAGGTGAAAATCCGCAATCCGCGTCAGGTCGCCTCGTCCTATGCGCATGAGGTTTCAGGCGGTATGGGCCAGCGCGTGATGATCGCCATGATGCTCGCCCCCGATCCGGAGCTGCTGATTGCCGACGAACCGACCAGCGCACTCGACGCCACCGTGCAGGCGGAAATCCTGCGGCTGATCGAGGAGCTGGTGTCGGAGCGGGGCATGGGTCTTATCCTCATCAGCCATGACCTGCCGCTCGTTTCGCATTTCTGCGATCGTGTTGCGGTGATGTATTCCGGCCGGGTGATGGAGGAGCTGAAGGCTTCCGAGCTTCTGAAAGCCCAGCATCCTTATACGCAGGGACTTTTGAACTGCATTCCCTCGCTGACGCATCCGCGCGAGCGTCTTCCCGTTCTCAACCGTGATGCAGCGTGGTCCAGCCAATGATCGACGTCGAAAACCTCCGTATCAAGTTCGGCGACCGCGAAGTGGTTAAGGGCGTCTCCTTTTCGGTGGAAAAGGGCGGCAGCTTCGGCATCGTCGGTGAAAGCGGCTCGGGCAAGTCCACCATCCTGCGCGCCATGGCCGGCCTCAATGAAAGCTGGGAAGGGCGTATCGCCTTTGCCGGCAAGGATGCCCCTCTGCGTCGTACGCCGGAATTCTTCCGGCAGGTGCAGATGGTGTTTCAGGACCCCTACGGGTCGCTGCATCCGCGCCAGACCATCGACCGTATCCTCAGCGAACTGCCGCTGGTGCACGGCATGGACAATATCGAAAAGCGCATCCAGCAGGCGCTCTCGGATGTGGCGCTGCCGCAGGCGGTGCGGTTCCGTTTTCCGCATCAGCTTTCCGGCGGCCAGCGTCAGCGCGTGGCGATTGCCCGCGCCTTGATCGCCGATCCGCAGGTGCTGCTGCTTGATGAGCCGACTTCAGCGCTCGATGTGTCGGTGCAGGCGGAAATCCTGAACCTGTTGCAGGACCTGCGCGCGGCGCGCAACCTCACCTATATTCTCGTCAGCCACAATCTGGCTGTCATTGCGCATCTTTGCCCGCAGGTGGGCGTGATGTTGAATGGGGAGATGGTGGAGCAGCTGAGCGCGGGTGATCTACGCGAGGGACGGACGAAACATCCGCATACGGAAGAGCTGCGTAGCCTGAGCATCCGGCTGGAAGAGCCGGCCTGAGTCCACGCGACCATGGATCGAGCGGGTGCCGCTCGCTTCTTCTCCCCGCCGGGGAGAAGTCCGCGGCAGCGGGATGAGGGGGCCAGCTCTCCGCATATCGCTGGCGTCGCCCCCTCATCCATCCCTTCGGGCCACCTTCTCCCCGGCGGGGAGAAGAAACAAGCGGCGGTGCCGAGGCTTTTCTGTAAAGACGACGAGATAAGAGACCAAACCATGCCACAGCAACTCGACTGGAACGCCGCGTCAGCCCATTCAGAGACCTTCGTCTCGCAATGGACAGGCTCCGAGCCGGGCGGAGCAGTGATCGGCTTCGATCTCGACGGTATTCGTTTTGCCCATGCCGGCGGCGTCGAGAGCCTTTCGACCTTTGCGCCCTTCACGCCGCAGAGCGTGGTGCGGTATGCCTCAGTCACCAAGCATGTCTTTTGCGCCATGGTGCTGGCCCATGCGGATCTGATCGGGCTCGACGATCCGCTCGGCAAACATCTGCCGGAGCTGCAATCGCCGCTGCGCGACGTCACGGTCGGGCAGGCGCTCGATATGAGCGGCGGTCTGCCGGATACGCGCGAGTGTCTCTCGTTGCTTGGCCTTTCCGTCTATACCGAAACAAAGGCTGGCCCGCTTCTCGAATACCTGTCCCGGCTGACCCGGCTGAATTTCGATGCCGGCAGCGAAGTTTCCTATTCCAATACCGGTTACCGTCTGGTGGAAGCGGCGCTGGAGCGCCATGGTTTCCGTTTTGACGATTTCGTGCAGCAGCATATTGCCGCGCCGTTCGACGTGTTTCTGAAAGCGCCTGACGTCTGGAACGATCCGGTCAACGGCCTGGTGCCGGGTTACTGGAAGTCCGAAGAGAACTGGCAGCTTTCCGCCGCTGGCTTGCATATCTCCGCATCCGGCAGCCTTGCAGGCAGTGCGGAAGCACTCACCCGCTGGCTTCAGGGGCTGATGCGGGGCGAGGGCAGCTTTGCGGGTGTTCTCGACGGGCTTTCGGCTGAGCGGCCGCTCGCTGACGGGAGGATGAGCGAATATGGCCTCGGTCTGCGCTGGTCGCATTTGGGCGGCCGCCGGTTTGTCGGCCACGGCGGTTCTCATCCCGGCTACAAAACTTACTTCCTGCTCGATCCCGAAAACGGCACGGGATTCGTCGTGGTGTCCAATCGCGAGGATACCAACGGTTTCAAGATCGCGCTTGAAAGCATGGCGGCTTTGACCGGCCTGCCTTTGCCCAAGCCGGCCGCCAGCCTGCCGGAAGGCCTCTATGTCACCGAAAGCGGTCCGTGGTGGCTGGAAATCAAAGGCAGCATATCCACCTTCATCGATGGCGACGACACGCTCTATGAAGATGTCGATGGCTGGGTTTCTTCCCGCTCCGCATCTTCTCCGATGCGTCTCAGGTTAAATGGCGATGCCATTGCCGGCGAGGCCGGTCATGCCACCCGCCGTTTCCTGCCTGTCGAAGAGCATACGGTGCCGGATGATCTCTCGGGAACGTGGCGTTCGGATGAGGGGGCGGAATTTTCGATCGGCGGTTCATCGCTGACAATGGGCATCGGCCCGACCCGCCGCAGCATGCCGCTTAAGGCGCTTGGCAATGGCCGTTTTCTCTTTACGCTCACCGATGGGCCCTGGACGAAGCGTGTCTGCCTCAACCGGCTCAGCAACGACCGGATCGAACTCGTGTCCAGCCGAGCGCGGATGATCGAATATCATCGCAGCCGTTAGGCCGTCCGGCCGACCGGCGATTTGGCCGCAGCCTTGCAGCTTACAAGAGGGTTTCATTCACGCCTCATTGCACCTAATAAAGACGCTTCTGAATAACCGGAAAGATTTTTTGTTGGGAGTGTGAGCCGTGGAAGTCAAATGGCTCGAGGATTTCCTGGCGCTGGCCGGAACGCTCAATTTTTCGAAGGCCGCCGATGAACGGCATGTGACGCAGTCCGCCTTCAGCCGGCGCATCAAGCAGCTGGAGGCCTGGGTGGGCGCGACGCTTGTCGACCGCGCATCCTATCCGTCGCGGCTGACCGAGGCCGGGGTCAAGTTCGTTCCGGTGGCGCAGGAGACGCTGAAGCAGCTTTACCATGCGCGGCGCACCCTGTTGCAGGAAGAAGGGGCCGATGCCAGAACTGTTCGTCTGACGGCGCTGCATACTTTATCCTTCACCTTCTTTCCGGATTGGCTGAAACGTGTGAACGAGAAGGCCGGGCCGCTGTTTTCGGTTCTGCGGCCCGATTCCGGCAGCATGGAGGAAAACCTCAATTCACTGGTGGACGGGCAAAGCGATTTCCTTCTGACCTATGCCCATCCCGAAGTGCCGATGTTGCTCGATGCGCAGCTTTTCGAATTCCGCGTGCTGGGCGCGGAAAAGATCATTCCCGTTTCAGCGCCCGCAAAAGACGGTTCACCGCTGCACGCGCTTCAGCAAGGTGCGAAAAAACCCTTTGCCTATCTGGATTATGAAAAAGCGTCGTTCTTCGGGCCTTTGCTTCGCGATCTTCTGAGCGCGCGGCTGCCGCAATTCGAGCGGGTGCATGAGGGCAGCATGTCGGTGGGGCTGAAGGCCATGGCGATGGCCGGCTGGGGTGTGGCCTGGGTACCGGAAAGCCTGATGCGGCACGAGCTTGATAGCGGTGCTCTGGTGCGGGCTGCAGACCCGACCTACGATATCGCGGTCGATATCAGGCTCTATCGCTCCAAGGAGAACCGCCGGCCCGTTGTCGAGCGCATCTGGGCGGTTCTCGAAGACTAGAGCATTTCCGGCCGCGGTTCTCCGACCGGAAATGCGATAAACAAAACGCGTTCGATCAGATCGCCGTGCGGCGTGCGTTTTCGAGGTAGAGCGCGCGCAGGCGGCTTACCATCGGTCCGGGCTTTCCGTTGCCTACCGGCTTGCCGTCGATCTTCGTGACCGAAACCACGAAGTTGGAGGCGCTGGTCAGGCAGGCTTCATCGGCATTCAGCGCCTCTTCCAGCGTGAAGGGGCGTTCCTCCAGCGTGAAGCCTGCTTCCTTTGCCAGTTGCAGGGCGGCGAGGCGGGTGCAGCCGGGCAGGGTCTTGTTGCTGTTGCCGCGGGTGATGATCTTCTTATCGGCGGTGACGATATAGGCGGTGGAGGACGCGCCTTCAGTGACGAAACCGTTCTCGATCATCCACGCCTCGTCACAGCCTTCGGCCTTCGCGATGCGCTTTGCCATGACCTGCGGAAGCAGGCAGACGGTCTTGATGTCGCGACGTTCCCAGCGCTGGTCGGGAACCGACTTGACGGCGATCCCGACCTCTTCGACCGGAGTGCCGATCAGCTTCTTCGCCTGGGTGAACATGACCAGCGTCGGCTTCAGATCGGCAGAGAACAGGAAGTTGCGATCTTCCGCACCACGCGTCAGCTGCAGATAGATCATGCCTTCGACGAGATTGTTGTCGGCGATCAGGCGGCGTTCGGCCTCGACGATCTCCGCGGTCGTGACCGGCAGGGCCACGTCGATTTCGCGGGCGCTGCGCTCCAGCCGGGCCATATGCAGGTCGCTGTCGATCAGTTTGCCTTCCAGAACGGAGGTGACCTCGTAGATGCCGTCGCCAAACAGGAATCCTCGGTCGAAGATGGAAAGGCGGGCGTCCGCTTCGGGCAGGAACTCGCCGTTGACGTAAACGATGCGACCGGATGGGCTAGTCATGAAAACTCCGTCTGGAAAAGTCAGGCTGAAAGAAGGGTTTTGAGGGTGTCGATGGAAATGGCTTCGACCGTGGAGGCTTTGCCGGTGCCGGCATTGAAGCCGGTTGTCGTTTCTGCTGCGCAGAGCGAATTGAGGATCGCTTCCTCCGTCGCCTCTATCGTGGCTTCGAAGAGCGGCGAGATCGCGTCGTTGGAAAGCTCGGGGTAGTCCGTAACGGCCTTGCGGCGCGCAGGCGTGCGGCGCAGGCGCTGATCGGTGGAAAATGCCAGCGCATAATCACCGGAGCCATTGCTGAGTGCCGCACCCGTGCGGGCAAGTCCGCCGAAGCTTCTGGCCGCCAAGCGCTTCAGATTGCGGGAAGAGAGCGGCGCGTCGGTGGCAACAATGATGACGATGGAGCCATCCTTGTCCTGGTGATCAGGGCTGACATAGGGTTTGCCGCAGACCAGCAGATGGCCGCCATAGTTGGATTGTACGAGAACGCCGATGGTGTAAGCATCACCGGCAATGGTGACGATGCGGGAGGCGGTGCCGATGCCGCCCTTCATGCCGAAGGCGACCGTGCCGGTTCCTGCGCCCACCCCGCCCTCTGCGATGGGGCCGATGGTCGCATTTTTCAACGCGGACGAGATTTCCTCGACGGTCGGCCGGCCGGCGCGGATGTCGTTCAGGCGGGAATCGTTGGTCTCGCCGACGACGGCATTGATCGAGACGACTTTTTCATTCCCCGGCTGCGCCAGCGTATGGCGGTTGATCGCCTCGATGGCACGACCGGTTGCCAGCGTATTGGTGAGGATAACTGGCGTTTCGAGTTCGCCCAATTCCTCAATCTGGGTTGAGCCTGCAAATTTGCCGAAGCCGTTATAAACGGCGAAGGCGGCGGGCACCTTGTCCTGAAACAGGTTGCCGTCATGCGGCAGGATCGCGGTTGCGCCGGTGCGTATTCTGTCTCCTTCGATGACGGTCGAATGGCCAACGGCCACCCCTTCGACATCGGTGATGGCGTTGAGCCGGCCGGTTTCGAAATGGCCGGGCCGGAAACCGATATCGCGCAGTCTCGGGCGGGTCGTCTGATGCATCGGGCGATCACTTTTGCGGAATTCGGGCTGAGGTCGAGGCGAGCGCATCTTGCGAAAAGCTTTGCTCTGACTTGACGTTAGCCTAGTTCGCCGGGAAACGGCATCGCAAAAATGGAATAGTTTTATGCGGGCAATGGATGCCCTCAGGAGGCGCGCAACGCGGGTTCGCCATCACGCTCCAGCCAGTGCCGCATTGCGTCTTCCGTCTCTTCGCGCGTCGGTGCGCCGGCACGGCCGCCGAAGACTGTGCATTTGAGCGCGGCAGCAACGGAGGAGAGCCGGATGGCGGCGCGGCTTTCCATGCGCTCAGCCATTGCGAGCGCAAACGTGCCGTGGAAAACATCGCCCGCCGCCAGTGTGTCGACTGCTTCGATGGACATCGTCTCCTGAAAATGCACCGTGGGATCATCGGGCTCGGTCCACCAGCAACCGGCTGGTCCGGCGGTAACGGCGATGAAGGTCTCAGGGTAGCGAGCATGCAGCACCGGCAGCATGTCTTTCACCGTTTCAAGCCCCGTCAGCCGGGCAGCTGCGGGTTCGGAAAAGACGATATGGCTCGCGGCTGGCGCAAGCTTCTCAAGGATTTCGACGGGTGCAACGTCTCCATCGAGAATCGCGGGTTTGCCAAGCGTGCGCGCCACCGTGAGCACATCAAGCGCCAGTTCCGGCCAGCGCACATCCACCAGAACGGCGTCGAAAGGCGCGATGTCTTGCGGCGTGCACGACCGCTTCTTCTCGTGCAGCCGGTGATCGTAGAACGGCACGATCAGCCGCTCTCCCCTGTTATCGATGATGATCGTTGACAGGGCCGAGCGTGCGCCGGTCGCGACCGTCATACCGCTCGTGTTGATGCCGCTTTCGCTAAGATCGCGCAGGATACGGCTTCCGGTCTCATCGTCGCCCACCGCTCCCCACAGGCTGGCGCGGCCGCCCATGCGATGCACGGCATAGGCAGCGCTGGAAGCCATGCCTTCGGCGATCTGCAGCATTTCATAGGGCAGGACCTTGCCTTCACCCTTTGGCATGTCGTGAACGCGAAACAGGGTGTCGAGCACGGCTGCCCCCACGCAGAGGACATGCTTGCCACCCTGATTGTCTGCCATGCTGCTCACTCCTGCCGTGTTCAAAGACGCTTACCGGTGTCCCTGTCGAACAGATGCACCGTTGCCGGATCGATGGCAATGTGGATCATATCGCCGAAGCGGACATTGAGGCGTTCGCGGAACAGGCAGGCGATGTCGTCGCCCTTGCAATCGAGTTTGGCATAGATTTCCGAGCCGGTGCCTTCAACCAGTTCGACGCGGCCTTCGATGCCGGTCTCGGCCGCGCGGATATGTTCGGGCCGCACGCCGTAGACGAGGTCGCGGCCGCCGAGCTTGCCGATATCGGCATGGGAGGGCAGCGGCAGGCTGAGACCCTTGGCAGTGCGGAAGACGCCTTCCTCAACGCGGCCGCGAATGAAGTTCATGGCGGGCGAGCCGATGAAGCCGGCAACGAAGAGATTGGCGGGATTGTCGTAAAGTTCGAGCGGCGCGCCGATCTGCTCGATGACGCCATCATGCAGCACCACGATCTTGTCGGCCATCGTCATGGCCTCTACCTGGTCATGGGTGACGTATATGGTAGTAGTGCCGATGCGCTGATGCATGGCCTTGATCTCGCCGCGCATCTGCACGCGCAGCTTGGCATCGAGATTGGAAAGCGGTTCATCGAACAGGAAGACCTGCGGGTCTCGCACCAGCGCGCGGCCCATGGCGACACGCTGGCGCTGGCCGCCGGAGAGCTGGCGCGGATAACGGTCGAGCAGTTTTTCCAGGCCCAGAATGGCGGCCGCCCGGTCCACCTTGGCCTTGGTTTCCTCGGCACTCACCTTCTTCAGTTTCAGCGCAAAGCCCATATTGTCCTTGACCGTCATGTGTGGATAAAGCGCGTAGTTCTGGAAGACCATGGCGATATCGCGGTCGCGGGCGGGCAGGTGGCTGACCTCGCGCGGGCCGATATGGATTTCGCCATCGCTCAGCTCTTCGAGCCCGGCGATCATACGCAGCAGTGTGGATTTGCCGCAGCCGGAAGGGCCGACGAGCACGACGAATTCGCCATCCTTGATGTCGATATCGATGCCGTGGATGACGTTGACGGAGCCGAAGCGCTTCTGGACGTTTTGGATATTGACCGGTGCCATGTGCGGGTTCCCGTATTTATTTGTTTGATGGTTCAGCCGCCCTTGACGGCGCCGGCGGTCAGGCCCGCCACGATCTGTTTCTGTGCGAACATGGTGAGCAGCAGCACTGGCAGCGTCACAATCAACGCGGCTGCAGCCAGCGGACCCCAGCTCACCTGTTCGAAGGACAGCATGTTGTAGACCGCGACCGGCAGGGTGCGGGTTTCACGGCTGGCCAGCACGATGCCGAAGACGAAGTTGTTCCACGAGAAGATGACCGCGAGGATGAAGGAGACGACGATTCCGGGCTTGGCGATCGGTAGCGCCACGAGGCGAAACACCTGCCAGGAGGATGCGCCATCAATGCTTGCGGCCTCTTCCAGCTCTTTCGGCGTCGTCTCGAAATAACCGATCATGATCCAGACGACGATCGGCACCGTCACGACAAGATGGATGATGATCTGCGGCCAGAGCGTGCCCAAGAGGTTCAGCCATTGGAACAGCAGGAACAGCGGAATGAGGAAAGAAAGGCCGGGCGTCATGCGGGCGATCATGATAACGACGGCGGATTTTTCCGCCTTCAGCCGCGCGATGCCGTAACCGGCGGGAACGCCGATGACGAGCGCCAGAATGGTGGCCGCCCCTGTCACGAGAACCGAGTTCCAGAAATAGAGGAAGAAATTGTTCTCTTCGAACACCTTCACATAGTTCGACCAGGCGAAGCGTTCGGGAATGAGGATCGGCGGATAGGCGCCGTTGTCGATTTCATATTTCAGCGACAGCGAGATCATCCAGATGAAGAACAGGATAACAGGCGAAATCATCACCAGCGCCACGAAGAACAGGCCGAGCCGGTCGAGATTTCTGCGTTTCAGGATTTTTGCGGACATCAGCGATCCTCCATCTCGTTCCATTGCGAGCGCTGGCGCACCATCAGAAGCACGAAGGAAAGCGCCACGATGATGATGAAGAAGACGACGGCCATGGCCGAGCCGTAACCGATGTCGTAATAAGCAAACGCCGTATTGTAGAGGTAGATGTTGATGGTTTCGGAGGCCGTGCCGGGTCCGCCCTGGGTCATCGCATAGATGATGTCGAAGCTCTTGACGGCATCGATGGAGCGGATGATGACGGCGATCATCAGGAACGGCGCGATCATCGGCATGGTGAGATAACGGAACTTCTGCCAGGCATTGGCGCCGTCGATTTCCGCACTTTCATAGGGTTCGCGCGGAACAGCCGCCAACCCACCGAGCACGATCAGCATGACGAGCGGCGTCCATTGCCAGGTTTCCACAAGGACCAGCGACGGAATGACCGTTGACTGATTGTAGATCCATTCCAGCGGGCCGATGTGGATGAAGGACAGGAGATAGTTCAGGACGCCGAGCTGCGGATGAAACATCATCGTCCAGACCAGCGCGATGGCGACCGGGGTCGCCATCATCGGCATCACGAAAACGCCGCGCAGAAAACCGCGCAACGGAAACTGCGCATCGAAAACCAGCGCCGCCAATGTTCCGAGGAAGAGCGGAGCGACAACCGACAGCACGGTATAAACGAGCGTATGCCAGAGCGATTCCCAGAACCTGGCGTCGCTTGCGAGCCTTACGTAGTTCTCGAACCCGATGAAGCTCTGCTCCTGCCCGAGCGTCCAGCGATGCGCGCTCATCCAGAGCGTGAAGACCCATGGAAAAACGATGACAGCCGAAATGACGACCAGTGCCGGTATGACGAAAGGCCAGTAGTTGGGAGCAAGCCTTGCCGGCCCGCTCCCTTCTTTGCGACTGGCGCCTGTCTTGGTGTTTTCGATGCTCACGGAGGCCATTATCCCTCGCTACGCGCCAGAACGGGTGTGAACTGTTCCGTTGCCTTCTTGAGTTCCGCCGCCGGGTCGGCACCGCCGATCATGTTGGTGAGGCCGACGCCGTAGATGTCGCGGAACTCCGTCACCGGAATGATAACGGGAAGGGCAAGCTGCGAGACCTTGCCGGAACCGACAACGGCATCCAGCCAGGCGGCCGGCATCTTGACGCCCTCGCGGACCTTCTGGTCTTCGAGGATGGACTGGCGGAACGGGACACCTGCACCTGCCTGCAAAAGGCGAGCGCCCATTTCATGCGAAATCGCCCACTGGCAGAAGAGGTAAGCGGCTTCCTTCTTGCTGCTGGCTTCGACGACACCGAGGCCATCACCGAATGTGCCAGCGGCCTGCGCTGCCGGGCCCTTCGGCATGACGCCATAACCAACCTTGCCGACGACACGGGATTTTTCCGGGTTCTCGATCGGCGGCGCAAAACCGACGCCATCGAACCACATGCCGATCTTGCCCTGCAGGAAGGCCGATTGCGCTTCCGCCCAGTTGAAGCCGGAGACGCCGGGAGGAGCGGCTTTGGTCATCAGGCGCTGATAAAGCTTTGCCGCTTCAACCGCCTCCTTGGATTCGGTGTTGACCTTGCCATCCACGATCGGCTGTGCGCCGTAGCCGAGCATCAGCGAGGTCCAGACCGGTGTATTGGCGTTCTTGAGGCCACGCGCCACGAAACCATAGGTGTTGGTGGAGGGATCGGTGATTTTTTCCGCGGCCGTTACCAGCTCCTCGAAAGTTTCGGGGTATTTCAGGCCCTTGGCTTCGAAGAGCTCCTTGTTCCAGTAGACGATCCAGTAATCCACCGAGAAGGGCAGCGAGCGCAGCACGCCGTCGCTATCCTTGGCAAACAGCATGCCGGCCTCGGCAAAGTCCTTTTCGACCAACGACGGATCGGTGAGTGACGGGTCTTTCAGGAAGCCGCTGATATCAGCCAGCCACTTGCCCTTTTCGAACTGGCGCTTCTGGACGTGATAGCTCAGATGCACAACGTCGAAGCTCGGCTTGCCGGAGGAAAGTTCGATAACCACCTTCTGGCGCTGCTGCTGTTCCGGTGTCGCTTCGGCATTGACCTTGATGCCGGTCAGCTCTTCGAACTCGCCGAGATATTTGATCAGCGTTTCGCTGCGCGGGCTTTTGACGAGATTGACTTCAAGGGTAGTGCCCGCGTGTTTCTTCCAGTTCACCGCCGCCGATGCCGGGCGAATGCCGAGCACCGCGCTGCCGCCAAGCGCCGCCGTGCCTGCCAGAAAGGCGCGGCGCGTGGGGTTGAGCAATGAATGCGTCATGTCTGTTCTCCTCCAGTTAGCCGGAAATTCTCCTCACCCCGGCTTGTTGCTTATTCCCTGTAAGGCCGGCGCAGACCCTCTTTGTCCCGCCGGATTTGCCCTAAACCGCCAGCGCCCTGTCCCTTGCGTTGCGGATATGGGCGGTCAGCCGTTCCACGGCGTCTTCCACGGATCGTCTCTCGATGGCTTCGAGAATGGCGAGATGTTCCTTCATGACCGACTTCACATGGCCGGCGATGCGAAAGCGCTCCTGATTGATGAGGCGCATCTTGATGGAATTGACCCGGTAGGCATTCGAGATGATCGAATTGCCGAGCGCATCGATGAAGGCATCGTGCATGCCCCAGTCCACCTGCTGCGCGTGCTGCTCAAGTTCCGGCGATTCCCCGCCATTTTCGGCCGCTTCGGCGATATCGCGATGCTGTTTCAACAGTTTCGCAATAGCTGCGTCTGAGGCAGAACGGGTAAACAGCGCCACGGCCTCCTTTTCGAGGAAGATACGGAACTGGAATGCTTCGCGGATGAGATTGATGTCGATATGGGCAACCTGTAATCCCCGCTGCGGCACGGTCTTGATCAGCCCTTCCGCCTCCAGCCGCGGAATTGCCTCCCGGATCGCGCCGAGGGGTAGACCTGTCAGTTCCACAAGGCGGCGCTGCGAGATGAATTGCCCCGGGCGAACATCACGCGAGAGAAGGTGATGCGTAAAGCTTTCATACGCCCGTTCCCGCAATGTCTGTTCGCCGGTATCGTCCATGCTCAACCTTTCAGCTCCGTTCAGGCGGCCTGCCTGCGAAACAGCGCGTCGAAAGCGCCTTCGATCTGCCGCCGATCCTCAGGTGAAATCGCCACCAGCGGTGCACGCACATCCGACCAGATATTTTCCCCTGTCGTGTGTGATACCAGCACCTTGACGGCTGGTGTAACCGGGAATTTCAGAAGTTCCACAACAAGATCCTCGACGCGCTTGTCATCCTTGCCGTCGACGGCCATGGCGCGCACTTCCTGTGTGAGGAAATTGGCTACGCCCGATATCGCACCCTGACCGCCGAGGCGAACACCCTTGGCCAAGTCGCGCTCGTCGCCGATCAGGATGGCGAGATCGCCGTGCTCTTTCAGCAGGCGCTCGGTGTGGCTCCAGTTGCCGGAGGAATCCTTCACGCCCGTGACGACGCCGGGAAATGCCTTTTTCAACCTTCCGACCAGTTCCACGGACAAGGTGACCATGGTTACGGAAGGAATATTGTAGACGAGAATGTCGCGCGCATCCTTGCCGATTTTTTCGAACACCGCCGAGAACCAGGCAAACAGGCCGTCATCGCTGACATTTTTGAAATAGGAGGGGGGCGCGAGCAGAATATTGCGGGCGCCGGCTTTCAGCGCTTCAGCCGACTGGTCGGCCGCGTCCTCGATGGAATCCACCAGAACGCCAGTGACCAGACGGGCAGGCGCAACACCCGCCTCGATGAAGCGTGAGAGAATGACCTGCCGCTCGCGGCTGCCGACCGAGCATCCTTCGCCTGTCGTGCCGAAGAGTGTCACGCTGTCGCAGCCATTGGACAGGCAACGGCGGGCATGGGCGATCATGGCATCGATATCGACCGTTCCGTCCGTTTTGAAAGGGGTTGTCAGGGCTGCCGAAAGGCCGAATTTCTGGGTCAATTAAGATGCTCCTCCAAGGTGACTACGAATTGATGGCATGCTGACATGTTAGTTGTAAAGAGCTAATTGCAATATGATTGTCCGGAAGTGCGATTTGAGGTTTCTCTTCGTTTCAGGCCGCGCCGTCAGGTGTTGAGACGAAAGGTCAAGCAAGTTTAGAGTAGGCTGCCCTGCCAGGGAGATGGCGGCCCCATGCTCTTTTCAAGGCGTGTCGATAGTGCGAAAATAAATTTGACTGTTGGAGTAAAGATTTTTATCAGGCAGTCTGAATATAGGGATAAAGGGACCATCATCATGACCATCGCCGAGCCGGCAGCGCCTGTAGCAGAGATCGAGCAGAGCCGCGTCAAGCGCCTGAAAGCTGCAACGCGCGGTGCGCATGGCGATCTGGATGCCTTCATCATGGCGGCGAAGCCGTTCGAGAGCCGGGAGAACTTCGGCAAATTCGTGGAAACGCAATATCTCTTCCATCGCGATCTCGATGCCTTTTTCTCCAACCACACGCTTGATGGTCTGCTCCCCGACCTCAAGGGCCGTCGTCGTCTTCCCATGATCGAGCAGGACCTTGCCGATCTCGGTCTTGCCATTCCGGAAACGTCCGAACCACGCTTTACCGCCGAAACGCCCTTCGATCTGCCGGAGGCCATGGGCTGGCTTTACGTGGTTGAGGGCTCCAATCTTGGCGCTGCCTTCCTGCTGAAGGATGCAGCCAAGCTCGGTCTGAATGAAGAATTCGGCGCGCGCCATCTGGCCGGCGCACCGGAAGGACGCGGCCTGCACTGGCGCACCTTTACTGCGGCCCTCGATGAAATTTCGCTGACGGTGGAAGAAGAGGAGCGTGTTGTTGCCGGCGCGGAAGAGGCGTTTCGGGCGGTCCATGCTTATGCGCAGCAGCGGATGGGCTGAGGGTTTCGCATAACTGCGCGGTTGTTGTCCTCATCGCGCAGAAATGCCCCCTCGCGCGTGCGCATTTGATTCAGTCTTAACTCCCTACCGCCGTCACCCCGGACTTGATCCGGGGTCAGGAGCGATCAAGTCCTTGATCGCGAAAGATTCCATTCACGGCGCAGACGCGCCGTGTCTGGGTGCCGGATCGGGTCCGGCACGACGGAGGAGAGCCTTCGGATTTCTTAAATCGGTCTGCGACTGTGGTAAGGGCCACTCGCCTTTGATGTGCCGCTCTCAATATTTGCTGAATAAACAGGCAAATATTTTTACCAAATGATAAAAAATTTGCCTTTCGGTCAAAGCTCGATCTGTCCCGAAATTTTATCCATTTGATAAAATTATTTTATTTGGTCTGGCACAGAACCTGCTACTCTTTTGGCAAGTCAGGAGACACCTGACGCAAAAAAGGGAACAGCAAAATGGAAGTTGGTGTTTTTATCCCGATCGGGAACAATGGGTGGCTTCTTTCCGAAAACGCGCCGCAATACAAGCCGAGCTTCGACCTGAACAAGGCGATCACGCTCAAGGCGGAGCAATATGGTTTCGACTTTGCGCTGTCGATGATCAAGCTGCGCGGCTTTGGCGGAAAGACCGAATTCTGGGATTACAATCTGGAATCCTTCACGCTGATGGCGGGGCTGGCCGCCGTCACGTCAAAGATCAAGCTGTTCGGCACCGCCGCCACGCTGGTCATGCCGCCGGCGATCGTTGCGCGAATGGCGACGACGATCGATTCCATTTCCGGTGGCCGTTTCGGCATCAACCTCATTACCGGCTGGCAGCGGCCGGAATATAGCCAGATGGGTCTTTGGCCGGGCGATGATTATTTCGGTGATCGTTACGAATATCTCGGTGAATATACGACTGTGCTGAAAGAGCTGCTGACGGAAGGTCAGTCGGACTACAAGGGCAAGTTCTTCCAGATGGATGATTGCCGCATGAAGCCGGTGCCGCAGGGTGATGTGAAGCTCATCTGCGCCGGTTCGTCCAATTCCGGCATGGCATTTTCGGCCAAGTTCGCCGATTACAGCTTCTGCTTTGGCGTTGGTGTCAACACACCCAAGGCCTTTGCGCCCACCAATGAGCGGCTTCTGGCGGCAACGGAAAAGAGCGGCCGCGAGGTTAAGTCCGTGGTGCTGACCATGGTGCTAGCCGAGGAAAAATCCGAGGATGCCTGGGCGAAGTGGGAGCATTACAAGGCTGGTGCCGACGAGGACGCGATCAAATGGCTTGGCCTTCAGAGCGCCGTCGATACCAAATCCGGCTCCGACACCAATGTCCGGCATATGTCCAACCCCGTCTCTGCGGTCAATATCAACATGGGAACGTTGATCGGCTCCTATGAGGAAGTGGCGGCCATGCTGGATGAAATGAGCGAGGTGCCGGGAACGGGGGGCGTGATGCTGACCTTCGATGATTTCCTCGAAGGGGTCGAAAAATTCGGCAAATACGTGCAGCCGCTGATGAAGAGCCGCGCGCATGTTCAAGCGGCACTGGAGGCAGCGGAATGAGCGAAGCCGTCATGGCAGGTTACAAGGGCCCGAAGAGCCGTTCGGAAAGTGTCACGCTTCCCGCAAGGCCGGAGCCGATTACCCTGAAACCCAGCGAGACCGCCGTTGTCGTGGTCGACATGCAGAACGCCTATTCGACCGAGGGCGGTTATGTCGATCTGGCCGGTTTCGACATCTCAGGCGCAAAGGGCACCATCGCCAACATCAAGAAGACGCTGGATGCGGCGCGGGCCGCCGGTGTCCAGGTCATCTATTTCCAGAATGGCTGGGACAAGGACTATGTCGAGGCGGGCGGGCCGGGTTCGCCCAACTGGCACAAGTCCAATGCGCTGAAGACCATGCGCAAAAGGCCGGAACTGCAGGGCCAGCTGCTGGCCAAGGGCACATGGGACTACGCCATTGTCGATGAGCTGCAACCGCAGCCCGGCGATATTCTGGTGCCGAAAACGCGTTACAGCGGTTTCTTCAACACCAATATGGACAGCGTGTTGCGCGCCCGCGGCATCCGCAATCTGGTCTTTGTCGGCATCGCCACCAATGTCTGCGTGGAAAGCTCGCTGCGCGATGCCTTCCACCTCGAATATTTCGGGGTGATGCTGGAGGATGCCACCCATCATCTCGGTCCGGACTTTATTCAGCAGGCGACGGTCTACAATGTCGAGAAGTTTTTCGGCTGGGTTGCCACCGTCAATGATTTCTGCGGCGTGATTTCGCAGGCAGCCCCCGTCACCGATTGATTGAGAACCACAAAGAGGAGAACGAAATGCCGAAAACGATCATCGTGCCCGTTGGCACCAGCAAACCCATCGCTCCCTTTTCGCCGGGAACCCTCGCCGATGGCGTGGTTTACGTGTCCGGCACGCTGCCCTTCGACAAGGACAACAATGTCGTGCATGTGGGCGATGCCAGCGCGCAGACCCGCCATGTTCTCGAAACCATCAAGTCGGTCATCGAGACCGCCGGCGGCACGATGGAAGACGTGACGATGAACCACATCTTCATCACCGACTGGGCGAATTATCAGGCCGTCAACACAGTCTATGCGGAATATTTCCCCGGCGACAAGCCGGCGCGTTATTGCATCCAGTGCGGCCTCGTCAAGCCCGATGCGCTGGTGGAAATCGCCACCGTCGCCCATATCGGCAAATAGGGCGAAAAGGCAGATGATGCATTTCGAGGTTCATGGTCGCACCGAGCCTGAGGCCCCCACTATCCTATTGTCCTCGGGACTGGGCGGATCGGGTGCTTACTGGACGCCGCAGATCGAGGCTCTTTCCGGCCATTTCCGGGTCGTCGCCTATGACCATCGCGGAACAGGCAGGACAGGCGGCAAGGTGCCGGAAGATGGCGGCATATCGGCGATGGCGGATGATGTGCTGGAAATTGTCTCAGCCCTGAACCTCGAAAAATTCCACTTCATGGGACATGCCCTCGGTGGCCTGATCGGCCTTGATATCGCGCTGCGGCGGCCCGGCCTTGTCGACCGGCTGGTGCTTATCAACGCGTGGAGCAAGGCCGATCCGCATTCCGGACGCTGCTTTGATGTGCGGATCGAGCTTCTGGAAAAGTCGGGCGTCGAGGCTTTTGTCAAAGCGCAGCCGCTGTTCCTTTATCCGGCGGCGTGGATGTCTGAAAATCAGGAGCGGCTGGCACGCGACGATGCCCATGGCGTGGCGCATTTTCAGGGCAAGGACAATGTGCTCCGCCGCATTGCGGCGCTGCGGGCCTTCGATGTGGACGCACGGCTTGGCGAGATAGGCAATCCGGTGCTGGTGGTGGCAACGAAGGACGATCTTCTGGTGCCCTATACCCGCTCGTTGCGTCTTGTCGACGGTTTGCCGCAAAGCGAGCTTTGCCTTCTCGATTTCGGGGCTCACGCGGTCAACATTACCGAACCCGACATTTTCAACGCCCGGCTTTTGCAGTTTCTGCTGCCGGTTGACCAAACATTCTGACAGGATTTTAGAGCACGATGACGAAAGCACTGGATGATGCAGCACTCGCAACGCTTTTCACCGAAGCACGCACCCACAATGGCTGGACGGACAAGCCGATCAGTGACGAGACGCTGCACGCGCTTTACGACCTGACGAAGATGGGACCGACTTCGGCCAATTGCTCGCCGGCACGTTTCGTCTTCGTGCGCAGCCCGGAAGCCAAGGAAAAGCTTCGGCCGGCACTCTCCTCGGGCAATCTCGAAAAGACCATGGCCGCGCCGGTCACCGTCATCGCTGCCATCGACAGCGAATTTTACGAGAAACTGCCGGAACTGTTTCCGCACGCCGATGCGCGTTCGTGGTTTACCTCCAGCCCTGCCGTGGCCGAAGAAACTGCCTTTCGCAACGCCACGCTTCAGGCCGGATATCTGATCCTTGCCGCCCGCGCGCTGGGGCTGGATACCGGGGCCATGTCTGGATTCGACAAGGGCAAGGTGGATGCGGCGTTTTTTGCCGGCACGACGTGGAAATCCAATTTCCTGATCAATCTCGGTTATGGCGATCCGTCAAAGCTCTTTGGCCGCCTGCCGCGCCTTGGCTTTGACGACGCCTGTGTGCTGGCTTGAGGGCCTGTTAAGGAAGGATGAGTTAGATGCAGATGATGTCTCTTGAAAAGGAAGCGGCAATGGAGACGAAGACTGCAGAGCAACGCAGCCTCGATTATAGAAACGCCATGGCGCGGCTCGGTGCGGCGGTCAATATCGTCACGACGGATGGCGCCGCAGGCCGGGCAGGCTTCGCCGCGACGGCGGTTTGCAGCGTTTCCGACAATCCGCCCACACTTCTCATCTGCCTCAACCGCAATTCTTCCGCTTACAGGGTGGTGAAGGCCAATGGTGTGGTCTGCGTCAACACGCTCGCCGCCCATCATGAGGTGCTGAGCACGCTTTTCGGTGGCAAGACGCCTGCTGAGGAACGTTTCGCTGCGGGCAACTGGGGCGTGCTCGAAACCGGTGCGCCGGTTCTCGAAGATGCGCTCGTCTCATTCGATTGCCGTATCCGCGAGGCCCATGACGGCGGCACGCACGATATTCTCATCTGCGAGGTCGTGGATATGAAGATCAATGCGGGTGATGAGGCGCTGATGTATTTCAACCGGCGTTACCGGGTGCTTTGAAGGCGGTCTATCGACAACATCCCGCGGGACGATTCTGTTTGGCGCGGCCATAGCATCCGCACACCGTCACCCCGGACTTGATCCGGGGTCCAGCGCGATCAAGTCCTCGATCGCGTAAGACTCTTTTCACGGCGCAGACGCGCCATGGCTGGATGCCGGATCAAGTCCGGCATGACGGACGAAACCTATCGTCGTTTCTCAGAAAGTCGAAGGGCGTTCCCGGTCTCCCGGAAACGCCCTTCTCATTTACTTGATCAACGGCAGAAGGTCGTTGATCGACTTTTTCGCATCGCCATAGAACATCCGCGTATTGTCCTTGTAGAACAGCGGATTCTCGATGCCGGAATAGCCCGTGCCCTGGCCGCGCTTGGAGACAATGACGAGTTTCGACTTCCACACTTCCAGAACCGGCATGCCCGCGATGGGCGAGTTGGGGTCGTCCTGCGCTGCCGGGTTGACGATGTCGTTGGAGCCGATGACGATGACGACGTCGGTGCTTGGGAAATCGTCGTTGATCTCGTCCATTTCGAGCACGATGTCGTAAGGCACCTTCGCTTCGGCGAGCAGCACGTTCATGTGGCCCGGAAGACGGCCAGCCACCGGATGGATGGCGAAGCGCACGGTCTTGCCGTCGGCGCGCAGCTTGCGGGTCAGTTCCGATACGGCCGATTGCGCCTGCGCCACCGCCATGCCGTAACCGGGCACGATGATGACGCTGTCGGCATCGTTCAGCGCTGCGGCCACGCCTTCGGCGTCGATCGCGACCTGTTCGCCCTCGATTTCCATCGCCGGGCCCGTCGTGCCGCCGAAGCCGCCGAGGATGACCGAGATGAAGGAGCGGTTCATCGCCTTGCACATGATGTAGGAGAGAATCGCACCCGAGGAGCCGACCAGCGCGCCCGTGACGATCAGCAGATCGTTGCCGAGCGTGAAGCCGATGGCTGCTGCCGCCCAGCCGGAATAGCTGTTCAACATCGAGACGACGACAGGCATGTCGGCGCCGCCAATGCCCATGATCAGGTGGTAACCGATGAAGAAGGCGGCAAGTGTCATCAGGACGAGCGTCCATGCGCCTGCGCCGTTGCAATACATGATGAGCAACACCAGCGACAGGATCGCAGCACCGGCGTTCAGCAGATGCCCGCCCGGCAGCTTCTTCGCCTTGCCATCCACCTTGCCGGCAAGCTTGCCGAAGGCAACGACAGAGCCGGTGAAGGTCACCGCGCCGATGAAGACGCCGAGGAAGACCTCGACCTTCATGATCGCCAGTTCCACCGGCGTCTTGTGGGCGAGGATGGCGGAAAAGCCCGTCAGCAAGGAACGCGCGTTTTCATCGAGCGAGGCGACATGCGCTTCCTCGATATGGGCGTTGAAGCCGATAAAGACAGCGGCAAGGCCAACGAAGGAGTGAAGCGCCGCCACAAGCTGCGGCATCTCGGTCATCTGTACACGGCTTGCGACGAAGTAACCGAGGACGGAGCCGCCCGCCAGCATCAGGAGCACGACGAGCCACTGCCCGACGCCCTTGCTGATTTCAGGGCCGAAGACGGTGGCGATGATGGCGAGGCCCATGCCTGTTATGCCGTACCAGACGGCACGTTTGGCGCTTTCCTGTCCGGAAAGACCGCCGAGCGAGAGGATGAAAAGAACGGCTGCGGCAACATAGGCCGCGGAAACAATACCAATGGTCATTTATTTAAATCCCCGCACGCTCAGGACTTCTGGAACATGGCGAGCATGCGCCGTGTCACGAGGAAACCGCCGACAATGTTGATCGTCGCGATCAGGACGGAAAGCGAGGCAAGGATCACCACCAGCCAGTTGCCGGAACCGATCTGCAGCAGCGCGCCGATGATGACGATGCCGGAAATCGCGTTGGTCACGGCCATCAGCGGCGTGTGCAGCGAGTGACTGACATTCCAGATCACCTGGAAGCCGACGAAGCAGGCAAGCACGAAGACGATGAAGTGGCTCATGAAGCTTGCCGGCGCGTAGAGGCCAACGAGCAGCAATACGGCCGTGCCGGCGACCAGAAGCCCGACCTGGTTCTTGGTCTGTGCCTTGAACTCGGCCTTTTCCCTGGCGTGTTTCTCCTCCGGCGTCAGCTCTTTTGCTTTTTCCTTCGGTTTCTGCGCGGCAATGGCCTGAATTTTCGGTGGCGGCGGAGGATATGTGATTTCGCCCCCATAGGTGACCGTCGCGCCGCGGATGACGTCATCTTCCATGTTATGAACGACCTTGCCATCCTTGGCAGGCGTCAGATCGGTCATCATGTGACGGATATTGGTAGCGTAGAGGGTCGAGGCCTGCGTCGCCATGCGGCTTGGGAAATCGGTGTAGCCGATGACGATGACGCCGTTGTCGGACACGACGCGCTGGTCGGGAACCGTCAGATCGCAATTACCGCCGCGCTCGGCGGCGAGGTCGATGATGACCGAACCCGGCTTCATCATCGCCACCATGTCGGCAAGCCACAGCTTCGGCGCGTCGCGGCCCGGTATCAGCGCCGTGGTGATGACGATGTCGATCTGCGGTGCGAGTTCACGGAATTTCTCCAGCTGCTTCTCGCGGAACTCCGGCGAGGAGGGGGCGGCATAACCGCCGGTCGCTGCGCCATCCTGCTGCTGGTCGGCAAAATCGAGATAGACGAATTCCGCGCCCATGGATTCGATCTGCTCGGCCACTTCAGGGCGAACGTCGAAGGCATAGGTGATCGCGCCGAGCGATGTGGCCGTGCCGATGGCGGCAAGACCGGCAACGCCGGCACCGATGACCAGCACCTTGGCGGGCGGCACCTTGCCGGCGGCGGTGACCTGCCCGGTGAAGAACCGGCCGAAATTATTGCCGGCCTCGATCACCGCGCGATAACCGGCGATATTGGCCATGGAGGAGAGCGCGTCCATTTTCTGGGCGCGGGAGATACGCGGCACCATGTCCATGGCGATGACATTTGCGCCCTTTTCCTTCGCCTGCTCCAGAAGGTCCTTGTTCTGGGCGGGATAGAAAAACGAGATCAGCGTCTTGTCCGCAGACAGGCGATCAATCTCCGAGGTTTCAGGCGGACGAACCTTGGCGATGATGTCGGAGCCGGTGTAAAGCGCCTCAGCGCTGTCGACCACGGTCACGCCTGCGGCGCGATAGGCGTCGTCAGAAAAACCGGCCGCCTTGCCGGCGCCGGCTTCGATGACGCAATCATATCCCAGTTTCTGCAAAGCCTGCGCGCTATCCGGCGTCATGCCAACGCGGGCTTCGCCCTCATATAATTCTTTAGGTGTCCCGATTCTCAAAACTGCTCTCCCATTCCCGTCCTGATAAGCCGTCATAGCCCATTTCGAGTGTTTTTGTCTTGTTCTTGCTGTTTTTCTACCTGCGGCGGATTGACAGGCTGGAAAAGCCCATTTTCGGCGATGGCGGTACGGCGGCAACAAAAAACCCGGCGCCGAAGCGCCGGGTGATTGCTGCGTTTCATCGACTGCCACTCAATCCATGGCGTGGATATCACGATCCTTGGTTTCCGGCAGGAACAGCATGCCGATGACCAGCGTGATGCCTGCAAAGATGATCGGATACCAGAGGCCATAATAGATGTCCCCCTTGGCCGCGCTCATGGCGAAGGCGGTGGCGGGCAGAAGGCCGCCGAACCAGCCGTTGCCGATGTGGTATGGCAGCGACATGCCGGAGTAGCGGATGCGGGTCGGGAACAGTTCGACCAGCAAAGCTGCGATCGGGCCATAGACCATCGTCACGTAGATCACGAGGACGGTGAGAACCGCGATGATGACAACCCAGTTCACGGCAGCCGGATCGGCCACCATGGAGAAGGCGCCGCCGCCGGCCACGGTGTAAACGGCCATTTCGGCTGCACCACCGGTTTCGGCCGGGGTCAGCAGCTTGTCAGCCACCAGCTTGTCGGTCGCAACCATCTTCTTGTCGGCAGCGCGAACGGCGTCTGCATTGAGGTTCAGTTCCGGGTTTGCGGCAATGAAGGCGTCCAGTTTCGCGTCCGGCACCTGTGCCGCGCCACGCACCAGCGGGTAACCGCCATCGTGGAGCGCCGTGTTGACCTGCTTCTGGAACGCCTTGTCCTTGGCTGCCGCGTCCGCGCCGGCGGCGACGGCGTCGTAGCTGGTAATGGTGGCGTCGCCGATCTTCACGGTGGCCGGCTGGCCGGCTGCGCCCGCAACCACGTCATAAGGCACCGAGTTGCGTGTCAGGAACGAGGTGGCGATATCGCAGGACGTGGTGAACTTCGCCGTGCCCGTCGGGTTGAACTGGAACTTGCAGTCGCCCGGTGCGGCAGTCACGGTGGCGCGAACGCTCGCCTGTGCCTGTGCAAGCGCCGGGTTGCCTGCCCAGGTCAGTGCCTTGAACAGCGGGAAGTAGGTCAGCATGGCAAGGATGAGGCCGGCCATGATGATCGGCTTGCGGCCGATCTTGTCTGAAAGCCAGCCGAAGATAACGAAGAAGCTGGTGCCAAGAATGAGCGCTGCCGCCACCATGATGTTGGCCGACTGTCCGTCGACCTTCAGAATGCTCTGCAGGAAGAAAAGGGCGTAGAACTGGCCCGTGTACCAGACAACGGCCTGGCCGATGACGGCACCGACAAGCGCAATGAGCGCGATCTTGGCGTTCTTCCACTGGCCGAAGGCTTCGCTGAGCGGCGCCTTCGACGTCTTGCCCTCTTCCTTCATCTTCTTGAAGGCGGGGGATTCGTTCATCTTCAGACGGATCCAGACGGATACGCCAAGCAGCAGAACGGAAACGAGGAAGGGAATGCGCCAGCCCCAGGCGGCGAAAGCTTCCTTGCCGAGCGCGAACTGCACGCCGAGGATAACCACCAGTGACAGGAACAGGCCGAGCGTTGCCGTCGTCTGGATCCATGAGGTGTAATAGCCTCTGCGACCGTTGGGGGCATGTTCGGCAACATAGGTTGCGGCACCGCCATATTCACCGCCAAGCGCCAGACCCTGCAGCATGCGCAGGACGATCAGGATGATCGGAGCGGCGATGCCGATCTGCGATGCGCTGGGCAGCACGCCGACGAGGAAGGTGGACACACCCATGATGAGGATGGTGATGAGGAAGGTATATTTGCGGCCGACGATATCACCGAGGCGGCCAAAGACCAGCGCGCCGAAGGGGCGGACGAGGAAGCCAGCGGCAAAGGCCAGCAGAGCGAAGATGTTACGCGTCGTTTCCGGATACTGGCTGAAGAAGTTCGCGCCGATGTAAATCGCCAGCGAGCCATAGAGATAGAAATCGTACCATTCGAAGACTGTTCCGAGAGAAGAGGCGAAAATCACCTTCTTCTCTTCACCCGTCATCGGACGGGCGGCGCCGCTTACGGCTGCAACATTTGCCATTGTCTGTCCTCCACAGATGTCCCAATCGACGCATTGCGGAGCCCAACTCTCTCCTCTGGACTCACCTTGCGGCTGCAATGCGCGGATCATGAGAGTGACAGAAAATTAACCCCAATAAGAGCGATGCTTTCGGATTATGACTTTAGTCTAATGTTAAACGTCCCGAATATGTCGCTGCGGCGATTTGTGCTTTGGTCCGAGCGGCTGCATGACGCGCCTTTTTCCTTGACAGAACCGAGAAACCTTCTAATAGCTTCTCGCGAAGAAGGAGCATCACCTTGCGCATGCATGTTGCAGACATGTTCGTCATGGAAGGACCGGCACAATCCGCCGGCGATGATCCGCGCCTTTCTTATTCTATCCGAATTACGGCCAAAACGACGATTAAAACCGTCTGACGTCTCTGGCCACCGCTCTCTCCCCGGTTTGGCTGGGGATCGAGGAAGCCGCGATCTGATGATGCGGGTTCCCACCTCACCAAAAAGAGGAGAGACAGAAAGAGAGCTTGATCATGGGTTTCAAAGTTGCAATTGCAGGCGCCACCGGCAACGTCGGTCGCGAAATGCTCAATATCCTGGCCGAACGCGGTTTTCCCGCCGATGAAGTCGTGCCGCTCGCTTCCGCCCGTTCGCAGGGCACGGAAGTCTCCTATGGCGACCGCACGCTGAAGGTCTCGAACCTCGAGAACTACGATTTTTCCGACACGGATATCTGCCTGATGTCTGCAGGCGGCGATGTTTCCAAGAAGTGGTCGCCGAAGATCGGCCAGCAGGGCTGCGTCGTCATCGATAACTCATCCGCATGGCGCTACGATCAGGACGTTCCGCTGATCGTTCCGGAAGTCAACGCCGATGCGGTTGCAGGCTTCACCAAGAAGAACATCATCGCCAACCCCAATTGCTCCACGGCGCAGCTTGTTGTCGCGCTGAAGCCGCTGCATGACTTCGCCAAGATCAAGCGCGTCGTCGTCTCCACCTATCAGTCGGTGTCCGGTGCCGGCAAGGAAGGCATGGACGAGCTTTTCCAGCAGACCCGCGCCGTTTTCGTGGCCGACCCGGTCGAAGCCAAGAAGTTCACCAAGCGCATTGCCTTCAATGTTATCCCGCACATCGACGTCTTCATGGAAGACGGCTACACGAAGGAAGAATGGAAGGTTCTGGCCGAAACCAAGAAGATGCTTGATCCGAAGATCAAGGTGACCTGCACGGCCGTGCGCGTCCCTGTCTTCATCGGCCATTCGGAATCGGTCAATATCGAGTTCGAAAACGAGATCACCGCCGATCAGGCCCGTGACATCCTGCGCGAAGCACCGGGTTGCCTCGTGATCGACAAGCGCGAAAACGGCGGTTACATCACGCCGGTTGAATCCGCTGGCGAAGACGCGACCTACATCTCGCGTATCCGCGAAGATGCGACGGTCGAAAACGGTCTCAACCTGTGGGTTGTTTCTGACAACCTGCGCAAGGGTGCTGCCCTTAACGCCGTCCAGATCGCCGAACTGCTGATCAATCGTGGCTTCATCAAGCCGCGCAAGGCGGCCGCCTGATCCGAGATACGAATTTTTAAGGTTCGTTAAGTATAATCCGTCTGTTCTGTGTGGGGCAGGCGGGTTTTATAATTGGCGAGATCACGGCCAGTTTATTTGCAGGCCTTGCTGCCGAAAGGCAATTTAGGCCGCCAAAAGACAGTTTTGGCACCTGAATCATACAGTATTGACGGTTTGGTTCTCGGGAAAAACTCCCCAAAGGATATCGAAGGCAGATTTTGATGCGGGCAATGAAGGTAATTCTGGCTGGTGTGGCCATGGTCTCGGTTCTGGCAGCGACGCCGGTTATGGCCGCGCAATGCGGCAACACTTCGGCGGGCTTCGATGCCTGGGTCAGCGCCTTCAAGCAGGAAGCAGCGGGTCGCGGCGTCAGCGCCTCGGTGCTCGACCGGGCTTTCTCCGGCGTCTCCTACAACCAGGCGACGATCCGCGCCGATCGCGGTCAGCACAGCTTCAAGCTGTCCTTCGAGCAGTTCATGCAGAAGCGCGGCGGTCAGACGATCATTTCGCGCGGCAAGACCATGAAGAAGAACAACGCCGCACTGTTCGCCTCCATCGAGCGTGCCTATGGCGTGCCGGCTGGTCCGCTGCTCGCCATCTGGGGCATGGAAACAGGCTTTGGCGGTTTCATGGGCAACCAGCACACGCTTTCCGCCGTTTCAACGCTTGCTTTTGACTGCCGCCGTTCGGACTATTTCACCGAGCAGCTTTATGCGGCTCTGAAACTCGTCGGCAGCGGCTCGCTGAATGTCAACGCCAAGGGTGCCGCCCATGGTGAAATCGGCCAGACGCAGTTCCTGCCGCTGAACGTCGTGCGCTACGGCGTGGATTTCGACCGCGACGGTCGGATCGATCTCGTCGGTTCGCGCGCCGACGCGCTGGCGTCCACCGCGAACTTCCTCGTCGGCCATGGCTGGCAGCGCGGTGCAGGCTACCAGCAGGGGCAGGCGAATTACGCGGCAATTCAGGGCTGGAACGCGGCAAGTGTCTACCAGCAGGCGATTGCCTTCATCGGCAAGGCGATTGACGGCCAATAAGGCCGCTTTCCACGCGCGAATTCCCACTTCCGTCATGCCGGACTTGATCCGGCATCCAGTCACGGCGCGTCCGCGCCGTGAAAGAGTCTTTGGCGATCAAGGACTTGATCGCGCTGGACCCCGGATCTAGTCCGGGGTGACGAGCGTTGAGTTTGGCCGGTAGCTATTACCTGCCAATCACAGATCCGGGCGGCGGAAGTCGCCGGTCTTGCCGTCCATCACCCACAATTCGCCGGTCGAAATATCGAACCATGCGCCGTGCAGCTTCACCTTGCCGGCGGTTTCCTGTGCCTTGACGAAGGGGAAGCCGCGCAGATTGGCGATGGAGTTGCGGATGGAAACGCGTTCCAGCGCCGTCTGCCGCTCAGAGGCGGTCATGACGTCGTTGCTCTGGATTTGCGAGGCGGCCGACTTGACCATGTTCATCCATTTGCCAATGAAATCACCGGGCGACAGCGGCTCCAGATTGGGATCGAGCGCCGCCTGAATGCCGCCGCAGCGACCGTGGCCCATGACGACGATATCCTTCACCTTCAGCACCTGAACCGCATATTCGATGGCCGCCGAGGTGGCGTGATATTGCCCGTCCGGCTCGAAGGGCGGCACCATGTTGGCAACATTGCGGACGACAAAAAGCTCTCCCGGGCCGCAGTCGAAAATGGTTTCCGGCGCGGAGCGGGAGTCACAACAGGCAATGAACAGGGTCTGCGGTTTCTGTCCGGTATCGGCCAGAACGCGGTATCTTTCGCGCTCGTCGGCATAACGACCGCTCATGAAGTTCTTATAGCCGTTGAGAAGGTTTTCCGGAAAATCTTTCATCTATCGCAGTACCGTTGTGGTTGGACCGAGATCAAGGGAAGAACTCGGTGCGTTGAAGACCAATCCTTTGGAGCATTTTCGCTTTTCTTCGAGCCGTGAAACCGCTCCAACTCCTTGCTTGTCGCATTTCCGGACGAAGACCAAGGGCCACGTTTCACGGAAATGCTCTAGCCGCTATTTGCGCTTGCTGCGCGAAGGATGCAAGAGATGACGCATCTGCACCATGGCCATGGGTGTGGAGAGGCTTGAAGAATCCGTCTCCAGCGTCAGTTCGTTCATGTCGCGTTTTTTTGTGCGGGCCAGAATTTCGAACACGCTGGCGGTTGCGAGCTGCAGCGCCTTTTCGTCATCCAGACCTTCCAGCAGGCGGGCAAGAAACAGCGCCGACATCAGGTCGCCGAGGCCGTTAGGCGCATTTTCAATGGCGCGATGTTCGGCGAGCAGCGCGTGGCGGCCGCTGAGGTAAAGGTTGCCGGTGCCGCCCGTCATCATCGGCACCGCCGAGGTGACAAGCATTTTTGGCGGGCCGAGGGAAAGCGCTGCATCCATGATGGCGCTGTTGGTCTCAAGCGCGGCGCCGCTCATCCAGGCGAGTTCATATCGGTTGGGCGTGGCGACCGTGGCAAGCGGAATGAGGTGATCGCGGATGGCTTCGGCGGTCTCAAGGGGAATATAAAGCCCGCCCAGATCACCCATGACAGGATCGCAGGCGTAAATCAGCGCCGGGTTCTTTTCCTTGAGATTTCGGATCAGCCTTGCGACGGCACGCACCTGCGAGGCGCTGCCGAAATAACCGGTCAGAACCGCCTTGACCTCGCCGATCCAATTGGCGTTTTCGAGGTCGGTCATCGCCTTGTCGAAGTCTTCGTCCTGAAAGCGCATGCGGGTGGATGGTCCGTGGCCGGGATGCCAGGGCATGACGATGGTGGGCACTGCCCAAACCGGAAAACCGAGTGTCTCCAGCGCGAAGACTGCCGCGCGGTTGCCAACGGAGCCCCGCATGACATGGCTGGAAATGACGATGACGGCGCCTTGGGTATTGTCCTGCATCACGGCCTTCTTGCGTTCAAACGCGGCAGAAAGCCCACCAATGCTGCCCCCGCCCAAAGATCAAGATGCGCTCTCATGACATATCGCAAGACCAGTTTCCACCGTTAATCCCGCAAGGGTCTGTCCCGCAAAAGCATGGCGGTCGTTTTGCCGCCGTCAGGGAACGCCTCTCGTTGCGGGATCGCTGCACCGATTTCTCGTTAAGGCGGCGGCTTTCGGAAAACCGCGTTACACTTTTCCGCCTGATGCCCTATAGTTGTATTCATGCTCGCTCTCATCATCGCCTATTGGCCGCATATTCTTGCCGTTCTCTCCGTTTTGATGGGAACCGTGGCGGCCGTGCACGCCACCATGACGAAGGAAGAAGTTCGCTCGGCACTGGGCTGGGTCGGCGTCATCGTGCTGTCGCCCATCGTCGGTGCGGTCATCTATGCCATTGCCGGCATCAACCGCATCCGCCGGTCCAACATTACCCAGCAGCGGTCCTTCATGCAGGACGAGATCATGGACCGCGTGGCCCGTTTCGACGCTGGCGGTGAGCTGGTGGCCGAGCGGTTCGGCCGCCGTTTCGCGGCGATGAAGGTACTGGGTGACCGGGTGACCCGCCATGCACTGACGACTGGCAACAGCATCGAGCCCATCGCCACGGGTGACGCCGCCTATGCGGCGATGCTGGAAGCGATCGAGCAGGCGAAACGGTCGATCATCCTCGAAACATATATTTTCGATAATGACCGGATCGGCGCCCGCTTCGTTTCCGCCCTCCAGCGGGCAAAACAGCGCGGCGTGGAGGTGAGGGTGCTCATCGATGCCGTGGGCGCGCGTTATTCGGTTCCGAGCATCCTGCCGACGCTGCGGGAGAGGGGCATCGTCGCCAACGTCTTCAACGGCAACGTCATCATGGGGCTGCGGCTGCCCTACGCCAATCTGCGCACCCACCGCAAGATTCTCGTGGTGGACGGGCGTGTCGCCTTTAGTGGCGGCATGAACATACGCGAGGGCTTTACCGAGGAATTCGGCCAGGGAAGACAATCGCACGACACACATTTCAAGATCAGCGGACCGGTGGTAGCGGATTTTTTCTCCATTGCGGCGGAAGACTGGCGTTTCACGACAAAGGAACTTCTGGACACGCCGGTCTGGGATATCGCCATTCCCGAAGGCGTGCCGGGCTCGCAGATCGTTGCCCGCGTTTGCTCCTCCGGGCCGGACAAAAGCATCGAGACCAATCACAAGATGCTGACCGGCGCTTTTTCCATCGCAAGGTCGTCGATTCTCATCATGTCGCCCTATTTTCTCCCGGATCGGGAGCTTATTTCGGCGCTGATTACGGCGGCGCGACGCGGCGTCGTCGTTGATATCGTCGTGCCGAAAAGCAATAATCTGGTGCTTGTCGACAGGGCGATGACGGCGCAGTTCGATCAGATGTTGCGCAACTATTGCCGGATATGGAGGGCGACGGGAGCGTTCAATCATTCGAAGATGCTGGTGATCGACGGACGGTGGAGCTACATCGGTTCGTCCAATCTCGATCCCCGCTCTTTGCGTCTGAATTTCGAGATCGATCTGGAGGTTATGGACGAAGCGTTCGGACAGGCCATCACGCAGACGATCTCGACGGCGCGCGACGCCGCAATACCTGTGAGACTGAGCGAACTGAAAGCGCGTCCGTTCGTTGTTCGTTTTGTGGAACGGGTACTGTGGCTGGCCTCGCCCTATCTTTGAGCGGAGATGACGTGTGAAAAAAGACGGCGTGCTGGAAAACGAAAAAGCGGTACTGGCGCGGAATACCAGCCTGCCGGCCTTTGTGATGGACTCGCTGCGCAATCACCGTCAGCGGCAGAATGCCAAGCCTGCGGAAAAGGCGCATGATTTTCCCGTTATCGCCTCCTACAACGTGCATAAATGCGTGGGCCGGGACCGCAAGTTCGATCCTGATCGCACCAGTCGCGTGATTCAGGAAATCGGGGCGGATATCATTGCGCTGCAAGAGGCCGACAGCCGCTTCGGCGAACGCACCGGGCTGCTCGATCTCGCCCGGCTGGAAAGGGAAAGCGGCCTTGTCCCCGTGCCTGTGCAGGTCGGGGTGAAGGCGCATGGGTGGCATGGCAATGTCGTCCTGTTCAAGGAGGGCGCGGTCAAGGAGGTTCATACCCTGAAGCTGCCTGGGCTTGAGCCGCGTGGCGCGCTCGTTGTTGAACTGGATCTGAAGCGCGGCGGCACCCTGCGGGTCATTGCCGCTCACTTCGGGCTGCTGCGGCATTCCCGCGCCCAGCAGGCGAAGGCTCTGATCGGCCTTCTTGAAGCGAGGGATGAATGCCCGACCATTCTCATGGGAGACCTGAATGAATGGCGCCTCGGCAATGGTTCATCACTCAATACGTTTCGCGATGCTTTCGGCGCTCTGCCGCCAGCCGTACCCAGTTTTCCGTCCAACCTGCCGGTGCTGGCTCTGGACCGGATCATCGCCAATCGTGAAGGGCTGATCGAGCAGGTCGAAGCGCATGACAGCGCACTGGCGCGTATCGCTTCGGATCATCTGCCGCTGAAAGCCGCGGTGCGGACCGACCTGCTTCCGGCCTGATCTTGCAGCGGCGTGCCCAGGAAAGCTGCCGCAACAATCTCAGGAGGCCGGCTTAAACCCGTTGCGCCGCTGTCACGTGGCTGCGTGAGCGCGCTTCCAGCAAGGATGTGCGAATGGCTTCCATCAACCGCTCACGATTGTTTCTGGTCTTGCCTCTATCGAGATTTTGCGCGGAAAGCGCGAGATCAAGACCCTCATGCATCACTATCGAATAGGCAACAGTCGTCGCCCAGTTCTCGTAATCCTGCTCCATCATGTCGCCCCTGAACTAAATCATTTAGTCCGAATCACCCTGTTCTTGGAAAATAACACAAAATACAAAGCATAAAATATCATTGTTTCTTCCTCTGCGCGCAGTCACCAACATCTATATTGACTTTTGCCAATTGTGGTGCGGCCGGAACGCGGCCTGTATTACCGTTAAGCACTTGAAACTGATTCAATTTCAGAAGAGGCGCATACACATCTTTCCATATGAAACGCCGCGCATCTCGGGATGCGCGGCGGGCTTGCGTCGAAGGTTGCGGTGGATAGGTGTCGGTCTCAGCCGGCCTTTTCGAACTTGTAGTCCGAATTGGCCGGTTCTTCCTGCTTGTGCTGGATGAGCGGACGGTTGCCCGCCAGCTTGCGCACCAGCACATAGAAGACCGGAGTCATGAAGATGCCGAAGAACGTCACGCCGATCATGCCGGAGAAGACCGCGACACCCATGGCGGCGCGCATTTCCGCACCGGCACCTGTCGAGACGACCAGCGGCACCACGCCCATGATGAAGGCGAGCGAGGTCATCAGGATCGGGCGCAGGCGAAGCCGGCTTGCCTCGATGGCCGCCTGAAGCGGCGTTCGTCCCTCGAATTCCAGTTCCCGGGCGAATTCCACGATCAGGATCGCGTTTTTCGCTGAGAGACCGACAAGGACGACAAGGCCGATCTGCGTAAAGATGTTGTTATCCCCTCCCGTCAGCCAGACGCCCGTGAGGGCTGCGAGCACGCCGAGCGGGACGATCAGGATGATCGCGATCGGCAGGGTCAGGCTTTCATATTGCGCAGCGAGCACGAGATAGACGAGCAGCAGCGCCAGCGGGAAAACCACGATGCTGGAATTGCCGGCGAGAATCTGCTGATAGGTCAGATCCGTCCATTCGTAATCGACGCCCGCGGGCAGGGTTTCGGCAAGGATCTTTTCGATCGCGGCCTGTGCCTGACCCGAGGAGAAGCCCGGTGCCGGTCCGCCGTTGATATCGGCCGCAAGGAAGCCGTTATAACGGTTGGTGCGCTCCGGTCCGGTCGTCGCATTCACCTTCAGGAGCGTCGACAGCGGGATCATCTGACCCGTTGCCGAGCGAACCTTCAGGCGGCCAATATCTTCGGCGTGGGCGCGGAACTGTGAATCCGCCTGCACACGGACGCTGTATGTGCGACCGAAGGCGTTGAAGTCATTGACATAGAGCGAGCCGAGATAGATCTGCAGCGTCTGGAAGACGTCGCTGACGGAGACGCCCAGCTGTTCCGCCTTGGCGCGGTCGAGATCGGCGAAGAGCTGCGGCACGTTGATCTGGTAGCTGGAGAAAATGCCTGCCAGCTCCGGCGTCTGATATGCCTTGGCGATGACGGCCTTCGCCGCTTCGTCCAGCGTCTGGTAGCCGTAACCGGCGCGGTCTTCGATCTGCAGCTTGAAGCCGCCTGTCTGGCCGAGACCGTTGACCGGCGGCGGCGGGAACATGGCGATGAAGGCATCCTGAATGCCGGCATATTTCTGGTTCAGCTGCATGGCGATGGCGCCACCTGACAGTTCCGGTGTCTTGCGCTTTTCGAAGTCGTCGAGAACCGCAAAAACGATCCCGGAATTGGAGCCGATGGTGAAGCCGTTGATCGACAGGCCGGGGAAGGCGATGGCGTGGCTGACACCGGGCGTTTCCATGGCGATCTCGCTCATCCGCTTGATAACGCTTTCGGTACGGTCGAGCGTTGCGCCATCAGGAAGCTGCGCGAAACCGATGAGGTACTGCTTGTCCTGCGCCGGCACGAAGCCGCTCGGGACGGTGGTGAACATGCCGTAGGTGGCGGCCACCAGCGCCATATAGACCATCATGACAAGGCTCTTGCGCGTCACCAGCCCACCCACGGTCTTGCCGTAGCCGTTCGAGGCCGCGCCGAAGGCACGGTTGAAGCCGCGGAAGAACCAGCCGAGGATCTTGTCCATGAAGCGGGTGAGCCAGTCTTTCGGTGCGCCATGTTCCTTCAGCAGCAGGGCTGCAAGTGCGGGTGACAGCGTCAGCGAGTTGATGGCCGAAATGACGGTGGAGATGGCAATCGTCAGCGCGAACTGCCGGTAGAACTGGCCGGACAGGCCGGAGATGAAGGCGAGCGGCACGAAGACGGCGACCAGTACCAGCGCAATGGCGATGATCGGGCCGGAGACTTCGCGCATCGCCTTATAGGTGGCGTCACGCGGTGAGAGCCCGTTTTCGATATTTCGCTCGACGTTTTCGACGACCACGATCGCGTCATCCACCACGATGCCGATGGCGAGCACAAGGCCGAACAGCGTCAACGCGTTGATGGAGAAGCCGAAGGCGTACATGACGGCGAAGGTGCCGATGATCGAGACCGGAACGGCGATCAGCGGAATGATCGAGGCGCGCCACGTCTGCAGGAAGAGGATGACGACAAGCACCACGAGGCCAACGGCCTCGAGGAGTGTATCGACAACCTTCTCGATGGAGGAGCGCACGAATTTCGTCGTATCGTAGACGATCTCGTATTTCACGCCATCGGGCATCGCCAATTGCAGATTATCCATGGTGGCGCGGACATTGTCGGCGATTTCGATGGCGTTGGAGCCGGGCGCCTGGAGGACGGCGACGGCCACCGCCGGCTCACCATCGAGCAGAGAACGCAGCGTGTAATCGGCTGCTCCGAGTTCGATGCGCGCGACATCGCGCAGGCGGGTGATTTCGCCGTTTGCGCCGCTCTTGACGATGATGTTGCCGAATTCTTCCGGCGTCGTCAGACGGCCCTGGGCATTGACGTTGAGCTGCAGGTCGACACCGTTCGGGCTTGGTGAAGCGCCGATGACGCCGGCCGCGGCCTGCACGTTCTGCTGGCGGATGGCGTCGGAGACGTCGCTGGCGGCGAGATCATGCTCGGCCACCTTCTGCGGATCGAGCCAGACGCGCATGGAATAGTCACCCGCGCCGAAGACCTGCACCTGACCCACGCCTTCGATGCGGGCGAGACGGTCCTTGACGTTCAGCGTCGCATAATTGCGCAGATAGGTGATGTCATAGGCGTCGGTCTTGGAGACAAGGTTGACGACCATGATGAAGTCGGGCGAGCTCTTGACCGTGGTGATGCCGAGCGCGCGCACTTCCGCCGGCAGGCGCGGTTCGGCCTGCGAGACGCGGTTCTGCACAAGCTGCTGGGCCTTATCAGGATCAGTGCCGAGCTTGAAGGTGACGGTGAGCGTCAGCACGCCGTCCGACGTCGCCTGGCTGCCCATGTACAGCATGTCTTCGACACCGTTGATCTGTTCTTCGAGCGGTGTCGCGACGGTTTCAGCGATAACGGTCGGGTTCGCACCGGGATAGGTGGCGCGCACGACGACGGATGGCGGAACGACTTCGGGATATTCCGAAATCGGCAAGGCGCGCATGCCAAGAAGGCCTGCCACCACAATCAGGATCGACAAGACGCCGGCGAATACCGGCCGGTCGACGAAAAATCTGGAAATATTCATATCCAGTCCCTCTCCGGGTATATTTTGGAATGCGAAGGCCGCTCCGGCGGCAATTCTGCCGCCGGTGAAGGCCGGTTCTGTCTGAATGCGCGTCTCGCGAAAGCGCGGGACGCTTACTGATCAAAGAGGTGGATTACTGCGAGGCAGCAACCTTATCTTCCGCCTGAGGTGCGATGGTTGCGCCGGGACGGATGCGCTGCAGGCCATTGACGACGATCGTATCACCGGCAGCAAGGCCGCTTTCGATGATGCGCTGGCCATCGGCCGGCGCGCCCGGCTTGATCTGGCGGTAGCTCACCTTGTTTTCGGCATCGACCACGAAGACGAAGCGCTTGTCCTGATCCGTGCCAATGGCGCGATCGCTGATGACGATGCGGTTTTCCGGCTTCGGTTCGCCCATGCGCACCCGCACGAACTGGCCGGGGATCAACCTGCCATCGGGATTGTCGAAGACGGCGCGCACACCGATGGTGCCGCTTGCCGAATCCACCTGATTGTCGATCAGGTGCAGCGTACCCTTGATCGGCGTGCCTTCATCCGAAAGCGTGCCGATTTCCACCGGGATCTGTTCGAGAGCCGGCAGGGCGCCATCGGTCTTCGGCAGCTCGGCAAGAGCCTTGGCCACCACGCCTTCGCTGGCGTTGAAGCTCGCATAGATCGGGTTGACCGACACGAGGGTCGTCAGTGCCGGCGAGGTGGAACCGGCGGCGACGAGGTTGCCGGCGGTGATTTCGATGCGGCCGACGCGGCCTGAAACAGGTGCGCGGATTTCGGTGTAACCGAGATCGAGTTGCGCCGTGGTGAGTGCTGCGCGGGCGGCGCGAAGCTGGGCTTCGGCATCCGCAAACGAGCTCTGGCGCTGGTCGAGATCGCTCTGCGAGATGGTGCGGTTGTCGGAAAGCCGGCGGCCACGGTCGAGTTCCGTTTTCGCAAGGCTGACCTTGGCTTCGGCGGACGCAACCTGTCCTTCAGCGCCGGCAACGGCGGCCTGATAGGGGGCCGGATCGATGGTGAAGAGGGGATCGCCTTCCTTCACCAGCGCGCCTTCGCGAAAATGCACAGCCTTGATCTGGCCGGCGACGCGGGAGCGGATCTGCACCCGGTCAACGGCTTCCAGACGGCCGGAAAATTCCTCCCAGCGCATCACGTCGCGGCTTTCAACCTTGGCAACGGTGACAGGGATCGCTGGTGTTTCAGCAGGCGTGGAAGCGGCCGTTGCATCGCGACTGGTGGGGAGGTCGAAAAACAGTGCTGCTGCTGCAACGGACATGGCAAGCCCGATACCGGCGCCCGTCAGGGCCCGGCGCTTTGTGTTCAGCGTCATGGGTATCTCCTTCGCCCCCGATCGGGAGCAGGTCGTTCATCTATTTTACTTCGTCGCATGATCCGGACGTAAAACCGCTACGCACTTTTACTGGACATGCTCAAAATGCGAAATTTCAGTGGTTTAACTGGTCAACGAAAGTCTTGAACTCCGAACAGACGGATGAGACCCATCCGCCGCCCTCTCCTTGATAAAGCCCCGTCCAGCCGACGCCGGCGGGGAAAACATGCTGCCTAACGCTAACGCCTGAGGCGATGAGGCGGTCTCCGTAATTGACCGTTTCGTCGCGCAGAGGGTCGTCCTCGGCGGTAAAGATCAGCGCCGGCGCCACCCGGTTCAGCCGCGTGCACTGGCAGGGTGCGGCATAGGGGTGAAAAAACCCGCACGCCTTGGCAAGGTAATGGCTCCAGCCATCCGCCCAGCGCTGGCGCATGCCGATCCTGTCCGCGTCGCGGAAGGATTCCGTCGTCATCATCGGATCGATCATGGGCGACAGAAGTATCTGACCGGCAAGTTTGCCCGGCATGCGGTCACGGGCCTTCAAGGCAAGCCCCGCCGCCACATTGCCGCCTGCCTCTTCGCCGGCCACGAACAGCAGCGATTTCGCGCCGCCATAATGCTTGCGATCCCGGCTCAGGCGATCGAGCGCTTCGTAAGCGCAGTCGATAACCATCGGAAACTCGTTGCCGGACGGCCTGCTGTAATCGGCCTCCACGACCACCGCGCCGCTTTCTGCAAGCGCGCGCGCGACCGGAAGTTCCGGGCAATTGCCGCCCGGCTCCAGGCCGGGTTCCAGAAACGAACCGCCGCGCAGATAAAGTACGACGGGCGGTTGGCTGCACAGGCTCGAACCTTCATATCGGCGCACGGAAAGCTGGGACGCGAAGCCCCCACAGCTTTTGATATTCTCCCAGTGCGCGTTCATCTGATCCGGTCCCGTTGCACCACCTTGAGCAGTGCATCACATTTGCAAAATCTGAAATTCATATTATTGTTCGGAGAAAAACGATCAAGTATGCCAAAATGAAAACACTATTCCAAAAAGACGGATAATCTCATCATGGATCAGCTCTCCGCCATGCGGGTTTTTACGCGTGTCGTGGAAACCGGCAATTTCAGCCGCGCCGCGACAGCGCTGAACATGCCGAAAACCACGGTCACCAATATGGTCCAGGCGCTCGAGGCGCATTTGCAGACCACGCTTCTCAACCGCACGACGCGGCGAGTGATGCTGACAACGGACGGCGCTCTCTATTATGAGCGTGCATCGCAGATTTTATCGGAAATAGAAGAACTTGACGGCAGCATGTCCAGCGCGCAGGTGCAGCCATCCGGCCGGTTGCGCGTGGAAATGGCCGGTGTCTTTGCGGACCTTGTGGTTATCCCACATCTTTGCGAATTTTACCAGCGCTATCCGCAAATCCGTCTCGATCTCGGTGTCGGCGACCGTCTGGTCGATTATATCGCGGAAAATGTCGACTGTGCACTGCGTGTCGGTGTGTTGCGCGATCAGTCGCTGATTGCCCGAAAAGTAGGCGAACTCCGGTTCGAAACATTTGCGTCGCCGTCCTATATCGAAAATTTTGGCATGCCCCGAGAACCGGAGGACCTGGAGAAGGATCATCTGTCGGTGGGTTACCTCAATGCCACCACCGGGCAGATCATGCCGGCCTCCTTCGACAATGGCATACGCAGCGTCGAGTTGACGCCCAACTACGTCGTTTCCGTCAATGACAGCCGCACCTACTTGAATGCGGCGCTCGCCGGCATGGGCATCGTGCAGCTGCCGATCTTCATGGTGCGCGACGCCCTTTCGCGCGGAGAGCTGGTGCCGGTGCTTTCCGAATGGCGACGGGAGGCGATGCCGATCTATGTTGTCTATCCGCAGACCCGACATGTGACGAACAAGGTCCGCGTTTTTGTCGACTGGCTGGCAAAGCTGGTCCATGGGCTGATGTAAACGATCAGTCCCGCCCGACCCTTGCGGCAACAAAGTCGATGAAGGCGCGCACCCGGGCGGCGAGATGCTCGTGGCCGGCGTAGACGGCGTGGATCACCTCCATGTCCTCGGCATTATAATCTTCCAGCACTGGCACGAGCAGTCCTGCCGCGATATCGGGCTTAACGTGAAATTCACCCATGCGCCCCATCCCCAAGCCCGCGAGGCAAAGCCTGCGCATCGCCATGCCGCTGTTGACGGAGGCATTGCCCGTGACTGGCAGGCGATAGACATCGGCAGAACCGGGGTCGCGGAACGGCCATTCATTGAGACTGCGACTGAAATTGAAGCTCAGGCAATTGTGCCGCGCCAGATCCTGCGGCGTTTCCGGCATGCCGTATTGTTCGATATAGGTGGGGGAGGCGACGATAACGCGGCGTACTTCCTTCAGCTTTCTTGCCTTCAGCGATGAATCGCCCATGGCGCCGGAGCGTATGGCAATGTCCGTGCGTTCCTCGATCAGGCTGATGACACCGTCAGTCAGCGAAATATCCAGCTCGATTTCCGGATAAAGCGACAGGAATTCCGGTGCAAGCGGCAAGAGATAACGTTCGCCGAAGCCCAGCGTCGCGTTGACCCGTAGCAGCCCGCGCGGCACCACCTTGCCGCCGCTCGCCACGATCTGCTCGGTCTCGGCTATGTCGGCGAGAATGCGTCGGGCCCGCGCCAGATAGACCTCGCCCTCCGGCGTAAGCGTTACGAGCCGGGTAGAGCGGGCCACCAACCTGGTGCCGAGACGGTCTTCGATACGTGTGACAAGTTTGCTGACGGCCGAGGGCGAAAGCTTCAGCCTGCGCCCGGCGGCTGAAAAGCTGCCGAGTTCCGCCGCCGCCACGAAGACTTCCATCTCTCCGGCCCTGTTATCCATCGCGCATCACCTATGAAATCAATTCAAAGGTATTTATCCGGCTTTGCCGATTATCATGCAAGTCTCCTTTGCCCATATTGCGCTCATACAATTTGATCCAACAGGGCAGCCCCACGCTGTCCAGAAGGCCCGCGATCCAGCTGCGGGCGAAGAGGTATTCGTCATGCCATTGGCCATATTTGCCTTGACGATCGCGGCCTATGCGATCGGAACAACGGAGTTCGTCATTGTCGGTCTGCTGCCGACCGTCGCAAACGATCTCCATATCACCCTGCCGCTCGCCGGTCTCATCGTCAGTGTCTATGCACTGGGTGTGACCTTTGGTGCGCCGATCCTGACCGCATTGACCGGCAAGATAGAGAGGAAGCCGCTGCTGCTCGGCCTGATGGCCCTGTTCATCGTCGGTAACAGTCTCGCAGCACTTTCACCCAATTATGAGATGCTGCTGGTCGCCCGCGTCATTGCCGCCTTCGCCCATGGCGTCTTTTTCTCGGTCGGCTCCACCATCGCGGCCGATCTCGTGCCGGAAAACCGTCGCGCCTCGGCCATTGCCATGATGTTCATGGGCCTTACGGTCGCCATCGTCACCGGTGTTCCGCTCGGCACCTATATCGGCCAGGTCTTCGGCTGGCGCGCCACCTTCTGGGCCGTTGCTGCCCTTGGTGTCATTGCCTTCCTCGGCATTGCAGCGCTTCTCCCGAACACACTCAAGAAGGCGCCGCCGGCAAGCTTGCTCGATCAGGTCCGTGTTCTCGGCTCCGGCCGCCTGCTCATCGTCTTCGCCATGACCGCGCTTGGTTACGGCGGCACCTTCGTCGCCTTCACCTTCCTTGCGCCAATCCTGCAGGATGTGACCGGATTTTCGGAAAAGAGCGTCAGCCTTATCCTCGTGCTTTACGGTATCGCCATCGCGGCCGGCAACATCGGTGGCGGCCGGATCGCCAACCATAATCCGGCCAGGGCGCTGATTGGCCTCTTCCTGGCGCAGGCCATCGTGCTGCTCGTCTTTTCCTTCACCGCGGTTTCGCCGGTGCTGACGCTCATCACGCTTGCCGCGCTTGGTTTCCTCTCCTTCGCCAATGTTCCCGGCCTGCAGCTTTATGTGGTGCAGCTTGCCAAGGAGCATCGTTCCGGCGCCGTCGATGTCGCGTCGGCGCTCAACATCGCCGCCTTCAATCTCGGCATCGCCATCGGCGCGTGGCTCGGCGGTCTGGTGGTGGAATCACCGTTCGGCCTGGGTGCCACACCCTGGGTTGGCGCCATCCTCGTCGCGGTTGCCCTGCTTCTGACCATCTGGAGCAGCGCGCTCGACCGCCGCGCCGCGCTGACACTGAAAACTGCCTGAGTTTTTCATGAAATACCCGACCGCTCCCAAGTCGGCCGGGCCACCTCAAAGGAGAAAATATATGTTTGATGTCACTGCAAACGGCGCGTCAATCCCGGCGCTTGGTTTCGGCACGTTTCGCATTCCCGGCCCCGATGTGCTGCGTATCGTTCCCCATGCGCTGAAGGCAGGGTTCCGCCATATCGATACCGCCCAGATCTATGGCAATGAAGCTGAGGTCGGTGAAGCCATTGCTGCTTCGGGCGTTGCGCGCGGCGAAGTGTTTCTCACCACCAAGGTCTGGGTCGAGAACTACAGGCACGATGCCTTCCTCGCCTCTGTCGATGATAGCCTGAAAAAGCTGAAGACCGACCATGTGGACCTGCTGCTGCTGCACTGGCCGAACGAGGCGGTTTCGCTTGCCGAGCAGATCGGCGCGCTGAACGCGGTGAGGCAGGCCGGCAAGGTGCGCCATATCGGCGTTTCCAACTTCAGCACGGCGCTGATGGCCGAAGCGGTGAAGCTGTCCAATGCCCCGATCGTGACCAACCAGATCGAATACCACCCCTACATCGATCAGGATGTGGTTATCGCCGCCGCCAAAGCTGCGGGCATGTTGGTGACGGGTTATTACGGCATGGCCGATGGTAAAGTGTTTGACGATCCGGTGCTGAAGGAGATTGCCGCGGGCCGTGGCAAGTCGGTAGCACAGGTGGTTCTGCGCTGGCTCGTGCAGCAGCAGGGCGTCGTCGCCCTGTCGAAAACGGTGAGTGAGGCCCGGGTCGAGGAAAATCTCGCCATCTTCGACTTCGAGCTTTCGGCAGATGAAATGGCGGCAATCCGTGCGCTTGCCAGACCGGATGGCCGCATCGTTTCGCCGGAAGGGCTTGCGCCCGTCTGGGACGAGGCCGCCTGACGATGAGGGCCGGGGAGAGAACTCTCTTCCCGGTTTCTTTGCGCGAGAAATTTTCGCGTATGGCGATGCGCCTCGCATCGGGCATGCCAGAGATTTATCGGCCTGTTCTGGAAATTTGGAGCGGGCGAAGGGATTTGAACCCTCGACCCCAACCTTGGCAAGGTTGTGCTCTACCCCTGAGCTACACCCGCTCAAATCCACCGGTCCGGGGTAGTATGCTGAACCGTGGGCCGCCGAAGCGGCGACGGGTGCTATATCGCTCAATCGTTTTTGGAATGCAACAGTTTCTTTTGCGGTTTCGGTGGAAATCCGCCTGCCTGCGAGTTTATCTGCCCTTCCGGGAAGCGGCGGGCTCGGACGCCATGGATATTTGAGCGAAGATATTGTTTCATCTGGTTTTTATTGCCGTCTCACAATGGAGCGCCCAGATGCGGTGCCAGGAAATAATCTATTTACATTTGGTTAAAATCTGATTCGACAAGTGATTCGTTCGGGTGTACAAATTTCCTGTCCACGAAAAAAAGAAACGATACTTGGCATATCATCAGGAGGATGAGCCTTGTCGTATGCAGCTTTTGAACGGGTTGGCGCACAATTGTCGCCGGAGCAGATCACCGATCTGCAGAATATTTTCGATGGCGTATGTTTCGAGTGCCTTCAAGATCGCAGCAGCCACGTTGCCAACGAGTGCGCGGCGGTTCTTATCCGCAGCGCCCAGCGCGGCATTCTCGACCATGAGATGTTGCGGGACATCGGGCTTGCCGTTTTGCGGCGGCACTGATGCCTGAGAAGAAAAAAAGCGCCCGGATATCCGGGCGCTTTGTTTTTGAAGTGGGCGGATTTCCGCTCAGCTCTTTTCCTGCACATGCGCTTCGAGGAACCAGAGCGCCTTGTCGAGATCGCGCGAGGCGGCGGTGAAGATGTCGGCCGTCGTGGGGTCGCCCGCTTCATCGGAATCGTCGATGGCTTTGCGGATCATGTTGGCCACATCGCCATAACGTTCGATCAGGGCGTCCAGATGGTCATGGATCTTGTAGATGTCGGTCGGATAGGCCTTGAGCTTGGTTGTCGAGGAGACCGATTGCAGGCTGCCGAGCGCCGTGCCGCCAAGCTGGACCACACGTTCGGCAATCGTGTCGCCATGATTGTCGAGCTGGGTGCGGAACGTATCGAGAAGTTCATGCACGGCGATGAATTGCGGGCCTTTCAGGTTCCAGTGCGCCTGTTTGGTGATGAGCGCAAGGTCGATCACCGAAGCCAGCGATTCGTTTAGAATGCCGATAACGGTCGACTTGGCGTTTGAAGGCAGGTCGTTCTTCGTCTTGTGCGTCTTCATCGATGTCTCCTGAAGTTGCGGACGGAATGCCGCTTTGGAAAAGTCCGTCGATTAACGTCCGGGCCTGTGGCCCTGTTCCATGTTAGGCGACGGGACAGCAAAAATCCTGCACAATCATCATGTCATTCGTAAAACAGGCAGATGCGCCGGCCGTCTATCTCACTGACGCTGATCGGCATGTCATAAATTTCCTTGAGAATATCGGGACGGATGATCTCTTCCGCAGGACCCTGATGACAGATGCGGCCCTCGCGCATGGCGATGATGGTGTCGGAATACCAGGAGGCGAAGTTGATGTCGTGCAGAACCAGAACCACGGTCTTCTTCAGCTCGTCAGCCGCCTTGCGCATGATTTTCATCATGCTGGAGGCGTGTTTCATGTCCAGGTTGTTGAGCGGCTCGTCAAGCAGCACATAATCCGTATCCTGGCAAAGCACCATGGCCACGAAGGCGCGCTGGCGCTGACCGCCGGACAGTTCGTCCAGAAACCGGTCGGCCAGATTTTCAAGGTGCAGATATTCAAGCGCCCGGTCGATATGGGCCTTGTCCTCGATGGTGGGGCGGCCCTTGGAGTAGGGGTAGCGGCCGAAGCCGACAAGGTCGCGCACGGTCAGGCGCGAGGAGATGTGATTGTCCTGCCGCAGGATGGAGAGCCGCTTCGCCAGCGTATCGGAGGGGGTTTTCGTGACATCCAGCCCGTCGACCGTGACGGTTCCCGTATCCATGGACATCAGCCTTGCGACGATGGACAGGAGCGTGGATTTACCCGCGCCGTTCGGCCCGATGATGGAGGTGACGCCGCCTGCCGGGATGGAAACCGAGACGCCGTCGATGACGACGCTGTCACCATAGGATTTGCTGATCTGACTGGCGATGATCATCGCGCACCTCGTTTCAGAATGAGACCGATAAAGACGATGCCGCCCAGAAATTCGATGATGATGGAGAGCGCCGTATCGAAGGCGAAAACCCGCTCCAGCACCACCTGACCGCCGACGAGACAGATCACGGCGATGAGGATCGCCGCCGGCAGCACATAGGCGTGTTTGCCGTTGCCGGTGAGATAATGGGCGAGGGCCGCGACCAGCAGGCCGAAGAACATGACCGGGCCGACGAGTGCAGTGGAGACGGCGACAAGTACGGAGACCAGCACGAGGATGACGGTCACGGTGTGCTTGTATTCGACCCCGAGGCTGATGGCCGTCGCGCGGCCGAGCGAGAGCACGTCGAGCGTGTGCATCAGGCGCAGCCCGATAATGGTCACCACGCCGATGATGATGGCGGAAACAGTGAGCAGCGTCGGATCGATGGAATTGAAACTGGCGAAAAGCACATCCTGCAGCACCGTGTATTCGTTCGGATCGAGGACCCGCTGCATGAAGCCCGAGAGGCTGCGGAAAAACACGCCGAAGACGATACCGACCAGGACGAGAAGATGCAGGCTGCGTTCCGCTCCGACAAAAAGCCAGCGATAGAGCAGGGCGGAAAAGGCGACGAGCAGCCCGGTTTCCACCAGAAATTTCAGTTGAGGATCGATCATCACGACTGTTGCCGAACCGAAGACGAAAATCAGCCCGGTCTGCATCAGCACGTAGAGTGAATCGAAACCCATGACGGAAGGGGTGAGGATACGGTTGTTGGTGACCGTCTGGAACAGTACGGTGGAAACGGCGATGGCGTAGGCCACCAGCAAAAGCGACAGGAGCTTGATGCCGCGAAACGGCAGCACGAAACTCCAGCTTCCCCTGGCGCCGAGCGTCATGAAGGCGATCATGGAAATGAGCGCCAGTGCGGCAAGCACAAGCAGAACGATTTTTGCGCGCCTGTCAGGATTTCTCTCACGCATGGTTGCGTTTCCGCAGCAGGAGATAGAGGAACAGCGCGCTGCCGATGACGCCGACCACGGTTCCAATGGGTATTTCGTAAGGCGCGCGCACCGTCCGGCCGATGATGTCGCAGGAGAGCACAAAGACCGCGCCGAGCGTCGCCACCCATGGCACCGAGCGGCGCATATTGTCGCCGATCATCAGGCTCACGACATTCGGCACGATGAGGCCCAGGAAGGGGATCATGCCCACCGTCACCACCACGACAGCGCTGACCAGCGAAACGATGGTGAGGCCGAGCGCCATTACCCGGCGATAGTTGAGGCCGAGATTGGTGGTGAAGTCCCGGCCCATGCCCGCCACGGTGAAGCGGTCGGCGGCGAGATAGGCGGCGATGGCGAAGAGAAAACCGATCCACAGCAACTCATAACGGCCGCGCAGTACGCCGGAAAAATCCCCCGTCATCCATGCCCCGAGCGATTGCAGCAGATCGAAGCGATAGGCGAAGAAGGTGGTGACGGCGGAAATGACGCCGTCAAGCATGATGCCGATCAGCGGCACCAGCAGCACGTCGCGCAGCGGCACCTGCCGCAGGATGCGCAGGAACAGCGCGGTGCCGGCGAGGGCAAAAGCTGCTGCCACCAGCATCTTGCCGAAGATCGGTGTATCCGGTGCCAAAAGGGTGACGGCGAGCAGGCCGAGGCCGGCGGATTCCGTCGTGCCTGCCGTGGAAGGTTCCACGAAGCGGTTTCGCACCAGCATCTGCATGATGAGGCCGGCAATCGCCATCGAGCTTCCCGCAAGGATCAGCGCTAGCGTGCGCGGAATACGGCTGACGAGCAGCACACGCAGCGCGTCTGCACTCGTGTCGGGTGCGAAAAGCGTTGCGAGCGAAACGTTGCTCACGCCGACGAACAGGCTGGTGATGGCGAGCACCAGGGCTAGCAACAGGACAAGAATGAGAGACAGGGATTTCACGTTGGCGGTTTTTCGTAAATGGTAAAAGCTCCCCGTAACCTGGCAGGCTGCCGAAACAGGTGTCCGACCTCTCCTTGGTCATCTTCGGGTGACCCGAGGGTCCACAACCTGACGCGCGATGGATCCTCGGGTCAAGCCCGAGGATGACGTCGAGTATGGAGCAGCCTTCAGAAGCGCATGCCTAGAGGCTTTTACGATTTCTTGTCGGAGACAGCCTCGTAGACCTGATCGAGCAGGGTGGTGAGCGCCGTATAACCGCTGCTGACGATATAGGCCGCCTGCGGGTCGAGGTAAACGATCTGCTTTTTCTTCCAGGCGTTGGTCTGGTGGACCAGTTCGTTATCCAGCACCTGCGCGGCCGCCTTGCCGGGATCGGTGGCGCGGCCGATGCCGGCATCGCGGTCGATCACGAACAGCCATTCGGGGTTGACCTCGGCCAGATATTCGAAGGAGACGACGTCGCCGCGGTCGAAGCGGTCGTCGATGTCGGCTGCGACCGGCTTGAAGCCGATTTCGGTGTGCAGCCAGCCGGTGCGCGAGCCTGGGCCATAAACGCCGACCTTGCCGGCATTGGTGACGAGGATCATCGCCGTTCCGGAATTGGGGGCGATCTCTTTCAGCTTCGCCACCTTTTCATCGATGGCGGCATCGAGCTTCTTGGCTTCTTCCTGCTTGCCGAAGATATCGCCAAGCTTGGCGATGTTGGCTTTCACGCTGCCGATGAATTCCTTGGAATCCACCGACATGTCGATGGCCGGTGTGATCTTGGCAACATCCGGATATTTTGCCCGCGAACGGCCGCCAACGATGACGAGATCGGCCTCTGCTGCATTGATCGCCTCGTAATCGGGCTCAAACAGCGTGCCGACCTTCAGATATTTACCGTCGGCATATTTCTGCAGATAGGTCGGCAGGTTGGAGCCGACGACGCCCGTCGGTTCGACGCCAAGTGCATCGAGATTGTCGAGCGAGGGAACATCAAGAACCAGAACTTTTTTCGGCGCGGCTTTCAGCACGGTCTCGCCCTGGGCGTGCTTGATCGTCATTTCCTCGGCGCTTGCGGTCATCGCGCCAAGGCTGAAGGCCGCTGCCGCCAGCAGCCGAACGGGGAAGGTGAAGTTGATGGCCACGAATATGTCCCTTGCGAATGGTTCCGGACCGGCGGAAAGCTTTCCGTCGGGTTAACTTGATGTCCGTTATCAGCTTTATTGGCAAGGCGGGCGGAAATCAAAATTATGTTTTAGAATGGTTCTGAATTGCCGTGAGCGGGAAATGTGGGGGGCAGATGAAACATCTGCTCGAACCTCTTCCCCGTCATGCTCGGGCTTGACCCGAGTATCCCACTGCGGTGGTGGTGATGGATTCTCGGATCAAGTCCGAGGTGACGTTGAGGGGAAGGAAAGGCCGGCGTCACTTTGGTCGGTGCCTTTTACCCGTCTGTTTTACCGATCACGACCAACGTGACAGCCGCTGTCAATCCGGTGGCCAGTCGCCGACGATTTCGCGCCTCTCCAGTTTCAACGATCGGTCCGGCTGCACCCGGTAAGTCTCGATCGCCAGCCTTCCGTCGCCCATCACGAATTCGTTGCTGAGCGTACTGCCGACGGGGGACTTTGTCAGTTTGGTACGGGGCTGCCCGCCATAGGTGATACTGCCGGGAATGGGTTCCACATCGGGGGCGGCGGTAGTGCAACCGGTTAAAGCAAGGATGGTCAGGATTGCAAGGCTGCGCATGACAGGGTTCCTCAGAGGGTTTCATAAAATCTATGCCGCCCCCAACCTCGCCGCAATCCATAACGTTCCACAAAAAAAGCCCCGTATCCGGAGATACGGGGCCAGTTGCCTTGGGAGGTTCTTTGGTTCTCAATCCTCGTTGGCGGCAAGCTGCGTCAGCACCTCGCCACGGCCGCGGATACGCATGATGAGCGGAATGATGAAGGCGGCTGCCGCGACGATGAACAGGCCAACGGCAATCGGCGAGGTGAACAGCACGGTCGGGTCGCCCTGGCCGATGGCCAGTGCGCGGCGAAGCTGCTGTTCGGCGAGCGGGCCAAGGATGAGGCCGACAACCGCAGGCGCGATCGGATAACCGAAGATGCGCATGATGTAGCCGAGGATGCCGAAGGCGAGCAGCATGCCGAGTTCGAACACCGACGGGTTGGCGCCGATGGTGCCGAGCGTAGCGAACAGCAGGATGCCGGCGTAAAGCCAGGGCTTCGGAATGGTCAGCAGCTTCACCCAGAGACCGACGAGCGGCAGGTTGAGCACCAGCAGCATCAGGTTGGCGATGAAGAGGCTGGCGATCAGGCCCCAGACCAGCTGCGGATTGGTGGCAAACAGCAGGGGGCCGGGCTGCAGGCCGAACTGCTGGAAACCGGCGAGCATGATGGCCGCTGTTGCCGTCGTCGGCAGGCCGAGCGTCAGGAGCGGCACCAGCGTACCGGCAGCCGAGGCGTTGTTCGCCGCTTCCGGACCCGCAACGCCTTCAATCGCGCCGTTGCCGAATTCTTCCGGATATTTGGTCAGCTTCTTTTCGGTGGCATAGGACAGGAACGTGCCGATTTCAGCGCCGCCGGCAGGCATCGCGCCAATCGGGAAGCCGATCAGGGTGCCGCGCAGCCAAGCCTTCCACGAACGCGCCCAGTCCTGCGCGCTCATCCAGACCGAACCCTTGACGGCTTCGACCTTGTCGTCGCCGCTCTGGCCCTGCGCCACGATGAACAGCGTTTCGCCGATGGCGAACATGGCGACCGCAAGCGTTGTAACTTCCACGCCGTCGAGCAGGTCGGGAATGCCGAAGCTCATGCGGGTCTGGCCGGTCAGCTGGTCGATGCCGACGATGGCCAGCGCAAAGCCGATGAACAGCGAGGTGAGACCGCGCAGCGCCGAATCCCCGAAGGCGGAGGAAACGGTGACGAAAGCCAGCACCATCAGTGCGAAATATTCGCGTGGTCCGAAGACCAGCGCCAGCTTGACGATGTAGGGCGCGACGAAGGCGAGCGCGATGGTGGCGATGAGGCCGGCCACGAAGGAGCCGATGGCGGCGGTGGCGAGGGCCGGGCCGCCTCTGCCCTTGCGGGCCATCTTGTTGCCTTCGAGCGCGGTCACGATCGAGGCGCTTTCGCCCGGCGTGTTGAGCAGGATGGAGGTGGTCGAACCGCCATACATGCCGCCATAATAGATGCCGGCGAACATGATGAGCGAACCGGCAGCGTCGAGCCGGTAGGTGACGGGCAGGAGCAGCGCGACGGTCAAGGCGGGGCCGATGCCGGGCAGAACGCCGACGGCGGTGCCGAGTGTCACGCCGATCAGCGCATAGAGCAGGTTCATGGGTTGGGCGGCAACCTCAAGACCGTGCAGCAGGAATTCAAAGGTACTCATGGACAGATGTCCCCCTGTCGAGCGGAAGGGCGGGCGGAACGGCTGGCTTTGGCGTCAGTGCGCGCCGGCGGTTCCTGTGATCTCGAATATGGTTGGAATGGCTGTCAGAAGAACAGCCGTTCCAGAGGTCCGGCGGGCAGCGAAAGCTGCAGCAGCTGGGCAAAAACGATCCAGATGGCAAAACTCAGCACAATGCCGACCGGTATCGAGAACCAGAGCTTGCGTTTGCCGAAAGCGCGTGCCGTGAAGGCGAACAGCAGACCGGTGGCAATGGAAAAGCCGGCAACTGTCAGCAGCAGCATCTGGGCGGCAAGGCCGGCAATGACCCACACGACCGGAGCGATTTCCTGCCTGTCGCGCTCGGGAAAATCCCCGCGCCAAGCCTCGACGGCCGTCCAGATCGCCAGTCCGACAAGACAGAAGGCGATGGCGTAGGGTACTGTTGCCGGGCCGACAGGGGAATAACCGGTGACGCTGGCAAGGCGGGCGCTATCCCAGAAGATGACGCTGGCAACAGCGACGAGGGCGACGGCGATGACCAGCGCCGCCCAGTCGGGGCGACGCTTTTGATCATGCGAAGGGTTGGAACCCTGGCTCATTTTACCAGTCCGATGTCTTTGAGGATGGTTTCGGTGGCGGCGGTGTCCTTGGCAAGCTGTTCCTTGAAGGCGTCACCGGCGAGATAGGTATCCATCCAGCCCTTTGTCTTCAGGGTTTCCTGCCACTTGGCGGATTTCACCAGCTTCTCGACGTCGGCATTGATGGCCTTTTCCTGATCGGCGGAAATGCCGGGAGCGGCCGCAACCATGCGCCAGTTCTGAACCACGACATCGAGGCCGCTTTCCTTCAGCGTCGGTGCGTCGACGCCCTCAAGACGGTTTTCGCTGGTGACCGCGAGAAGGCGCAGCGTGCCGGCCTTCACCTGGCCTTCGAATTCGCCATAGCCGGAAACGCCAGCGGTGACCTGCGAACCGAGGATCGAGGCAAGTGCTTCGCCGCCGCCGGAATAGGCGATGTAGTTGATCTTGGTCGGATCGACGCCGGCCGCCTTGGCAATCAGGCCAACGGCGATATGGTCGGTGCCGCCGGCAGAGCCGCCGCCCCAGGAAACGCTGCCCGGGTCTTTCTTCAGCTGGTCGATGAGATCGCCGATGGTCTTCAGCGGCGAGGATGCCGGAACGACGATCGCTTCATATTCGCCGGTCAGGCGGGCGATCGGGGTCACTTCCTTCAGCGTCACGGGCGCATTGTTGGTGAGGATCGCGCCGACCATGACATAACCGCCGACGATGAGGGCGTGCGGGTTACCCTTCTGCTGGCTGGCGAATTGCGCAAGACCGATGGTGCCGCCGGCGCCCGGTACGTTCTGCACCTGAACGCTCTTGGAAATGCCTTCTTCCTGCAGCACGCTCTGCAGCGAGCGCGCGGTCTGGTCCCAGCCGCCGCCGGGATTGGCCGGTGCGATGACGGTGTAATCTGCCGCAGCCGCCGGAAGCGCGATCATGCCCGCCAGAAATGTGCCGATAAGAAAATGTTTCACGTAGAAAACCCTCCTCAGGATGCCCTTTTGGGCGTCGTTTTTCGTTTATGCGGAAGGGGCTTCAGGGCGCATCTGTGCCGACGCTGAGTACTCAACGCTGGGCCTTGGCAATCCTCAAGATTTCCTCCCGCATCTTCTTCCGCCTCCACGGAATGAAGAAGGATTGCAGAGCATCACAAAAAGCTGTCATCTAACTGACGCAACGCAAGTCCTTGCGCATTTACTCTCTATTAATTTGTGCCGCACGTCCACTGTGGCGTGTGGATGACTTTGTTTTGCGCCTTTGAAGCCTGCTTCACCCTCATTTCTGTGACAAGCACAGGACTGGGGGATGGTGGGGGCGCTCAAACCTACTGCGACCGCAGCGCCTCGTTCCAACGCTCGATGAGGCGGGTGCGCTTGACCTGATCCAGATAGACCATCAGGCCGGGGCTGACCGGGACCGGCCGCAATTGCGCACCGTGGATGGCCTGCATGGTGTTCGCCGTGTTTTCGCCCGCCACTTCCGGGCTGACGGCGGGGATTTGCAATTGCCGGGCCATGATCGTCTGACCTTCCTTGGACATGAAGAATTCGAGGTAGCGGCGGCCGAGTTCAGGATTGGCTGCGGCTTCCGGCACCAGCCCGATGCGCGACATCACGACGGTATAATCCTTCGGCAGAACGATGCCGACATCCGGGTGGCGTGAGGCCCAGTCTGCCGCGTAGGAGCCGAGAATATTGTAACCCATCACGAAGCGGCCGTCGGAGACGCGCTCCAGAATGGCCGAGGAGGTGGAATAAACCTTCACACCCGCGGCACCCATGGCCTTGATGACGCTCCATATATCGCCGAACTGTTCCTGATCGCGTGACATGAACAGGAAGCCGACGCCGGAGCGTTCGATGTCATAGGTCGCGATACGGCCATGCACCTCTTTGGCGTGGCGTTCGAGATAATCGACAAATTCGGCGCGGGTGGCGGGCGGCTTTTCGGTGGTGAAGCTTGGCTTGTGATAGACAAAAACCGCCGGCTCGAAGGTCAGCGCATAGGCGGTGTTGCGCCAGTTCGCCCAGGCGGGCCAGCGGGCGCTCATGGCGAGATCCGACCGCTGGGCATAACCGTCATTGCTCAGCTTCACCTGCAGGTCCATGGCCGAGGAAAAGGCGAAATCGGCGGTCTTCTTGCCAGCATCGGTTTCCTTGACGATACGGTCGTAGATTTCGCCGGTCAGCATATCCTCATAATGGACGGCAATATCGGGATTGGCCTTCTGGAAACCCTCGATCATCGGGGTCGCCAGCGGTTCGTCGAGCGAGGAATAGACCACCAGTGTCTGCGCATCCGCCTTGCCGGAGGGAGCCGGAAAAACGACGGCCTGGGCAAGCGCAGGCGAGGCCATGCAGAGACAGAGACAGAGAAGAAGGCAGATACGCATGGAAAAGATCATGCCGCAGGCGCTGGCCATTCACAAGCGGTAAGGGTCTGGTTAAACTCGGCAATGTTGCAGGAGGAAGATTTGCGTATTTTGCTGGTCGAGGACAATCAGGTGCTGTCGGAAGGGCTTTCGGCGCTTCTGCGGGGCAGCGGTTATGCGGTGGATGTGGTTTCTGATGGCGCCTCCGCCGATGCGGCAATTACGGCGGAAAGTTTCGATCTGGTCATTCTCGATCTCAACCTGCCGGAAATGGATGGCATCGAGGTGCTGCGCTCCATGCGATCGCGTCAGGACAAGGCGGCGGTGCTGATCCTGACGGCGCGCGGCACGCCGGAAGAAAAGGTCAAGGGGCTCGATCTCGGTGCCGACGATTACATGATCAAGCCCTTCGATATCACCGAGTTCGAGGCGAGGGTGCGGGTGCTTCTGCGCCGTAATGCCGGGCTGCGCTCTTCGGCGCTGAGTTTCGGCAAGGTGCTGTTCGATCTTAATTCCCGCACCTTTTCGGCGGACGGTCGCCCGCTCGATATTCCGGCGCGCGAAGTGGCGCTGCTGGAGGTGCTGTTCATGCGGGCGGGCAAGGTTGTCGCCAAAGAGGCGATCGTGCAGTCACTGACAGGTTTCGACGACGATATTTCCGCAAATGCCATCGAGCAATATGTCAGCCGCCTGCGCAAGCGGCTCGCGCCGCACGGGCTGACGGTGAAGACGGCGCGCGGCATCGGTTATTATCTCGAAAAGCTGCCGGAGATGGCTGAATGATACAGGCCGCCTATTCGCTCAGGCGGCGACTTCTAGGCTGGCTCCTCATCTCCACCGCCATCATCGGCTGCGTTGCGCTGACCGATACCTGGCGCGAGGCGGTCAACACCGCCAATGTGGTTTCAGACCGGGTGCTTTCCGGTTCCGCGCTCGCCATTGCCGAGCGGGTGGTGGTGGCCGAGGACGGTTCGCTGGAAGTGGACATTCCCTATGTGGCGCTGGAAATGCTGACATCGGCTGCCCAGGACCGGGTGTTTTACCGTGTCGACGGGCCGAACGGGCAATTCCTCACCGGCTATCAGAACCTGCCAACGGTCGCGAACCCGAAGGGTGATACGCCCGCCTTTCGTGATGCCGTGTTTCGCGATGAACCGATCCGCATCGCGGCTATCCGCCGTTTTGCTTCGACCGGCATCAATTCCGTGCCCTTTTCCGTCACGGTTGCCGAAACCACCATTGCCCGCAGCCAGCTGGCGCAGGCAATCATCCTGCGCTCGGCGCTGCGCCTGCTTTTGATGATCGTCGGGGCGGCGATCATCGTCTGGATCGCGGTGACGATTTCGCTGCGCCCGCTTTACCGGCTCAGCGAAGCCATTGCCGAGCGCAGCCCGAACGATCTGCACCCCATCCGCCAATCCGTGCCTGTCGAGGTGGAGAGCCTGGTGGAAACGGTCAATTCCTTCATGGTGCGGCTGCAATCGGCGCTGGATGCGCTCAGGCATTTCACCGGCAATGCCAGCCACCAGCTGCGCACACCGCTTGCCATCATCAGCACCCAGCTGGCTCTTTCCGCCCGCGCCGCCAGCCTTGAGGAAGCGCAGGCGGCGGCGCTGAAGGGTGGGGCATCGGTCGCCCATGCCGAGCATATCCTTGCCCAGCTTCTGCGCATGGCCAATATCGATGCTGCCGGCTCCAGCGAGAAACATGATTTTTCCGCGATAGACCTCGTGGCTGTGGCGCAGAACGTGACGGCCGATTTCGTGCCGCGGGCCGCTGAGGCGGGTATCGATCTCGGTTTCGAAGGCGAGGTCGAGGCGACCATTCTCGCCGAACCGCTCTTGATCGGCGAGTTGATCGGCAACCTCGTTTCCAACGCCATCAATTATGCCGGTCGCGGCGCGGAAGTCACCGTCCGCGTGGGCAGGGAGACGGGCGTCGTCTGGCTGGAAGTGGAAGATAACGGCCCAGGCATCCCGCCTGAAAAACGCGCCATGGTGCGCCAGCGCTTCGCCCGCGGCGAAGAAAACGCGGCCCCCGGCGCCGGCCTCGGCCTTGCGATCATCGAGGAGATCGCCGGGCTGTTCGGCGGGCGGCTGATGCTGGAGGATGGTGCGGGTGGGCGTGGGTTGAAGGCGCGGGTGGTGTTTCCCTGAAGCGGCGCTGCTACGCCGCCTCAGTGCAGGACCTGCCGGCCCTATTCGTTCATCTTGTCGATGATCTGCATCATGATGTCGGCGCAGGCCTTCATCGGCTCGTCGTCGGCGCATTTGACGTCGATCTTGCGTTCGCCGTCTTCGATCCTGAAATGCGCCGCCTTGGAGGGCGGTGGCGGCATTCTCTTGCCATGCGGGCCGCCGCGCCAGCCTGCTTCCTTGGGGCCGCCAGGGCCGGGAGGAGGAGGCGGTGGTGGGGCATCGGCGCTTTGACTGGCATCCGCCGGTCCCGGCGGCGGTGGGGGCGGCTGCTGGGCGAAACCGGACCCCGCCGCGATGAGCAACGCGACGCCGGTAATGACGAGCTTTTTCATGTGAATGACCTCGCTGTTAGGCTACGGCGAAGAAACGGTTACTGGATATGCTGGGTTGCTGGCCGGCGAAAATAATTCCGCCGGCTTTATCAGGTGTATCCCGATTTCACCCCATCCGCTCGGAAGCATAGCTTCCCGGGCTTGGCGGGAAGACCACGGTGCGGTTGCCGTTGATGAATGTGCGGTGGTGGATGTGGGCGTGGATGGCGCGGGCCAGCACCTGGCTTTCCACATCGCGACCAAGCGAGACATAGTCATCGGCTGATTGCGCGTGGGTGATGCGCACCGTGTCCTGCTCGATGATCGGGCCTTCGTCGAGATCGGCTGTTACATAATGCGCTGTCGCGCCGATCAGCTTCACGCCGCGCTCATAGGCCTGCTTGTAGGGGTTCGCGCCCTTGAAGCTCGGCAGGAAGGAGTGGTGGATGTTGATGATCTTGCCTGACATCTTGCGGCAGAGGTCATCGGAGAGCACCTGCATGTAGCGGGCGAGCACGACGAGTTCCGTGCCTGTTGTCTCGACGAGCTCCATGAGCTGGGCTTCGGCCTTCGGCTTGTTCTCCTTCGTCACCTTGATGTGGTGGAAGGGGATGTCGTGGTTGACGACCACTTTCTGGTAATCGAAATGGTTGGACACGACACCGACGATGTCGATCGGCAGCGCGCCGATCTTCCAGCGATAGAGCAGGTCGTTGAGGCAATGGCCGAAACGCGACACCATCAGCAGCGTCTTCATGCGTTGGCCGTCCGGGTAGATATCCGCTTCCATGCCGAATTTTTCCGCCACCGGCCGGAACCCGTCGGTAATGGCTTCAAGGGAGGCGCCCTCTTCCGAGATGAAGGAGACGCGCATGAAGAACTTGCCGGTCTCGAGGTCGTCGAACTGCGAACTGTCGACGATATTGCAGCCTTTCTCCGCCAGATAACCGGAAATCGCGGCGACGATGCCGCGGGTCGATTTGCAGGCTACGGTCAGAACATAGGATGTCATTCGTTTTCCCTCAGAGACGTCGCGCCGGTATCAGCCGACGCAGTTCGGCGCGTTCCATAGCGCAGCTCCGCGGTGGAGCAAAGCGTCAAGACGAACGCAGTCAAAGTCATAGGGCGGGAAAGGGAAGCGCGCCGTGCCGGAAGCGACATGGAATGTTCCATGGCCAGCACGGCGACGCGGGGTGTTTTGCCGGGGCGGTCGCCAACCTCAGGCGCGGCGCAGGCGCATTGCCGTGCGGCCGCGGCCGTCAAGCAGTTCCAGCGCGCCGCGGCGCGGCTCCAGCCTGAAGGAGCGGGCGCCTTCCAGGGCTTCGATGAACTGCCGCTCCTGGCGCATGATGTCTGGCGCGCAGGCCATCTGGGTGGAAATCATCCGGCCGAAATCGACACGGTTACGGTTGATCTTCACTTCACCGCCAATGCCGTTACAGCCGGCATTTCCGGAAACGCGGCCTTCGCGGGAGATTTCCAGCGTCGCCTGTCGGCGGCCGCGAACCCTCTCGCCGCGGATTTCCTCGACCAGCCAGCGCCCATCGATACCGGCTTCCGGCTCCGGGCGGCCCGGGCCGGCGCCGACGCGCTCCAGCACGAGATCGGTATCGTCGCGGCCACCGGTCAGGACGGAATAGCGCCGGGTGGTGGTAAAGAGCAGCCGGTCGCGGTCGCGGATTTCGGCGCTCAGCGCATAGGCGCGGCGGCCACGGATGTCGCGGTCGTCATAACGCAGCACGAAGGGCACCGGCACCTGGCCGCGCGGGCGAATGGTGGTTTCGGCAATCGTCTGTGACGGCGCGTCCGCCAGCGACACATCGATCAGGCGCACGGTAACGGTTGCGCCCGGCGGCAGGGCGATGCGTTCGCGATAGGAGACGCTGCCGCGCAGGCTCGCCGGTGCCGCCGCCGCGCCGCCTGCCGCAAAGAGCGGGGCAAGCGCGAGAAGACCGGCGAAACTGCGGCGCGAAAGAAGGGGCTGGTGGTCGGTCATGGTGCTTGCTCCGTGCTGGTTCCGGTGGAATTGAACCGGATGATAAAAAACGGCACTGAACGTGCGATGAACCGGATTTTCAAATCCGGTCAGGTGGACATTTGGTGTGGATGGCAAGGGAGCGACGGGAGGATCTATGTCATTTGCATCCCCTCCGCCCTCATTCCCATGCTTGTCACAGGACACCAGTCGACACGCGTCTGCGTGGCGGGAAGATTCTTTTCAGCCGAAGGGCCTGGGCTGGTTGGATTCCTGTGACGAGCACAGGAATGAGGGTGGTGGGAGGCCGCATCGTCCAAGGGAGCAACTCCTTGCCGGCGGCCTCCGCTCAGCTCTCAGCCGCGGAAACCGTTCCGCAGCGCTTCGAACTTCGCCAGTTGTTCGGCCAGCAACTCCTTGTTCTCGTCGCGGCGGACGAACACCTTGAACATGGCGCCGCCGGCGGCATTCATGAACCAGACGGAACAGGAGCGGCGTCCGTGGAAGCCGCGGTCGACGAAGGTGATGCCGGCGCAATTGTCCTTCTTGATGTGACCGCCGATGGGGCTGTCGCCGTGGATGTTGAACCAGCCGTGACTTTCGCTGCCTTCCGGCAGGTGGCCCGGCACTTCCAGCACGATATCGCCGGTCTGCACGATCATCAGGATTTCACCCCAGCCGCGCATCTCGTTCCAGATCGCATCGAAGCGGTAGGAGGCAGCGGAAACGGCCGCACCTTCCGGCAGGATCGCCAGAATTTCAGCCGGCGTCACCTCGGCCTTGGAGGCGATGGCCTCCACGATGCCATCAGGTTTTTCAGCGAGCGCGGCGGCGGCGCGTGCCCGCCTGTCGTCGTTCGTCTTTTGGACTGCAATGCTCATCGGTAGCCTCAGGCGGCAATCGAACGGCGCTCGCCATTCTTGTCTTCGTGGATAATGACGTCGAAACCTTCGAAATGCGGACCGGAGAGATATTCCACCTTGCCGCGGTTCTCGCCGGCCTTGGCATGGGCGGCGCGGAACTGTTCGGATTTCGTCCAGGCAAGGAAATCGTCCTTGGTGGCCCAGACGGTGTGCGAAGCATAAAGCGTGTGATCGTCCGCCTTCGGGCCCTTCAGCATGTGAAATTCGATATAGCCCGGCAATTCGCTCAGATGCGATTTGCGCTCGCGCCAGATGGATTCGAACGTGTCTTCGTAACCCGGCACGACGCGAAAGCGGTTCATTGCGATAAACATGAAAGTCTCCCTTTAAGTTTCCTGTTTCAGTCAGGATATCGTCCGCGGACGGGGTTGGGAAGGGGTTCACGCCAAAGCGAACAAAAATACTCCACTTATCGATTGCGCGGCGTATAAACATGTGTAAATAACTCAAGATTAGTGGCGCGGGTGAACCTGCGCCGGGTCGTTTTTCAGGATAACGCCATGTTGAATTCCCGTCTTCGTTCCTTTGTTTTCGCCGCCCTCGTGCCCGCCGCAATTGCCTTTGCCGCGCCGGCCGCCATGGCTTCGGACAAGGGTAATCCGGAGGCTAAACGCATCGTTGCCCTGGGCGGTACGGTTACGGAAATCCTTTATGCGCTGGGTGCAGGAGACCGTATCGTGGCGCGCGACAGCACCAGCAGCTATCCGGCCGATGCGCTTGCAAAGCCTGACGTCGGTTATATGCGGGCACTGTCTTCAGAAGGTATCCTGTCGCAGAAACCCGATCTCATTCTCTCCGAAGACGGCTCAGGCCCGGCGGACGTCATCGCCATCCTGAAAGCCAGCGCGGTGCCTTTCGTCACCGTCGATACGCCGCCGAGCGGCGATGCAATCCCTAAAAAGATCGAGGATGTCGGTGCGGCCGTGGGGCTCTCGGACAAGGCGAAGGCGCTGGCTGCCGAGACCAGGGCGGGGCTTGATGCGCTCACCAAGGACGTCTCCGCCGTGCCGGAACAGGGCCGGAAACGCGTTCTGTTCGTGCTTTCCACTGCCGGTGGCCGCGTCATGGCGGCGGGCAAGGATACAGAGGCGGCGGCGATCATCGAAATGGCTGGGGGTATCAACGCGGCGGAGGACATTACCGGTTACAAACCGCTGACGGACGAGGCGGTCATTGCCGCGGCGCCCGACGTGGTACTCACAATGGCGCGCGGCGACCACGCCGCCAAGGCGGATGAGACTTTCGCGCTTCCCGCGTTCCAGTCTACACCCGCCGCCGCCAGCAAGGCGCTCATCAGCATGGATGGGCTTTATCTTATCGGTTTCGGCCCCCGCACGCCCGCTGCAGGCCGGGAGCTGGCAAACAAGCTCTATCCTGATGTGGTGAAGCCGTGAGCCTAGCCGTCTTGAGTTCGACCGAGGGCAGCGTTGCGGGCGACAGATCCCGTCAGGGCGTTGTTGCCCTTGTCGTGCTCGTCGGCATCCTGCTGTTTGCCTGTGGCGTATCGCTGATCAGCGGACCCACGGGCGTCGGCATCTCCGAACTCCTTGCCTATCTCACCGGCGGCGCGGATCAGCTCGATGCGCGCGACAGGATCATTCTCGAGGCGGTGCGCCTGCCGCGCACGGCGCTCGGCATGTTGATCGGCGCGGGACTCGCTGTTTCAGGGGCGATGATGCAGGGCCTGTTCCGCAATCCATTGGCCGATCCCGGTATTGTCGGCGTCACCTCGGGCGCTGCGCTCTTTGCTGTCGCCGCCATTTCGCTCGGGGAAGGCGCGCTTGCCACGGTCGCGCTGTTTTTCGGCCCTCACTTCCTGCCGATCATGGCCTTCTTCGGCGGGCTCCTGAACACCTGGGTGCTTTATCTGATCGCCACGAAGGACGGCGCGACCTCAACCACCACACTCATTCTGGCCGGCATTGCGGTGGCGGCCATCAGCGGTGCGATGACCGGGTTGATGATATTCGTCGCCGATGACCGGGCGCTGCGCGACATCACCTTCTGGTCGCTCGGTTCTCTCGGCGGGGCAACGCCCGCCAAGGTACTGGCCACCCTGCCTTTCATCATCGTCGTTCTCGCCATCATTCCCTTCGTCGCGCGCGGGCTGGATGCGCTCATCCTCGGGGATGCGGCCGCCTTCCATATGGGAATACCGGTGCAGCGGCTGAAACGGGTCGTCATTCTGGCCGTTGCCGCCGCCTGCGGGGCGAGCGTGGCGGCGGCGGGTTCCATCGGCTTTGTCGGTATCGTCGTGCCGCATCTGCTTCGCCTCGCCATCGGCCCGTCGCATCGTTTCCTGCTGCCGGCCTCCGCCCTTGGCGGGGCGGCGCTTTTGCTGCTGGCCGACAGTTTCGCCCGCACGGTGGCCGCACCGGCGGAACTGCCGATCGGCGTCGTCACGGCGCTCATCGGTGCGCCGGTCTTTCTGTTCCTGCTGCTGGGACGCGGCGGTTTTTCCATGCGGAACATGTCATGATCCGGGCCGAAAACCTTACCCTCATCCGCTCCGGCCGTCGGCTGCTTGATGAAGTCAGCGTCGATCTGAAACCCGGCAAGGTCAATGTCATCATCGGTCCCAACGGTGCCGGCAAATCCACGCTGATGAAGGTTCTCTCGGGCGAGATGCGCGCTGAGGCCGGTTTGGTGACCTATAATGATGTCGACCTGCCGGTGTTCACGCCGGTCCAGCTTGCGCGGCTCCGCGCCGTGCTGCCCCAGAGCACCCAGCTCGCCTTCCCTTTCACTGCGCTCGAAATCGTCCGCATGGGGGCGGTCGCGCAGGGGTCGCGTGCGCCGGAAGAGCAGGCCCGCCGGGCTCTTGCCAAGGCCGGGCTGCGCGGTTTCGAACAGCGGTCCTACAATATGCTCTCAGGCGGCGAGCAGCAGCGGGTGCAGTTTGCGCGGGCGCTGGCGCAGGTACCGAACCCGGTTGAAAATGGCGAGGCAAGGGCGCTCTTCCTCGACGAGCCCACCGCAAGTCTCGATATCGGCCACCAGATCGCCGTGCTGGAAACGGCGCGGGATTTTGCAAGCGGCGGCGGGCTGGTTCTCGCCATCCTGCACGATCTCAATCTGGCCGCGGAATTTGCCGATCAACTTATCGTCATGCATGGCGGCCGGGTGACGGCCAGTGGCCCATCGCTGGAAACGATCAGCGATGAGACCATTGCAAGGGTCTATGGCATTGGTGGTGTCGTCGGCCGGCTGCCGGCGCGGCATATTCCCTACGTACTTCCGCAGTCTCGCCACCGATAGGGGCTGTCCTCCGCCTCAATTTTCCGGGCGGGTGGCGATGAAGAGCGCGGAGCCCAGCATGACGGCGGCGACGACGGCTGCGCGCAACGGCGGCGGCTCGCTCAGGAACCAGAAAGCGGCGTAGCTGACGGACATGGCCGAAAGCGCCGCGATCTTGGCTTTGCGGGCTATTGCGCCGCGTTCGCGCCATCGCCGCAGGGAAGGGCCGTATCTGGGATGGGCGAGAAGCCACGCCTCGAGTTTTGGCGAGGAGCGGGAAAAACACCAGAGCGCCAGAAGCAGAAAAGGCGTGGTGGGCAAAACGGGAAGAAACGCGCCGACAATGCCGGTCGCGACCATAAGCCAGCCAAGACAGAGGTATAAAAGGCGCATGCCTAGCCGGTATCATGACTTTACCACTCAGGATAGAGCGGTGGGCCGAAAAGGATGGGTCCCGTTGCCGCAGGCTCCGCCGCACCGGAAACCGGCAGCTTTTGCCATCACATTTGCCGTGATCTGCGTTCTCCCCGGCCCTGTGTCGCGCCTTTAGGGTTGAAAGCGCCGCACTCTGTCTTTATCCCCTTGGCCGCGATGCCCGGAGCATAACCGGGCCGTCAACAGGAAGAAGAAGGAAAACACCATGGCCAAGCTGATCCACTCGATGGTCCGGGTGCTGGACGAAAAGCGTTCGGTGGAATTTTACAAACAGGCTTTCGGGCTTGAAGTGGCGGAACGCGCCGAGTTCGAGAATTTCACGCTGATCTATCTCAGCAATGCCGAGGGCGATTTCGAGCTGGAGCTGACCGTCAACCGTGGCCGCGAAGTGCCCTATGCGCTGGGCGACGGTTATGGCCATCTCGCCGTCAGCGTTGCCGATGTTGACGCCGAGCATCAGCGCTTGAACGAGATCGGGCTTTCCCCCGGCAAGATCATCGAGGCCGATTACAAGGGCCAGCCTTTCGCAAAATATTTCTTCATTTGCGATCCCGATGGTTACAAGATCGAAGTGCTGCGGCGCGGCAACCGGTTCAAATAAGCTCTGATGGAGGCAGGCATGGCAGAGGCAGGCGTTAAACTCGAAGACAGCTGGAAGCGCGTGCTTTCCGCAGAATTCGCCAGCCCCTACATGCAAAAGCTGAAAGAGTTCCTGCTTGCCGAAAAGACAGCCGGCAAGCGTATCTTCCCGAAGGGCGCGGACTATTTCCGCGCTCTCGATCTGACACCGCTCGATGAGGTGAAGGTCGTCATATTGGGGCAGGACCCCTATCACGGCGCCGGCCAGGCGCATGGACTGTGCTTTTCCGTGCAGCCCGGCGTGCGCATCCCGCCCTCGCTCGTCAATATCTACAAGGAATTGCAGGCCGATCTCGGCATTCGCCCGGTCGGCCACGGTTTTCTGGAAAGCTGGGCGAAACAGGGCGTGCTACTGCTCAACAGCGTGCTGACGGTGGAAGAGGCCCGCGCCGCCTCGCATCAGGGGCAGGGCTGGGAAAAATTCACCGACGCCGTCATCCGCGCCGTCAACGACGAGTGCGACCATGTCGTCTTCCTGCTCTGGGGTTCCTATGCCCAGAAGAAGGCGGCCTTTGTGAACCAGCGCAAACATCTGGTGTTGCGCTCGCCGCACCCGTCACCGCTTTCCGCCCATAACGGCTTTTTCGGTAATGGCCATTTTTCCAAGGCGAATGCCTTTCTCATCTCCCATGGCCGCGACCCGATCGACTGGCAATTGCCGGAATCGGTGTAAGCCCTCCCTGCATATACTTCCGTCATTCCGGCCGTGAGCCGGAATCCAGCCGACGCGCGTCTGCGCGGCGAGAAGAGTCCTTTCAGCCCAAAGACTTGGGCTGGCTGGATGCCGGATCATGTCCGGCATGACGGAATTCAAAACCTAAATGTCTTTACGCGCGGCAACCTCCGGTCTAAAGAATACTAGACTATGAAGTGAAGGATTATGCCCGTGTCTCTCCTGTCTGCCGAAACCTCCGTCTCGTTGCCCGATCCGCTGTCGATCGTCGATGCTTTCGAGGATCATTTTTCCGAGCATATGGAGATGGAGCGCGAAGGCGCGACGGTTCGGTTCAAGACCGAATACGGCCATGGCCGCTTCAGCGCAGAAGGCGGTCGTTTCGCCGCAAGCGTCAGCTGCATTTCCGAACATATATTGATGTCGGTCAAGGCCATGGTGGCCGAGCATATTGTCGAGTTTTCCGGGGAGACGGGGCTGGATTTCCGCTGGAGCGGCCATGGCGCGCAGCAGCGTGAGCTGCCCAATCTCTTCGTCGGCAAGATTGCCCGCGCCTATAATCTGACGCCTCATATGCGCCGGCTGGTGGTTTCCGTCGAAAGCGGTATTGAAAGGCTGATGACGGGCGGCATGCATGTGCGGCTGCTTCTGGTCCCGGATCAGGCCCGAGCGCCGGTCTGGCCTTATCTTGCGCCCACCGGGGCCATCGTCTGGCCCTCGGGCGAGGATCTTCTCACGCGCCGCGTCTACACCATCCGTTCCGGCGATATTGCGCGCGGTGAAGTCCATATCGATTTCGTCATGCATGAGGGTGACCACATGCCGGGCGCGACATTCGGCGCAACGGCCAGGCCCGGCGATGTTCTCGGCATCATCGGCCCGAGCGGTGTCTGCCCGGAGGCCGAACGTTATGTCTTTGCCGGCGATGAGACGGCGCTGCCGGTGATGCTGCGCATGGCGGCCGAAATGCCGGCCGGGAAGAAGCTCAGCGTCTATGCCGAGATCGATGACGAAGCCGAGCGGCAGGAAATCGTTTGCGCGGCAAATGTCGAGTGGACATGGCTCTATCGTCGCGGCAAGGCCGCCGGCACCGCCGGCCTTATTGAAAAAGCGCTGCGCGACCATGCCTGGAGCGGAGACCATGAAGGATTGCATGTCTTTGTCGCCTGCGAAAAATCCGAGGCGAGGGCGGCAAAATCCTTCCTTACCGACGAGATTTCCGTGCCGAAAGCTGCTCTGCGCGCGGTCGGTTACTGGAGCCTGGGTGTCGCTGACGATCATTGACTGGCCCATCGGTCGTTGAACAGTCGGTTTTATCGTTCACCATTCGGGAACAATCCGTTCCCGTTGTCCACTCTATGCCCGAGTGCACTGTTACCCCATCTTTACGCCATGAAGAGGACGGGCCCAACCATGCGGCCCGCCAGGCAAGAAGGGGTTTATCATGCTCAACCAGATCAAGGGCCTGCACCACGTCACATCCATGGCGGCGAGCGCGCGCCAGAACAACAGTTTTTTCACCGATACGCTCGGCCTGCGCCGGGTAAAGAAGACGGTCAATTTCGACGCGCCTGATGTCTATCATCTCTATTATGGCGATGAAGTCGGCACGCCCGGCTCTGTCATGACCTATTTCCCGTTTCCACATATCGCCCGCGGCCGTCCCGGCACCGGCGAAGTGGGCACGACGCTGTTTTCCGTACCGGACGGGTCGCTCGGCTACTGGCAGGAGCGTCTTTCGAAGGCCGGCGTGGATGGCCTGAAGGCCGACGAAGCCTTTGGAAACAAGCGCCTGCATTTCGCAGGCCCCGATGGTGACGGTTTTGCGCTGGTCGAGGTCAGGGATGACAACCGTGCGCAGTGGATCGGCAATGGCGTCGGTCAGGATCAGGCGATCCATGGTTTTCAGGGTGCGTCGCTGCGACTTCGCGATGAAGGTGCGACGGCCGAGCTTTTGAAATTCATGGGTTATCAGGAAGTCGACCGTCAGGACGGCGTGTTGCGCCTTGGTATGCCCGGCGGCAACGGTGCCGATGTCATCGACATCGAAACCATGCCGAATATATCAGGCGCGCGGCTGGGTGCTGGCTCCGTGCACCACATCGCTTTTGCGGTCGAAAACCGCGAAAAGCAGCTGGAGGTGCGCAAGGCGCTGATGGACACCGGCTATCAGGTGACACCCGTCATCGACCGCGATTATTTCTGGGCGATCTATTTCCGCACGCCGGGCGGCGTGCTGTTTGAAGTTGCCACCAACGAGCCGGGTTTCGACCGCGACGAGGACACCGCCCATCTCGGCGAGGCGCTGAAGCTGCCGACCCAGCATGCGCATCTGCGCGCCGTGCTGGAAGAGCATCTGGAGCCGCTGGGGGATGAGAAGGCTGCTTAATCGCTCGATGGCTTTTGGCAGGATGTTGCCGCGCTTTCTTCTCCCCGGCGGGGAGAAGAAATAAGCGGCACGCGCTCGCTCCACATGGCTGAAGAAGCCGAAGCCGTTAAACCTCTCCTTCCAGAAAGGACTATCCTATGAACAAGGAAACCTATTTCCACAAATCCCGCGCCGGTGCCGCCGGTGCGCCGCTTTTCCTGGTACTGCATGGCACGGGTGGCGATGAGAACCAGTTCTTCGACTTTGGCTCCCGTATTTTGCCGCAGGCCACCGTCCTCTCACCCGTCGGCGATGTTTCCGAACATGGCGCGGCGCGTTTCTTCCGGCGCACGGGCGAGGGCGTTTACGACATGGCCGATCTTGCCCGGGCAACCGAGAAGCTGGCGGATTTCGTCAAGGCAAACCGCGATCATTACCAGTCCGGACCAATCATCGGTCTCGGCTTTTCAAATGGCGCGAATATTCTCGCCAATGTGCTGGTCGAACAACCCGAGCTTTTCGATGCCGCAGTGCTGATGCATCCGCTCATCCCGTTCGAGCCGAAGATTTCCCCTGCCAAAGCCACACGCCGGGTGTTGATCACGGCGGGTGAGCGCGATCCGATCTGCCCGGTGCCGCTGACCAAGGCGCTGGAACAGAGCCTGAAGGCGCAGGGTGGAACCGTGGAGACGGTATGGCATCCGGGCGGGCATGAAATTCGCTCCAGCGAGATTGATGCCGTGCGGGAATTTCTCTCGGTTTACGGGGAGTGATGCTGTCTTCCGTCATGCCGGGCTTGACCCGGCATCCAGCCACGGCGCGTCTGTGCCGTGAAAAGAGTCTTTCGCGATCAAGGACTTGATCGCACTGGACCCCGGATCTAGTCCGGGGTGACGGGGCGCGGATGATGTGCATTCGCCCAAACTCAAGGTCATCCTCGGGTCGAGCCCGAGGATGACGGAGGAGGGATTTACTGCTCCGTCAAGTAATCCCTAGACCAGCCTCGTCCCGCCCAGCCTCAACGATACCCGCACTGCTGCAACTGCGCCTCGTAACGCAACGCCATGTTGGCGGAGCGGCGGGCAGCCTTCTGGACGGCTGAGTTGTTGCGCCAGCTGCCCTTCGCATAACCGGCATGGCCGGAATAATAGGCAAGGTAGAGGTTATAGGGATCGTTCAGTGCAATGCCGTTTTCGCGGCGGCTCTTGGCGTGATACCAGCCGACGAAGTGGATGGCATCGGTGAAATCGGTGCGGCTTGCCGACCAGCGGCCGGTTTCTCGCTGGTAAACACTCCATGTGCCGTCGAGTGCCTGGGCGTAGCCATAGGCCGTCGATTGCCGTTTCCAGGGAATGAAGCCCAGCAGCTTGGTGCGCGGAGGCCGCGCATAAGGGCGGAAGGCGGATTCGGTATAGATCGTCGCCATCATGACAGGCACGGGCACGCCGAACTCTCGTTCTGCCGCTTTCGCATCACGCCGCCAATTGTTGAAGATGCCGTTGCGCTGCTCGAAAATCGCACAGGCATTGGTCACCTGCGACGGTGCGGTGGCGCAGCCGGCGAGAACGAGCATCAGAAAAACAACGGCAAATACGCCACGCATAACGGAACCCTTTCGTTCCGTTATTCTTAAATTGCTAACCATTAACGTCGGGTTTTAAGACAAGGTTAATTCAAATGCCGCCGATCGGGCGGGCGTTAACTCGCTGAAAATTCCTGTGGCCGGGATGGGGCGAAACCGCCTCCCGGCGCCTTTTTTCAGAATGCGTCATCCCCGCGCGTCCCCGGTGCTGCCAGCCAGACTATACTTTGCCCATACCGGTCATCAGGCGTGCGCGCGGCGCAGGATGGGCGGGGCAGGCGGCCTAAACCGGGGAGTTTCCCGATGTCACGGTCAGGGCGGCCGGCATATGCCCATCCTCCAAACAGGAACCGGTTTGGCGGGCGGGTCATGTGTTTGAAGCAGGGGCTGCATCGTTTGCAAAACCCTCTACCACCCTTTGATACCCCCGCAGCGATGCGGCCTCTTTTTCTCTTCCCGACGTTGCCGCGGAATCCGCGGCGACGATACCGGCGCATGTTCATAAATCGTGCCCGCTGTACAAAAATGAAAACCGGTAAAATTGTAGCAATCGGCTTAAAGCGGCTGAAAACAGTGTTGTGCCATTGTGGGATCACAGACAGAGAACGTCCCTTGAAAGAGATGCTTCACAACTAAATCGAGACCGGCACAAGCCGGCGGATCGCAAAACGGGGTATGAAAATGCTGAAGAAGATTATTGCTGCCGCCATCTGCGGAATTGCCGTTGCTTCCATGTCCAACCATGCCGACGCGGCTGGCGCTGCCGGTTTTGCCCGCGGTTTTGCCGCCGTCGAGAGGTCCGCCGTTACGCAGATTGGTGTTTCCGCACCTGATGGTTTCGATGGCTGCGTCCTTTCCGCAGGTCAATGCGTTTCGACCATCGCGGCGCCGCTGACGGCCGAGCGCCGTGAGGAACTGTTGCGCGTCAACCGCGATGTGAACACCACCATGGGCGCGCTCGACGATTATTTTTCCGGTCTCGCAACCGATCTTCCGGCAACGCCTTCTGCAAACCTTGGAGATTGCGGTGACTGCGCCGCGATCAAGCGCGCCGCCCTCGCCGGCGCTGGCTGGTCTTCCAGTGCGTTGCGCCTTGCCTTTTCGCTGAACAATGACGGATCGCTCGAAAAAGTGCTCATCGTCACCACCGATAAGGGCGATATCGTCCTTGGCAATGCCGCCCTTTCTCCGGTCGAGCGCGAAACCGCGCTTTAAACCCATCCTTTCATGCCTGCCAGACTGCGCCGGTTTTCTGACCCTGTGGGTTCAGGAAGCCGGCGATTTTTTTCGTTCCGCCACGGCAATGCCGGCCAGCGCCATGATGAGTGCTGCGATCTGGTAGGTGTGCAGGGTTTCACTGAGCACGACGACCGACAGCAACGTGCCGAAAACCGGCACCAGATTGATGAACAGGCCGGCGCGATTGGCGCCGATCTGTTCCACGCCCTTGATGTAGAGGATCTGTGCGATGAGCGACGCAAAAATGGCGGCATAGACCACCAGCACCCAGCCCTTCTGATCCGGCCAGACGACGCTGTCGCGCGACATTTCCCAGAAGACCAGCGGTACCGACGTAAGCAGTGCGAAAAAGGCGGGGATGGCCATCAGCGTCCGCCAGTCGACCGTGGGTTTCCAGCGCAGGATGACGGTGTAGATGGCATAAACCAGCACGGCGAGCAGCATGACGGCGTCGCCGACATTCATTTCCAGTTGCAGCAGCGAGACCGGATCGCCATGCGAGGCGAGCAGCGCCACGCCTGCAATGGTCAGGCAGAAACCGGCGATCTGGCCGAACAGCACCCGGGTACGGAACAGGATGAAGTTCAGAACAAAAATGACCATGGGAATGCCGGCCTGTATGACGGCGGCATTGATGGCCGAGGTGTGCTGCAGGGCGGTGTAGAGAAATACGTTGAAGGCCGTGTAACCGACGCTGCCGAGCACGAAGAAATAGGGCAGGCGTTTTTTCACCACCGGCCAGTCCTTGATCAACTGCGGCACTGAAATGGCAAAGATGATGGCGACGGCGAAGACCCAGCGCAGGAAGGTGAAGGCCATGGGGCTGATGTGGCCGACGGCGAGCTTGCCGGCAACGGTGTTGCCGCCCCAGCAGAGCGTGGCGATGATGAGGGCGATATAGGCTTTCGAAGGCACGCTGATGTTTCGCTTCTTCATAAGGGCGGGAAAACGGTGAGGGGTGAGCGGCGGCCTTGCACCCGCGCTTGGCCGCCCACGGGGCGAGATAATGCGGGAAATCCGCGGCTTGTCACGGAAAAAGCAAAATTCTCCATAAGAAACAGGGTCGCTTTCCGTAAAACAACACAGTATACATTCGCGGGTTTGGGTTTCCCATCGGGTTATCGGGCGCGCAGGCGCCATGAGCAGGAAAGCAAGAAATGACGAATGTTGTGGTGGTCGGCTCGCAATGGGGCGACGAAGGCAAAGGCAAGATTGTTGACTGGCTGTCCGAGCGGGCAGATGTCGTCGTGCGGTACCAGGGCGGTCACAATGCCGGCCACACGCTTGTCATTGATGGTGTCAGCTACAAGCTTTCGCTTCTGCCGTCCGGCGTCGTGCGTCCCGGAAAGCTCGCCGTCATCGGCAATGGCGTCGTCGTCGACCCGCATGCGCTGATCGCCGAAATCGGCCGTCTGGAAGCGCAGGGCGTCAAGGTTACCCCGGAAAACCTGCGTATCGCCGACAATGCCACGCTCATTCTGTCGCTGCACCGTGAACTGGACGGCATGCGCGAAGACGCCGCCTCCAACAGTGGGACCAAGATCGGCACCACCCGCCGTGGCATCGGCCCGGCTTACGAAGACAAGGTTGGCCGCCGCGCCATCCGCGTCATGGATCTCGCCGACATGGAGGCGCTTTCCGCCAAGGTCGATCGTATCCTCACGCACCACAACGCGCTTCGTCGCGGCTTCGGTGCAGCCGAAGTCTCGCATGAAACGATCATGGAAGAGCTGGGCTCGATTGCCGAGCGCATCCTGCCGTTCAGCGAAACCGTGTGGCTGCTGCTCGACAAGAAGCGCCGCGCCGGTGCCCGCATCCTGTTTGAAGGCGCGCAGGGTTCGCTGCTCGATATCGACCACGGCACCTATCCCTATGTGACCTCTTCCAACACCGTAGCCGGCCAGGCCGCTGCCGGCTCGGGCATGGGTCCTGGTTCGCTGGGTTATATCCTCGGCATCACCAAGGCTTACACCACGCGCGTTGGCGAAGGCCCGTTCCCGACCGAACTCAATGACGAAATCGGTCAGTTCCTGGGTGAAAAGGGTCATGAATTCGGCACCGTCACGGGCCGCAAGCGCCGTTGCGGCTGGTTCGATGCCGCGCTGGTGCGCCAGTCGGTTGCCACCAACGGCATTACCGGCATTGCGCTCACCAAGCTCGACGTTCTCGACGGTCTGGATGAGCTGAAAATCTGCGTCGGCTACAAGCTTGACGGGCAGGAAATCGATCATCTTCCGGCCAGCCAGGGCGCGCAGGCGCGTGTCGAGCCGATCTACATCACGCTGGAAGGCTGGAAAGAATCTACCGTCGGTGCCCGAAAATGGGCGGATTTGCCTGCTCAGGCAATCAAATACGTCCGGCAGGTGGAGGAACTGATCGGGGCGCCGGTTGCGCTCCTGTCGACAAGTCCCGAGCGTGACGACACCATACTTGTGACTGATCCGTTTGAGGATTAATGTCCTCGGCGATCTAGATTCATAAACCATATCGGGCCGGTACGTCGCCGGTCACGACGAGAAAGTGCTTATGGCGGATTTTGTAGCAGTCATTCGCAAGGCCGTGGATGGCTTGGCGAACAATACTCCCGAAAACCGGGCGAAGGTTTACGACAAGGCGCGCAGTGCGGTTGTGCGCCAGCTCGAGAATATGAAGCCACGTCCGCCGGAAGAATTGTTGCGCCGGCAGATCGCCAAGCTGGACGCCGCCATTGCCGAGGTGGACAGCGAATATGCCGAGGCGCTTCCGGCGCTGGAGGAGGATGACGCGTTCTCCCCCGTCGCGGAAGACGCGGCTGCGCCTTACCACCAGCACGAAATCGAAGAAGACGACCGCACGGCGCATGCCGCCGAGCCTGTTACGCACGAAGAGCAGGAGCAGGTTTATGAAGAGCCCGCCCCCGTCGAGGCCGACGAGCGCGAGCCGGTATACGAAGAACAGGCCACCGAAGAAGAACCCGGCCGTGAAACGCCCGTAGCCGAGCGGGATGAGCAGGTTTACGCTGAGCCACACGAAGAGCCGCGCGTAGAACAGCATGGCGAAGCCGAGCCGGAAGAGCTTTATGAGGCGCCCACGCCCGTGGCGCCGGTATCGCCCGTCGCTTCCGACGAGGTGCATCAAACCTATTTCACCCGTGCGGAGGAAGAGCCGGCCTATCGTTCGGCCGGCGAGCATGATCGTGAATTCGAAACCGCGCCGCTCGCAGAGGATGCGTCCGTTCCGGCCCACTGGGCGCAGCCGGTGGATGAAGATGACTGGCGCAAGCTGGATGAGGCGCGGGACGAGGACCTGCGCGCGGCGGACGATTATGCCGACAGGCGCGCCGAGGCGGATGAGCATCCGCTCGTTGCCGATTATCCCGCGCATCATTATCAGGAACCGGAAGTGACGCTGGATTCCGAAAGGCGGGACGATGCGGATCAGCGGTTCGGCCAGACTCCGGCTTTCGGCGCCCGGGACGAGTTTTCCGAGCAGCGGCAGAGCGAGGAGGCCACTCCGAAAAAGGCCGTCGTGGAAGATTTCTCGTCCTATTTTCAGGATGCGGATATCGCCATTCCCGCCAAAGACGCCCCCGTCCTGCCGCGTGCCGATAACGATCCCTTCGGCGATCAGGCGCAGGCGAAGGACAACAGGGAGCGTACGCCCTGGGATGATCTGGACGAGCTGATCGGTTACGACGGCGCGTCGTCCACCACCCGCCAGTCTTCGGATGAAACGCCCGGCCTCGGCGCGGCTGCGGCAACGCCTGCCTACATGGTCAAGAAGAAGCCGCGCCGCAACTATGCCTCCGTGGTGCTGGCACTTGTGGGCGTGGCGCTGCTTGCCGGCGGTGGTTATGCCTTCTGGCTGAACCGCGATGCGCTGAACGACATGGTCGGCGGGCTGGTCAATTCTGCCCAGAACGGTAGTACCCAGACATCTTCGCCGGAGACGGCGCAGACGCAGCCCACCACGCCGCCCGCGACCCAGCAGCCGCCTGCGGCTGGCCAGCAGCAACCGACGGCCACACCAAACAACCACCCGAACCAGTCGCATGGCGATGATGGTTCGGTTACCGGCACAAAGTTCACCCAGCGGCTTCTGGCTGATGGCACCGAGCGTGACGAGGGCCAGGCGCCGGGCGCTAACGGCCAGCCCGTCACGGCGGAAGGTCAGTCGGTCTACGAGCAGAATGTTGCGCCCCCGCCGGCAGGCGAAAGCCCGGCCGGCAATACAGGTGCACCTGCCGGCACACCGGCTGGCGCACCTGCCGGCCAGCAACCTGCCGCCGCGGCTTCCGGCGACCGCATGTTCCTTTATGAGGAAGTGCTGGGCCAGACGGTTCCGACCGCCATTCAGGGCAGCGTGTCCTGGTCGCTGCAGCAGGAAAATGATGCCGAAGGCAAGCCTTCGCCTACCGTGCAGGGGCAGATTACCGTTCCCGGCCGTGGCCTCAGCGCGCTGATCACCTTCAAGCGCAACACCGATCCGTCGCTGCCGGCGAGCCATCTGATCGAAATCGTCTTCTCGGTTTCGCCCGGCTTTGAAGGCGGCGCGATCGACAGCGTCCAGCGTATTGCGATGAAGAGCACTGAGCAGGATCGCGGCAACGCGCTGATCGCGGTTCCGGCCAAGATCACCGACGATTTCCACATGATCGCGCTCAACGACTTCCCGGATGCGATGAAGACCAATCTGGAGCTTCTGAAGAGCCGCAACTGGATCGATATTCCGGTGTCCTACCGCAATGGCCGCCGTGCGCTGCTGACCCTGCAAAAGGGCAATGACGGCATCGCCGCCTTCGACAAGGCGCTCAGCGAATGGGCGGCATCAGCGCCGGCGACGGGCGGTCAATAAGGATTGAAAGGGCGGCTCAAGCCGCCCTTTTCGTTACATGGCTACGGCGGTGTCTTTGCTGTGTCAGGTGATGGGCTTCGGGGATGTTGGTGGGTGCGGCTCACCCCCCTCTGCCCTGCCGGGCATCTCCCCCACAAGGAGGGAGATCGATATGCCGCGAGGTCTCGACCAACTCAACGGCCGAGGATGAAGTGGCGGTAGCGCGTCTTGCCGATCTCCCCACCTGTGGGGGAGATGTCCGGCAGGGCAGAGGGGGTAAGCGGCATCCTCTGAAGCATCGATATTTTTCCTACCGGTTTTCCTCCAGCACTACCGTCGGTCTCAGAGGCAGACCATTTCCTATCGCCCGCCTTTTACCAACAAAAAATCCCCGGCCGAAGGCCGAGGATGATTCATGGTCAGCGCATTGGCGTCATGAGCGGGCTGTCTTACGCATCCACCACGCGCAGGGCGCGCGCCGCTTCCAGCGCTTCCTTCTGCACCGCTTCCTGCACCTTCTCGAAGGCACGGACTTCGATCTGGCGCACGCGCTCGCGGCTGATGTCGAACTCGGACGAGAGTTCTTCCAGCGTCACCGGCTCCTCGGCAAGTCTGCGGGCCTCGAAGATGCGGCGTTCGCGGTCGTTCAGCACGCCCATGGCTTTCGCCAGCATGCGGCGGCGGGTTTCCAGTTCGTCCTGCTCGATCAGCACGTCTTCCTGGCTGTCATGGTCATCCACCAGCCAGTCCTGCCATTGGCCGGACTCGCCTTCGGACGCCTTGATCGGCGCATTCAGCGATGCGTCGCCATGCAGGCGGCGGTTCATCGAGATGACTTCTTCTTCAGACACCTGCAGCTTCGTCGCGATTTCCTTGACATGCTCCGGCTTCAGATCGCCATCGTCGATGGCCTGGATGCGGCCCTTCAGACGGCGCAGGTTGAAGAACAGACGCTTCTGGTTGGCGGTTGTGCCCATCTTCACCAGCGACCACGAGCGCAGGATATATTCCTGGATCGAGGCCTTGATCCACCACATGGCATAGGTGGCCAGACGGAAACCGCGTTCCGGATCGAATTTCTTCACCGCCTGCATCAGGCCGACATTGCCTTCGGAAACGACCTCGCCGATCGGCAGGCCGTAACCACGATAGCCCATGGCGATCTTGGCCACGAGACGCAGATGGCTGGTGACGAGCTTGTGCGCGGCGTCGCGGTCGCCATGCTCGGCATAACGCTTGCCAAGCATGTACTCTTCCTGCGGCTCCAGCATGGGGAATTTGCGGATTTCGTCGAGATATCTATTGAGACCGGCTTCGCCGGCTGTAATCGTAGGCAAACTATTGCGGGCCATAAAGCACCCCCTTATCTATGGTCTGGAACGGCACCCTCTTTGATCGGCGAATAACCCGCCGGAGGCGCGCCGTAAGCTGCGGGTCGTTACCGACCCCGCACGAACCCATGTGACAGATATGTACGCTCACGCCGCGTTTCAAGCGAACGCTGCGTTCACACATGCGTTATGTCGAGGCGACCCCTTCTTTGACCTGTTTAACTTTCGAGCGGTAAATTCGTTCCGAAAAACCGCCAAGGCCGGAGCGCACCATCAGCTCATACATCACCCGTCGGCGCATCGGATTGTGCAGACGCACCACCTTCGCGCCGAGGAACTGCGTCTCGACATGAGCAAGCGCCTGCAGGTCCGGATCGATGGCAATGGCCTGCGCATAGATTGAGTGAAATTCGCGATGGCACACATAGGTCTTGTATTTCGTCATGCCGAAGCAAACGAGGCTGTGGCCGTGGGTGCGCAGGAAATCGGCGACACCCACCGTCACTTCCGGCCAGGCGGGGTTGAAGGTGTCATCGAAAACGATGATGCCGTGCGGCGCGATCACCTCCATGGCCAGTTTCGCATCGGCCAGCACGTGATGCAGGTGATGGCCACCATCAATACTGAAAAACCGTGTCGGACCGATGCGGGACGTGATGTCGTCTGGTGTCAGCCGCGTGCTGTCGCCCTTGATGATGAGGTCCCGATCCATTGTGAAACCCAGCCGGCGGCCGTTTTCCATCAGGCGTTCATACTGGTCGAGGCTGCCGTCTTGCGGCGGGTCCAGATCGAAAAGATCGACGCCCAGCACCTTTTCCTGGCTCTGCGCGAATTTGCGCAGCAGGAAATAGGAGCGACCGTAATAGACGCCGATTTCCGCGATGCCGCCACTAAGGGCGCTTTTCGTCTGCGCCTGCAGAAGTGCCTTGAAGACGAGCGCATCCGGCGGGTCGATGTAACCTTCGACGCTGCGCAGCTCCTGGAATATAAACCGGCGGTCTTTAATCGTCATGCGCACGCGATCCCGTCATCGTGCCGGCTCCGTTCAAGGCAGTTCGAACGTGCGGCGGTTCAAGGCTTTGCGAGGCAAAGGAGGTGCGAGGATTAAAGCGAAATTGGGGCGGTCTATGAAGAGGACCGTTGGCAGAATATCGCGTTCCGCTAATCTTTTTTTGTTATCCGAAGCTTCCGGCGAAATGTGCGGCGCAGTTTTTTGGAACTGCGCCAGGCGTTTTCAGGCACGCAATGCGGCGACCAAGGCTTCCATGTCTTCTGGAAGCTCGGTTTCGAACTCCATCACCTCGCCGGTGCGGGGGTGTTCGAAAGCGAGCAGATAGGCATGAAGTGCCTGGCGCGGAAAGCGCCCGACGATGCTCTTTGCCGGTTCTTCCAGAAGGTTCGCCTTGGTACGGAAAGCCGCGCCATATTCGGGATCGCCGATCAGCGGGTGGCCGATATGGGCCATGTGCACGCGGATCTGGTGGGTGCGGCCCGTTTCGAGACGGCATTCCACCATCGAGGCGAGACAGGTGGCGTCCGGCCGCTCGTGATAACGCTCGACTACCTCGTAATGGGTGATTGCCTCGCGGGCATCATCCGAATCCTCGTGCTTGACGGCGCGTTTGGTGCGGTCGACGCTGCGGCCGAGCGCTGCGTCGATGGTGCCACGCAGCGTGCGCGGGCGGCCCCAGACGATGGCCTTGTAGGCGCGTTCCAGCGGCCCGGTGCGGCCATGGTCGGCAAATTGTGCGGCCAGATGCCGGTGGGCGTTGTCGTTCTTCGCAACGACCATGACACCTGACGTTTCCTTGTCCAGTCGGTGTACGATGCCCGGGCGCTTGACGCCGCCAATGCCGGAGAGGCTGTCGCCGCAATGATGAATGAGGGCGTTGACCAGCGTTCCCGTCCAGTTGCCGGCGCCGGGATGCACGACGAGGCCGGCGGGCTTGACGAGCACGATCAGGTCTTCATCCTCATATTCCACGTTGAGGGGAATGTCCTCGCCCTTGGGTTCCGGGTCTTCCGGCTCGGGCATGACGATCTCGATACGGTCGCCGGGATGCACCTTCTTTTTCGGCTCGGTCACCGGCTTGCCGTTGAGGGAAACCGCGCCCTGTTCGATCAGCGCCTTCAGGCGGCTGCGGGAGAAGTCGCTGCCCAGTTCGCCCGCCAGCCAGGAATCGAGGCGGCCTTCGGCGTCTTCCCCGGCAATCAGGACTTTCCTTGCGTCTCCGCCTTGTTTAAAGGGGTCGTTCATTCTTATTTTTCCGATCCATCAGCATTTCAGGGAACCCGATGACGCAGATCGAGCAAGACGAACAGGAAGACAAGCCGCTTGATCCGGCCATGGAAAAAGTTCGCCGCAAGATGATCCGTTTGCAGATCGTGTCGGGCTCCGTGATGTTTATCAGCCTTATGGCTGTCTTCGGTGCGGTTGTCTACAAGGCGATGGGGCCGTCGAAGGCCGTTCAGACGCAGACGGAAGCGCCAAACCTCGCCGTTCCCACTGGTAGTGGCCCGATGGCCGTCACCGCCAGCCTGCCGCAGGGCTTCACGATCGACAATGTCAGCTATTCCGGCGGTGACATGCTGTTTTACGGCCGGCTGGCCAACGGCACGCGCAAGGCGCTGGTCTTCAACGTCGCCAGCGGCCGGTTCCTGGCCGACGTGACTGTTGATGGTCAGTGAGGTCAATAACCTGCTGGATGGCCGGGCGCTGATCTCGATCGACGACCCGGCCGATCCGCGCATTGCCGCCTTTCGCGATATTCGCGAGCGTGATCTCACCGGCCGGCAGGGGCGTTTCATCGCCGAAGGTACGGTGGTGCTGCGCATGCTGGCCGCCGCTCACAAGGCGGGTGGGGCCTTTGCGGCGGAGAGCATCCTGATTCTGCGCAACCGGCTTTCCGGCGTTGCGGATATTCTCTCCGATTTCCCCGAAGATGTGCCCGTTTATGTGGCCGAAGCGCCGGTGCTGGATGGTATCGTCGGTTTCCATTTGCATCGTGGCATTCTGGCGCTCGGGCGGCGGGTGCGCGATGACGGCCTGGAAGAGATGATTGCAGCGCTTCCCGCGTCGTCTCTGGTGCTCGTTGGCTGCGGCATTTCCAACCACGACAATCTCGGAGCGATGTTTCGCAACGCCGCAGCCTTTTATGCCGATGCGGTGCTGCTGGACGAGACGTGCTGCGATCCGCTCTATCGCAAGGCGCTGCGGGTTTCCGTGGGGTCGGTGCTGTCGGTCCCCTATCATCGCGGCGGCGGGGCAGTGGAGATGCTGGAGCGGCTCGCGGCAGCCGGTTTTGCGATCTGGAGCCTTTCGCCCGGTGGCGAGACCGAAATCCGCGATATTCCCCGCGCTGAACGCATGGCGCTCGTCATCGGCACGGAAGGTGAGGGGTTGCCGCAATCGGTGCTGTCGCGGTTTCATACGGCGCGGATTGCGCAGTCGCCGCAGCTGGATAGCTTGAATGCGGGGACGGCTTCGGGGCTGGCGCTTTATCAGATGGCGGGGGTGATCGGGCGGGTGTGAGGAGTGCTTAACGCCATCTTTGCGGATGAAGTTTACGCTTGCCTTGGTGGGTGGGGTTTACCCCCCTCTGTCCTGCCGGACATCTCCCCCACAAGGAGGGAGATCGGCAAGACGCGATATCGCCACTTCATTCTCTAACGTTGAGATGGGCAAAACCTTGCCGCATATCGATCTCCCCACCTGTGGGGGAGATGCCCGGCAGGGCAGAGGGGGGTGAAGCGGCATACACCGAGTACCTAACGCTTCCGCTTCTCCATCACCACCTTCGCCCGCTTCGCAAGGCTCTCCCGCCCCGATGAACCAGACGCCTTGGCCAGCAGCCCCGGAATAGGCGATGCCTCACCCTCCTGCGCCGCCGTGAGTGCGATCATTTCGGCGGCGATCCTCGCGATTTCGCGGCGGATGGGCTCGTCATTGCCGGTACCACGCACATTCAACAGGCGCTCGGTGAGCGCGGTGCCCTGATTGCGGATATCCTCGATTTCCTGTTCCAAACCTTCCGGTGCCAACGCGCCCGGCTGTGCGCCCGGCTCCTCCGGCGGGAAGGCGGGGGCGGCATCCTCTGGGGCTGCCGTCTGTTGTGCGTCCGTCTCGATGGCGGGCGCGGTTTCGAGTGTGGCGGCAGGGGTCGGCGCTGCGGCTTGCTGCCGCTCAACCGGCTTTTCGACGGGAACAGCGGGGTTCGGCAGGCGGATGATCATGTCGTTGCTGCGGCCGCCGGTTGCGGCCAACTGTTCCTTGAGGCGCGCGACCTCCTGGTTGCGCAGGGTCAGCATCGTGTCGAGGTCGGCGTTTTTGGCGATGGTGCTGGCCAGTTGCTCCTCAAGCCTCGTCACCTTGCGGCTTTCGCGCGCCACGGCTTCCATCGCTTCCCGGTTGCGGCTGGCGATATCCTGAAGCTCGCGAGTGACGGTCTCGCCTTCCTTTCGGAAGCGTGTGGCGCTTTGTTTGGCCTGTTCGGCTTCGAGATCGCGGGTGGCGGCGAGGATTTTCGAATCATCAAGTTCGCGCGTCAGGTTGGTGAGGCGGGCGGTGAGATCGGACATCTGGCTGGCGCGCTCATTGGCAGCCTGCTCCTGCTGCAGGAGGTTGGCCTGGATGATGCCGGCGCGCTCTTCGCTGGCGTCAAGTGCGGCGCGCAATTCGCCGATCTCCAGCGTCAGCTCTTCGATCTTCAGGGAAAAGCTGCGGTTCTGCTCGCCGAGGCGATAGGCATCGCTGGAAGCGGCCTCGTTGGCGAGGCGGAGCGAGGTGTTCTTTTCCCGCTCCGTTTCCAGTTCCTGGCGGACCTTGGCGTTTTCGGCCGCATAGAGCGCGCGCGCCATGTCCTTCTGGGCGCGGACTTCCTGCGGGCTGATGGGCATTGTCGCGCGTATGCGGTTTTCCGTATAAGCGACGATGCGGCGGTGGATCGCAGGTGCGATCAACAGGGCCAGCAGGGTTGCGGTGAGAAAACCCAATCCGAAGAGAATGGCATATTCGATCACGCTTTACAGTCTCCGAAACTCAGATACGCGCGCATTCGGAAAGAGGGGCGCGAAAACACGTTACGCTATTATTGCAACCGTGGGGAGGGGTTTCCCTTTGGCAATTCTTGGGCGGGACCTTGCCGCTTGTTTCTTCTCCCCGAGGGGGAGAAGTCCGCGGCAGCGGTATGAGGGGGCGAGGGTTATGAGATACGGCAAGGTTGCCCGCTCATCCGACCCTTCGGGCCACCTTCTCCCCGGCGGGGAGAAGAAATCCGCCGCACCGTCTCGTCCTATAGACCACCGTTAGCTCCGGTTAGGCCTCAGCGAATCAGAATGGGTTCCAGGTCGGCTGCTGGGTGAGCTTCAGGTAACCGACATTGATGCCGAGGCGTGCGCCAATGCCGGTGCGGATGGGGGCGAGCGTGACTTCGCTGCTTTTCAGATAGGTCATGCCGACGCCGGCGACGATGAAAGCGGAGCCGCTGACGCCGCCGTAACGGCGATAGAGCGAATCAACCGAGGGCAGATTGTAGACCAGCATCATGGCGCGGGTGCCCTGGCCGCCGTAATCGAGGCCGAGCGACGGTCCCTGCCAGAAGACGGGGTGCTGGCCGGCATTCTTGGTGTAAAGCGTGCCCTCGCCATAGGTGAGGCCGGCAACGAAGGCGCCGGAGCCCTCCTGGCCGAGAATGTAACCGTTCGGAAGACCGTATTGCTGGAAGGCGCGCTCCACCACCTTGGCAAGGCCGCCGGTGGTTTCGCCGAAGAATCCGTGGCCTGCATCCACGACTTCCTGGAAAGAATATTGATCGCTGTTCTGGGCCGCGGCCGGTGCGACCCATATCAGCAGGCTCGCGAGGAGCGCGACGATCTTTCCCAGTCCGAGGCGTGCAATGGTGCGGGTTTTCTTAAGGCGCATCGTCATGTCCGTCCGTCTGTTTCGTTAGCGCATCGGTTCGAAAATCCGAATCGGTTTTTCGAAAGGGCCGACGCGCAGAGTCAAAGTTCTACAGCATGTTTCGCGCATCCTGACGGATACACGGGGCTCCAGTGTGGCCTGTTAAGGCATTTGGCATTTTGAAACCATCCTATTAACAATCGGTTTACCAAATATGGTGTCATTATGGCTTAACAATTTCCACACCGTCCGCGCCTCCCTTGCGCAGGAGAGAATTTTATGACCAGCAAACTCAATATCACGCTGTCCGGTCCCGATCTGGCGGCCCTTCTGTGCAGCCGTGTGTGCCATGATGTGATTTCTCCTGTCGGCGCCATCAATAACGGCCTCGAACTGCTGGACGAGGGCGGCACGGATGACGATGCGCTCGATCTCATCCGCACGTCAGCCCTTAACGCATCCGTGCGGCTGAAGTTCGCCCGCCTTGCTTTCGGTGCTTCCGGTTCCGCCGGCGCGTCGATCGATACCGGCGAGGCCGAAAAGGCCGCCAAGGATTTTGCGGAGGCCGAAAAGAAGGCGGAAGTCAGCTGGAACGGCCCGCGCGCCATCGTTGCCAAGAACCGCGTCAAGCTTCTGCTCAACCTCTTCCTCGTGGCCTATGGCGCGATACCGCGCGGTGGCAATGTGGATGTGCTGCTTGAAAACCCCGATGGCGACGCCAAGTTCGAAATCACCGTCAAGGGCCGGATGATGCGCGTGCCGGGCAAGTTCGTGGAAATCTACGAGGGCAGGCTGGAAGAGGCGGTCGACGCCCATTCCGTTCAGCCCTATTACACGCTGCTTCTGGCCGAGGAGGCCAATATGACGGTGGAATACAAGGTGCATGACGATCGTATCGTCTTCACGGCAAAGACGATCGCGGCGTGATCGTTTCAATGCGACAGTGATGCCATCAGGGGTCGGGCCGGTTTTGCCAGCGCCCGGCCCTTTTTCGTTTCCAGGGGAGGTCTCATGATTCGTGTCGAAACCGCGCGTCTTTGTCTTCGGCCGCATGCCATCGAGGACGAAGCGCGTTATTGCGCTTTCTGGAGCGCGGCCGTTCAACCCATTCCGGGGGTGAACTCAATAGCGCCGCTCGACCCCGAACTCGCTTTCGCGCGGCTTTTGCGTTTCATCGGCCACTGGTCCGTCTTCGGTTTCGGGCCCTTCGTGGTCGAGGAACTGTCCACGGGACGAATCGTCGGCGAGGTGGGTCTCGCCCATATGCGCCGCGGACATGGCGCGGATTTCGACACCGCACCGGAGGCCATGTGGAAGATCGACAGGGATCTGACGGGCAAGGGCGTGGCGAGCGAAGCCGTGCAGGCCGCGCTTGGCTGGTTCGACACGCAGGGCATATCGAACCGGATCGTGTGCATGATCGATCCGCTCAACGTACCCTCCCTCGCAATCGCCACCCGCTTCGGCTTCTCTCCCATCAGAGAGACGATGTTCCGGGAAAGCCCGGTGCGGCTTTTCGAGCGGATCAGGACACCCTAACTCCACGATGTCCAAAGCACGGACAAAGGGCTTTGACTCATAGTAGTGGAGGCAACCGCCGAGAGCGGCTGGCACGACTACTTCGATACGGTGAATTCGGGCGGGGAGGGTGTCGGCATGACAGGCCATCTCCAGCAGCTTGCAGCGATCTGATCCGCCACGTGAACCTGGCCGTTGCCGCGACGGCCTCGATCACGATCGAGCACGACGACGAGCGCGTTCAAGGTCTCTCCAGCAATTAGATAAACCAATCTTTTCTCCGTCCAGACCAACGGAGAGACAAATATGCGCATACTGGCACTAGCTGCAATGCTCCTTTTCGCGCTGACCGCAAGCGTGACCGCCAAAGAGGCCATAGGTTTCAAACAGATTGAGTTGCCGGCTGATCAAGGCGGAAAAACTCTCGCAGTTTCAATGTGGTATCCAACCACGTCTTCAGGGAAAGCGGAGACTGTCGGCGAGAACGCCATATTTTTCGGGCTTGATGTTCTCCGGGACGCCTCCCGTGCCCCGGGTTCTCACCCGCTTGTGCTGCTGTCTCATGGTTACGGCGGCAGCTGGCGCAACCTCAACTGGCTTGCGGGTGAACTGGTGCATGATGGTTATGTCGTCGCCGCACCCGATCATGCTGGCGAAGATTTCGAGGCGCAGAAGGGAAACGAGGTGGTGGCACTTTGGGAAAGGCCACGCGCCATCAGTACGGTCCTGACAGCGCTCCTCAAAGATGAGGCGCTTGCCGGGCGCATCGACAGTCGGCGCATCGCAGTCATCGGCCATTCGCTCGGCGGCTGGACCGCGATGGAACTCGCAGGCGCAAGATATAGTGCCGATCTGGCTCTTGAAGGTTGCGATGTGACGCCGCTGCCGCCGCAATGCAAAGCCAACCGGCTCTTAAGCAAGGTGGGAATTATTGGTGGTGGAAAGGCCGATCCGCGCCTCTCAATGAGTAGGTATGATAACCGAATTCGCGCTGTCGTTTCGCTTGATCTGGGCCCGGCTGCGGGCTTTCTGCCTGAGACGTTGCGACAGGTGGACGTTCCGGTTCTGGTGATGGCCGCTGGCGTGGAAACGCCGGAGATTGCGGCGATCAAAGCCGATTCAGACCGTGTCGCCGCTCTTCTGCCAAAGGCGACGACCACCTATCATGTGATATCGGACGCCACCCATTTGAGTTTCATGCAGATATGCAAGGAAGATGGCGAAAAACGCCTGCTGGAAGAATCGCCCGATGAAGCATTCATATGCCGCAGCGGTGGCGGAAGAGACAGGGCGGCACTGCATCAGGAGATCCGTGGTGCAGTCACGACCTTTCTGCGTGACGCTTTAAAATAAAGACGGGCCGCATAAATGCGGCTCTATCGATCACGTCCTTGCATGCCGATCCCTTCGCACATCATGGCGATAGACCAGATCTGATGGCAGCGGGCGCAGCGCGACAGGGTCCAGCACTCCGCCGATTCGCTCCGCAACAGCGGCGGATTGGCGGTTGCCTGCGCCGACATAGCTGACGAGGGTTGGAAGCTTCAGCGTATCGAAGGCCCAGTCCCGCAGCGCCGTTGCGGCTTCCGCAGCATAACCCCTGCCTTCATGACCGTCGTAAAGCAGCCAGCCCAGTTCCTTCTCGGGATAGAGGGGGCCGTGATTGATGCCGACCTGACCGATGCATTCGCCGCTCTCGGCGAGATCGATCATCAGCGCGCCGTGACCGAAGAACGACCACAATGCCCTGTCCTGACAGAACATGGCCCATGCGGCGGCAAGATCATGCGGTCCGGCGACGCCGGTGGAGCGCGGTGACGCCATGAAATCACGATAGGCCGGGAAATCGTCCAGTCGCGGTGGGCGAAGGTTAAGGCGATTTGTCACGAGGGTGGGGATTGCGTCCGTCATTTTTTGTCCTCTGGCGCCTCCGCCTGAGCGGGACGCCGTTGCCGACCTGCCGCGACCCGCAGTCAACAAAAAACCCGCCGTTTCCAGCGGGTCTTTCAAAACAGCCCTGTTCCAGCAGGAATCAGGCGGTTTCGAGATATTCAGTCGAGCCATCCGGCTCGCGCAGAACATAACCGCGGCCCCAGACGGTTTCGATGTAGTTCGCGCCGCCGGCGGCGTTTGCCAGCTTCTTGCGCAGCTTGCAGATGAAGACGTCGATGATCTTCAGTTCCGGCTCGTCCATGCCGCCATAAAGGTGGTTCAGGAACATTTCCTTGGTCAGCGTCGTGCCCTTGCGCAGCGAAAGCAGCTCAAGCATCTGATATTCCTTGCCGGTCAGGTGAACGCGCTGGCCGCCCACTTCAACCGTCTTGGCATCGAGATTGACGATCAGCTCGCCGGTGGAGATGACCGACTGCGCATGGCCCTTGGAACGGCGGACGATTGCGTGAATGCGGGCAACAAGCTCGTCCTTGTGGAACGGCTTCGTCATGTAATCGTCTGCGCCAAAACCGAGGCCGCGAACCTTGTCCTCAATGCCGGCCATGCCGGACAGGATGAGGATCGGCGTCTTGACCTTGGAAAGCCGAAGCGTTCTCAGCACCTCGTAACCCGACATGTCGGGGAGGTTAAGGTCGAGAAGAATAATGTCGTAGTCGTAAAGCTTGCCAAGGTCCACGCCTTCCTCACCGAGGTCGGTCGTGTAAACGTTAAAGCTTTCCGACTTCAGCATCAGTTCAATGCTCTGCGCTGTCGCGCTGTCGTCTTCAATCAGTAGAACCCGCATAATTATCCCCTTTGCCGCCCGCGAACCGGTAAAACATTGCCTCGCGCGATGCGGATCCAGACGTTGCCTGATTTGCAGGCTGCCACCAAATGGTTAACAAATTCTAATTGCCTTTGGCAAGGTGTATCGAATTTATTAAGCAAACTAGGCATTTCGCTGTTTTTGCACGTGAATCCAACATCGCCAAAATTGAAGCTTAACGTGAGGATTTCCCGCTAAGTGATTCAATCGACTCTTACATCGTCTGGCCCATTTTTTTGGACCTGGCATTTACCGACCCTTAAATGATCGTGTTTATCATTAACGATGCCCGTAAACGAAAGGTTAACGGCGGCGGTTTTTTATTAACGCCGGGTAACTTTCGGGAATCATTCCGGCACAACGGGTTAACCCGGCCGGTTGAAAGGGCGGGTTAAACGGGCCGGTCGAGGGGGCATAGTGCCCTTTTTGATCCGGGTCTCGCTATCCATGGAGTATTGCGTATGAAGTCGCGTGACAGCCTGGTTCGCCTGAAGGAATTTCAGGTCAATGAAAAACGCAGGCAGCTTAACCAGCTGCAGCAGATGATGTCCGAATTCGAGCGGATGGCAAAGGAACTGGTGCATCAGATCTCTCTGGAAGAGAGCAAGTCGGGCATTACCGATCCGACGCATTTCGCCTATCCGACCTTCGCCAAGGCCGCGCGCCAGCGGGCGGATAATCTTCAGGTTTCCATCCGGGAACTGAAGGCCCAGCAGGAGGCCGCCGAGGCATCGCTGGAAGAGGTGCAGGCCGAATATGAAAAGGCCGCCGCACTGGAAAACCGCGACGGAGCCATCCGCGCCCGCGCCTGACAGGTGGCGCAGAACTGACGAACCTCGTCCTCATTGACGGCTGCCGGTGGATCAGGAGGCGGCTTTCAATGACGGGACGACATGCTTTTTTTCGAAAGGCCGCTCCATCAGGGCGGCCTTTTGTCTTGCTGCTTCGCCATCGCGCCACGATGGGGCGGCCGCCCCGATTTCGATTGTCCGGACATGCGGAAAGGCGTATTTTACAGGGGTTCCGACTGTGAGCCGGAGGCTTTTACGCGCACGCACCCGTGCGGGTGCGGGCGGCCATTGCAGGGAGGAAAAAATGGCCCGCCAATATATCGATTGCCGTGAATTTCCCAGTGACAGCAGATGCACCGTTGCCATTTCGGCCGATTCCCAGGAGGAGCTGATGGAGGCGGCCGTGCAGCATGCCGTGGCCGTGCACGGCGCAAAGGATACGCTCGAATTCCGGGAAGAGGTCCGCCGGAGCATGCATGCCGGGACCCCACCGTTGAAGGTGGCGTGACACGCATTTATGAAATGACGCGATATTTGGAACGGCTGTGAGCGATTAAGCGTAAGCCGCTTTTTTCTTCTCCCCGGCGGGGAGAAGAAATATGCCGCGACGCTTGCGACTTCTGCCCTCAGACAGATGATAAAGCGCCCTTAGCCCTGGATAACATCGGCCCAGTCTGGATGGCGCAGGGTCTGGGCCTTGAAGAAGGGGCAGAGCGGAATGATCTTCCAGCCGCCCTTGCGGGCTTCATCGATGGCGTGGGCGGCAAGTGCCTGGCCGACGCCTTTGCCGCGAAGCGCATCGGTCACGCCGGTATGATCGATGATGATGAGGGAAGGGGAGGTGCGGGAATAGGTCATTTCCGCCGTATGGCCGTCGACGGTTGCGAGATATTCGCCGCGCGATCCGGTTTCGGTTGTCTTGATATCCATTATCTCTGCCTTCCCATTGCTGTTCGTATCTCCACTGTAGCGGCTTGCGCCCGAATTGAAACAGCGGGATAGCGAACGCAGCGGACACAAACCGGTGACAATCTCTCACCGTCAGCAGGCATGGTTCTGCATGAAAAATCCGAAATCAAACCGAAAGCCCCGTCGATAAACTGACGGGGCGTTTTGAAAATCCGGCGTTGGGCGCCTTTGGCGCGCCGGCGCACTTTCTCAGTGGCGGTATTGCTGAATGCGCGTGGTGCGCAGGCCGGCAAGGCCATGATCGGCAATCGAGGACTGCCAGGACAGGAATTCTTCAACGGTGAGCGTATAACGCTCGCAGGCCTCTTCGAGGCTCAACAGTCCACCGCGCACGGCGGCAACAACCTCTGCCTTTCTGCGAATGACCCAGCGCCGGGTATTGGCAGGCGGAAGATCCGCAATCGTCAGAGGGCTGCCATCGGGGCCGATGACATATTTAACTCGTGGGCGTATCATTTCGGTCATTGGACACTCTATACAAACTCAAGACCATATGACGGGAACTTTAGCCCCGTACCTTTAAAAATTGCCTAAGCAGCTCGTGACAATTTATTAAGAATTTGAACGGTTTCGCCTGATTTGTTCGAGTCGCCTTATTTTGTCGGGGAAAAATTTTTCCAAAAATCGCAATTTTTCTCTCTCATCGGTTGTCCAGATCAGATCCACGCAAGCGAAAGGCACGTTTTGCCGTTGCCCTGGGTCAATTCCACCGTTCCCTCATGGTGCAGCCGCAGGCGGTCGCCGGCATCGAGGCGAAGGAAGGCGGTTGCCGACTGCGACGCGCCTGAGTCTGACACATTGCCCGCGATGCTGAAATCGGCCGCCGTGCCGTTGATCAACAGCGTCACCCGGTGGCCGGAAGACGAGACCACGGCAAGCGTCAATATGGCCAGATAGAGGCCCTTCGCTGGCACCACCAGGTCGCGCCCACCACCACTCACCGCATCACCGAAGGCAAAGCCGCCCTTAGCGTGGGAGAGCACGGAAAAACCGGCGGCAGAGCCATCGGCCGGCTTCGTCGTGCCCGCCGGCAGGCCAGCGACGGCGAGCGGGCGGTTGGGCATCGAGACGCGACCATCGCCGCTGCAGACTATGGCGGTGTGCCATGAGGCCCCGTCCGTGCTGGCCTTGATCGAAAACCCGTCATTTCCGGCCAGGCCCATTTCCGCGCGGCCGCTCCAGCCGGACTGGAACAGCAATGAGGCTGTATCGGCCCCGCCCGCCTTGTTGATCGTCATGCGGTGGCTGCCGTCATCCTGCGCGTGGGTGAAAAGGCTGGCGGGGGAGGCGAGCGCAAGCCGGTTGACGGCGTCGGCCTCCGTGCCGATTCCCATGCTTTCCAGCCGACCGGTGGCCGGCAGTGGCAGGTCACGCCAGCCGCCGTCGCGCAGGACGCGATATCTGCTTTCGGCCGCAAACCATGCCGTCCAGCCGGGCTGCGGTGTGATCGAGAGCCACGCGCCATCCTGCCGGAAGGCGAACCTGCCGCCCTTGCCGGCCCAATCGCCGGTAGCGTCGGCGGAGAGGAGGAAACAATCTCCCTCGGCGGCGTTTTCGGGCGGTGCGGCAACCACAGCCTTGACGACCAGCTGCACGATCGCGTCGAGCCGTTGCAGCGCCTCGTTGTGGGTGACGTGTTTCTGCGCCTGCGAGGGGAGGATATAGGGAAGCTGAAGTCTCGCCGTCTGTTCGGTCATGATGTGCCTTCCGCGCTGCGGTGTTTCGTTGCGGGGGCATTGTGAGGTGGTGGCGTGGGGCGGGGATGAGCGGGGGTGGATTATTTTTTGGGGGGCGCCTTGGTGTGTGTGGCTTTACCCCTCTCTGCCCTGCCGGGCATCTCCCCCTCAAGGGGGGAGATCAGCAGGAAGCGCTACCGCCACTTCATTCGCAAACGTTGAGATGGGGGAGACCTATCCGCGAGTCGATCTCCCCCCTTGAGGGGGAGATGCCCGGCAGGGCAGAGGGGGGTAAAGCCGCACACACCGAAGCTCACCAATGCCGCCCGTCGCAAGAGCCGCAGCAAACGCCGAGCGCCCGTTACCCCGCGTGTTCCACCGCCATCGCCCCTTCGGCAATGAAATCCGGATTGGCCAGCGCATCCTCGCCATCGCCCTTCACCGCATAGGTTAGCGGAAGGCCCGAGCAGTCCAGCGTCCGGCCGCCGGCGGCGCGCAGCACGGCGTCGCCCGCCGCCGTGTCCCACATCATGGTGCGGCTGAAGCGCGGGTAGATATCGGCGGCACCCTCAGCCAGCATGCAGAATTTCAGCGACGAGCCGACAGAAATACAGTCCTTCAGTCCATGTTCGGCCACGAAGGCTTCCGTTCGTGCGGTGCAGTGCGAGCGGCTGATCAGCGCCACGGGGGAAGCGCCGCGCTGGCGGGCCCGGATGGGGTGGCGCGACAGGATGACGCCTTCGGCCGATATGGCGAGTTTTTCGGCGGCGTCGCCCTCGCCGGTCCACGCCTGTCCGCGACAGGGGGCGTAAACCACACCGGCCACCGGAGCGCCGTTGCGGATGAGCGCGATGTTGACGGTGAAATCATCCTTGCCGGAAATGAACTCCTTGGTTCCATCCAGCGGATCGACGAGAAAGAATTCCGCTCCGGTTTCCGGCAGGATGCCACTCGACACGGCCTCTTCGGCAACCACCGGTATATCGGAAAAATGGGCCGCCAGGGCCGCAAGAATGATCGCTTCGGCACGCTGATCGGCTTCCGTCACCGGCGAACAGTCATCCTTGTACGACACATGCGGGCCGGCACGGTGGACCGCCATGATGGCCTGCCCGGCGTCCAGCGCCGCTTTCGTCAATATGTCGATCATCTCTTTGCCAATTGAATCCCGCCTGCGGGATATCGCCGTTCCGATCTTCGCTACTCCTTTGCCCGCTGCCCGTCAAATAATGGCGTTGGACAATGCTAAAATAAGCATTCGACCGTCATTTTTTCAGCACTTCCTGCCAAAATCATGGCTCTTTTGATCGGGAAAGCGGCAGCTGGTGTGGAAATTCCAAATTTTGTGCAGGATCGCCCGTTTTTGACTTCACATTTTTAACGAACACGATATGCATTTTGAGGGTGGGGGTCTGCCTGCAAGGGCGCCCCTATAATTAACATAACGAGGCGTGGCCCATTTGAGGTCGTGCCCGGGGGAAAGACATGGAGTATTTTATCCAGCAGCTCATAAACGGGCTGACTCTTGGATCGATCTACGGCCTCATCGCTATCGGCTATACGATGGTTTACGGCATCATCGGCATGATCAACTTCGCCCACGGCGATATTTTCATGCTCGGCGGCTTCGCCGCGCTGATCGTTTTCCTGATCGTGACATCCTTTGTCGCCGGCATTCCGGTGGCGCTTCTTCTGCTTCTGATGATGGTCGTCGCCATGCTGATGACTGGCCTGTGGAACTGGGTGATCGAACGCGTCGCCTACCGCCCGCTCAGAGGCTCCTTCCGTCTTGCGCCGCTGATCACTGCCATCGGCATGTCGATCGCGCTGTCCAATTTCATCCAGGTCACGCAGGGTCCACGCAACAAGCCGATCCCGTCGCTGGTGACCGAAAGCTATCATTTCGGCGCCATCACCGTGTCGCTGAAGCAGCTGATCATCATGGTCGTCACCTCGGTGCTGCTCTTCGCCTTCTGGTATATCGTCAACAAGACCCCGCTCGGCCGGGCGCAGCGCGCCACCGAACAGGATCGCAAGATGGCGGCGCTGCTCGGCGTTGATGTCGACAAGACCATCTCCATCACCTTCATCATGGGTGCAGCACTCGCCGCGGTCGCCGGCACCATGTATCTGATGTATTATGGTGTTGCCTCTTTCAGCGACGGCTTCATTCCCGGCGTCAAGGCATTTACCGCAGCCGTTCTGGGCGGCATCGGCTCGCTGCCGGGCGCTGTTCTCGGCGGCCTCCTGATCGGCCTGATCGAATCGCTGTGGTCGGCCTATTTCTCCATCGCCTACAAGGATGTCGCGGCTTTCGGCATCCTGGCTTTCGTGCTGATCTTCAAGCCGACCGGCATCCTTGGTCGCCCGGAAGTCGAGAAGGTGTGATCCCATGGCCAATATCGCTTCCGAAAACACCTCTTCCGGCCCCAGCCTGATGGCGACAGCCGTGAAGGAGGGCCTGATTGCGGGCGTCATCTCGTTCGGCATGTTCATTCTTTATGTCGGCATCGTCACCTATCAGGACATCAACAACCAGCTGATCTGGGGCACGCGCTGGGGCCTTCTGGCGATCTTCGTCGCCGTTGCCGCCATCGGCCGCTTCCTTATGGTCGGCTTTATCAAGCCGTCGCTGGATCGCCGCAAGCTGGCCAAGGCCAAGAGCGGCGTTCTGGAGATTTCCGAGGAAAAGGGCTTTTTCCACAAGCACTTTCTGAAGCTGGCGCTGGTTCTGCTGCTGCTTTATCCCGTTATCGCGGTGCAGCTCTTCGGTTTCCAGGGCTCGCTGAAATTCGTCGACAATTTCGGCATCCAGATCCTGATCTATGTGATGCTGGCCTGGGGTCTGAACATCGTCGTCGGCCTTGCCGGCCTGCTCGATCTCGGTTACGTCGCCTTTTATGCGGTGGGCGCCTATTCTTATGCGCTGCTCTCCAGCCAGTTCGGCCTGTCGTTTTGGGTGCTGCTGCCCGTTGCCGGCATTCTGGCAGGCTTCTGGGGCATCATCCTCGGCTTTCCGGTGCTGCGCCTGCGCGGCGACTATCTGGCAATCGTCACGCTCGCCTTCGGTGAAATCATCCGTCTCGTGCTGCTCAACTGGACGGATGTGACCAAGGGCACGTTCGGTATTTCCGGCATCGCCAAGGCGTCGATCTTCGGCATCTGGTCGTTCGATGTCGGCGCGCCGAACAATTTCGCCAAGGCGTTCGGCCTGTCGATGTCCTCGGCCTATTACAAAATCTTCCTGTTCTACGTGATCCTGCTGCTGTGCATGCTGACGGCCTATGTCACCATCCGCCTGCGCCGCATGCCCATCGGCCGGGCGTGGGAAGCGCTGCGTGAGGACGAGATCGCCTGCCGTTCGCTCGGCATCGATACGGTCATCACCAAGCTCACCGCTTTTGCCACGGGCGCAATGTTCGGCGGTTTTGCCGGTTCCTTCTTCGCCGCCCGTCAGGGGTTCGTTTCGCCGGAAAGCTTCGTGTTCCTCGAATCCGCCGTCATTCTCGCCATCGTCGTTCTCGGCGGCATGGGCTCGCTGACCGGCATTGCCATTGCGGCGCTCGTCATGGTCGGCGGCACCGAGCTTCTGCGCGAAATGGAGTTCCTGAAGCATGTCTTCGGGCCGGATTTCACGCCGGAACTCTATCGTATGCTGCTGTTCGGGCTTGCCATGGTCATCGTCATGCTGTTCAAGCCGCGCGGTTTCGTCGGCTCGCGTGAACCCACGGCTTTCCTTAAAGAACGCAAGGCCGTCTCCGGCAGCTTTACCAAGGAAGGTCACGGTTGATGGCTTCCGGAACAACAACAATGACACCCAATACCACTGGCGACACGATCCTCAAGGTCGAACATCTCTCGATGCGCTTTGGCGGCCTTATGGCCATCAACGACTTCTCCTTCGAGGCGAAGCGCGGCGAGATCACCGCGTTGATCGGCCCGAACGGTGCGGGCAAGACCACGGTCTTCAACTGCATCACCGGCTTCTACAAGCCCACCATGGGCATGATCACCATGCGCCAGCAGGATGGCGAGACGCATCTACTCGAGCGCCTGCCGGATTTCGAAATCACCAAGAAGGCAAAGGTGGCGCGCACCTTCCAGAACATCCGCCTGTTTTCGGGCCTGACCGTTCTGGAAAACCTGCTGGTGGCGCAGCACAATGCGCTGATGAAGGCCTCGGGTTACACGATCCTCGGCCTTCTCGGCCTGCCCGCATACCGGCGGGCGGTGGATGCTTCTATCGAAAAAGCCAAATACTGGCTGGAAAAGGCCGATCTGATCGATCGTGCCGACGATCCGGCGGGCGATCTGCCCTATGGCGCGCAGCGCCGCCTGGAAATCGCCCGCGCCATGTGCACGGGGCCGGAACTGCTTTGCCTCGATGAGCCCGCCGCCGGTCTCAATCCGAAGGAATCCCTGGCGCTCAACACGCTGCTGCGCGGCATCCGCGACGAGGGTACGTCGCTGCTCCTCATCGAGCACGACATGTCCGTGGTGATGCAGATTTCCGACCACGTGGTGGTTCTGGAATACGGTCAGAAGATTTCCGACGGCACGCCGGACCATGTGAAGAACGACCCGAAGGTCATCGCCGCCTATCTGGGTGTCGAGGATGATGAAGTGGAAGACGTGATTGCGGAAGAACTCGACGGAGGAGCGGCCTGATGTCCGGTGAACCGCTTCTGAAAGTCCAGGGTGTCGAAACCTATTATGGCAATATCCGGGCTCTGGCCGGTGTCGATGTCGAAGTGAAGAGGGGCGAAATCGTCAGCCTGATCGGCGCCAATGGCGCTGGCAAGTCGACGCTGATGATGACCATCTGCGGCAGCCCGCAGGCGCGCGCCGGCCAGGTGATCTTCGATGGCGAGGACATTACCCAGCTGCCGACCCATCTGATCGCCCGCAAGCGCATCGCCCAATCGCCCGAAGGCCGCCGGATTTTCCCGCGCATGACAGTGCTGGAAAACCTGCAGATGGGCGCCAATCTCGACAACCTGAAATATTTCAAGGAAGACGTCGAGAAGATCTTCGTGATGTTTCCGCGCCTGAAGGAGCGTCAGAGCCAGCGCGGCGGCACGCTTTCCGGCGGCGAGCAGCAGATGCTCTCCATCGGCCGCGCGCTGATGGCGCGTCCGAAGCTCCTGCTGCTGGACGAGCCTTCGCTGGGTCTCGCTCCGCTGATCGTCAAGGGCATTTTCGAGGCGATCAAGAAACTCAATCAGGAAGAGGGTCTGACCGTCTTCCTCGTGGAGCAGAACGCCTTCGCCGCGCTCAAGCTTTCCGACCGCGCTTATGTGATGGTCAACGGCAAGGTGACGATGAGCGGTTCGGGCAAGGAACTGCTCGCCGATCCACAGGTACGCGCCGCCTATCTCGAAGGCGGACGGCACTGAAAGATTTTACTTGCGCCGGAAATTTTGCGGCGCAAGACTGCAAACGGCGGTCCGTCGTCCTTTGGTCAAAACCTGAAGGATCCATGTCGGGGCGTAAACAATAAAATGCCCGGCGGCAAACGACGGGACGACAGACAAGGCAGGGCCTGGGTATTCAGCCCGGCACTGATGGGGAAAGAGATGCAGGGCCTTTTTTTCGAGACGGATAACGGCGTGCGGTATGTTCTGCGCGCGTTGGTTGTTCTTCTGGGTTTCTGGACGGCTTGGCGCACCGGCAAATCCGTTGCCGACGGCTGGGGTGGTTATACGCGGGTGGTGATCTACACGCTCGCGCTCGGCGTGGTGATGCGGTTTTTGCATCACGCGCTGTTCGATGGGCCGTTCATCAACGGCTTCTACTACGTGTTTGACGTCGTTCTTCTTCTGGTTTTTTCCAGCATCGGTTTCCGCATGCGCAGGACGAGCCAGATGGTCAATAATTACTATTGGCTCTACGACCGCACGTCGGCATTTTCCTATAAAAAGAAAAATTGACAGCCGGTATTTTCCGGGGTCACTAATACTCGGCAGAGTGGAACGTTTCCTGTTCGGTTAAGGTGGGTACTGAACAGGTCCTCGCAAACAACCCATCCAAAGGAACTGGGAGTAAAGTAATGAAGAAGTCTCTTCTTTCCGCTGTCGCGCTGACCGCCATGGTCGCGTTTGGCGGTTCGGCCTGGGCCGATGTCGTGATCGCCGTCGGCGCACCGCTGACCGGCCCGAACGCTGCTTTCGGCGCTCAGATCCAGAAGGGTGCCGAACAGGCTGCGAAAGACATCAATGCCGCCGGCGGCATTAATGGCGAGCAGATCAAGATCGTGCTGGGCGACGACGTATCCGACCCCAAGCAGGGTATTTCGGTCGCCAATAAATTCGTCGCTGACGGCGTGAAATTCGTTGTCGGTCACTTCAACTCCGGCGTTTCCATTCCGGCGTCCGAAGTTTACGCCGAAAACGGCATTCTCGAAATCACGCCTGCCGCGACCAACCCCGTGTTCACCGAGCGCGGTCTGTGGAACACGTTCCGCACCTGCGGCCGTGACGACCAGCAGGGCGGCATCGCCGGCAAGTATCTTGCCGATCATTTCAAGGACGCCAAGATCGCCATCATTCACGACAAGACGCCTTACGGTCAGGGCCTTGCCGATGAAACCAAGAAGGCAGCCAATGCCGCCGGCGTGAAGGAAGCCATGTACGAAGGCGTGAATGTCGGCGACAAGGACTTCTCGGCGCTGATCTCCAAGATGAAGGAAGCCGGCGTTTCCATCATCTACTGGGGCGGCCTGCACACCGAAGCCGGCCTCATCATCCGCCAGGCGGCTGACCAGGGCCTGAAGGCCAAGCTCGTCTCGGGCGACGGTATCGTATCGAACGAACTGGCTTCCATCGCCGGCGACGCCGTCGAAGGCACGCTCAACACCTTTGGTCCTGATCCGACACTGCGCCCGGAAAACAAGGAACTGGTAGAGAAGTTCAAGGCCGCCGGTTTCAACCCGGAAGCCTATACCCTCTACTCCTATGCAGCCCTGCAGGCGATTGCCGGCGCTGCCAAGGCAGCCGGTTCCGTGGAGCCTGAAAAGGTTGCCGAAGCGCTGAAGAAGGGTAGCTTCCCGACGGCGCTCGGCGAGATCTCCTTCGATGAGAAGGGTGACCCGAAGCTTCCTGGCTATGTCATGTACGAGTGGAAGAAGGGTCCGGACGGCAAGTTCACCTACATCCAGCAGGGCAGCTAAGCCTTTTTTGCGACCCCCTATCGAAGCCCGGCAGTAATGCCGGGCTTTTCTTTTGCGCGACAGGCGCCACACTGGAGACAATAAGGCGAGAGACAAAACCTCCAGAAAACTGCAATGAGGGGTGGCAATGGCGATGAAACGGGTGGTGTCTCTAATCCTTGGTCTTGCCATGCTGGCGGTGGTGCTCGGTGGCGTTCATCTCTTCAGCAAATCCCGGACGACGCAATTGTTCGGAGTGATCATTCCGAGGGTCGAGACGCCGAAGCCGGTGGTGGCCCTGACGTTTGACGACGGGCCCTCGGTGCGTTTCACGCCTGAGGTCCTGGCGATCCTGAGGGAACGGGGGATCAAAGCGACCTTTTTCCTGACGGGCAAGGAAACTGAAGAAAACCTGCCGCAGGCCCGCATGATCGTCAGCGATGGCCATCAGGTTGGAAACCACAGCTATACGCATTCCAACATGGCCTTGATGGGACTGGGCACGGTCGGGGACGAGATCGAGCGCACCGATGCGGCCATTCGGACTGCGGGTCATAAAGGCGAGATCATGTTCCGCCCGCCCTATGGCAAGAAGCTGCTCGGCTTGCCATGGTATCTATACCGGCATGACCGGAAAACAATCATGTGGGATGTTGAGCCGGAATCCTATCCAGATATCGCCGAGGATGCAGCGGCTCTTGCGAAGCACGTTATCGAGCACACGAAAAGCGGCTCGATCATCATCATGCATGTCATGTATCGCAGCCGCGAGACTTCACGGCAGGCCTTGCCGCTGATCATCGATGGACTGCGTCAGCGCGGGTTCGAGTTCGTGACCGTGTCGCAGCTGCTGGAAAATCGCTGAGACAGCTGCGCTCCGTCCAGCCGCTCCAAAATGAAGTCGGCACGCTCTTCGACGCCTGATTTCGGAAGGACGACGGTTTCATAGTCGAGAGCTTGATAATCCCTGACGAGGCGGTCGTATTCTGCCACGGCCGCGGCAAAATCATGCCGCCGCTCCGCGTCTGCCCGATAGATTTCCGGCCAGGGCGGGGTAAGGAAGACCAGCCTGTTATAGCGATGTTCGCGTTGCAACGTTTCGATGACGGGGTCACCGCTGACCTCGCGTAGAGCCGAGGCGGCGTCGATCAGGCCGCGATCGAAGAAGACGGTGCCGTGCTCTGGCGCATGCTGACGGTCTTCAAGCGCCACAGCGATGGCGCGGCGCGCAAAGGCTTCGAGGTCTATCCACGGCAGAGCGTTGCCGCCATCGCGGATTTCTTCGATGACGATGCGGCGGCCGGGTTCCTCCACGGTGGCGAAACCGCGTCGGGCGAGCTCGGCGAGAAGTGTGGATTTTCCGCCGCCGGAGCAACCGGAGAGGATGATGAAACGGTTCATGGGTGTGCGTTCCTGTGTTGGGGTTCAGGGTAGGGGGTGGTGATTTTTTGGGAGGTGGTTGCCGCGCGTTTCTTCTCCCCGCCGGGGAGAAGGTGGCCGGAACGGCCGGATGAGGGGGCAAGCTCTCGGTCTTATCGCTACCCTCGCCCCCTCATCCCGCTGCCGCGGACTTCTCCCCGGCGGGGAGAAGAAACAATGGGTTACCGCTCGTTCAACAAGCAGAATTTGCGTATTTGAGCGGGAATGTGTCGGAAGAGCCTACCATAATTTGGCGAGCCGTCACCCCTGATGCAGAATATGCGCCGCCTTGACCGCGGCAGAGGCGCGGTTCTCCACGCCGAGCTTCACATAGATCTGTTCGAGATGCTTGTTCACCGTCCGGGCCGACAGGCCGAGAATATCGCCGATATCGCGGTTGGATTTGCCCTTGGCGATCCACAAAAGCACTTCCGATTCCCGCGTGGTCAGCGCGAAATGCTCTTTCAGAAGGTGGTCATCCGACTTTTCGTTGGCGGCGGTCAGGCGAAACAGATGCTCATCCGGACCCATCGCGCCGAGGAAGGAGAGCTGCAAGGCCGGGCGTCCGGCCTGGGTGATCGTCAGCGGTGCATCGCGACCGGTTTCGGAGGCCGCCCTTTCGCCAAGCCAGCGGCCGATATGGCTGACGACGATTTCCATGCCATCATCCCGGCCGGTCGCAGCGTTGACAAGCCGTGTTGCCTGGGGTGTTGACCAGTGGATGGCTCCATTGGCGCGCACGGCAAGCAGATGTCGGCCGGCGGCGTCAAGCGCCACGCGGGCGCTTTGCGCGGAACGGGCATTGGAAAGATGCACGCGTATGCGGGCGCGCAGCTCGTCGATATTGATCGGCTTGGTCAGATAATCGACGCCACCGGAGTCCAGCGCCCGCACCACATGTTCGGTCTCGGTCAGTCCCGTCATGAAAATGACGGGCACCTGCGCTACCGCCGCATTGGCCTTCAGGCGGCGGCAGGTTTCGAAACCGTCCATGGTGGGCATGACGGCGTCGAGCAGGATGATATCGGGCGTGATGCGTTCGGCAATGTTGAGCGCGGCCTGTCCCGATGTGGCGATGAGGGCGGAAAAGCCGGACTGTTCGAGCGCGTCGGTCAGGAATCCCAGCGCTTCCGGGCTGTCATCCACCAGCAATACGATGTCTCTCGGGGCCGCCGCCTGAGCGCTCATGCCTTGAGGTCTCCCCTGTCACTGTCTTCGAACCGCTTGAGAAAATGCGCGTAACCGGCCAGATCGAAAGCCTGCACATAGGCGCCGAGCTCCTGCGTGAAGGGCAGGTTTTCCGTGTTGCGGGCAAGATCGGCGAGTTTCGCTTCGATGCCGCGTATGTAGCCTATTTCGCCCAGCCGCTGCAAATCCTGGATGTGAATGGCTCCCGGATGGACGATCTCGGCGGGCGGCTGCGGCTCCGGCGCGGGCGGCAGGTCGGTATCGTAAATCCATTTCAGCCCGAGATGCACGGCGAGCCTGTCGCAGAGGTGGCGGATATCGACCGGCTTGGCGATGGCGTCGTTGTGATTGTCATCGCCGGCGCCCGCGACAGTGCCGTCGCCGATATTGGCTGAGAGCATGATGAGCGGGGCGGTCTGGCCCGCCTCGCGCAGTTTCGTCACCAGCTGCCAGCCGGTCATGCCGGGCATGGAAATATCGATGAGGAAAAGATCGGGCTTCACCCCTTCGATAAGGGTGAGGCATTCGGGGCCGGATTGCGCGGTCAGCACCACGAAATCAAGCGGCGACAGCACCTGCCGCATCAGCTCGCGGTGATCCTCGTTGTCATCGACCACAACGATGGTGCGGCGTGGACCGGAATAGGAGCGGATGGTCTTTTCCGGCGCTGGCGCCGTGTTTGGCCGGTGGACGGCGGATAGCATGAGGCGCACGCGGAAGGTGGAGCCTTTGTCCTTTTCGCTGGAAACGGAAATCTCGCCGCCGAGCGTATTGGTCAGAAGCCTTGTAATCGTCAGACCGAGGCCAAGCCCTGGCATCGGCCGCACGCTTTCGGCCTCGCCACGCTGGAAGGGTTCGTAGATGCGGGCGAGGTCCTTTTCCGCAATGCCGCGGCCGGTATCGGACACGGTGAAGCTCGCCACCTGGCTGCGATAACCGACATCGAAGGTGACGGCGCCATGATCGGTGAACTTGATGGCGTTGGAAAGCAGGTTCACGAGAATCTGGCGCAGCCGCTTTTCATCGGTTCGCACATATTGCGGCAGAGCCGGCGAGCGGTCGTGGCGGAATTCCAGCCCCTTGGCCTGCGCCTGCGGGCGGAACATATCGACGATCTGATCGAGGAAATCCTGAATGTTGATCTCGTTGGAATAGACCTGCAGGCGGCCCGCCTCGATCTTGGAAATATCGAGAAGCCCATCGATCAGACCCGAGAGGTGGTCGGCGGAGCGGCGGATGACCTTGATCGCCGATTGCCGGGGAGGGGGAATGGTCTCGTCGCGCTCGAGGATCTGGGCATAGCCGAGAACGGCATTCAGCGGCGTGCGTAGCTCGTGACTGAGGCCGACGACATAACGGCTCTTGGCGCGGTTGGCGGCCTCAGCCGTTTCCTTGGCGTCCTGGAGGGCCGCATCTGTCTTCTTGTGGGCGGCGATTTCCTTCAAGAGCAGCGTGTTCTGGCGGGAGGATTCCTCTTCCGCCACCACCCGGCTGTCATGGGCAAGGACGAGGAACCAGCAGACGATGCCGGCAATGACGGCGAAGACGAAAAACACGATGAGGATGGTGCGGTTCACCACATCTGCCGTTTCCGGCGAGGCGGTGCCGACCTGATGCGCTATCATGGCGAGAATGCCGCCAATGGTGGTGACGGCAATCGCCGCCGCCATGCCGTAGCGCCCGAGGCGGGTGGCGAGTTTTGCCACCAGCTGTCTCGGCAGGAAGGTCTTGGCGACGGTCGCGACCTGATAGTTCAGCTTCGCCTTCGGCTTGCACATGTCGTGGCAGCGGCTGTCCAGCGAGCAGCAGAGCGAACAGATCGGCGCGGCATAGGCCGGGCACCAGGCCATGTCCTCAGGCTCGAAAGGGTGCTCGCAGATCGAGCAGGTGATGCTGCTTTCTTCGCGCCACTGCTGGCGCGGCTTGCGGGCAAGGTAGAATTTGCCTTTGGTGCCCCAGGCAATCAGCGGCGAGGCGATGAAAGCGACGATGAGTGTGAGATAGGGCGCGAGCGAGGCGGCGAGCGGGCCGAAGGTGCCGAAATGCGCCATCAGCGCAATGGTGGCCGAAAGCGCCATGGAGCCGACGCCGACCGGGTTGATATCGTAGAGGTGGGCGCGCTTGAACTCTATGCCCGGCGGGGCAAGGCCGAGCGGCTTGTTGATGAAGAGATCGGCGGAGATGGTGCAGAGCCACGCCATGGCGATGATCGAGAAGATGCCGAGCGTTTCCTCAAGCAGCCGGTAGATGCCGAGTTCCATCAAGAGCAGCGCGATGGCCACATTGAACACCAGCCAGACGACGCGGCCGGGGTGGCTGTGGGTGAGGCGGGAGAAGAAGTTCGACCAGGCGAGCGAACCCGCATAGGCGTTCATGACATTGATCTTCAGCTGCGAGACGACCACGAAGGCGACCATCAGCAGCATTGCCGCCGTCTGGTTTGGGATCATATAACCGAAGGCGGTGAGATACATTTGCGCAGGATCGGCGGCGCGGTCGACCGAAACGCCGGAGCTGAAGGTCAGCACGACAAGGAACGAGCCGGCCAAGAGCTTCGGTACGCCGACGACAACCCAGCCCGCACCGGCCAGAAAGACGGCGAGGCGGTGGCGCAGGCGGCTTTGGCCTTCGGCGGGGAGGAAGCGGAGAAAGTCCACCTGTTCGCCGATCTGCGACATCAAAGCCAGAATGACGGCCGAGGCTGCGCCGAATTCCACGAGATTGAAATCCGCGATGGTGCCGGGCGGGCCGGATGCATGGTGAATACCGGCAAAGGCGCGCCAGAGATCGTATTTTTCCCAGTCCATCAAGGCGATGAAGATGAAGGGCAGGATGTTGAGGACGATCCAGAACGGCTGGGTGATGATCTGGAAACGGCTGATAAGCCGCACGCCATGGGTGACGAGCGGAATGACCATGACGGCGGAGATGATGTAGCCAATCCACAAGGGAATGCCGAGCGCCAACTCCAGCGCGCCGGACATGATCGACGCCTCGATGGCGAAGAGCATGAAGGTAAAGGCCGCGTAGATCAGCGAGGTAATGGTGGAGCCGATGTAACCGAAGCTTGCGCCGCGTGTCAGCAGATCGATATCGACGCCGTGGCGGATGGCATAACGGCTGATCGGAAGGCCGACGGCCAGCATGGCGACGGCGGCGACTAGGATGGCGTAAAAAGCGTTGGTGGTGCCGTAGGAGAGCGTGATTGCCCCACCGATGGCTTCCAGCGCCAGAAAGGAAATCGCGCCGATGGCGGTGTGGGAAATGCGGTTGGAGGAAAATTGCCGGGCGCTTTTGGCGGTAAAGCGCAGCGCATAATCTTCCAGCGTCTGGTTGGCGACCCAGCGGTTATATTCGCGCCTGACGGGGATGATGCGTTGCCGTGCCGCCATGCCTATTGAGCGCCTTTCCGCCCGCGGCCTTTCACAGGCGCACCGACATGCCGCCATCCACGGTCAGCACATGGCCGTTGACGAAGGAGGCCGCGTCGCTGGCCAGAAACAGGGCCGCACCGGCAATCTCGTCCGGTCTGCCCCAGCGCTCCAGCGGTACGCGCAGCTTGGCAAAGGCGACCATTTCAGGATTTTCGGCAAGGGCGGCGTTGGTTTCGGTGGCGAACATGCCCGGCGCAATGGCGTTGCTGGTGATGCCGCGCGCGCCATATTCCACGGCAATCGCCCGCATCAGGCCCGTCAGCCCCTGTTTGGCGACGGGATAGATCGCATCGCCCGGCCGCACGATGTGGCCAAGAATGGAGGTGATGGTGATGATGCGGCCATAGTCCTTTGTCGCCATGGCTTCCGCCGCATCCCGCGACAGGGAAATGGAGGAGGTGAGGTCGGTGCGGATCAATTCCAGAACGTCCTCATCGCTGAACTCGGACAGCGGGCGGCGGTCGCGCGCGCCGACATTGTTGACGAGAATATCGAGGTGGCCGAGTTCGCTCATGATGCGGTGGACCAGCGCCGCGCCGGCTTTGGTATCGGCAATATCGAAGGCGGCATAATCCGCCTTTCCGCCCGCTTCGCGTAGCGTGTCGACCGCCTGTTGCAACGTCTCGGCATTGCGGCCGGTCAGCCAGACATGGGCGCCAGCTTCGGCAAAGGCTTTGGCGATTTCAAAACCCAGGCCGCGGCCGCTGCCGGTGATGATGGCCGTGCGGTTTTCGAGAGAGAATTTGTCGAGAATGCCCATCGTTCACCTTTCTGCTCGAAAGCACATGGCCTGCTTTGAGGCACCGGGGCGAACCCTGTCCGGGTCAAGGAAGCGGCGATGCCATCGCTCAAAACCACGCAGATGCCTGCGCCGGGATGACTATGCCGCATATGGCGACGGGCGAAAGGTCACCTGTCCGCCTGGCCGTTCGGTGGACAGAAAAATGGCGTCGCCCGGTTCGGGCGACGCCATCAGTTGGATATCAGGCAGCAGCCGACTTTGCGAGCGGCACTTCCGCGATCGTCTTCAGAACGACGGAAGCGATCTGGTAAGGGCAGCCCTGCGAGTTCGGACGACGGTCTTCAAGGTAACCCTTGTAACCGTTGTTGACGAAAGAGTGCGGAACGCGGATCGACGCGCCACGGTCTGCCACGCCGTAGGAGAACTTGTTCCACGGAGCGGTTTCGTGCTTGCCGGTCAGGCGAAGGTGGTTGTCCGGACCGTATACGTCGATGTGCTCTTTCCAGTTCTTGGCAAAGGCGGCCATGAGGGCTTCGAAATATTCCTTGCCGCCAACTTCACGCATGTACTTGGTGGAGAAGTTGCAGTGCATGCCCGAACCGTTCCAGTCGGTGTCGCCGAGCGGCTTGCAATGGAATTCGACGTCGATGCCATACTGTTCGCAAAGACGCAGCAGCAGGTAACGAGCGATCCAGATCTGGTCGGCGGCGCGCTTGGAGCCCTTGCCGAAAATCTGGAATTCCCACTGGCCCTTGGCCACTTCGGCGTTGATGCCTTCGTGGTTGATGCCGGCTTCGAGGCAGAGATCAAGGTGCTCTTCAACGATTTCGCGGGCAACCGAACCGACGTTCTTGAAGCCGACGCCCGTGTAGTAAGGACCCTGCGGAGCGGGGTAACCCTGTTCCGGGAAGCCGAGCGGGCGGCCGTCCTGGTAGAAGAAGTATTCCTGCTCGAAGCCGAACCATGCATCTTCGTCGTCGAGGATGGTTGCGCGGCTGTTCGACGGATGCGGGGTGACGCCATCGGGCATCATGACTTCGCACATGACGAGCGCACCGTTGGAGCGGGCCGGATCCGGGTAGATCGCGACGGGCTTCAGAACGCAATCGGAGGAGTGGCCTTCGGCCTGCTGCGTGGAGGAGCCATCAAAGCCCCAAAGCGGCAGCTGCTCGAGTGTCGGAAATTCATCGAATTCCTTGATCTGGGTCTTGCCGCGCAGGTTGGGGACCGGCTTGTATCCGTCCAGCCAGATGTACTCGAGTTTGAACTTAGTCATTACGAACCTCTCATAGGTAACAATGCGAAGCCTTGAGGCCTCCCGCGGCTTTCACCACCGGAAGCGCATTCGCGTTCAAGGGCTGACCCCTTAGATGCATGCCGCGTGCCAGATTCGCGATATCCGGCGATTTTTTCGAAAAATCTTTCAGGGTCCGTTGGCGCAGGGCCTCTGGATTTCCTGCAGAGGGGCTTCTGTTGCGACGCAACAGAGTAAATCACCCCTCAAGTTTCATCATTGAATCCTGATAGATAGCCGGCGCCCGGCAGTCTTATGCGATGCTGCGATGCGGGAAATTCAATTGCGCGCGAGGGATTGGCATTTGCCCTAAAAACCAGCGCTTTCGGAATGGTTTTTCTTGTCGAAACCACTGTCTATGCCTATATTTTCCGCAACGTGATTTTTTTTTAATCAAAGGGAGCGAATCCGGCTTTCACGGGTTTGATTCCATGACCAAGTGCTTCGATGCAAACAGAGTGAGATGACCGAAATGGCGACTGGCTTTCATCGTGAGACGGCAACGATCTACCAATTCCCTGTTGGCGGGCGCGCTGGTGCGTCCAAGTTCCGCACTAATGGCTTGAGCGACCTCGAACGCGAGGCGAGAGAGCCGCATGTGGATTTCGGCTCCTGGTATCATGACGAGGCGATCCGGGACGAAGAGAGCGACCGCAAGCCGCATTCTTGATGTGAAACGTTGCCGCGCCTTTCTTCTCCCCGGCGGGGAGAAGGTGGCCGAAGGGTCGGATGAGGGGGCTAGCTCTCCGTATATCTCTGGCCTCACCCGCTCATCCGCTGCGCGGACTTCTCCCCGGCGGGGAGAAGAAACAAGCCGAGACCTCTCGGTCTACATAGGCCGCTCTGTCCGGTAGTCCCGTCCCCTGCACCTTTCGCCACCCCGACTACGTCAATTGACGTATACGGTTTCGCGCTTACGAGATCGATAGTCCCTCCAGCAGCGGCCGAAGATGCCGCTGAGCCTCCACGAGAGGCCAACAAGGAGAGGGGTCCTTCCGATGATGTTCCGCAAGACGCTCAGTGCCGCGCTGCTTGGCGCAATCCTGTCCACCACCGCCTTCCACGGCGCCTTCGCTGCCGATGACACGATTAAGGTCGGCGTGCTGCATTCTCTTTCCGGTACGATGGCCATTTCAGAAACCACGCTGAAAGACGCCATGCTGATGCTCATCGATGAGCAGAACAAAAAGGGTGGCGTTCTCGGCAAGAAGCTCGAAGCCGTCGTGGTCGATCCGGCCTCCGACTGGCCGCTTTTCGCCGAAAAGGCCCGCCAGCTGATTTCGCAGGACAAGGTCGCCGCCGTTTTCGGCTGCTGGACGTCCTCCTCGCGCAAATCCGTTCTGCCTGTGTTCGAAGAGCTGAACTCGATCCTGTTCTATCCGGTTCAGTATGAGGGTGAAGAATCCTCGCGCAACATCTTCTACACGGGTGCCGCCCCCAACCAGCAGGCCATTCCGGCCGTGGATTACCTTGCCAATACCGAAGGCGTCGAGCGCTGGGTTCTGGCCGGCACGGACTATGTCTATCCGCAGACCACCAACAAGATCCTGAAGGCCTACCTGATGTCGAAGGGCGTCAAGGAAGAGGACATCATGATCAACTACACGCCGTTCGGTCACTCCGACTGGCAGACGATCGTGTCCGACATCAAGAAATTCGGCTCGGCCGGCAAGAAGACCGCCGTTGTTTCCACCATCAATGGTGACGCCAACGTGCCCTTCTACAAGGAACTGGCCAACCAGGGCATCAAGGCTGAAGACATTCCGGTCGTCGCCTTCTCGGTGGGCGAAGAAGAGCTTGCCGGTCTCGATACCGCACCGCTCGTCGGTCACCTCGCCGCCTGGAACTACTTCCAGTCCGTTGATGCGCCAGTCAATGCCGAGTTCATCAAAACCTGGCACGCCTTCACTAAGAACGACAAGCGCGTAACCAACGACCCGATGGAAGCCGCCTATATCGGCTTCAACGCCTGGGTTAAGGCCGTGGAATCCGCCGGCACGACCGATACGGACAAGGTTCTCGACTCGATCATCGGCGTTTCCGTGCCGAACCTTTCGGGCGGTTATTCCACCGTCATGCCGAACCACCACATCACCAAGCCGGTGCTGATCGGCGAAATCCAGGCCGACGGCCAGTTCGAAATCGTGCAGCAGACACCGCAGGTGGTGGGTGACGAATGGTCGGATTACCTGCCGGACTCGAAGGATCTGATCTCGGATTGGAGAAAGCCGATGTCCTGCGGCAACTTCAACGTGGCGACCGGCAAGTGTGGCGGTAAGGGTAGCTGATTAGCGGGGGCGCTGTGATGGGCCGCTCCCTTAGTGGGGGCGGTTTTATCATTGGAAACTGAACAAGCATGCCCCCTCTGCCCTGCCGGGCATCTCCCCCACAGGTGGGGAGATCGGCAAGCGGCGAGGCCCCGCATTTCTCCTCCGTTGAGATGGAGCGATGCGAGCGCATCTTGCCGATCTCCCTCCTTGTGGGGGAGATGCCCGGCAGGGCAGAGGGGGTAAGCCGCATACTCCTCGCCAAAAATACACCGCTGCTCCAAGGAACCCGACATGACGATCCGATCTTTTCTCGGAGCCATCTTCCTCTGGCTCACCATGGGGATCGCCGCCCAGTCCCTCGCGCAGAGCGACCCAAAGGCGCTGATCGACCAGCTCGGCACGGCTGATTTCAAGCAGGCCGAAGTGCTGATCGGGCAGATTGCCGCCACTGGCGATGCGCGCGTGGTTCCGGCGCTGGAGGCATTTGCGGCGGGTGATCTCTACGTGCGCAAGTCAGACAATCTCGTCTTCATGACCAAGCCTGCCGGTTCCGATTTCACGCTGATCGACCCGCTGACGGGTGAAAGCGCCGGCTCGGCGCCGAAGGCGACCGTTACCAAGATCAGGGTGAACAATAATCTTCGCCGCGTCATCCGCGCCGCGATGGGCGGGCTGACGTTGCTCAGCCCGGAAAAATCCGTGCGGCTTGCGGCGGCTGACGCCGTCCTGAAAGCGCCAAGCGCTGAAAATCTCGAATTGCTGGAAGCGGCCATCGCCAAGGAAACCGATAAGGAGGTGCGGACCCGGATGGAGGAGGCGCGGGCCGTCTCGCTGCTCTCCTCCGGCCGCCCCCTTGAGGTGAAGAAAGAAGCGATCGCCACCATCAAGGCCCTTGGCGGGCGCGATGCGATCAGCATTCTGATGGCGGCGACGCCATCGGTCGATCCGAGCCTGAAACCGGATGTGGACGAGGCGATTTCCAGCATCGAGAGTTCCCTTGCCTTCTGGGATTACGCGCAGAATGTCTGGTACGGCCTGTCACTTGGTTCCGTGCTGCTGCTCGCCGCCATCGGCCTTGCCATCACCTTCGGCGTCATGGGCATCATCAACATGGCGCATGGTGAAATGGTGATGATCGGTGCCTATTCCACCTTCATGGTGCAGGAGTTGATCCGCAGTCATTTGCCCGGCCTGTTCGACTGGTCGCTGGCGATTGCCCTGCCGGCCGCCTTTCTGGTCACGGCCTGCGTCGGCCTCGTCATGGAACGCGGTGTCATCCGCTATCTCTATGGACGACCTCTGGAAACGTTGCTCGCCACCTGGGGCATCTCGCTGATCCTGCAACAGGGCGTGCGCTCCATCTTCGGCCCCACCAATCGGGAGGTCGGCAGCCCGAGCTGGATGTCCGGCTCCTTCAGCGTCGGTTATCTCAATTTCACCTGGAACCGGGTGTGGATCGTCTGTTTCTCGCTCTCCGTCTTCTTCGCGTTGCTGGTTCTCCTGAAGCGCTCCGCCTTCGGCCTGCAGATGCGCGCCGTGACCCAGAACCGCCGCATGGCGTCTTCCATGGGCATTCGCACGCCTTGGGTGGATGCCTTCACCTTCGCGCTCGGTTCCGGTGTCGCCGGGCTTGCGGGCGTCGCGCTGTCGCAGATCGACAATGTCTCTCCCAATCTCGGCCAGAGCTACATCATCGACAGTTTCATGGTGGTGGTGTTCGGCGGGGTCGGCAATCTCTGGGGAACGCTGGTAGGCGCCCTGTCGCTCGGCGTGCTCAACAAGTTTCTTGAGCCGACGGTGGGCGCCGTGCTCGGCAAGATCCTCGTGCTCGTTCTTATCATCCTGTTCATCCAGAAGCGGCCGCGCGGTCTCTTCGCACTCAAGGGAAGGGCGATCGAAGCATGATTACCGGCTTCCTCCTGCGCGCGCTCGATCGCCGCATTTCCATCGCCATCGGCATCATCCTTGCCATCGCCGTGCTGGTTCCCGCCTCCAACCTGCTGCTGCCAGCCGACAGCGCGTTCCGCATCCCGACCTATATCATGTCGATGCTCGGCAAATATCTGGCCTATGCGCTGCTGGCGCTCGCGCTTGATCTGGTCTGGGGTTATTGCGGCATTCTCTCGCTTGGCCACGCCGCCTTCTTTGCGCTCGGCGGTTATGCCATGGGCATGTATCTGATGCGGCAGATCGGCACGCGCGGGGTCTATGGCCATCCGGTGCTGCCTGATTTCATGGTGTTCCTCAACTGGAAGGAATTGCCGTGGTTCTGGCACGGCTTCGACATGTTCTGGTTTGCGGCGCTGATGGTGCTCGTCGTGCCGGGGCTGCTCGCCTTCGTCTTCGGCTGGTTCGCTTTCCGCTCGCGCGTCAATGGCGTTTATCTCTCGATCATTACCCAGGCGATGACCTATGCGCTGCTGCTTGCCTTCTTCCGCAACGACATGGGTTTCGGCGGCAATAATGGCCTCACCGATTTCAAGGATATTCTTGGGTATTCCGTGCAGGCGGATGGCACCCGCGCCGTGCTGTTTGCCATGACGGCCGTGATGCTGGCGCTCTCGCTTTTGATCGCGTCGGGCATCGTCAATTCCAAGTTCGGCAAGGTGCTGGTGGGTGTGCGGGATGCCGAAAGCCGGGTGCGCTTTCTCGGTTTTAGGGTGGAAAACATCAAGCTCTTTACCTTCGTCGTTTCGGCGATGATGGCGGGGATTGCCGGTGCCCTGTTCGTGCCGCAGGTGGGCATCATCAATCCCGGCGAATTTTCGCCTGCCAACTCCATCGAAGTGGTGGTGTGGACGGCTGTCGGCGGGCGCGGCACGCTGGTCGGGCCGATCATCGGCGCGGTGCTGGTCAATGGCGGCAAGAGCTATTTCACTGGCGCGTTCCCGGAATTCTGGCTGTTTGCGCTCGGCGGTCTCTTCATCGCTGTCACGCTGTTCTTCCCCAAGGGCATCGTCGGTACCGTGCAGCATTATCTGGCCGGACGGCGGGAAAAGCGGGTTGCAAGCGCGGCGCGTGAGGCTGGCAACAACAGCGCGGTTGCGCAACAGGCGGCGGAGTAAGCCCATGAACACGGTTTCTGAAAACAGAGCGAAAAGCCTGCTTTATCTCGATGGCGTTTCCGTTTCCTTCGATGGGTTCAGGGCGCTGAATTCCCTCTCCTTCGTGGTGGAGCCGGGCGAGCTTCGCGCCATCATCGGCCCGAATGGTGCTGGCAAAACGACGATGATGGACATCATCACCGGCAAGACGCGACCGGACACGGGCACGGTTCTCTTTGAAGACAGTATCGACCTCACCAAGAAGGATGAGGCCGACATCGCCCAGCTTGGCATTGGCCGGAAATTCCAGAAACCGACGGTGTTTGAAAGCCATACCGTGTGGGACAATCTGGAACTGGCGCTGAACCGCAAGCGCGGCGTGTTCGCAACCCTGTTCTACCGGCTGACGGAAGAAGACAAGGCGCGCATCGAGGAAATCCTCGCCACCGTGCGGCTTGGCCACCGCCGCGGCGATCTCGCCGCCAATCTCTCGCATGGGCAGAAGCAGTGGCTGGAAATTGGCATGCTGCTCGCACAGGAGCCGAAGCTTCTCTTGGTGGACGAGCCGGTGGCGGGCATGACGGACGCCGAGACGGCTGAAACCGCGGTGCTCCTGAAGGAAATCGCCAAGACGCGTTCGGTGGTGGTGGTTGAGCACGATATGGGCTTCATCCGCGAGCTGGGGGTGAAGGTGACGTGCCTTGCCGAAGGCTCGGTGCTGGCTGAGGGGTCGATCGACTTCGTGTCGAGCGATCCGAAGGTGATCGAGAATTATCTGGGGCGGTGATGGTGGTGTTTGCGTTTGCGTTTGCCGTGACCGTACCCCCCTCTGCCCTGCCGGGCATCTCCCCCTCAAGGGGGGAGATCGGCAAGTGGCTTACACTGCGCCTGATCGCTCCCTCTCGATGGAGTGGGTGGGTGCAGCATCTGATCTCCCCCCTTGAGGGGGAGATGCCCGGCAGGGCAGAGGGGGGTAGCGCCGCCCACCATACCGTCATTGGAGTTTCACCATGCTGACAGTCGACAACATCAACCTCCACTACGGCGCAGCGCAGGCGCTCCGCGGCGTGTCGCTGAAGGCCGAGATGGGCAAGATCACCTGCGTTCTCGGCCGCAACGGCGTCGGCAAAAGTTCGCTGCTGCGGGCCGTGACCGGCCAGCAGGCCACCAGCGCCGGCACGATCCGTTTCGGTGATGCGGCGCTTGACGGGCTGGCACCTTACCAGCGGGCAAAACGCGGCGTCGGTTACGTGCCGCAGGGGCGCGAGATTTTTCCGCTGCTCAGCGTGCAGGAAAATCTGGAGAGCGGTTATGCGCCGCTGTCGCGCAAGGAGCGGTTCATCCCGGATGATATTTTCAGCCTGTTTCCGGTGCTGCAGACCATGCTGTCGCGCCGCGGCGGCGATCTCTCCGGCGGTCAGCAACAGCAGCTTGCCATCGGCCGGGCGCTGGTGACGCGGCCGAAAATCCTCGTTCTCGACGAGCCGACCGAGGGCATCCAGCCGTCGATCATCAAGGATATCGGCCGGGCGATCAAATATCTGCGCGATTCCACCGGCATGGCGATTTTGCTGGTTGAGCAATATCTGGATTTCTGCCGCGAACTTGCCGACTACGTCTACATCATGGACCGCGGCGAGATCGTGCATGAGGGGCTGGCAGAAACGCTGGATACGCCGGAAGCGCGGCGGCATTTGACGGTGTAAGGCTTCGCGCACCGATCACGGCATAAAAATGGTCGATTAATATTTTGAAAGTCTATGCGCCTGCGCATGGCTTTCATGCGTAATTTTAGCGTTTCATTAAGTAAAAGCCTATGGTATTGGGCGGATGAAATGCTGCATGCGAGACACAGGAAAAGTCTATTCGCACGCCGCGACAGTTGATCCCTTACATTCCACGCACGTCCGACGTATCGTCGGGAAACTGTGCCAATAAAGGCGTGTCAATGATTCAAGACTTTGCAGTGGGCCGGGCCTCCCGGTTGGTTCGTTCCGCACGCAGCCTGCTTCTTGGGCTGGCGATCAGCGCAGGCGCAGGGGCCGCAGCGTCGGCATCGACCTGCGGTCAGGGTATTGGCCCCGGCATGGAACCGGGTCGGCATGATTTTTCCATTCTCTCTAACGGGCAGAAACGCGACGGCGTCTATTTTGTTCCATCCGCCTATGATGGAAATAAGCCCCTGCCTGTCGTATTCGATTTCCACGGCTCCAACAGCAACCCGCACGGCCAGCTGAACCGCAGCGGCTGGGACAAGCTTGCCGAGCGTGATGGTCTTGTGGTCGTCGCGCTGGCGGGCAGTTTAAACGGCGAATTGCCGGGCACCCATGCCTGGAATGTTCCCGGTGTTACAACACGCCCCGGCGGGCTGGATGAGGTGAGCTTCATTCATGAAGCGATTGCCATGGTGAAGGGCAAGTTCTGCGTCGATGACGAACGTTTTTACGGTTCCGGCTATTCTGGCGGCGGGCGCATGCTGTCGCAATTCATCTGCACCGGAGCCAAGGATTTTAATGCCGCCGGTTTTGTCGCCTCGCTGCGCGCGGGTTATCCGCTGGAGACCGAAGGCAAATGGGCACCGGATGCGGCAAGCTGCACACCGGCGCGGCCGATGTCGATCATCGCCTTTGCCGGGCTGAAGGATCCAGCCAACCCCTATCAGGGCGGCGGCAAATCCTACTGGCAATATAGCGGCGAGACGGCGCTGAAGCGCTGGGCCGAAATGGATGGTTGCAAGGGCGCCGCCAAAAGCAAGGTGGGCGAGAGCTTCACGGTCAATTCTTACGATGTCTGCAAGGCAGGCGCTCGTATCCAGTCCTATGTCATCAACGACTGGGACCACGCCTGGCCGCGCGCCACCATGAAGGCCGAGGTTCTGGCCGCAAACGCCGTTGTTACCCGCAAGCCGGGCGGCGAGCAGACGCCGAAAGCGGAGCCCGCCGTGGAGCGCAAGATGCCGACAGGCGAAGTGACGCGGACGGTTGATGCAGCCGAGAGAATGTGGGATTTCTTCCGTAACACGGAAGGGCAGATGGTGGTGGACGCCGTCGTCAAGAAGGATTGCGTCGCCAAGGCCAATCCCGCTTCCGCAACCGCTTCGGAGACCGCGTGCAGCAGCAACAGCAAGCCATCAGCCCTTCCGGTTGCGAAGACGCTCAACCTGTCCGGCAACAGCGCGCCCGTGGCAGAGGACGCATTGTAACCAAGGCAGTTGAAGGGCGCAGCCGGCTGGAGGAACTGTTTCAGGAGGGTTGCGCCAAGATCCGTCTGCCGGAAACCTACTCGAACGAAGCAGAAGCCATTCTCATCAATTCCTCCGGCGGTTTGACCGGCGGAGACGAACTTGAATGGCAGGCAGTCGCCGGCGCCGGTACCTCGCTTGTGGTCACCACGCAGGCCTGTGAGAAGGTCTACAAGGCGTCGTCCGGCACCGCCACCGTGACCGCGCGTGTTTCCGCCGGGCCGGGTGCGAAGCTGCACTGGCTGCCGCAGGAAACGATCCTCTTCGACCGGGCGTCGCTGACGCGAAGGCTGGAAGCCGATCTTGACCAGTCCTCAGAATTCATCGCAGTCGAAGCCGTGCTGCTTGGCCGCCAGGCCATGGGCGAGGCGATGACGCACGGGCTTTTCCGCGACCGCTGGCGCATTCGCCACGGCGGCAAGCTGGTGCATGCCGAAGAACTTCTGCTTGCGGGCGAGGTGGCGGCGCTGACCGCGAAACCTGCGGTTCTGGCCGGGCAGGTTGCCTTTGCCACGCTGCTTTACATCGGGCCTCTGGCCGAGGCGCTTCTGCCTAAAATCCGGGCGATTGCCGGGGAAAGCGGCGGTGCCAGCGAGTGGCAGGGCAAGCTCGTCGTGCGCGTGTCCGCCGCTGATGGTTTCTCCTTGAGAAAATTGCTTTTTCCGATCATTTCGCTCTTGCGAAACGGCGCGCCAGTGCCGAAAGTCTGGAATCTGTAAACCCCTCGGATCGTCTCGTGACAGGCGTTCTCGGGGTCTGTCAAATGTCGGATCTGGTCTCCAGCAAACCTCGTTTGTGGAGCAGATGCCAAGCCGTGGGACGACGATGAACCTTAGCCCAAGAGAAAAAGACAAGCTGCTGATTTCCATGGCCGCCATGGTGGCGCGCCGCCGGCTGGAGCGCGGCGTCAAGCTGAACTATCCGGAAGCGATTGCGCTGATTACCGATTTCGTGGTGGAGGGCGCACGCGATGGCCGCGCCGTGGCCGACCTGATGGAGGCGGGCGCGCATGTGATTTCCCGTGATCAGGTGATGGACGGCATTGCCGAGATGATCCACGATGTGCAGGTGGAAGCGACCTTCCCTGACGGCACCAAGCTGGTGACCGTTCACGAACCGATCCGGTGAGGTGACGTATGGCGCTGGAACTTCGGCCCAATTGCGAATGCTGTGACCGTGATCTAGCGCCCGACAGCGAGGACGCGATGATCTGCTCGTTCGAATGCACTTTCTGCGCCGATTGCGTGACCGGCGTGCTCAAGGGCGCGTGCCCGAATTGCGGTGGCGAACTGGTGCGAAGGCCCGTCCGCCCGGCGGGAAAGCTCATCAATAACCCGGCATCGACAAAACGGGTGCTGAAGGCGGAAGGCTGCGCGGCAGCCACGGCCGCATAAGAACGATAAGGGGAACACCGATGAAACCAGGCGAAATCATTGCCGCCGAAGGCACCATCGAACTCAATGCCGGCCAGCCGACCGTGACGATCGAAGTGGCCAATTCGGGCGACCGGCCGGTGCAGGTGGGCAGCCACTACCATTTCTTCGAGACCAATGCGGGTCTCATTTTCGATCGCGAAAAGGCGCGCGGCATGCGTCTCGATATTCCGGCCGGCACGGCGGTGCGTTTCGAGCCTGGCCAGAAGCGGGAAGTGACGCTGGTGCCGCTTTCCGGCAAGCGGGAGGTTTATGGTTTCCGTCAACAGGTCATGGGGAGGTTATGAAATGGCGACGGCGCATTATCATGGAAGCTGCCAGTGCGGCAGCGTCAGCTTCGAGGTCGATGCCGATCTCGATCACACTGTTGTCTGCAATTGTTCGCGGTGCAAACGTCTGGGCTCCACGCTCGCCTTCGCGCCGCGTGACAAGTTCACGTTGCTTTCCGGCGAGGGCACGCTGAGTGAATATCTCTTCAACAAACACAGGATCCATCATTTTTTCTGCTCCACCTGCGGCATTGAAAGCTTTGCCTATGCCGATGGGCCTGACGGTACGCCGATGGTGGCGGTCAATGCCAATTGTCTCGATGGCGTCGATCCGCGGGCGCTGAAGCCGCAGGCTTATGACGGCGCGGCGGCCTGAGCGATGGCGATCAGCAAGAACAACCTCGTCATGACCGCTCTCATCTGCGTAACCGCCGGTATTTCCATGCCGGTTGCCGCGCAGGAGCCGAACTGCAAGGAACCGCAGACGCAGGCGGACATGACGATTTGCGCCGGCAAGGATTACGAAAAGGCCGACAAAGAGCTCAATGTCGCTTATCAGAAGCTGCGCAAGCTGCTCATCGAACGTGACAAGGCGGCGGATGCGGATGGAAAGGGTGCAACCGACGCGCTGGTGACAGCTCAGCGCGCATGGGTGGCGTTCCGTGACGCCAATTGCGCACTTGCCGGTTTTCAGGCGCGTGGCGGCTCAATGGAGCCGATGCTGATCTCTTCCTGCCTGGCCGAGACGAGCGGCAAGCGGGCGGAAGAACTGCGCCAACTCTCGGAAGGTTTCTGAACCCATGGGGCGGCGGATCACGATTGTCGGAAACGGGGAGCTGCCGCCAGGCGCGGCCCTGCTTATCGACCGGTCGGATATCGTCGTCCGTTTTAATGATTGCCGGTCTCTTGGGCTGGGCGGTACGCGCACCGATGTGGTGGCCGTGTGTAATACCGGGCGGCCGGGCCGTGAGATGACCGAGGGAAGCGAATGGCGCGAGAGCCATGGTGTGCGCCAAGCCGCCGCCATCTGGTCGGTGCGCGATCCTGCGAAATTTGCCGAAATGGAACCCGGCATCCGCGCAGCCTGGCCGGAACTCACTGATTTCTGCGCCGATTATACCGGCGAATTCGCGGCCATCGCACGAGCTGGCGGCAAGAGCCATGTCGTTATTTCTCGCGGTGTGCATGAGAGGCTCGATACGGCGCTCGAAGCCTATAAGCCCGCACCATACGTCTGCCCCAGCACCGGCCTCGTTGCCATTGCCCATGTTCTTGAAAATGTCAGCGGCGATGATGACGAGGTGACGATTGCCGGTTTCAGCCACCAGGGCTGGAGCGGCCATCCCTTTACCGCCGAACAACAGCTGGTCGATGCCCTTGCGGGAACGGGCCGGCTGACACGATTTTCTCCCATACCGATTTTCTCCGCGTCCGAAGGAGCCTGAACCCATGCCATACAAGATTTCCCGCGCCGCCTATGCCGGCATGTTCGGCCCGACCGTTGGCGACAAGGTGCGTCTTGCTGATACCGAACTCTTCATCGAGATCGAGAAGGACCACACGACCTATGGCGAGGAAGTGAAATTCGGCGGTGGCAAGGTCATTCGCGACGGCATGGGCCAGAGCCAGGCGACGCGGGCAGAGGGCGCTGTCGATACCGTCATCACCAATGCCGTCATCGTTGACCATAGCGGCATCTACAAGGCAGATGTGGGCCTGAAGAACGGCCGCATTCACGCCATCGGCAAGGCCGGCAATCCCGATACGCAGCCCGGCGTGACGATCATCGTCGGTCCCTCGACGGAAGCAATTGCCGGCGAAGGCAAGATTCTGACCGCCGGCGGCATGGATGCGCATATCCATTACATCTGCCCGCAGCAGATCGAAGAAGCGCTGATGAGTGGTGTGACCTGCATGCTTGGCGGCGGCTCCGGCCCGGCGCACGGCACGCTTGCCACCACCTGCACCGGCGCATGGCATATCGAGCGGATGATCGAAAGCTTCGATGCTTTCCCGATGAACCTCGCGCTTGCGGGCAAGGGCAATGCCTCTCTGCCGGGTCCGCTGGAAGAAATGATCCTCGCCGGTGCCTCCTCGTTGAAGCTGCATGAGGACTGGGGCACGACGCCCGCCGCCATCGACAATTGCCTGACGGTGGCCGACGAATATGACGTGCAGGTGATGATACACACCGACACTCTGAACGAGAGCGGTTTCGTGGAAGACACGGTCGCGGCTATCAGGGGCCGCACCATCCACGCTTTCCACACCGAAGGGGCGGGCGGTGGCCACGCGCCTGACATCATCAAGGTCTGCGGCAATCCCAACGTCATTCCGTCCTCGACCAACCCGACGCGGCCTTACACCGTCAATACGCTGGCGGAACATCTCGACATGCTGATGGTGTGCCACCACTTGTCGCCGTCCATCCCCGAAGATATCGCCTTTGCCGAAAGCCGCATCCGCAAGGAAACCATTGCGGCGGAGGATATTCTCCACGATATCGGCGCGTTTTCGATCATTTCCTCCGATAGTCAGGCCATGGGCCGTGTCGGCGAGGTGGCGATCCGCACCTGGCAGACCGCTGACAAGATGAAGCGCCAGCGTGGCCGCCTGAAGGAAGAGACCGGCGAAAACGACAATTTCCGTGTTCGTCGTTACATCGCCAAATATACCATCAACCCGGCCATCGCCCAGGGTGTCAGCCACGAGATCGGCTCCATCGAAGTCGGCAAGCGTGCCGATCTGGTTCTTTGGAACCCGGCGTTTTTCGGCGTGAAGCCGGAAATGGTGCTGCTGGGCGGCTCGATCGCTGCCGCGCCAATGGGCGATCCGAATGCCTCCATCCCCACGCCGCAGCCGATGCATTACCGGCCGATGTTCGCCGCCTATGGCAAGCTGCGCACCAATTCCTCGGTGACCTTTGTCTCGCAGGCGTCGCTGGATGCCGGCCTTGCCCAGCGTCTCGGTGTCGCGAAGAAGCTGCTGCCGGTGAAAAATGTGCGCGGCGGCATTTCCAAGGCCTCGATGATCCACAATTCGCTGACGCCGCATATCGAGGTTGACCCCGAGACCTATGAAGTACGTGCGGATGGCGAGCTTCTGACCTGTGAACCGGCGACCGTGCTGCCGATGGCGCAGCGTTATTTCCTGTTCTGACGGCAGGCGCTCTTGAGACGCCTCACACGATGGATCGGCGGCGGCCTGCTGCTGCTCCTCCTGCTTCTTGTGCTGGGCACGGTTGCGCCGCGCCCGTTTTTTGCCGAGCAGGTGGGTGAAGGCGAAAAGAGCAGGGAAATCCTGCTCTTATCCAACCCGATCCACACCGATATCGCCCTGCCGGTTGATGACGATCTGCGGCGGGTCTTTGCCGAGTTGCAGGAGGGTGGGATTGCGGTCAATCATCCAGCTGCGGCCTATCTGGTGTTCGGCTGGGGCGGCCGCTCGTTTTACATTCAGACGCCCACCTGGGCCGATTTGAAACCGATGCCGGTTCTGCGCTCTTTCACGCTGGACAGCTCCGTCATGCATGTGGATGTGACAGGTGATTTTCCCGCTGATCTCGCCGGAGTGAAACGGCTTCGAATTTCCGAAGTGGGTTATCAGCGTCTCGTCGCGGGCATCCGGGCGAGTTTTGCCGGAAACGATGACGGTGTTAGTCCGGTACCCGGCGCTGGCTACGGCCTGACGGACGCTTTTTTCGAGGCGAATGGCCAGTTCAATGCGTTCGCCGGCTGTAACACGTGGTCAGCCGCGATGTTGCGGGAAGCGGGCGTTCAAACCGGTTGGTGGACGCCCTTGCCGCCGCTGTTGCGCTGGTCGATAAACCTGCACAATTGATCCCCAATTCCGTGCGGCATTTCGCGCATTTGGTGGCTGGAATCCCATTTTTATGCTGCACCGCAGCGCGTCTTGCGCTATGGAAACGGCAAAAGAATTCCGCGCGGATCGATCCCAAGCGATGCCTCGCAAAACGCCAGAACAGGAGACAAGACATGCTCGGCAAAAAAGTGCCCGCCGTAACCTTCCGCACGCGCGTTCGCGATGAGGCCGTTGGCGGCCCGAACCCCTTCCGTTGGCAGGACATGACCTCCGACGATTATTTCAAGGGCAAGAAGGTCGTCCTCTTTTCGCTGCCCGGCGCTTTCACGCCGACATGCTCGACCTACCAGCTTCCTGATTTCGAAAAACTCGCACCCGAGTTCCGTGCGCTCGGCGTTGATGAAATCTATTGCCTGTCGGTCAATGATGCTTTCGTCATGAACGCTTGGGCCAAGGGTCAGAACCTCGAAAACGTCAAGGTCATCCCTGACGGTTCGGGCGAGTTCACCCGCAAGATGGGCATGCTGGTCGCCAAGGACAATCTCGGCTTCGGCATGCGGTCCTGGCGTTACGCCGCCGTCATCAACGATGGCGTCGTCGAGCAGTGGTTCGAGGAAGAAGGCTATTCGGACAATTGCGATAGCGACCCCTACGGCGTTTCCTCGCCGCAGAACATTCTGGAAAACCTGAAAAGCCGCGCTGCGGCCTGATTTTGGTTTTGTTGTTTGAGAAAGGCCCGGCAGCGATGCCGGGCTTTTTGTTTTCCGAGGCATTGCCGCCCTGAAAACACACCTTGAAATCCCCCCGCCTATCCGTCAAAAATCAGACCCCCAAGACTGTTTCTGAAACGGATCATCCCATGCTGCGCGTCACCTCCTATCACCCGGCCGGAACCCCTGCCGACGAGCCCTCCGGCTATGTCACGCTGGCGCATGACCAGCGGCATCTGCGCCGCAAGCTTCTGCATCTGCAGAATGACGAGATGGTGATGCTGGACCTGAAGGAAGCCGTGCTGTTTGCCCATGGCGACCTTTTGATGGTCGAAAACGGCGATCTGATCGAGGTTCGTGCGGCGGATGAAAAGCTGTTCGAAATCAAGGCGAAGGACCGCCTTCACCTGATCGAGCTCGCCTGGCATCTGGGCAACCGGCATCTTTCGGCGCAGATCGAGGAGGAGCGTATTCTCATCCTGCGTGACCATGTCATTCGCGCCATGCTGGAAGGTCTGGGCGCCACAGTGCGCGAGGTGGAAGAGCCGTTTCAGCCGGCGCGCGGCGCTTATCACGCCCATGGCGGCCACTCGCATGGCCATGATCACGGGCACGGGCATGGCCACCACCATCATGATCACGGCTGAGGCGTGAGCGGGGAACGCGGCGTCGCCGCGCTGCTGCGCCTGATGGCCTGGATGTCGCCGGCGTTTCCTGTCGGCGGCTTTTCCTATTCGGGCGGGCTGGAAAAGACGGTGGAGGACGGGCGTGTGCGTAATGCCGCCGAGTTGAGCGGCTGGGTGGAAACGCTGCTGCGCCACGGCAGCCTGTGGAACGATGCGGTGTTTCTCGCGCATGCCTGGCGATGCTCGCAGGATGCCGTAGCGCTCAGCGAAACCGCTGATCTTGGCCGCGCGCTCGCCGGTTCGGCGGAGCGTTATCGGGAGACCGTGCTTCTGGGAGACGCCTTCGTTTCCGCCGCCAGCGCATGGCCGCATGCGGTTCTGGAGCTGTTGCCGAAAGAGGCTCCCTATCCCGTCGCCATAGGCGCTGTGGCCGCGGGCCACGGCGTGCCGCTGCGCGAGACGCTTGCCGCCTTTCTGCATGCAGGTGTTTCACAGATCGTTTCTGCCGCTATCCGTCTCGGCGTCGCGGGCCAGAAAGATGGCGTTGCCATTCTCGCCGCAAGCGAGGCTGGGATTGCCGAGGTGGCGGCACGGGCCGTCCAGTCCACGCTTGATGACCTCGGCAGCGCCACGATCATCGCCGATACGGCGGCAATGCGTCATGAAACTCAGGGGACACGGCTTTTCCGGTCGTGAAAGCGACTGCAATCGATGGGGCGAGCGCGTGCCACTTGTTTCTTCTCCCCACCGCGGAGAAGGTCGCGGCAGCGGGATGAGGGGGCAAGGGTAGAGATATCCGGAGAGCTAGCCCCCTCATCCAACCCTTCGGGCCACCTTCTCCCCGGCGGGGAGAAGAAACAAGTGGCACGATCCTTGCGTATATTTGAGCTGTAATTTGAGTGGTTGTCGTAAGATTGGACCACAGCATAGTGAAGGGAACAGAGTGATGAAATCGGGTAATGGTCCGCTGCGCGTTGGGATTGGCGGGCCGGTGGGTTCCGGCAAGACGGCGCTGACGGAAAAGCTCTGCAAGGCGATGAGCGCCGATTATTCGGTCGCCGTCGTCACCAATGATATCTATACCAAGGAAGATGCCGAGGCACTGGTGCGCATGCAGGCGCTGCCTTCCGAAAGGATCGTCGGGGTGGAGACGGGCGGTTGCCCGCATACGGCCATTCGCGAAGATGCCACGATCAATCTGCAGGCGATTGCCGGGCTCAACCAGCGTTTTCCCGATCTCGACGTGGTCTTCATCGAATCCGGTGGTGATAACCTCGCGGCGACCTTTTCGCCTGATCTTGCCGATATCACCATCTATGTGATTTCCGTCTGCCAGGGCGAGGAAATTCCGCGCAAGGGCGGGCCAGGCATCACCCGTTCGGACCTGCTCGTCATCAACAAGAAGGACCTTGCGCCTTATGTTGGCGCGGATCTGACTGTCATGGACAGCGATGCGACCCGCATGCGCAACGCCATGCCCTTTGTTTTTACCGACATGAAACGGGGCGATGGCGTGGACCGCATCGTCGGTTTCCTGAAAGAGCAGGGCGGTCTCTGAATAATGACGATGCCCCGCCGTTTCGGCGCTTACGAAGTTTCCCGTTTTGTCGACGGTGTCTACAAGGCACCGGTCAGCCATCTCATTCACCGCCAGGGTGCCGAAGCGCTGGCTGCGGCCCTTGCCGGCCATCACGGCGAAACAGTGGATATGGACGTCAACTGCTTCACGCTTTCGGGACCTGAGGGCATCTGGCTGATCGATGCCGGCTGCGGCACGGCCTGGGGCGAGGCCTATGGCCATGCCCGCGCGGAGATGATTACCGCCGGTATTCAGCCTGATGATGTCAGCCGTGTCATCCTCACCCATATTCACGGTGATCACGCGCTGGGCCTCATCGATGGCGACCGGCCTTATTTTCCCAAGGCGGAGATATGGGTGCCGGAGGCCGATCTTGCCTTTTTCACCAATGCAGAGGCGCGAAAGACATTGCCGCCCGCCCGGCAGGGCGGTTTCGATCTGGCTGCCCGCCTGATCGATATTTGCGGCGCGATGTTGCGGCCGATCTCGGTGGGGACGGTTGCCGAGGACATAGAGGCAATCGCGGTGCCCGGTCATACGCCCGGACAGATGGCTTATCTCATAGGAAGAGACGATAAGCGGTTGATGTTATGGGGCGATGTGCTGCATGTCGGGGACATGCAGGCGGCCGATCCCGGAATTGCTTTTGTCTATGATATCGATTCCGAACTCGCCCACGCGACGCGTCTCGAAGCGTTGTCGGCGGCGGCTGACCATGGTTGGCTGGTGTCCGGCGGCCATCTCGGCGGCTTTTTTACGGTCGAGCGGCGGGGCGACAGTTTCGGTTTTATACCGCAGCCTGGATGACTTCCGTGCAATACACCGAAGGGCGGAATGCCTGATGGCCTCCCGCCCTTCGTCCTCTCCCCGTATTTTCAGATCTGTTTCAGCGCCGCCACGTCATTGACCTGGACGATGCGACCGCGCACCGTGACGCCCGACTTTTTCAGGGTGGAGAAGGCGCGGGAGAGGGCCTCCGGCGCGAGGCCGAGCTTGCCGGCGAGCAGGCTTTTCTGGAATGGCAGCCGCAGCGAAAAGGATGTCGCGTCGCGCGGGCCCTGATTGATGAGGTAATGGGCGACACGTTGCGGCGCCGTCTGCAGCCGGTCGTTGGCGATGCAATCCATCGTGGCCAGCAGGCTGTTGGACAGGCAGCGCATGACGGCCTTGGCGATGGCCGGCTCCTGATCGATCAGGCTGCGCAGCCTGGTGAGTTCGAAACGCGCCACGGTGCAGCTTTCCGCCGCCTGCGCGCTGTAACGATAGGTGTCGCTACCGAAGATCAGGCATTCATTGAAGGTATCGCCGGGGCCGCTGACGCGCACGTCCGCCTCGCGGCCGTGCCTGTCCAGCCGGTAGAGCCTGACATAACCCGACAGCACGCAATAGAAATGCTGGGCCAGTTCGCCTTCCTTAAAAAGCACATGGCGGGCATTCACATTGGTGATGGTCGCCGCCTCCATCAGCTTCAGCGCCACCGCGTCATCCGCGATCCCGATCAAGGGCGCACGCAGCAGAATGTTCCTGTCCCTGTTGCTCAGCTTCACGGTCTTGTTCACGTCCATTCGGCTCCCGCTCAAACCTTTTGCCGGGCTGTCCGAAGCGATACGAAACCGGGGATGTTCCTTGCCCCTCACGCCCATCTGCACTGAACTCATCGCATTTTCCTCGACCGGCAATTCCCGATGCGAGGGAGACTAGCAGTTCAGGTGGAAAGCGAATTGATTTCGATCAAACGGGGGTGCGGCCGTTGTGAGGAAGGAAATGATGGGGCTGCTCATGCTTCCAATCACAAGGGAAATATGGAGCGAGCGCGTGCGGCATATTTCTTCTCCCCGAGGGGGAGAAGTCCGCGGCAGCGGGATGAGGGGGCGAGGGGGCGAGGGTCGAGATATCAGGAGAGCTTGCCCCCTCATCCGACCCTTCGGGCCACCTTCTTCCCGGCGGGGAGAAGAAACGATCCGCGATGCCGTGCTCTCCCAAAGTATATGGAAACGCCGGGCACATGACCCGGCGTCTCAATCTTCAAGCTGCAGCATTCACTCCGCGGCAAGCGGCGGCAATCGCAATATATTGCTGCCCTTGTCCGCGGCCTTGTCGCCGCTGCCCTTTTCCATACTGGCCACCCGTGCCTCCAGCGAGGAAAGCGCGAGGCTGTTTTCGCGGGCGATCTCCGAGAGTTTCTCGTTGGAGAGGGCCTCTTCCTCCTCTTCCTTCTTGCCGACGAAACGGCCGAAGAGGTGGGCGAGCAGACGCGACAGGTCGTCCATGATCAGGAAGAAGGCCGGCACCACGATCAGCGACAGCACCGTGGAAACGATGATGCCGCCGATGACCGCAATCGCCATCGGTGCGCGGAACGAACCGCCTTCGCCGACGCCGAGCGCCGACGGCAGCATGCCTGCCGACATGGCGATGGAGGTCATGATGATCGGGCGGGCGCGCTTGCGGCCGGCCTCCACCATGGCATGCACCCGCTCCATGCCGTGACGGCGCATTTCGATGGCGAAATCCACCAGCAGGATGGCGTTTTTGGTCACGATGCCCATCAGCATCAGAATGCCGATGAGAACCGGCATGGAGAGCGCGTTCTGGGTGATGATGAGCGCGACTGCCACGCCGCCGATGGCAAGCGGCAGCGAGAACAGGATTGTGAAGGGCTGGATGACATCCTTGAACAGCAGGATGAGAACGACCAGCACCAGCATCAGGCCAAGCAGCATGGCGTTGACGAAGCCCTGCTGCATTTCGCCCTGCACCTTGGCGTCACCGCTTTCGGCAAGCCGAACGCTTGCCGGCAGGTTGGTTTCCGAAACGATGCGCTTGAACTCGGCCGTCGACGTATCGAGCGCCGTGCCGAAAGGCACATCCGAGCCGATGGAGACGACGCGGTTGCGGTCGTTGCGCTTGATCGAGCTCGGGCCTTCCGAGTAATCAATATCGGCCACGCTGTAGAGCGGCACCAGCGAACCGGAGGCGGTCTTGATCTTCAAGGCGCGGATGGTGGCGAGATCGCGGCGGGTATCGAGCGAAGCCTGCACGCGGATCGGGATCTGCCGGTCATCCAGCGAGATTTTCGTCAGCTGCGCATCGATATCACCGATGGTGGCGACGCGCACGGTCTGCGAAATCTGCTGCGGCGTGATGCCCAGGCGGGCGATCTCATCCTTGCGCGGGCGGATCTGCAGTTCGGGACGGGGCAGAGCGCCTTCCGAACTGACATTGGCAAGGATGGGCGAAGCGCGCAGGCGGCTTTCGAGAATGCCCACGGCGTCGTTCAGATCCTTCTCGTTGGTTGAAAGGAAGTTGAAGGAAAGCTCGCGTTCCGCGCGGTCGTTCAGCTTGATGATGCGAACATCCGCAATGCCACGCACCTGCGCGAAAATATCCCGCTCGACATCCCATTGCGGACGTGTACGGCCCTTCTCCTCCAGCTTGGGAAGATATTGGCCTATGAGCGGAATGGAGCCGAGCCCCTTGTTCACGAGGGTTTTCAGCAGCGAGTGATCGATATGCTCAAGGATGACATTGACGGTGGCGCGGCGCAGCTCCAGGTCCCCCTTGGGCGAAGCACCACCGAGGATGAAGACGCTTTCCACGCCGTTGATGTCACGGATCGCCTGGTAGATCTGCGTTGTCGTGCGGTCGGTCTCATCCAGCGTCGCATTGGGCGGCAGTTCAACGGACAGGGTGACGCGCGAGGCGTCATCAGGCGGCAGGAAGCTGCCGGGGACCTGGCTCAACAGCATCACTGAGGCGATGAGGAAGGCAATGGCTCCCAATAGTGTGAGATAACGCGCCCACCATTTCCGCGTGGTGGCGGTCACCATGCGCGTATAGGCCTTCATCAGCCTGCGGTCATTGTCGTGGTGATCGTCCATCGCGTCTTCGGCGCGCATCAGATAGGCCGCCATCAGGGGTGTGATGAGACGGGCCACTGCCAGCGAGAAGAATACCGAGAAGGCGACAGTGAGGCCGAACTGGATGAAATACTGGCCCGGAATACCCGGCATGAACGAGACGGGCACAAAGACGGCGATGATGGTGAAGCTGGTCGCGATGACGGCAAGTCCGATTTCATCGGCTGCTTCGAGGGCCGCGCGATAGGGCGTCTTGCCCATCTTGATATGGCGGGCGATGTTCTCGATTTCCACGATGGCGTCATCCACGAGAATACCCGTGGCGAGCGTAAGCGCGAGGAAGCTGACGAGGTTGAGCGAAAAGCCCATGATATCCATGATCCAGAAGGTCGGGATCGCAGAAAGCGGCAGCGCCACGGCGGCGATCAGTGTCGCGCGCCAGTTCCGGAGGAAGAGAAGGACCACGATAACGGCGAGGATCGCGCCTTCGATCAGCGTGTCCAGTGCGGCCTTGTAGTTGCCATAGGTGAAATAGACGGCGTCATCGACCATCTCGATCGAGACATCGGGGTGGTCCTTGCGGACCTGATCGAGACTTTGCGCGACGGTTTCGGCGACCGAAACCTCGCTCGCGCCCTTGGAGCGGAACACCGCAAAGGTGACGGCCGGATTGCCGTTGAAGCGCGAGAAGGACTTCTGCTCTTCATATGTGTCCGTAACCGTGCCGAGTTCGGAAAGCTTGACGAAGCGGCCGTTGGAAAGCGCAATCGTGGTGTTGGCAAGCTGGCTTACATCGCGTGTATCGCCCAGCGTGCGGATGGTCTGCTCGTTGCCGCCCACCTGGCCGCGGCCGGAGCCGAGGTCGATATTGGTGCCGCGCAGCTGGCTGTTCACCTCTGTCGCGGTGATGCCATAGGCATCGAGCTTTTCGGGGCTGAGCGAAACGCGCACCTCGCGGTCCGCGCCGCCGTAACGGTCGACCTTGCCGATGCCGGACTGGCCCTGCAGCGAGCGCTTGATCGTGTCATCCACGAACCAGGACAGTTCCTCCAGCGTCATGTTCGGCGAAGAGACGGCGAAGGTCTGGATCGCCTGTCCCTCGACGTCGATCTTGCTGACGACGGGCACTTCGATATCGGAGGGAAGATCGCTGCGGATCTTGTCGATGGCGTCCTTGGTGTCCTGAACCGCTTCTTCCGTCGGTTTTTCGATGCGGAACACGACCGTTGTCGTCGACTGGCCGTCGACCACGGTGGACTGAATTTCGTCGACGCCACTGATGGCGGCAACGGCGTCCTCGATCTCCTTCGTCACCTGCATCTCCAGTTCGGAGGGCGAAGCCCCGCTCTGGGTCACGGTGACGGCGACGACAGGCACGTCGATATTCGGAAAACGGGTGATCGGCAGCGTATTGAACGCCTGCATGCCGAGCATCATCAAAAGCGCGAAGCCGAGAAGCGGCGCAATCGGGTTACGGATTGACCATGCGGAGAAGTTCATTTCATTCCCTCAGTCAGTTGGACGCAGCCGTCTGGGCTTCCACCGGTCTTATCCGGTCACCATCACGCACGAATGCTCCAGCTTTCTCGACAACCTTGTCTCCAGCGGCAAGGCCGCTGACGATCTCGATGAATCCACCGTCTTCTATGCCGGTCTCGATCTTCACCTGCTTGACGACGTCGCCCTCCACCTTGCGGGTGGTCGAGCCTTCACGCCCGGAAGTGACAGCCGAGAGCGGCAAGGCGAGCGCGTTCGTCTCCTCGATCACGATCTCTGCGCTGGCATACATGCCCGATCGCGCCGGGCTGTTTTCCGGCAGCACCACATGCACGGAACCGAGGCGCGTCGTCGGATCGACGGTCGGCGAAACGAGGCGCACCTTGCCTTCTATTTTCGCTCTTCCGCCAGCAACCGTCAAATAGGCTTTCTGGCCGACTTTCACGTTTTGAATGTCGGTTTCGGAAAGATCGGCAACAAGTTCGATGGCGCCGTCCTTGATGACGGTGAAAAGCGGGTTTCCGGCGCCGCTGGCAATCGCGCCCACCTTGGCGTTCTTGGCTGAAACGATGCCGGCGACCGGAGTTTTCACGCCGGTGCGCGTGAGCTTGAGATCGATATCGGCGATCTGCGCGTCAACCACCTTGATGTCGGCTTCGCCGGCGGAAACGGCCTGCTTGGCCGCATCGAGGCGAGCCTGCGCCACCTGCGCGAGGGCTTCGGTCTTTTCCGTTTCGGAAATGGAGCCTGAACCGGTCTGGCTGAGCTTGGCGGCGCGGTCGCGCTGGCGAAGGGCGTCGGCCAGATTGGCCTGCGCCTCCAGCACCTGCGCCTTGGACTGGGTGACGGAAGCTTCGGCCTTGGCCTTGTTGGCTTCGAGCTGGCTCTTTTGCAGGACGAGGCTGTCGGAGGACAGGACGGCCAGAACCGCATTCGCCGCCACCCGGTCGCCGATATCGGCGTTCAACGTGTCGATCGACAGGCCGTCGACCAGGGGCTGGACGTAGATTTCATCCACCGGGCGGATTGTGCCTGTCGCGATAACACGGTCCACGAGGTCGCGCTTTGCGACATGCGCGACGATGATCGAGGGCACGTTCTGCTGTTTCACCGGCGCCTGTGCCTCTCCCTCCGCGGCTGCTGGAAGGGGAAGCGCCGTTGCGGACAGAAGAAGAAGGAAAAGAATGCGGTTAAACGTGACTTTATGCTGCATATGTCTTGGCTCGCGCAATATCCGCTCACATGTCCTGCAGGCTGCGGCCCGTATCTTAAAAGGTCATGCGATGGCGAATGTGAAACAAGGGATCACAATACTCCCTTTTCGATCCTCCCGATTCGAACGCCCCTCAACGCGAATCTCAAGCACCTTTGCCCTGTGCTTTTTCTACAAGATCAAATTTGGCAGTCTTGTGGGCGGGACTGTAATTCTTGTTGTCGTGCAAATCAATCCGCATAGCCACGAGGGTTGATATACATTTTTGTATAGGCCGAGGTGTTGTAATTGATTTGATGGGTTACCACTGCGTGACGCGGCCTGGAATTCTGAGAGCGCCTAATACGCCGTCATTCTCGGGCTTGACGCGGATCCAGGCACATCGCCGCAATCGAAACGTCGGTAAATCCTCGCGTCAAGCCCGAGGATGACGGAGGAGAGGTTGTCATTCAACAAAATCGCGCGGTCAACGCCGCGCGATCCTATCTTCCCGCCCGCGCCTACTTCAACGCAGCGTCGGTAATTTCGGTCGTGTATGCGCCCGAGGGCTCCTTGGTGATGACGGGATCGGAGCCGCCGCCGAGCAGGGTCCTTACCGTTCGCTCGTAATCCGCCTTGTCGAGCGCACCCTTGGAGCCTGCGGTGAGCTTGGCCACTTCGCCCATCATGCGCTTCTGGTGCTTTTCGGTCTGCGCGCCGGAGGCGTCGTTTTCGAGAACGATGCCGGCGGCGTCGTCAGGGTTTTCTTCCGCCCATTTCCAGCCCTTCATGGAGGCGCGCACGAATTTGACCATGTCTTCCTTGAACTTGGCGTCCTTCAGCTTGTCTTCGAGAACGTAGAGACCGTCCTCCAGCGTCGCCACGCCCTCGTCTTCATATTTGAAGGTGACGAGGTCTTCAGGCTTGATGCCGGCATCGAGGACCTGTCCATATTCATTATAGGTCATCGTCGAAATGCAGGCGGCCTGTTTCTGCAAAAGCGGATCGACGTTGAAGCCCTGTTTCAGCACGGTCACGCCATCGGCGCCGCCGGTGGTCGGAATTTTCAGGTGCGCCATCCACGACAGGAACGGATATTCATTGCCGAAGAACCAGACGCCCAGCGTCTTGCCCTTGAAATCATCAGGCTTCTTGATGCCGGTTTCTTTCAGGCAGGTCAGCATCATGCCCGATGATTTGAACGGCTGTGCGATATTGACGAGAGGCACGCCCTTTTCACGCGTGGCAAGCGCAGACGGCATCCAGTCGACGATGACGTCGGCCCCGCCGCCGGCCAGAACCTGCGCGGGCGCAATATCCGGGCCGCCCGGCTTGATATTGACATCGAGGCCCTCGGCTTCATAAAAGCCCTTGTCCTTGGCGACGTAATATCCGGCGAACTGCGCCTGGGTGACCCATTTCAGCTGCAGGGTGATCTTGTCGGCGGCCTGAGCGCTAAATGCGGTCAGGAGTGACGCCCCGGCAAGAAGCATGGATGCAAGTTTCATTTTCATCGCTGTTCCCTTTTTCGTTATTTACGTTCGTCCCCCACGGACGGACGGATGCCAGAAGGTGACGGCCCGTTCTGCGAGCGCCACAAGACCGTAAAAGCCCGAACCTGCGAGCGCCGCCACGGCAATCTCGGCCCAGACCATATCGACATTGCTGCGGCCCATTTCCGCCGAGATGCGGAAACCCATGCCGACGATGGGCGTGCCGAAGAATTCCGCGACGATGGCGCCGATCAGGGCGAGCGTGGAATTGATCTTCAGCGCGTTGAAGATGAAAGGCCAGGCGGCGGGCAGGCGCAGCTTTATCAGCGTCGGCCACCAGCCGGCAGCATAGGTGCGCATCAGGTCGCGCTCCATGTGGCTGGCGGCAGCAAGCCCCTGCACCGTGTTCACCAGCATCGGGAAGAAGGTCATGATGACGACGACGGCGACTTTCGACTGCCAGTCGAAACCGAACCACATCACCATGATGGGTGCCACGCCGACGACCGGAAGGGCGGAGACGAAATTGCCGATGGGCAGAAGACCGCGTTGCAGAAAAGGCGACCGATCAATGAGGATGGCGACGAGGAACCCGAGGCCGCAGCCAAGGACATAACCCGTCAGTACGGATTTGATGAAGGTCTGGCGGAAATCCGCCCAGAGAATCGGTAGAGAGCCGAGAAGACGGGCGAGAATGGCGCTCGGCGCCGGCAGCAGGATGGGCGGCACGGAAAATCCGCGCACCACCCCCTCCCAGAGCACGATAATAGCGAGGCCAAAGAGGAGCGGTACGGCGAGGCGGCTTGTGCGTTTCGCTGTCTCGGAAATAAAGGCCTGGCGCACCAGCCATTCGTTGAACGCCCAGGCGGCAAGCCAGAACAGGATAGCGCCGATAAACCAGCCGGGGTTCGTCATGGCCGTGCTCCCATTCGCTTGAGGACGGCGGCATGGGCGACGCCGATGATCGATACCAGAATGGCGGCGACACCGGCTGCCATGAACAGCGCCGCCCATATCTGTACCGTCTGGCCATAATAGGAACCGGAGAGCAGGCGCGCGCCGAGACCGGCGACGGCCCCTGTCGGTAGTTCTCCGACGATGGCGCCGACGAGCGCGATGGCGATGGCGATCTTCAGCGAGGTGAAGAGATAGGGCAGGGCGGCGGGCCAGCGCAGCTTCCAGAAGATCTGCGCTGGTGAGGCATTATAGGTGTGCATCAGGTCAAGCTGCAGGGTTTCGGGGCTTCTTAAGCCCTTCACCATGCCGACGACGATGGGGAAGAAAGAGAGATAGGTCGAGATCAGCGCCTTCGGCAGCAGCCCGGAAATGCCGATGGAGTTCAGGACAACGATGATCATCGGCGCGATGGCGAGAATGGGGATCGTCTGGCTGGCAATGATCCACGGCATGACGGAGCGGTCCATGGCGCGGTTATGGATGATCGCGACCGCCAGCAGGATTCCCAGCACCGCGCCGATGGCGAAACCGAGCAGCGTGGCCGAAAGCGTGACGCCGGCGTGGTAGACGAGGCTGCGCTTGGAGGTGACGGCCTTGTTGACGGTGGTATCCCAGAGTTCCGCGATGATCTGATGCGGCGCGGGGAGGACCGGGCGCTCCTGTGCGAAGGTTTGCGGCAGGAGTTCGAGGAAGCCCGGCGTCTGGCCAGCGCGGGTGGCCTGGTCGCGGGCGAAGGGCATGTTGAGGTAGATGACGGCGAGGTGCCAGAGGACGAGGATGGCGAGGAGGACGGTGAGGATGGGGAGGACGCGGTGGCGGAGGAGGGTCATGGGGTTTTGCTCCGCTGCGTGCATCGAGGGTGATGATTAGCGGTGACCTGTGGGTGAGGCTTACCCCCCTCTGCCCTGCCGGGCATCTCCCCCTCAAGGGGGGAGATCGGCAAGAGGCGCGACCGCCACTTCATTCGCAAACGTTGAGACGGGCGAGACCTCACCACGAGTCGATCTCCCCCCTTGAGGGGGAGATGCCCGGCAGGGCAGAGGGGGGTAATGCTGGCGCTGACCTCACCCCTCATAGCCATGCCCCGCCTTCAACCCCTCACGCACCCGATGCGCAATCGCCAGAAACTCCGGCGTCTCGCGAATTTCCAGCGGCCTTTCCCGAGGCAAACTGGATTCGATCACATCGGTCACCCGGCCCGGCCGCGGCGACATCACGACGATCTTGGTCGAGAGATAAACGGCTTCCGGAATGGAATGGGTGACGAAGCAGATGGTCTTGCCGGTCGTATCCCAGAGTTTCAGCAGCTGTTCGTTCAGATGATCGCGAACGATCTCGTCCAGCGCGCCGAAGGGCTCGTCCATCAGAAGCAGGTCGGCATCGAAGGCGAGCGCACGGGCAATGGAGGCGCGCTGCTGCATGCCGCCGGAAAGCTGCCAGGGGTATTTCTTGCTGAAGCCGTTGAGGTTGACGAGGTCCATGGTGCGGTCGATGCGCTCGCGCTGCTCGGCCTTGCTGTAACCCATGATTTCGAGCGGCAGGGCGATGTTCTTTTCGATGCTGCGCCATGGATAGAGCGCGGCGGCCTGAAAGACGTAGCCGTAGGACCGGTCCTTGCGGGCATTTTCCGGCGTGGTGCCGTTGACGGTGATCTCACCCGACGTGTGTTTTTCGAGATCGGCGATGACCCGCAGAAAGGTCGTCTTGCCGCAGCCGGAAGGGCCGATGAAGGAGACGAAGTCGCCCTTTTTCACGTCGAGATCGACATTGGACAGAGCGTGAACCGGGCCGTCCCCCGTTTCGAAAGTGAGGCCCAGTTTTCTGGCGGAAACGACGGAGTAGGAAGAGGCCTGGTTCATCGCGGCTTGGTTTCACTTTCCGTAAGTGCGGCGCGCGCCAGCGGCAGCATCTGGGTTTCCGTCAGTCTGGCGATGGTGACGCCGGGGGTGCGGTCGAGATCGAGCCAGCGGACTTCCTCGATTTCCGCCTGCGGGGTGACCTCGCTATGAAGCCTGGCGGTAAAGGCATGGGCGACGACATCAGCGCCCGGCTCATTGGCGGCTTCCTCGCGAAAGATGCCTTCATAACGCGCGGCATTTTCGGGCAGCGTCAGGCCGATTTCCTCGGCCAGCTCGCGGTGAAGCGCCTGTTCCGGCGTTTCGCCTGGATCGATCTTGCCGCCCGGCTGCATGAACTGCGTGGTGCCGCGCTTGCGCACCACGAGCATCTGCCGCTTCTCGTTGAGGAGAATGGCGGCGGCGATGAGGATTTCGCGTTTCGGCTCGCTCATAATCACACGCCCGATGCCGGAATGCCCGTGCGTTCCACCTTGCGTGGCGATACGAGCTCCTTCCAGGTGGAAAGCGCCTGGCTGACGGCCGGATAGGGATCGCGGGCGATGAACTGGCCGTGGCCGGCCTGTGTCTCGATGGTGCCTTCCTCAATGCTCACCAGCCCGCGCGAGAGCGTGTAACGCGGCAGACCCTTTACCTTCTGCCCTTCGAACACGTTGTAATCGATGGCCGATTGCTGGTTTGCCGCACTGATGGTCTTTGTAAGCGCCGGGTCCCAGACAACGATATCGGCGTCGCTGCCGACAAGGATCGCGCCTTTTCTCGGATAGATGTTGAGGATCTTGGCGATGTTGGTGGAAGTGACGGCGACGAACTCGTTCATCGTCAGCCGGCCGGTTGCCACGCCATGGGTCCAGAGCAGCGGCATGCGGTCTTCCAGCCCGCCGGTGCCGTTCGGGATCTTGCGGAAATCACCGAGGCCGAAGCGTTTCTGCTCGGTCGTGAAGGCGCAATGGTCGGTCGCCACACATTGCAGCGAGCCGGAGGCGAGACCCGCCCAGAGGCTGTCCTGATGCTGACGGTTGCGGAAGGGCGGTGACATGACGCGGCGGGCGGCGTGATCCCAGTCGGGATTGGCATATTCGCCTTCGTCGAGGATCAGGTGCTGGATCAGCGGCTCGCCATAGACCCGCATGCCGTTTTGCCGGGCGCGGCGGATGGCTTCATGCGCCTGTTCGCAGGAGGTGTGGACGACGTAAAGCGGCGCACCGGCCATATCGGCGATGATGATGGCGCGGTTTGTCGCCTCGCCTTCGACGGAGGGCGGGCGGGAATAGGCGTGCGCTTCCGGCCCGACATTGCCTTCCGCCATCAGTTTTTCCTGCATCTGCGCGACGATATCGCCGTTTTCCGCATGCACGAAGGGAATGGCGCCGAGCTCCGCGCAGCGCGAGAAGGAGGCGAACATCTCGTCGTCATTCACCATCAGCGCGCCTTTATAGGCCATGAAGTGCTTGAAGGAGTTGATGCCCTTTTCCTGAACCACCGTCTTCATCTCGTCGAAGACCTGTTCGCCCCACCAGGTGACGGCCATGTGGAAGGAGTAATCGCAATTGGCGCGCGTCGCCTTGTTGTCCCAGCGTTGCAGGGCATCGAGAAGCGATTGCCCCGGCTCCGGCAGGCAGAAATCCACCACCATGGTCGTGCCGCCGGCCAGCGCCGCCCGCGTGCCGCTCTCGAAATTATCGGCGGAATAGGTGCCCATGAAGGGCATTTCCAGATGCACATGCGGATCGATGCCGCCGGGCATCACGTAACATCCGCTCGCATCCAGCACGGTGCCGCCGGTGAGATCAGGTCCAATCTCGGTGATTCTGCCGTCTTCGATCCTGATGTCGGCCTTGTAGGTGAGATCGGCGGTGACAATGGTGCCGTTCTTGATGATGGTGGCGGTCATTCAACGATCTCCGCAGTCTCCAGCACGGCATGCAGCAGCACATCGCAGCCGGCTTTTGCCCATTCGGGTGAAATTTCTTCGGCCTCGTTGTGGGAAAGCCCGGCCACGCAGGGGCAGAAGATCATGGTGGAGGGGGCGACTCTGGCCGTCCAGCAGGCATCGTGGCCGGCGCCGGAGATGATGTCCATGTGGCTGTAGCCCAGTCGTTCGGCGGCGGAGCGCACCCGGCCGACCAGCACGGGATCGAAGGTGACGGGGTCGAAATGGCCGATGGCTTCGATCGAGCAGCCGACGCCGAGTTCTTCGGCGATGGCGGGCACCTCGCGTTCGAAGATGGCGCGCATGCTGTCGAGCTTTGCCTGCGAGGGGGTTCTGAGGTCTATGGTGAAGACCACCTTGCCGGGCAGCACATTGCGGGAATTGGGCGTGAAGATCATCTGGCCGACGCCGGCGACGGCTCCCGGCTGGTGAGCCATCGCCACTTCCTGCACCTTTTCGAGGATTCGCGCCGCGGCAAGGCCGGCATTAACGCGCATCGCCATCGGGGTGGAGCCGGTATGGGCTTCCTTGCCGGTCAGCGTCACTTCCAGCCACCACAGGCCCTGGCAATGGGTGACGACGCCGATCTGCTTGTTTTCGGCCTCCAGGATCGGGCCCTGTTCGATGTGATATTCGAAATAGGCATGCATCTTGCGCGCGCCGACCTCTTCCTCACCCAGCCAGCCGATGCGTTTCAGCTCCTCGCCATAGGTTTTGCCGTCGGTATCCGTGCGGCTATAGGCGTAATCGAGATCGTGAATGCCGGCGAAGACCCCCGACGCCAGCATGGCAGGCGCAAAGCGGGCGCCTTCCTCGTTCGACCAGTTGGTGACAACAATGGGGTGTTTCGTGCGGATATTGAGGTCGTTCAGGCTGCGCACGACTTCCAGACCGGCCAGCACGCCAAGCACGCCGTCATATTTGCCGCCGGTCGGCTGGGTATCGAGATGGCTGCCGATATAAACGGGGAGCGCGTCCGGGTCCTCGCCGGCGCGGGTGGCGAACATGGTGCCCATGCGGTCTACGCCCATCGTCAGGCCTGCCGCTTCGCACCAGCGCTGAAAAAGGCTGCGGCCTTCCGCATCCTCATCCGTCAACGTGCGGCGATTATTGCCGCCGGCGATACCGGGACCAATCTTCGCCATATCCATCAGACTATCCCACAGACGGTCGCCATTAACCGTCAAGTTCTTACCCGCCGTCATGAGTGTCGTCCTCACCTGTTTTGTTTTTATCAAAGCAAAGCTTGTGCCGTTCCCTTTTTTGCCGGTTAAGATAACAGCCATTGCCTTGTGGCGGCGATGATGGATAAATTGACCGGCTGGTAAACATTGCAAATTCGCGATGGCGTCAGCAAGGGAATTTGTGACGAAACGCAGTAATTTTGCCTAAGCTATGAACGTCGATTATTTTTTAAGCATACTGTAGCGGCAATTGCATTGAAAAGAAACAGAGAGCTGAGAATGGCCATACCGCGCGCAGCGAAAACACAGAAGCGGACCCGCATTCAGGAGGAAAAGCAGGAAGCGATTCTTGAAGCCGCGCTCAGTGTTTTTTCCACGAATGGGTTCCGCGGCTCCACCATCGACCAGATTGCGGAAGCGGCCGGCATGTCAAAGCCGAATGTGCTTTATTACTTCCGCACCAAGGAGGCGATGCATCGTGCGCTGATCGAGCGGGTGCTGGACACGTGGCTCGACCCGCTGCGCGCTTTCAATGCCGAGGGTAATCCTGAAAGCGAGATCCGCTCCTATATTCGCCGCAAGCTGGAAATGTCGCGTGATTTTCCGCGCGAAAGCCGGTTGTTTGCGAATGAGATCCTGCAGGGCGCCCCGCATATCGAGGATGAACTGAAGGGCCCGTTGAAACAGCTGGTGGATGAGAAGGCCGAGGTGATCCGCGCTTGGGTGAAGGCCGGGCGGATGGCCAAATGTGACCCTTACCACCTCATTTTCTCGATCTGGTCGACCACCCAGCACTATGCCGATTTCGATGTACAGGTGCGGGCGGTTCTGGGCGACAAGAATGGCGGCGAGGGACGTTTCGAAGACGCGGCCCGCCATCTGGAACAGCTTTTCATGGGCGGGTTGCGGATAAACGGCTGATCGGCGTGCTTCTCGCGATTATGTGATAAGCCCTCCGCATAAAAACATGAGGAAATTTATCACCTTTATACTTTACTCCAAAACTCATCTTTATTATGGTGCCGGCATCCCGAACGTCGGGGCCCGATATCGGGGTATCAAAAACCAACCGGCAGGTGAGGGAATGGCACGCAAGGAAAAGAAGAAGGCCGAACGTGGCGGCAAGCAGGGCAAAGGCGCTCCCCAGACCGAGCGGGACGTGGCCGAACAGCAGCTTTCCGGTCCGAAAAGCTTTCTTTATGTCGGCGGCCGTGACTGTCAGGTTGCCCATCTTCGCCAGATCGCCAGCAATTTCGGCGCCGAACTGATCCACCACGACGGCGGCCTGCGTGAGGCGGTGTCGCGCATCGATACCGTGCTTCCTTCTGTCGACTGCGTTTTCTGCCCGATCGACTGTATCAGCCACGATGCGTGTCTGCGGGTGAAGTCGGGTTGCAAGAAATTCGGCAAGACGTTCATTCCGCTGCGCAATGGCAGCAAATCCAGTCTGGAGCGGGCGCTTCAGACGATGAATGAACGGAGCCCCAGCGATGAGCGACGAGCGCAATAATTTTCCCGACGAGCACCGCACGGCGGACAGACCGTGTGGTGTGGAACTGCACAAGATGGCCGAACAGGCGAGCGATCCGGCCACGACGGAATTTTATGACATCATCGGCGAACGCGAAAGACGCAGCCGCGTTGCCGGAAGCGGCGGCAGTGTGGTGACCTTTCCTCATCAGCGCGCCCGCCAGCCGGGTGAAACGACGGCCTTTCAAACAGGTGTGGCGGCTGAGAAAGGCCGCAACATTCTGCCGTTTCGCTGGACGCGTGGTTAGCGTTAAATCCTTGCCGAGAGGGCAAGATGGCGCCAGGTGTAAGGAAAGCTCCGCTCGCACTCCGGGTCACGATGCAGATGCCCTAAAAACAATCAGCCTTTCGGCTTCAGAAACGCTCCCGCGCACAACACCAGCCAACCCGCGATCATGCCGATGCCGCCCAGGGGCGCAGCGTATGGAAACAGGCTATGGCCGGAAAAATGCCTGATAACGAGATCGCCGGCGAAGATCGCCGTGCCGAGACCGAGGATCAAGCCCGCCGGAATGGCGGTCCTGATGCGATCCGCACCGATATGGAGCGCGATAAGAACCGGCGCATGCGCCAGCGCCATGGCGGAAGCATTACCGAGCATATAGGTTTCGCCGGTATGGGTGGCAGCGGCGGCAAGCATGACGCCGGCAGCACCCAGCAGGCTGCCCAGCAACAGAATGAAGGCCCGTAATCTGGCCCCGGGCACCGTCGCTATAGTCGCGTTCTGCGTGGTCATTGGCTGTCCGCCTCCCGGTTCTGCATGTGAAAGGCGAGCCTCTCGATCGGGGGCCATATGATCTCGCGCAGCTTGGGATTTTCGATCGTCTCCTCCATGGCGCGGCGGAAGCAGAGCAGCCATTCATCCCGCTCGGCAGGGCCGATGGGGGCGACGAAATGGCGGCGGCGCAGCATCGGGTGGCCGTGCTTCTCGACGTAGACCGGCGGTCCGCCAAGATATCCAGTCAGGTAATCGTAGAACTTCGCTTCGCTGCCGGAAAGATCGGCCGGGTGGATGGCGCGGCAGCGGGCTGCTTCCGGCAGGGTATCCATCAGTTGATAGAAGCGCCGGGTGAGCGCCCTGACGGTCGCATCGCCACCGATCGCTTCATAAAGGGTAATGGTTTCGCCAGTCATAATCCGCCTCTTGTGGCCCTCCGGCTCTTATCGCTCCGCGGAGCCGGAAGAGCAACAGGCACGGGCAGGGTGCGACATTTGGGACAGATTAAAAAGGGCAGATGCCGGGCTTGCCCGGCATCATCCAAAAATCATCCAAAATTTCGGATAAGGTCGAGCCCCTTGCTCAAAAGCGTCTCGGCCTCATCCTGATTGGCAGCTTCGACGTAGCAGCGCATTTCCGGCGCGTTGCCTGACGGGCGGAAGTGGATGGTGCTGCCGTCGGTCAATGACACGCGCAGGCCGTCGATGTCGCTCAGGCCTTTCACCGTGCCAACCGGGGCGAGGAAGGCTTCGAGATTGGTGCGCGAGGCGCGCAGATGCGCCATCAGGGCGGCGCTCTTTTCCTGCGCGAAATTTTCCAGGCGGTCGGCGGCGGCGACCGGAAGGTTATAGGCGGCGGCGATTTGCGACAGCGGTTTTTTCTGTTCCGACGAAAGAAGCAGCACGGCGAGAACGGGCAGGAAGCTGTCACGCGTGGGCAGCGGCGAGAGGGGCCTGCCGTTGAGCGTGAAGGAAGAGGCCGTCAGCAGGCCGCCATTCGCCTCGAAGCCCATCACGCCGTTCTTGCCGGCTGAAAGGGCGTCTGCCATGCCGGCAATGACGAAAGGCGAGCCAACCTTCGTACGAACGACCTCAAAGGAACCATTGGCCTCGATGCCGGAATTGGACGTTACAGGGGTGACAACGACGCCTGCGCCAAGGAAATTGGCGGTGATGAGACCAATGAGGTCGCCGCGCAGCGGTACGCCCCTTTCATCGGCCAGCAGGGGGCGGTCACCGTCGCCATCGGCGGAAACAATGGCGTCGAGACTGTGCTCAGGAGCCCATTTTTTGAGAAGCGAAAGCGTCTCCGGCGAGACCGCCTCCGTATCGACGGGGATGAAGGTCTCCGAGCGGCCGAGCGGAACGACATCGGCGCCGTAATGGGCGAGAACGTCGACAAAGAGATCGCGCGCCACCGTGCTATGCTGGTAAACACCGATCTTGAGGCCTGAGAGAGCCTTTTCCGGCAACAGCGCGATGTTGCGTTCGTAGAATAGTTCGGCTGCGATGGCGGAATGGTCTTCGGCAGTCGCCGTCTCGTCGCTGATGCCTTCCGCTTCGATTTCGGCGGCGAGGGCTGCGATGGCCGTCTCGTCCTGCTTGTCGATTTCGCCATCCGGGCGGTAGAACTTGATGCCGTTGCGGTCGGCCGGGATGTGGGAGCCCGTGATCATCAGCGCGCCCGCCTTCAGCGACAGAGCATAAAGCGCCAGAGCCGGGGTGGGCACCGTGCCGCAATCGAACGGCGTGAGGCCTGCCTTTTTCAACGCCGCGATGCAGGTGGCGGACACATCGGGGCTCGAATCGCGGAAATCGCGGCCAACGAGAATGGGGTCGCCCGCCTTTGCCTGGCCCGATGTGAGAAGGTGCCTCGCAAATGCCGTGGCATAAACGGCCGACGCTTTTCCTTTCAGATCGACGGAGAGGCCACGAAGGCCGCTCGTTCCAAATTTCAGGCTCATTCTCAACTCCGCTTCCGTAAAATCCTTGAGGGCCAAATGGATAGTTCAAAAATGTAACGCTTGAAAGAACCGTATCGATCCATTCACGTCAATCCTCCCCTTCCCTGGAGGCCGCGAATAGGCGATGATGACGGCAATGATGCGGGTAACCTAAAATTCACCCGTCATATTTAAACTTGTCCGTCGATAGCGGCTATGGCGACGATGAGGATCATCGGTTGCCGGCTTTTTTTGGTTCGTTCGAGTTGGATTGGCTGATGTACAGGCTTCAAAAGGCGGGACATAAGCAGGTACGTCCGCTCGATGAAAAAACGGCGCCGGCCGCGAAAACTCATGGTTCCCTGCTGGATGATCTGGTGGATGACGACGAGGTTTTCGAACGCACGGTGCTGAAAGAGCATCTCGAGCCGAAACCGGCGGCGGCTGCCGTCGAGCCCGCTCCGGCCGCGAGACCGGTGAAGGCGTCGTCGCCCAGCGGAAGTCTGGCCGCAGCATTGCCGGGCCTCAGCCATATCGACAGGATCGGCGTTGACGACGTCCTCATCTGGCTTCGCAGGGGCATCGTCTGGATCGTTCTGGCTATCATTCTCTGCGTCGCGGCTGCGCTCAGCTATGCGTATATGACGCCGCCACGCTACACGGCCTATACGGATATCGTCGTCAATCCCTCCAATCTCAACGTTGTCAACGACGGCGTGTTCTCGCCGAACCAGCAGCGTGACACGCAGATTCTCGAAGTCGAAAGCAAGCTGCGCACGATCACGTCGCGCAACGTGCTGGCGCGGGTGGTGGAGGAACTGAAGCTCGATCAGGATCCGGAATTCATCAGCCCGCCGCCGCTCGCCCGGCTGAAGGCGATGTTTTCATCCAGGCCGGAAGATGGCGACAACCGGCTCGGTGCACTCCGCTCCCTCGGCGACCGGGTCGCAGCGGAACGCGACCCACGCTCCTTCGTGGTGACGCTTTCCGTCTGGACCAATGATGCCGACAAATCCGTGACGGTCTCAAAGGCCATCGTGAAGGCGTTTGAGACCGAGCTGTTCCAGACGACCTCCGACAGCAGCCAGCGTGTCGTCGACGATCTCAGGAAGCGGCTTGAGGAAATGCGCGAGAATGTTACTGCGGCTGAAAAGCGGGTGGCCGATTTCCGTCGCGAAAACGGCCTGCAGGAGAATAATGGCCAGCTTGTCAGCAACCTGGCCTCCGGTGAGCTCAATGCACAGGTTCTCGCGGCCCAGCAGCGCGTCATCCAGGAAGAATCCCGGCTGAAGCAGATGGAGGCGGCAATCGCGCAGAACCGCACGCAAAGCGATGCGATTTTCGATAGCCAGACCATGAACACGATCCGGGCGCAATACAGCACCCTGCAGCAGCAGATCGGAGCCATGACGCTGACCTACGGCGCGCGTCATCCGCGGCTGGCGACTGCAGGTGCGGAACGGGCCATGCTGGAACGCGGCATGGCCGACGAGGCGCGGCGCATTCTGCAGGCAGCAAAGACAAATGTCGCCGAAGCGCGCTCCTCGCTCGATGCGCTGCGACTGAAAGCCGTGGCGGAGCGTGCCAATGTCTTCACCGATAACGAAGCGCAGGTGCGGCTGAGGGATCTTGAGCGCGACGCCCGCTCGGCAGCGGCGATCTATGAGACCTATCTTACCCGGTCACGCCAGCTCGCCGAACAGCAATCGATCGATTCCACCAATGTCCGCGTTATTTCGCAGCCGGTTGCGCCGAACTCCAGAAGCTGGCCGCCGGGCAAGCTGGTCTTCCTCGTCGCTGGCGGCGCGGGCGGCCTGTTTCTCGGCCTCGCCATTGCGATCGCACTCGGGCTGTGGGGTTATCTGCGCCGCGACGATCATACGGAAGCCGCGGCGCGTTAAACCTGGGACCCCGCGCCGACTTATTCTTCCGAGATCAGGCCATCATAAACTTCAAGGAGAGCGGCGGCGATGGCCGCACCCAGCGCATTGCCAGCATCGCGAATGCCTGCCTCGTCGCCATCACGGACGGAAACGGCGAGATCGGACGCCTCGTTGGCAACGATTTCCTTCGCCCGTTCTATTGCCCAGAGGCCGAAATCGCCGCGGTTGTCGATTGAAATGGTTTCCATGGCCGGGACCTTTGTCATTGATGTTTCCGTCCATTAAACCATCGGACGCCAAACGGGAATAGGCGAGGGGAAGGTCATTCAACCAGCGGGCGTGCAATTTCCCTGCCTCAAGCGGAGGATTTATAAAAATATTAATGATAGTTCTTCGTAGTGTTTGAAGCCTTCTATTTTATGCATATGCGTGCCCATAACAATGAAACGATGCCTATCTTGGACGCCGGACAGATTATGACAGGGAGAGAGATGCCGCAGACGGAGGAGACTGGTCATTCCTGGCCGGTCATTTCTCTTGCGTCTCTACCCATTACTGACGCAACCATCGATGAAACCGCGCGGGATTTCATCCTGCGTGCAACGACGGAGCGTGCGCCGGGTGCAAGGCCGTTTTATTCGACATCCGCAAACGGTCAGGTCATCGCGCTCTGCCACAACGACCGCGAATTCGACGCCATGCTGCGGCAGGCGGACCAGATTCACGCCGATGGCATGTCGCTGGTGATCTTCTCCCGCAAGTTCTGTGCCCGGGCGTTGAGAGAACGGGTTGCAACGACGGATCTCGTCCATGCGGTGGCCAAGCGCGCCGAAGAGACGGGCAGCCGGTTTTATTTCCTTGGCGGTTCCGAAGAGGTGAACCGTGCGGCGGTCGAGGAAATGCAGAGGCTTTATCCGCGCCTCGTCTTTTCGGGACGCCATAATGGTTATTTCAGTCCGGGTCGCGGGGACGAAATCATTGCCGATATTGTCGCCTCGAAGACCGATATTCTTTGGGTCGGCTTCGGCATTCCGCTCGAGCAGCGCTTCGTTTCGCGCAATCTGGACAGGCTTTCCGGCGTCGCCGTGATCAAGACCTGCGGCGGCCTTTTTGATTTCATTGCCGGCAAGAACAGCCGGGCGCCGCAGTGGATGCAGGATATGGGGCTGGAATGGCTCTACCGGGCGATGCTTGAGCCGAAGCGTCTTGGAAAACGTTACCTGCTGACCAATCCGATCGCCATATATTCGCTGCTGAAGTATCGCTTTGGCGCTTCGGGGCAGAACCGCTAGATCATTGCGCCGTCTTGCCCGATAAATGTAAGGTTTTTCTAACTTATTGAATCAGCGCGCTACGGCGCCGAAACCCGTTGCAACTGCGAACGGCTGCGCTACACTGCACAAATATTACAAATTTATTCGAATCAGAGATATTTCGAGGCCACCAATGGTGATTACGTCCATTTCTCTTTTCATATATGGAATTGGCACCGTTACCTCTCTCGCCATGACCTATATTGAAGGCGCCCGCCGCGACAAGAGCTGGGATTTTTATCGGGTAACCGGCATTGTCCTTTGTTTTTTCTGGCCGGTGCTCGTGCCGCTTCTCGTACTTGCGACGGCCTTTTCGTCTTTCGGTTTGCAGAAACGGCGCGCGAACCCGATGTCGTTCGGCAGGCAAAAGACACTGGGTTAAACGTGACGGTAAGATCGGGCGTCAGCTTTTCTTCGCCGGTGCCTTATAGGGCGTGAGCGTGATGCCGAGGCTCGCCATCACCCGGCCCACGGACATGAGGGGGGGATGGGTGGCGGGCAGCAGCGAACCGGTTTTCAGCAATGCGGAAACGGCACGGAAGAGCGACAGGCACAGGCTGACGGCATTTTTGGCGGCGAGCAGCAGTCCGCCCTTCAGGCCGGGGCGGCGGGCGCGATCGATGCTGTAATTGATGATGCCGGTCCGGAGCGAGCGCTCCATGATCCAGCGCGGCGCCATGCGGCTTTCCGGCACGTATTCGATGATGAGGGCGTTCGCATTCCATGCGAATTTGAAACCGGCCTTGCGGCAGCGTGTGAAGAAATCCATGTCGCCGCCGCCGAGGAAGTTGAACCGCACGTCGAATTCCGGCTTCGGCAAGGTTTCGAACACTCGCCGTGAAATCAGGCAATTGCCCGAGCCGTGGATCTGGTCGACCGGGCCGGTCGGTGCTTCTATGGAACCGAACAGCGGATGCGAAAGAACCGCCCTGGAAGCCGGGGCGTCGAATTCGCGATTGACGGGTCCGCCGACGATATCGGCGTCGAAGGATTTCGCCGCCGAGACCATTTGCCCAAGCCAGACGGGGGAGGCGGCCTCGTCGTCATCGATCATCAAAAACCATTGCGCCGAAGGATAGCTCTGCCGGGCGGTGCGGAACGCCGTATTGATGGCGTAACAATTGCCCTGTGTCGGTTCTACCAGGGCCAGCCCGGCCATGTCGTTTTCGGCAAAAAAGGCGCGCGCCACAGCGAGACCCTGCTGGCCTGCACCATCATTATCGACCACGACGACCGCGAAGGGAAAATCGGCCTTCTGGGCTGCAAGCGATGAAAGTGTCTTCTTCAGGCCTTCCGGCCGGCGGAAACTGGGGATGCACACCACCGCTTCCGGCATGATCTCGGACATGGAAACTCCTAAATTCCGGCAAGTGCTGCGGCGGAAAAAACGACGGCCCGGAGGCTCTGGCGCGGGCGATGGATGACGGTGTCGGCCAGTGCCGAAAAGGCTTCCCGGTAACGGCGGGCACGAAACGCCTGGGCAACGGTATAGGCGTTCATATGGTTTTCGGATTTGCGGCGAAGCCGTCCGAGCTCCTGCGGGGGTATGGCTGCGACGATGGCGGGATCGGAAAACACGGCTTCGATTGCCGGTTCGCAATCGCGGAAGGTCAAGAGCCGGTTCATCATAACGCTCGTCCGGTGAACCCGATAATCGAGGACGTGGCGGCCGGGAAGATAAACAAAGCGGCCCGCGGCGGCCAGCCTGCACCAGCCGTACCAGTCTTCCGCATACCGCAGGGTCTCGTCGAAACCGCCGAAATCCTGGAAGATTCGGGTTTTGACCAGCATGATGCCGCCATTGACGATGAAGTTTCCGCCGAGCAGCGGCCGAAGGATGAACCCGTCAGGCTTTTCGCGGCGACGGATGAGGTTGCGACGGCCGATCTTTGCACCGTTTTCATCGATACGCTCGTAATCGCCATAAACGGCAACGACATCCGGGCCGGTGACGCCGGCGCAAAGCGCTGCGACGGCGCCAGGCTTCAGGCGGTCATCGGCATCGAGAAACATCGTCCACTCGCCACGTGCCTGCGAAAGACCGAAATTGCGAACCGCGGAAACGCCCTGCCGTCCCTGCGGCCGGGCAAGCAGTTTAACGCGCGGATCGGAAAAACCCTGCACCTTTTGCGCCGTGCTATCAGTGGAACCGTCATCAACCACCAGCACCTCGCAGACGGTTTTGCCCTGAAGCAATGCGCTTTCGATCGCTTCCACGATGTAACGCTCGCCATTGCGAACGGGGATGACAATCGAAACGGATATCAAGCTTTAAACTCCGTGAGGCATGGGCCAAGAATTCGCATGGCGAAGTTACTACCGGATTAAGCGGCGCTGGCCAATTATGACGTGGTATAGCGGCGGTTAACCTTGCAAATCTTTAATATCCTTTTGGCATGATCAGAATGTTATGTTTTGAGAATGGAGCGTGCCGGGTCCATCCGGATGTGCGGAAACGCTCCGACATTTTGGGCTGCGCATCGTTGCTGGCGAAAATCGATCCCGGTTTTCCCTCGATGCGCCGGGGTTGTGGAGGCGGATGAATGCGGATCGGGCGGCGGAATTTTCTGGGCGGTGCGGCAAGCGCGGGCCTTTTGCACGCCGTGACCGGCACGGCCTCTGCCGCGCAGAAAAAAACCTCGACCAAAACCGCCCCTTACGGCGCGGCCATTTATCTGCCTGACCTCACCGCCGATAGCCGCATCGGCGAGGCGATCGTGAAATATTGCTCGCGCATCACCCCCGTGACTGAAATGAAATGGGAGGTCATGCGGCCATCGGAAGCGGTGTTCGATTTTGCGCCCGCCGATGCACTCGCCAGCTTCGCGCGTCAGCACAAGCTTTCCATGCATGGCCATCCGCTCATCTGGTACGCCTCAAATGCCCCCTGGATTGCCGGCATCGGTGGCAGCGGCAAGGTCGAGAAGCTGATGGAAACCCATATCGTCAAGGTGATGGAGCGTTACGGGGATGTGGTCCATAGCTGGGACGTGGTGAACGAACCGATCCCGGATGTTCCCGGCAATGTGCGCGCCCGGCGTGACGCCTGGTATTACGGCGCCGGGCCGGACGCCATCAAGAAGGCCTTCGATATCGCCCATCAGGTCGATCCGAAAGCGCAGCTCGTTCTCAATGAATATGACGTGGAATTCGCGGTCGAAAAATCGCCAGCCAAGCGCGAGGCGTTCCGCAATCTCATTCTCGAGCTTCTGGAAAAAGGGGCGCCCATCAACGCCATCGGTCTGCAGGGGCACCTGCGCGGCGGCTGGCCGATCGCCAAGGACGAGCTTGCCGCCTTCGTGACGGAAATGCGCGGTTACGGCCTTGCCGTTCTGGTGACGGAGCTTGATGTGATGGACCAGACGCTGCCCGGTCCGGAAGCGGAACGCGATTTACTGATCAACGGTCAGGTCCGGGATTTTCTTGAGGCGGCCTCGGCCGGCGGCCCGCTTTCCTCGATCACCACATGGGGTATTTCGGACCAGTATACCTGGATCCGCTGGGCGTATCCGCGTCGTGACGGCACGGCGAACCGACCGTTGCCGCTCGACTGGAGCTTCAACGAAAAACCCATGATGGCCATCATCAATGAATTCCGGAACCGTGGTGCGTGACTATGAATGCTGAAATGCCGCTTCCTCCCGTCCAGAAAGCGCTGCAGGTCAATCTGCATCCCTTCGACGCTCCGCATGCCGCATTGACGTTGCCGCATCAGCTACGGGTCTGGGGCGGACAGGTGGACCGCATTCTGCTGACTGTCGATACCGGCCAGGTGGGGGCGGGTCGCTACAAGGGCAAAGGCTTCGAAGCGTCGCGCAAACGACTTTTCGACATGCTGGAGGAAATGCAGATCAACTATCCGCATCTCGTCGTCGATATCGTCGATTACAGCGATGAGGCGCGCAAGGCGGTGTCCGAGACCTTCTTTTCCCGGTCGGCGGTTCCCTATCCCGCCAAGGCTTTCGACGGCGGTCCTTTCCACGTCTATTTCCACGGTCTTAAACGGGCCAACGCCCGTTACGTACTGCACATGGACAGCGACATGATGTTTGGCGGCGGCAGCCAGAGCTGGTTTTCCGAGGCGATCGCGCTGCAGAAAGCCAATCCGGATGCGCTGTGCATCACGCCGTTTTCCGGGCCGCCGACAGTGCGGGGCGATCTCGATATTTCCCGCCATGTCGGCATGCCCGGCGTGAAGAACATTCCTGAGCCGCGCAAGTTGCCGTCGCGTATTCCCACCTGGCGCTTCGCCACCGTTTCCACACGTCTTTTCATGATCGACATGGAACGCTTCGCCAAGCGGATCGGTTCGCTGGAACTGCTCAGGCCCGATGTCAAACGGCGCATCCGCTCCTATGCCTATAATCAGCAGCCCGTCTCGATGCCTGCTGAGGAGGTGTTGAGCACCAACATGATGCGCAGCGGCGTCTACAGGCTGGATTTTCTCGGTACGGGTAAAGGCATGTATTCACTGCACCCGCCTTATCGCTCGCCGGAATTCTATTCGGCGCTCGCTTCCATCGTCGAGCGGATCGAAAAGGGCGATATACCCGAAGGTCAGCTCGGCGATTTCGATATCAACGGATCGATGGTGGACTGGACCAGCGCGCTGGCGGCCAAGACACGCTCCAGACGTTACGCGAAGGCCCTGCGCCATCTGATATCGGCCAATGTGGGTCGTTTTACCAAGGCTTGAGGCGGCGGCCCGGCTCGTGTCGGTCTGCGCGGGGCCTCAATAATCGGTGATGAGTTTGCTCCAGCTCTCCGAGCATAGTCCGCCTATATAGATATCCCCGGCCAGCGCCCTTTCCCTCAGCAGATCGTCCCGGGTGGCCATGCAGAAATATCCGTCATGGCGGAAGCTCATGTGGTTCTGGCGGTAAAGCGCGTTGATCAGAAAGGGCTGCGCCATGCCAGTGACATGGGCGTAATTCTCATTGTCAAAATGGTGGAACAGTGTGTTGAGGACATCGTTTTCGCGGCCGGCATCACAGACGAGATTGAGCACATAGGCGGTTCGCGCCGGCTGGCCGAAAAACAGGGCGGCTCCCATGACATGACCTTCGGCCGTCTCGATCGCCAGGCTTTTCAGTTCGCCCAGGCTCTCATTCGTCCTGCTCATGCCGATCAGCCAGTGAAATTCGTCATGGGACCATTCCGGGCGGACGGAAAAACGCTCGATCATCGGCAGCGCTGCGCGGCGGAAGGTTTCGAAATCCACTTCTTTTACCCTGGCGCCCGGAGCCTGCTGCGGCCTGAGGCCTTTTTTCCATTTGCGCAGGACGCCGTCCACGAAGCCGAGCGCCGCCAGGGCAAGCGTTGTCTTGGCCAGTTTCGAACGGCGCGGCATGCGCAGTGCGATGGTTGAGAAGGGCTTCAGTGCCTTGTGCCATTGCAGGCTTTCGATGGGCAGCATGTTGCCGCCGGTCGCAACCCAATGGTCGGCGCTGACAGGCGAGGCTGTATCCGAAAACAGCATGTCGTGTTTCGATGCCCGCATGCCGCGGGACAGGCGCGCGGCCCCGAGTGCGCCAAGTTTTCCATCCGACGCGAAAGCACAGAGCAGGCGCGCCGTAACGGTTCTTCCATTGGCGACAAACCGCATGGGCACGGCCAGAATGACGCTTGTCACGCCATTCTCTCCCGCATCGTAAACCACGCTGCCGTAATCCGGATCAAAAACGGGGCTGCTGAAGAACAACGTCCCTACATAGGAACGAAAATCGAAGCTCGTCGTGGGCCCTGTCTTCCTGAATGCGCTGTTCAGCACCCGCTCGACAGCCGGCACGTCGTCCCTGCGCATGGGGCGGACGCCGGTTGAGCTTTGCGGCGCCGGGCATCGCGTCGACTGACCGTTATCGCTATCGTCCGTCCTGGTCTGCCTCGGAACGTCCACCCTGGGTCTCCAGCTTATGCGCATTTACGAAATCAACCCAAAGATATATCTTTAGTTGTTAATATACGCTAAATAGAGTATCTGCTGGCTGCGTGAGTATACCTCCGGCATGCGAAGACGGTTCTCTTGTCGTGCAAGTAGAGGCGGGCTTTCCGGCCAGGAATTTCGTGGTAAATATTAAGGAAATCAGCGCATTAAATTTTCGATGCGAAGTCAACGCCTGAGAGCCGTTCTTCAGAGCGCAGCTTCTTTCCCGGCAGTCCTTCTCCGTTTCTAACCCTTTGACCTCGCTCCGGAAGCGCGGTCGGAAATGACGGAATTACTATTCTTCCGTGCATTATATATAACTAAAAAATAGGATTTTGGGAGGATATTCGGGTAACCGGATGAAGCATCGGACGGGATGCCGAGGCGGTGGAAAGAGGAAGAGAAAAACCCCTTATGGATGCACCGCATGACGGACAGGGGCGTGGCTACTGGCGGGACGCATTGTTTTATGTGACGTTCCTGTACTTCACAGTCGGTTTTTCGCCCTATATCTCGCTCTCCTCCACCTATCTGGGGTCCGCCATGGCGGCCGGGTCCAACCTGCTCAACCAGCTCACCGCAGTCATCCTGCTCTGCAGTTTTGTGGCATTCATGGCCAGGGAGCGCTCGTTCTCCATCATCCTTGCGCCGCGCCTGCTGACAGCGGCAATTTTCGGCTGGTTTGCCTTGACCTCGCTTCTTGGTGAAGCACCATCGTTTTCTCTACGTCGGCTTGTCATGTGCGCCATCATCTGCGTGCTCGCCGGCGGGTTCCTGCAGCTGCCGCGCACCGAGCGGCATTTCACCACGCTGCTCGCCACCTGCGTCCTCATCATATTGTTCCTGTGTTATTTCGGCGTCGTCGCCCTGCCTTCGCGGTCCATTCACCTGGCAAGCGATGCGCTGGAGCCGCTGCTGGCCGGCAACTGGCGGGGGGTCTTCCAGCACAAGAACGAGGCCGCATCGGTCATGGCGGTGCTGATCATCGTGTCGATTTATCTTTGCAGGCGCTGGTCCTTCATCGGCGGCCTCTCGGTGCTGCTGCTGTCGGTTTTCTTCCTGGTCAAGACAGGTGGCAAGACGGTGCTCGGCCTGATGCCGATCATCGTGGCAACCGGCTGGTTCATCGTTCGCTGGCCCCGGTGGCGTTATATGGTCGTGACCCTGCTTCTTTTGTTCTGCGCGGCCGTGACCGTGGGCACCACGGTAGACCCGGTGTTTTCACAGATGCTGACGAAAATGGGCATCGACGCCAGCTTTACGGGCCGAACCGATATCTGGGCTGTCGCCATCGATTACATCCGCAAAAGCCCGATCCTCGGATATGGTTACCAGGCCTTCTGGCGCAGCGATACGCTGATGTCGAGCTTCACCGAGGACAATAGCTGGGCGACCACCGCGCCGGCTTCCCATAGCGGCTATTTCGACCTGCTGCTGGAAGGTGGTGTGCCGGGGCTTGTTCTGGTGCTGATATGGATTTATCTGCTGCCGCTCCATAATCTCGGCAAAATGGACAGCGCCACGCGCAACAGTCCGTTGACGCGGCTTTATGTCGGCGTCTGGCTTTACGTCCTGCTATACGGCTTTCTGGAGACCCTGTTTCTTCTGAGCGCGGGTTTCGTCTGGTTTTTCCTGCTCGTCGCGATGATGGGCCTGCATCTGCAGGCCCATGCCAGCCTCGTCGAGGAAGAGGCGGAGCGGGAACCCGGCCAGTCCGGCGGCCCCGTGCGCAGTGTAGCGAAGCCGGGCGGGCCGCCTGCCGCACAACCGCAGGTCCTGCATTCCCGTTGACGGTTCGAGATGCGCCGCCACCGCCGGCCGCGCTGCGTCGGATAATGATGCAAGATCATTCCCCCATATTGGTTCGGTCATTCGATGTCGCGGGCAGCAGCCAAACCGCGAATCCCTGTCGGCACCTGCAATTTTTCGGCGTGAAGAAATTATAAAGTTTTTGATCATAATTATTTTGCGATAAAAGGAATCACGAGCAGCCGATTGATCGGCTCTGCTCAGCTTTTCCTCAAGATGCGGCCTGGCGCCTGGCCTTTCAGGGGCGCCATGCCACGGGGGGAGACGACCTGTGCGTATTGCAGGGACAGGCCCGGACTTTCTTCGGCGTATGCATGATGCAGAGGCAATCCCAGCCGATGATGCGGCTATCGAAGCCCTGATGACCGGGGTCCTCGACGTGCCATGCCAGCCTTGCCGAACACCTCCTGTGGCACGGGGAAGGAGCGGTTTTTTCATGACGTGAGGTTTCCGTGTCCTTTCTCCAGAACGCCAGCATCCGCACCAAAATTCTTTCCCTCATTCTGCCGATCTGCATCGTCGGTCTTGGCGCCACCGGCTTCATGTCCGACCGCTACAAGCACGCGGACACGGCCTATTCCGATTTTATCGCCAAAGACAACGCCGCCCTGGTGGAGCTTGCCCGGGCAAACCGAAACCTGCAGTCCATGGCCTATGGTGCGTATCAGATCATGGTTTATGACGCCAATAGCCCCGACTTTAAAATCGTGAAGCAGGAATATGCGGGGGACAGGGCAGAGGTGGTAACGCGGCTGGACGATGTCAAAGCCATTTTTCCGGAAGAGACAGCAGCACTCGACGGGCTGTTGCGAGACGTCAAGGCCATTATCGCCATCACGGACAAGGCCGTGGAATTCGGTTCGGCCAACCGCAACCAGGAATCCGCTGCGGAGCTTCTGAGGGCTGACGTTGCCATGCGCGCTACGGGCGCCGACATCGCCAATCTTCTTGACAGGCTTGCCAAGGGTGTCGTCAAGGGAAGCGACGACCTGACCGATCAGACCAATTCGACCATCCTCACCTCGCTGATGGCTGTCGGCGTTGCTTTCGCGGCCGGCATTATTCTGGCGCTTTTCGTGGCTTCGCGCGGCATCACCACGCCGATTGCCCGCCTGCGCGAGCGCATGGTCTCGCTGGCCGCCGGTGAAACGACGGCGGAAATCGACGGAATGGCACGCAAAGACGAAGTCGGCCAGATGGCGCAGGCGGTTCAGGTTTTCCGTGAAAATGCCATCGAGCGCATTCGTCTCGAGCAGGAAACCGAAGCGAACCGCAGCCTGTCGGAACAGGACCGGATCGACCGTGAGCAGCAGAAGGCGAAGGAAGCGGCCGACGTCAAATTCGCCGTCGACAACCTCGCTGCCGGTCTCTCGAAACTCTCCGACGGCGATGTCTCCTACCGCATCCGCGAGCCGTTCACGACAACGCTCGATACCGTGCGCAACGATTTCAACACATCGGCGGAAAAGCTGCAGGCAGCCCTGACCCGTGTTGCGCAGAACGCCAACGGCATCGGCGCGGGGGCAAACGAAATCAAATCGGCCGCTGACGATCTGGCGAGACGTACCGAACAGCAAGCGGCGGCCGTGGAGGAAACCGCCGCGGCCCTGGAGGAGATAACCACGACCGTGCAGGATTCCACCAAACGCGCGCAGGAGGCGGGCCTGATCGTCAGTCGCGCCAAGGCGGGCGCGGAACAATCTGGCGAAGTGGTGCGCCGCGCCGTGGTCGCCATGGAGCAGATCGCGAATTCTGCCAATGAAATCAGCAATATCATCGGGGTGATCGATGAGATCGCCTTCCAGACCAACCTGCTTGCCCTGAATGCCGGCGTGGAGGCCGCCCGCGCCGGTGAGGCCGGCAAGGGCTTCGCCGTCGTGGCCCAGGAGGTGCGCGAGCTTGCGCAACGCTCCGCCCATGCTGCCAAGGAGATCAAGGCGCTGATCACCACCTCGAACGATCAGGTGCAGCAGGGCGTGCAGCTGGTGGGTGACACCGGCAAGGCGCTGGTGACGATCGTATCCGAAGTGCAGGAAATCAACCGCCACGTGGTTTCCATCGTAGAGGCGGCGCAGGAGCAGTCCTCGGGACTGCAGCAGATCAACACCGCGGTCAACCAGATGGATCAGGACACCCAGAAAAACGCGGCGATGGTCGAAGAAACCAATGCCGCAAGCCACAGCCTGGCCAAGGAGGTGGTCTCTCTCAACCAGTTGCTGTCGCAATTCCGCCTCGGCGACAGCGCCTATCAGCCGCAGAGCCAGCCCGCGCCGGTGCGCACCGCCGCCGGCGGCGAAAGACCGGTAGCATCACCCGTGCGTGCGCTCGGCCACAAGCTCGCTGCCGCCTTCGCGGGCAATGCCGCCGTCGACAGATCGAGAGACGAATGGCGTGAGTTTTGATCCTGCGACTTCATTCGCCTGAAACCAGCGCCCGGTGCTTCGAACACCGGGCGGCTTTTTTGCGTCGGGGTTGTCGAAGACCGGATAGCTTATCTCAGGCCACCAATGATCCGCCGCCGCCAGCCTCGCCCATCGCCTTCAATGCTGCAGTAATATCGATCGGGACGGAGTCTAACGGCGTTTTCGGGGAATCCGTCTCAGACTGCCGCGACGCGCACTTGTCAAAGCATGCCTCCTCCCGGATGCGGCAACGCCATACATGCTTTCCATAGGCTTCCGTCAAAAACGAAGAGTGGCAATCCGGGGTGATACGTTCTGCGTAAAATGGCGCACCCGACAGGATTCGAACCTGTGACCTTTGGAATCGGAATCCAACACTCTATCCAGCTGAGCTACGGGTGCAGCGGTCACGCTTGAATCGCGTGCAGCGGTTGGTTCATACCCCAGCTTTCTTTCCGCATCAATGACTAAAAATCCAAGATTTGCGAAACCTTGCCAGTTTTCGAGACCGCAGGGGGAAGAGGGCCGGGAGTGGGGGCGTGCGGGTTTTTGGCGTCTTTGCGCGCGGGGCTGCGTCGTTTGGCGTCCCAGGTCTCGCGGAAATCGATTTCACTTATAAGTAGTAGCTTGTCACGGGTCCCGCATGCAGTTTCAGCATGTTCATCCGTCGTGGACCGGAGTGCCCGTATGCCTGCCAGAGAAGGGTGGCCCCGCGGTTCCGGCCCCTCAAAATTGGCGGGTAAATAGTCATGCTTTCGGCGCAGATTTTGTCGCCAGATGGCGGGCTACATTGGGTTTCCGGCCATTAACTGTCAAATTCTTATACAATATTAGTATCATCTACATTTATTTAGGATACAGTTTCGTGACATTGTCAGTTATGATTTTGGCAGGGTAAAGGACGAATCAGGCGGGGGATCGGATGGCTTTGCGATTGGCACATAGCAACGGGCCGCGGACGGAAAAGGTCGAAAGCGGCAGCGCGCAAACGACGCATCTCACCGCGATCGATTACGGTTTGCTGACGACTGCGATCAGCTACCATTTGCGGCACTCGCAACTTGCCGTGGCAAACGGTTTTTCCGATGTGCTGGCGGAGCAGGGATTGCGGCCGGCCGATTTTTCCGTTCTCGTCATCGTCGGCGGAAATCCGGGTCTTAAACAAAGCGATGTTGCCGAGGCGCTCGGCATCCAGCGGGCTAATTTCGTTGCCATCGTCGACAGCATGGAAGAGAAAGGTCTGCTCGTCCGCCGCAGGTCGGAAGAGGACAGGCGCGTTCATTTCCTCGACATGACGGCCGAGGGTAGCCGTCTTCTCGAGCGCCTTTCCGATGTCTGGCGCGACCGCGAGGAAAAGCTCATCGACCGTATCGGCGGCAAGAAGGCCCGCGACCAATTGCTGGCGCTGCTCGGCCGCCTGCGCGACTGACGTCCGGCGCCGGTGTTTCCCCATGCTCAGATCGGCAATGCTGGGCGGAAGGGGCGGCGGATTTCATCCGTGGTCGCACGTTACCCCCGGTTATCAGGTAATCTCCATCACGGCAGCCTGATATCCCTCGGTCCGATTTGCGTTGCAATTTGTCTGCGAAACGGTCAAGACGCATGGAATCCCCGTGCCATGCGGTGCCCGCGCGGCAGCGAGCGACTGACCGGAAAAGCCAGAGACGGAAACACCATGCTGAATATCGATACGAGTCATCCGCTTTATCGTCCCCTGTGGGTGCGGTTGCTCATCGTCGGTTTCTGTGTGGCATGGGCTGTCATCGAATTCGTCAATCGCGAGTTCTTCTGGGGAACCGTCGTGGGCGGCATAGGCGTCTATGCGGCCTATGAACTGTTGGTAAAATTCAAACCCGCAAGCGACGGCGAAAAGGGTGGGGACGGGGCGGTTGCGCCCGCCGCCGAAAATCCACCCACCGATAAGGACGATGCCGGCTGACGCGTCGCCATTTTCCGTTCATCGCCTGTCTTGAGCTGCCCGCCTCTTACCGGAAATGCTCTCGCATCCGAAGCATGCGGAACGCCTGGTCGATCAGGAGATTGGCTGCCGTCATGCGCAGTGTCGCATTGTGCCGGAACTGCGGTTTCACCCGGTCGGGATGATTGAGGCGGGCGAAGGCGCGGCGCTTTTCCGCGAGCGTTGCCGCAGTGTCGGTCTCCTGGATCGCCAGTTCCGCCGAAACATCGGCAAGTGAGGTCTTTTCGAGGTGGGCCGGCATCGGTTCCGGTTCGCTCTCCGGTTCCGGCTGGGGTTCCGCCGGTGGCGCGGCGTCTTCCAGGAAGGCGAGATAAGCGTCGAGATTGCCGTTCGCAGCCGGCGGCGCTTCGATATGCGTATCGACAACGAAGCCTGAGCTGAAGCCGGCAATGCGGTGATCCGCGGGCGGCGGCGGCTCTGCGCCTTCGTCTTCTTTCTCCTGCTTCAGTCTTTCGACGACAGACTGGAAAACGGATTGTCCGAAGAGCATACGGCTGTTCCTTCGCCGGTCACGATTTCCGGCCCTTGTAGTGGATGAAGGTGGCGTCTGGCTTGCCGCCGTCACTGGGCAGTCAGCTTGCGGCTTTCATCCAGCACCAGATCGTAAAGCAGACGGGCGCTGGGCGGCAGGACGCGCCCCTTGGTGGTGATGATGCTGTAGGGCTTGACGACCAGTTCGAAATCCGTCGGCAATATGCGGGTCCGGCCGATATCGGCCCGCTGGCCGGCCACGAATTCGGCCATGTCCTGCGCAATCGGCGCAATGGCATCGGTGTTGCAGACAAGCGCAAGCGTGAGAACCACGGATGGCGTGTTGATGACGTTGCGCGGCATGGCGACGCCGTGGGTAAGGAAGACATCCTCCATGGTGCGCCGCAAAAGCGCGCCAGGGGGCTGGAACACCCAGTCGTAACCGGAAAGATCCTGCAGGGTGACGGGATCGCCGCCCAGAAGCGGGTGGCCTTCGCGCACCACCAGACAGGCGCGCTCAATGCCGATTTCGTGGATGGAGAACAGGCCTGGATCAAAGTCATCCGGTATGCGGCCGATGATGAAATCGTGGCGCGCAGCCAGCAATTCCCGCGCCAGCACGTTGCTGCTCTCCACCTGAACATTGATTTCAATGCCGGGATAGGTGTCCATGGCCCGTCTTATGGCGGGAACCACGAGGCTTATGGCGGGCGCGGTCACCGCGCCGATGAAAACGGATCCGCCGCTGCCGGACTTCATCTGATTGAGTTCGCGACTCGCCTCACGCAGCTCCAGCAATATGGTGCGCGCCCGTCGCGCCAGCGCCTCGCCGAACTTCGTCAGAACCACACCGCGCGATGCTCTCTGACAGAGCGGCGATTTGACGATCGCTTCCATTTCCGAGAGCATGCGCGAGGCCGCCGGCTGCGTCATGTTCATGGCGGCGGCAGCCGCGCTGACCTGCCCGTGCTCCTCGATCATGACCAGCATGCGCAGGTGGCTCATCTTCAATCCGGCCCGCAGCAACGGGTTGTCTTCAAAGACAAAAAGGGCATCCGTTGTTTGCGCCTGCTCATACACTTTCTGGTTGCTCATTCGCGATTTTATACCCCTCATCGGTTTTTGTATCGATTTAATATATCATAATTGATATATGGAAACTGATTTATTCTATTTGACAGTTATATGGATTCAGAACAATTTGCGGAATGCCGGGGAGGAGCGGCAGCTGTTCCATTTCGCAATTGCGAAAAGGGAGCGAGCAGGGCGCGGCTTCTTCCTCTGACGGCATGAATTTCCTGGTGCACCGCAACATGCGGGTCCAGAGAAGGGCTCAAGGGAGAGAGTTAATGAAGTCCATTATTTCGCTGATGGCAGCTTGTGCCATCGGTGCTGCGTCTTTCGCAGTGCCGGCTTTCGCACAGGACAAGGGCGCTGTTGGCATCGCCATGCCGACCAAGTCTTCCGCGCGCTGGATCGATGACGGCAACAACATCGTCAAGCAGCTTCAGGAAGCTGGTTACACGACCGACCTGCAGTATGCCGACGACGATATTCCGAACCAGCTTTCCCAGATCGAAAACATGGTCACCAAGGGCGTCAAGGTCCTCGTGATCGCCTCGATCGACGGCACCACGCTGTCGGACGTGCTGAAGCAGGCCGGCGAGCAGGGCATCAAGGTCATCGCTTATGACCGCCTGATCCGCAACAGCGGCGACGTCAGCTACTACGCCACCTTCGACAACTTCCAGGTTGGCGTGCTGCAGGCGACTTCGATCGTCGACAAGCTCGGTCTGAAGGATGGCAAGGGTCCGTTCAACATCGAACTCTTCGGCGGCTCCCCTGATGATAACAACGCCTTCTTCTTCTACGACGGCGCTATGTCTGTTCTCCAGCCTTACATCGACAGCGGCAAGCTCGTCGTGAAGTCCGGCCAGACCGGCATGGACAAGGTCGGCACGCTGCGCTGGGATCCGGCAACGGCCCAGGCCCGCATGGACAACCTTCTCTCGGCCTACTACACCGACGCCAAGGTTGACGCCGTTCTGTCGCCTTATGACGGTCTTTCCATCGGCATCATCTCCTCGCTGAAGGGCGTTGGTTATGGCACGAAGGATCAGCCGCTGCCGGTCGTTTCCGGTCAGGACGCTGAAATCCCGTCCGTGAAGTCGATCATTGCCGGCGAACAGTATTCCACCATCTTCAAGGACACCCGCGAACTCGCGAAGGTTACCGTGAACATGGTGAATGCCGTTATGCAGGGCAAGGAGCCTGAAGTGAACGACACCAAGACCTATGAAAATGGCGTCAAGGTTGTTCCGTCCTACCTGCTGAAGCCGGTTGCAGTAACCAAGGAGAACTACAAGCAGGTTCTCGTCGATGGCGGTTACTACAAGGAAGACCAGCTGAAATAAGCCTGATACACATGCGGGGATGGCTTGGCGTCATCCCCGTTTTTCCATAAAAATAAAAACGCCGGAATTAATCGGGCGCTGGATTGCGATATGGCCAATACCATTCTCGAAATGCGGAACATCACCAAGACGTTTCCGGGCGTGAAAGCGCTTGAGAACGTCAACCTCAAGGTTAAGGAAGGTGAGATCCACGCACTCGTCGGTGAGAACGGCGCGGGAAAGTCGACCTTGATGAAGGTCCTTTCCGGTGTTTACCCCGCCGGCACCTATGAGGGCGAAATCCACTATGAAGGCGCAGTGCGAAACTTTCGCGCCATCAACGACAGTGAAGATATTGGTATCATCATCATTCACCAGGAACTGGCGCTCGTGCCGCTCCTGTCGATTGCGGAAAACATCTTCCTTGGCAACGAGGTCGCCTCGAACGGCGTGATCAGCTGGCAGGAGACCTTCAACCGTACCCGCGAACTTCTGAAGAAAGTGGGCCTGAAGGAATCACCGGAGACGCTGATCACCGATATTGGCGTCGGCAAGCAGCAGCTGGTCGAAATCGCCAAGGCGCTGTCGAAAAGCGTGAAGCTGCTTATCCTTGATGAGCCGACCGCTTCGTTGAACGAAAGCGATTCCGAGGCGCTGTTGAACCTGCTGATGGAATTCCGCAAGCAGGGCATGACCTCGATCATCATCACCCACAAGCTGAATGAAGTGCGCAAGGTGGCCGACCAGATCACCGTGCTGCGCGACGGCATGACGGTGAAGACGCTCGACTGTCACAAGGAAGAAATCAGCGAGGACGTCATCATCCGCAACATGGTGGGCCGCGATCTCGAAGATCGTTATCCGCCGCGCGACGTGCCGATCGGCGAAACCATTCTCGAAGTGAAGAACTGGAACGCCTATCACCAGCAGCACCGCGACCGCCAGGTTCTGCATGATATCAACGTCACCGTGCGCAAGGGCGAAGTCGTCGGTATTGCCGGCCTGATGGGGGCAGGGCGCACCGAATTTGCGATGAGCGTGTTCGGCAAGTCCTATGGCCACAAGATCACCGGTGAAGTGCTGATCAACGGCAAGCCAGTTGACGTCAGCACCGTGCGCAAGGCAATCGATGCCGGTCTTGCCTATGTCACGGAGGACCGCAAACATCTCGGTCTCGTGCTCAACGACAACATCCTGCACAACACCACACTCGCCAATCTTGCCGGCGTCTCGAATGCCAGCATCATCGACGACATCAAGGAAATGAAGGTGGCGAGCGATTTCCGCACGCGCCTGCGCATCCGCTCGTCGGGCATCTTTCAGGAAACGGTCAACCTTTCGGGCGGCAACCAGCAGAAGGTTGTGCTCTCCAAGTGGCTGTTCTCCAATCCCGACGTGCTGATCCTCGATGAACCGACCCGCGGTATCGATGTCGGCGCGAAATATGAAATCTACACCATCATCAACCAGCTCGCTGCCGATGGTAAAGGCGTTCTGATGATCTCATCGGAAATGCCCGAACTGCTCGGCAATTGCGACCGCATCTACGTCATGAACGAAGGCCGCATCGTCGCTGAATTGCCGAAGGGAGAGGCGAGCCAGGAAAGCATCATGCGCGCTATCATGCGCTCAGGGGAGAAGAACTCATGAGTTCGGCAAACACAACAAACGAAGAAAGTAACGTCGTCTCGGTCACATCCTATATTCGCTCCAATATCCGCGAATATGGCATGCTGATCGCGCTCGTCGCCATCATGGTTTTCTTCCAGTTCTACACCGGCGGCATCCTGTTCCGCCCCGTGAACCTGACCAACCTCATCCTGCAGAACTCGTTCATCGTCATCATGGCGCTGGGCATGCTGCTTGTCATCGTGGCCGGGCATATCGACCTTTCGGTCGGTTCCATCGTCGCCTTCGTCGGCGCGATCGCGGCCATACTGACCGTGCAATGGGGCATGAACCCCTTTCTGGCGGCGCTGATTTGTCTCGTCATCGGCGGCATCATCGGTGCGGCCCAGGGTTACTGGATCGCCTATCACCGCATTCCGTCCTTCATCGTGACGCTGGCGGGCATGCTGGTGTTCCGCGGCCTGACGCTCTTCGTGCTCGGCGGCAAGAACATCGGTCCGTTCCCGACCGATTTCCAGATTATCAGCACCGGCTTCCTGCCCGATATCGGCGGCATTGAAGGTCTCAACACCACCTCTATGATCCTGACGGTGCTGATTACCGTCGTGCTGTTCTATCTCGCATGGCGTCGCCGTGTCGTGAATGTGAAGCATGGCATCGATGTCGAGCCTTTCGGTTTCTTCATCGCCCAGAACCTGCTGATTTCGGCCGCGATCCTGTTCCTTGGTTACCAGCTTTCCACCTATCGCGGCCTGCCGAACGTGCTGATCGTGATGCTTGCTCTCGTTGCGCTCTACAGCTTCGTGACGCGTCGCACGACCATCGGCCGTCGCATTTACGCCATGGGCGGCAATGAAAAGGCGACCAAGCTTTCGGGTATCAACACCGAACGCCTGAGCTTCCTGACCTTCGTCAACATGGGCGTTCTGGCTGGTCTCGCCGGCATGATCATCGCGACCCGCCTCAACTCGGCAACGCCGAAGGCCGGCGTGGGCTTCGAGCTTGACGTTATCGCGGCCTGCTTCATCGGTGGTGCTTCGGCATCCGGCGGCGTTGGCAAGATCACCGGTGCGGTCATTGGCGCCTTCATCATGGGTGTCATGAACAACGGCATGTCGATCGTCGGTCTCGGCATCGACTTCCAGCAGATGGTCAAGGGCCTCGTGCTGCTCGCCGCCGTGTTCTTCGACGTCTACAACAAGAACAAGGGCTGATCGGCTCACCCCTATCGCAGTCCAAAAAGTGGCCGGTTTCCGGCCACTTTCATAAGATGCAGGCGCAAGGCGCCGCGTAGAAGAGATAAAGGCGCACTGCGCCGGAGGAAGGAAATCCCGTGCTCATTTCACAGATTAAAGATGCCAGCGGCAACATCACCGTAGCGGTTCGCGAAGAAGGCGGAGAGGCACGCGCAGTCAAGGGCGCAGAGTCCGTTTATGCGCTTGCCATGGAAGCCGCCAATGGCGGCAAGAACCTTGCAGATGTCATTTCCGCGCATGGCCTGGGCGATGCCGTCGATCTTGAAAAGGCTTATGCCGAAGGTCGCTTCCTGCCGCCGATCACCCATCCCGATCCGGCTCATCTGCATCTGACCGGCACTGGCCTTACCCATCTCGGTTCGGCCGCGACCCGCGACAGCATGCACAAGAAAACCACGGAAGCCGCCGAGGAAAGCCTGACGGACTCCATGAAGATGTTCCGCATGGGTCTGGAAAACGGCAAGCCGAAGGCCGGTGAAAAAGGCGTTCAGCCCGAGTGGTTCTACAAGGGCAACGGCCATGTGGCGGCAGCGCCCGGTGCGGCGCTCACCTCGCCTTCGTTTGCGCTGGATGGCGGCGAAGAGCCTGAGATGGCCGGCATCTACGTGATTTCCGACAAGGGCGAAGCCGTGCGTATCGGCTTTGCCGTCTCGAACGAGTTTTCCGATCACGTCACTGAGCGGATCAACTATCTCTACCTCGCCCATTCCAAGCTGCGCCCGGCAAGCTTCGGTCCGGAAATTCGCGTCGGCGCTCCGCCGTCCGATATTCGCGGCACCTCGCGCATCCGCCGCGGCGATAAGGTCATTTTCGAAAAGCCGTTCGTATCGGGTGAAGACAACATGTCCCATACCTTCGCGAACCTCGAATATCACCACTTCAAATACGGCCTGTTCCGTGCGCCTGGCGATGTGCATGTGCACATGTTCGGCACGGCAACGCTTTCCTTCGCCGAAGGTATCAAGCCGGAAGCGGGCGACGTCTTCGAAATCGAAGCCGCCGGTTTCGGCCTGCCGCTGAAGAACCCGCTGGCGGTCGATGCGGAAGAAGAGATCGTGGTTCGGCAGATCTGATCTGCGAGAGTAGCACGTAAAGGGTTGAGGTGTGGTCTCGGAGTATTCCCACCTCTCTACGTCATCCTCGGGCTTGACCCGAGGATTCACAACCCGGCGCTCACATGGATCCTCGGGTCTAGCCCGAGGATGACGCTAGAGTTTAGGTTTTGTGACCAATCGTCCCTTTGCGAGGACGATTTTCAAGCGGGCTCTTGTCAGCCATCACCGTTAGTCAGATGCGAAACATCCGCCAGTGAAACGACGGCGCGGTTCTGCCAGTAATCGTCTTCCTTCAAATGCGTAATGCTGCCGGAGCGCGCCGGAAAGCTCACATAACCGGCGCTGTCGATCGGCATCTTGATCCATGCCGCGATGACGAAGGTCAGGGCGAAGCCATGGGTCACGATGATCTGCGTGGCGCAGGGCCGCGCGATGATCATGTCCACGGCCCGATATACCCTTTCGGCAAATTCGCGTCTCGTCTCGCCATCGGCAATACCGCCACGATGGTCAAGGCGATTATGGTGTGGTGCCGGGATTTGACGCTCATCAAGCCATTGCTGCGGCATGCCTTCGGCCTCACCATAGCTCATTTCCCTCAAGTCACGCATGGTCTCCATTCGCTGCCCGAAGCGTTCCGCGATGATTTCTGCGGTCTGCGAGGCGCGAAGCAGATCGGAGCTGAAGATTTCCACGGGCTCACCACCAACCAGCGTCGCCAGTCTGGCAGCCGCCGCCCTGGCATCGGTCCTGCCGTGCGGCGTCAGTTCGGTATCATACCAGCCGCCGACCCGGTTCTCGACATGGTGGACCGACTGAGGATGAGTTACGACATAGATGGTCTTCACGGTGGCGTCCTGTTTCTTTGCGGTCAGCCCTGTTCAAATCCCCAGAGCTTGCCTTCTCCCACTTCCACCGAGTTCCCGGAGGGGTCGCGGATATAGACGGAATAGCTATCATTCGGCCAGCGGTGATAGTGCTCGATAGGAATCCCGAGCGTTTCGAAGTGCGCTTTCCAGCCGTCTACCTCCGACTTGTCCCTTGCGCAAAAGCAGAAGTGGCCTTCACCTGCCGTGCCATGGCGAGGGATGGGATTATCGGGATCGGCCTTGCGCGACTTCTCGGGGTCGAAAACCAGCAGTACCTGCCGCCCGCACCTGAAAAAGACGAAGCTTCCGGGCACCTTGCGGATGATCTCCAGCCCGAAGACATCGCGGTAAAAAGCCTCGGCGGCTTCGAGATCATTCACATAGATCGCGGTTTCCATGATGGCTGTTGGCGGTTGCATGGTGCCTCCTATGGTCGAGATGTGGTGAGGAATGATGGGTAGGCGGCGGGCGGCGTCAGGTCTTGTAGGTCAACACCGTCAGATCGTGCTTGCCGACGCCCCGTTCGAGGATGGTCCAGCCGCAGTTGAGGTAATAGTCCTCAAGACCTGCCTCGCAGCAGAGGTAGCAGGTCTCGTGACCGAGGTCGGCGGCCCTTTTTGTCGCGGCCTGCATCAACGCGCGCGCCACGCCAGAGCGCCGGCGGTCTTCTTCCACCCACAGGGCCGCGACCCAGGGAAGATAGTGCGGGCGCTCCTCAAGATCGCAATGAATGAGAAAGGCGGAGCCGACATAGGCGTCGCCATCATGGGCGACGAAACCGGTGGGGAGGGCGTGAGGATTTGTCATCTCTTTCAGGTGCTCGAGGACATCGCCCACCTTGAGGCCGCTATCCTGCCACCAGGCCGTCCAGACCCTTTCTGCTATGATGGGTCCATGCGACTGGCAGTCGCGATAGTCGGAAATGCTGTACAATGCCGTCTCCCGGCCGGTTTTGTCCCAAAAGGATAAACCGGATCATGCTTTCAATTGAGAACGGCGATTAAAACGGGTGCTGCGCCTTTTTGCAACCGTCAACCTGTCGCGGTTGGTCAGTGCTTTTTGGCCGTGACATGCAGCCAGTCTGTCGGCAGCTTGTCGTAACCGCTTCCCTGCCGGGCTTCGATCTCTACGCCCGTCCAGTCATATTGCCCGTAAAGCTCCTCCAGCCATGACCTGGACGGATAATTGTAATAGCGGCCGAACGTATCGCGTCCTTCAGCCTCTCCGGCCTTGAAGCTCGCATAAAAGATGCCGCCCTGTTTCAGCGCGGTGTGGATGCGGCCGATGATGCCCGGCAGGGCAGGGCGGGGCACGTGCAGCAGGCAGGCATTGGCCCAGATGCCGTGATAGCGCCCGACCTCATCGATATCTTCGAACAGCAATGTCCTGACAGGAATGCCGAGTCTGACTTCCGCAGCCTTCGCTATATCGGGCGTTCCATCGGTGGGATGCACGTCGAAACCGGCTGCCAGCATATATTCGCTGTCCTGCCCGCCGCCGCATCCAAGTTCGAGGATGGTCGCGCCTTTTTCCAACTGCGACAGGAATGTTTCCAGATGCGGGCGGTCTGCTGCCTGCCCGCGGGTGGTATAGGCGGTTGCGTTGTCAGTATAGAAACCGATCGTATCGTCGTCTCTGGCGGCCATGATCTCAGCTCTGGGACTGGCTCTGGCTCTGCGATTGCTGCACGGTAACTGAAACGCTCAGCGTCTCACCGGCCGGGCCGATGCGCATGCCAGATATAGGCGCGCAATCGCGGTAGCAGAGGCCGGATGCGATGCGGACATAACGGTCATCGGGGCAGATATTGTTGGCGGCGTCGAAGCCGACCCATCCAAGGCCCTGCAGATGCACCTCGGCCCAGGCGTGGGTAGCGGTTTGTTCCTCCACCGCCTCCATCATCAGATAACCGGATACATAACGGGCAGACAGGCCCATCTGCCGGGCAGCGGAAATGAGAATATGGGCGTGGTCCTGACAGACGCCCCTGCCAGCCTCCAGTGCCGCTTCGGCCGTGGTTTCGATGTCGGTGGAGCCGGGCACATACTCCACCTTGCCGTGAATGTTTTCCATGAGATTGTGGAGGCGGGCAAGCTCGCTCTCGCCGACGCTCACCTTCACCAGTTCGCGTACCAGCTTTCCGGGTTTGGTGCGTGGCGTTTCGCGCAGGAAGAGCCAGAGCGGTGCGTTGCCGATGTGGTGACCGAACACGCCGGCCTTGTCCTGCGTGTTCACCGTGCCGCTCGCCACCACTTTGACCCGCTGCTGTGGGCCTTCCGTTTCCACCAGTGCGACGCGATTGCCGAAATGGTCGTCATAGGTCACTTCCACGGTCGCGCCATCGACCGAGACATCCCAGTCCTCCACCGTCTGGCTCGGGCCGGTCTGCGGTGTCAGGCGCAGCCGCTGCAAGGCATAGGGCATCGGCTCGTCATAGACATATTCCGTCGTATGGGTGATTTTCAGACGCATAAGCTGTCCCCGTCTACGCGCTCATTGATAGAAGCGGTAGCCTTCCGTTATTTCCTGTCCCAGTTGCCCGTTGCGATGGACGAATCTTTCCAGAAACTCGTGCAGGCCCTCGTCCATGACCCGGGCGATGGTGGTCGCGCGCAGGCTGTCGCGGATGCTTTCCGCCGTATCGTGTGCCTTGTGCCGCTCGCTGTAGTCCTCGGCGATGTAATTGAGGTTGCTGGCGATCTTCTCGTAACAATAGGCAAGCGAACGCGGCATGCGTCCATTGAGAATGAGGAAGTCGGCGATGTTGGCCGGTTTGTATTCCGCATCATAGACCCAGCCATAGGAACGGTGGGCCGAAACCGAGCGCAGAATGGATTCCCACTGCGCATTGTCGAGCGATGAGCCGACATGCGCCACAGCTGGCAGCAGCACGTAATATTTGACGTCGAGAATGCGCGCCGTATTGTCGGCGCGTTCGATGAAGGTGCCGATACGGGAGAAATTATAGAGATCGTTGCGCAGCATTGAACCGTGGAAGGCGCCGCGCACCAGACCGGCGCGGTGTTTGATCACGTCGATGGTCTGCGGCAGTTCCGCATGGTTGAGCTTGCGGCCGAGGATGTTCTTCAGCTCGATCCAGAATTCGTTGGTGGCTTCCCATGTCTCGCGCGTCAAAGCCGTGCGCACCATGCGGGCATTGTTGCGCCCCGCTTCGATGCAGGACATGACGCTGGATGGGTTCGATTTCTCGCGAAGAAGATAATCGATAGCATTTGCCGCCGTCACCTTTTCGCGTGTTTCGAGGAATTCCTCATGCACGCCCGCGCTTTGCAGCACGCCGTCCCAATCCTCGTCGCCGCTGCCTGAGCGCGTCAGTGAAACGCGCAGGCCCGCATCGATGAGCCGGGCGATGTTTTCAGCGCGCTCGATATACCGGAACATCCAGTAGAGCCCGTTTGCCGTTCTGCCCAGCATGGCTTAATCCTCCAGTACCCACGTATCCTTGGTGCCGCCGCCCTGGCTGGAATTGACCACCAGCGAGCCCTGCTTGAGCGCAACGCGGGTCAGGCCGCCGGGAATGATCTGCACCTTGTCCGAAACAAGGACATAAGGACGCAGATCGACATGGCGCGGCGCGATGCCGTTCTTGACCATGATCGGCACGGTGGAGAGCGACAGCGTCGGCTGTGCAATATAGTTGGAGGGGCGCGCCCGCAGCTTTTCGGCGAATAGCGCCCGCTCCTTTTTCGATGCGGTGGGGCCGACCAGCATGCCGTAACCGCCTGAACCGTGGACCTCCTTGACGACGAGATCGGCAAGGTTGTCGAGAACGTATTTCAGGCTGTCCGGCTCGGAACAGCGCCAGGTCGGCACGTTTTCTAGGAGCGGCTTGCGGCCGGTATAAAATTCGACGATCTCGGGCATGTAGGAATAGATCGCCTTGTCGTCGGAAATGCCGGTGCCGGGGGCGTTGGCGATGGTGATGTTGCCGGCGCGATAGACATCCATGATGCCGGGAACGCCAAGCGCCGAATCCGGCCGAAAAGTCAGCGGGTCGAGGAAGTCGTCGTCGACGCGGCGGTAGAGAACGTCGATGGCCTCATAACCGCGTGTCGTGCGCATCTTCACCTTGCCGTCCATGACACGAAGGTCGGAACCTTCCACCAGTTCCACACCCATCATGTCGGCGAGGAACGAGTGCTCGTAGTAGGCGGAATTATAGATGCCGGGGGTCAGCACCGCGACGCGCGGCTTGCCGGTGCAGCCCGGAGGGGCGAGCGAGGCAAGCGACTGGCGCAGCAGATAGGGGTAATCCTCCACCCGTCGCACGCGGTTCTCATGGAAAAGTTCCGGGAACATCTGCATCATCGTTTCGCGGTTTTCCAGCATGTAGCTGACACCTGACGGCGTGCGGGCATTGTCTTCCAGAACATAGAACTGGTCTTCGCCGGTGCGGACGATATCCGTGCCGACGATATGGGTGTAGACCCCGCCAGGCGGCGTGAAGCCGATCATTTCCGGCAGGAAGGCTTCGTTCTTTTCGATGATCTCACGGGGGATGCGCCCGGCGCGGATGATTTCCTGTTTGTGGTAGATATCGTCGAGGAAAGCATTGAGGGCGAGAACACGCTGTTCGATGCCCTGGGCCAGTTTGCGCCACTCACGGCCGGAGATGATGCGCGGGATAATATCGAAGGGTATAAGTTTTTCTGAACTATCGGCGTGGCCATAGACTGCGAAAGTAATGCCGGTTTTTCTGAAGATGTTTTCCGCGTCTTTTGATTTCTGGATCAGGTGCGCCCTGTCCTGCCGGCTGTACCATTCGTTATAGTTTTCATATGGGCTTCGCGGCGTGTTGTCCGCATTTATCATTTCGTCAAATGCCAACTTCGATGTCCCCTTTTTTGCCATATGAATACAACGACAAATGCAATGCAAGAACTATGCAGGCCTCCCCGAGAAGATTTTTTGTCGCCCTAGAGTTTTAAAAAAGAAGCGTTTTTTCGGCTTCCGCCTATAAATGCGGCATCGGCAAATTGGTTGCGGGGCGACGAGCGGTGTAAGCGGGCGGTGGCGCTGTTTGCGCCGTGGGCGAATGCATAAATTTTGTTCTCTCGCTTTCGGTTGATGAATGTCCGGCGTCGCATCAGAAAATCTGAAAGATGTGATCACCAAAACGCCTTTGACCTTTTGCCGGGATGCGGATACCGCCATGCTGAACACCCGGGTCGACTATTCGCCGGTTCGCGTGAAGCCGCAGAAATATCAATTCGCCGTCTGTTCCGCACCGGTAGCGGACATCATGCTACACAGAGGATGCGCCCATGTCGCTCGACCGTTTGGCTCCGGCCATCTTCGTCTTTCTCTGGTCGACGGGCTGGGTCACCGCCAAATATGCGGTCTATTATACCGGGCCGCTGACCTTCCTCTGTCTGCGCTATCTTCTGGCGGGCGTTTTGCTGTGGGCGATCTGCCGCTTTTCGTCCATCCAGTGGCCCGAAAGTCGTGTCGGTATCTTCCGGGCGATCCTGTCAGGCGTCTTCCTGCACGGTCTTTATCTCGGCATGATCTGGTGGGCGATAGGGCAGGGCGTGCCGGCGGCGATCGGCGGCATTATCGCCGGCCTGCAGCCGCTGATGACGGCGGTGGCCGCCCGTTTCATGATCGGCGAAAGGATTTCGCCGCTGCAGCGCGCCGGCCTGCTCATCGGCTTTGCCGGCATCGCCATCGCGGTGCTGCCGAAGGTCATGGCCGCGGGTGCTGTCGGGCTGTCGGTGCCGCTTTACGCCGTGGCGGTGAATGTGCTGGGCATGACCTCGGTCACCTATGGCACGCTCTACCAGAAGAAGTACGTGCATGGCGGCAACATCATGGCGGTGGCAACGCTGCAATATGTCGGCGCGCTGCTGGTAACGGTTCCCTTCGCGCTTCTGCTGGAAGATGGGCATGTGGACTGGAGCCTCGGCCTTGCCGCCACGCTCGCCTGGTCTGTCGGCGCGATTTCCATCGGGGCCGTGGCGCTGCTTCTTTATCTGATCCGGCGCGGCCAGGTTTCGCGCGCCGCTTCGCTGATCTATCTCGTGCCGCCGCTTGCCGCGGTGGAAGCCGCCCTGCTTTTCGGCGAGACGCTGACGCCTGCAATGATTGCAGGCACGGTTCTGGCGGTGACAGGCGTTTATCTCGCCAATCGCAAACCTGCCGCATCGGTTGCGGCGGGTTAATTACTGCAACCTCATATTAGGGGTTTGTTAACCATAAAATTATACCTCTCGTTAATCACATGATTTGGCGGGGGTTACATGTCTATTTCACGTCGTGGTGTTCTGTTTGGATTGCCGCTGTTTCTGGCTGGCTGCGCAAACACCGGCATCGGCCAGCACAGGCTGGATTACGCGGCGAAGCCGGAGGAAAAATTCCCGCTTCCCGCCATGCATCTCGATAAGGTGAAGCCCGAACTGCGCCGGCAGGAGGTGGCCTATGATACGCGCCATCCGGCTGGAACGGTGGTTGTGGATACGCCGGCGCGGCGGCTTTATTATGTTCTCGGCGACGGTCGCGCAATGCGCTACGGCGTCGGTGTAGGCCGCCAGGGTCTTGCCCTGAAGGGTGACGCCTATATCGGTCGCAAGGCGGAATGGCCATCCTGGACACCAACCGCGAACATGATGCGCCGCGATCCGCGCAATCTGAAATTCGCAGCCGGCATGCCCGGCGGCCCGAACAATCCGCTTGGCGCCCGCGCGCTCTATCTTTATCGCGGCGGCAACGACACCATGTTCCGCCTGCATGGCACCAACCAGCCGCAGTCCATCGGCCACGCCATGTCGAGCGGCTGCATCCGCATGCTGAACCACGACATCATCGACCTCTATAGCCGCGTGCCTGTCGGTTCGAAGGTGGTGGTGCTGCAGGCGTGAGGCGGGACGGTTTTTCCGCCTGTTGCGATCGAAAAAATGTCTGAAGCCCTGAGTTGATTTTTCTGTAAGAAAGTCAATTTTCTATGGTGAAATCAACTATTTGTAGAAAATGGCGTTTTGAGTATTTTAGGTAGTTCTGCAATATCGGAAACGTGATTTCCGCTATTTCGGAGGTGTATCCATAAACGTGCCATCGCGCTCTTATCGGCGCTTCACCACTTCAACGGGGACACATCAACATGGCAATTTTCGATTCTCTCTCCCGCTATCGCCCACAGGCACTCGGGGCGCTGCGCATCATGACGGCGCTGCTTTTCATTTCGCATGGAACGCAGAAACTGTTCGGTTTTCCGGCATCGCAGATGGAAGGCTCCCTGCCGACGATGCTGTTGGTGGCGGCGATTCTGGAATTCGTCGGCGGCATTCTCGTGCTGATCGGCCTTTTCACGCGTCCGGTCGCATTCATCCTGTCCGGCCAGATGGCGGTTGCCTATTTCATCGCGCATGGGCCGAAGAGCTTCTTCCCGGCACTCAACGGGGGTGATGCCGCCATCCTGTTCTGCTTCATCTTCCTCTATCTGTTCGTGGCCGGTCCGGGCGCTTTCTCGGTGGATGAGCGCCGGGCCTGATCTGCCTGACCGGACATCGATTTGTTTTGCCGAAACCCCGCGTGGCCAACGCCGCGCGGGGGCTTCTTTTTAGAGCAGGGTCGATACTTCGGCCGCGGCCGAAGCATAGGCGCCTGTTTTCCGGTTAAGAACGGGTCACCCTCAATGCAGTTGGAAATCGATCCGTGACCTCTGAGAACCCCATCGCCCGCGAATTGCTGCTTCTGGCCCTGTTGTCCACGCTGTGGGCCGCATCCTACACTTTCATCAAGATCGGGGTGGAGACCATTCCGCCCCTTACCTTCATCGCATCGCGCACGATGATCGCCGGTCTGCTGCTCTTCGCGGTGATCCGGCTGCGCGGGTTGCGTTTGCCCACGGATTTAGCGACATGGCGGCTGTTCTTCATTCAGGCCTGTATCAACAGCGTTCTCCCCTTCACGCTGATCGCCTGGGCCGAACAGAGCATCGATGCCGGCCTCGCCGTCATTCTCAATGCCACGACGCCGATCTTTACCTTTCTTCTCACGGCGCTCGTGATCCGGCATGAGGCAGTCAGCGGGCGCAAGCTGTTCGGCACGATTGCCGGCATGACGGGCGTTTGCCTCATTATCGGCATGGAGGCACTTGATGGGGCGGGCGAGGCGATATGGAGCCAGCTCGCCGTGCTGACAGCGGCATTTTCTTATGCCTGCGCGGCCATTTTCAGTAAAAATTTCAAAGGGCTCGATCCGATCATGCCGGCCGCCGGCTCGCTTATCTGCGGTGCTGTCCTGCTGCTGCCCGTGAGCCTGATTGTCGACCGACCCTGGACCTTGTCGCCTTCGGCGGCATCACTGGCAGCGCTGTTGTGCCTCAGTGTGTTTTCGACCGCGCTCGCCTTCATGATCTATTTCCGGCTGATGCAGACACTCGGTTCGGTCGGTACCACCTCGCAGGCCTATCTCAGGGTGCCGGTCGGGGTCGCCATCGGCATGGCGTTTCTGGGGGAAATGCCGACGCCCGCCATGTGGGGTGGGCTCGTCTGCGTCATTGCGGGCGTGCTGGCGATGACCCTGCCGTCACGGCGTCGTCCGGTCGCGCAGGGTAGCTGAAGGCGAAGAAAAGCCCCGCTACCGGGTGTGGCTGCGGGGCTTGATTATTGGCGAGCGCGTGCCGCTTGTTTCTTCTCCCCGCCGGGGAGAAGGTCGCGGCAGCGGGATGAGGGGGCAAGGGTGATGAGATACGGCAACTTTACCCCCTCATCCGACCCTTCGGGCCACCTTCTTCCCGGCGGGGAGAAGAAACGCCCGGCAATGCTGCGGCGTCCCCAATCCATTCAGAGCGCCTTAACGGTTGCGGCCGCGATGGCCGTTACCGGAAGCGCGTTTTTCCTGGCCGTTGCCGCCGGCAGGGGCGTGGCGGTTGGCGCCGCTGCCGCCGGGCTTGCGGGCCGGACGACGATGCTTGCGCGGGCCAGCCGGGCGGCCTGCGTCGCCTTCGGCCTGCTTCACGCGCTTGAAGTCGGAGGTGACTTCAAGATCATTGTCCGCATCGCGCGGCGCGTGGTGGCGAGACGGGCGGGATTCGCCGTTGTGGCGTCCGCCTTCGCGCGGGCCGCGCTGCTGGCCGCCATTGTTATTGCGTCCGCCGCGGTTGTTGTTGGGGCGCGTCGGGCTGGCAAGACCGGCCGGGCGTTCACCAGAGGCAACCGGAATATCGATCTTCATCAGCTTTTCGATGTCGTGCAACAGGCGGGTTTCGTCGGGTGCGCAGAAAGCAATGGCGATGCCGTCGCGGCCGGCACGGGCGGTACGGCCGATGCGGTGGACATAAGCGTCCGGTACTTCCGGCAGGTCATAGTTGAAGACGTGCGTCACGGCCGGGATATCGATGCCGCGGGCCGCGACGTCGGTTGCGACCAGAACCTTGATCTCGCCGTCCTTGAAGCCCTTCAGGGCGCGCTCGCGCTGGCCCTGGCTCTTGTTGCCGTGGATGGAGGCGACCTTGAAGCCGATATGTTCGAGATGCTTGTAGAGCTTCTCCGCACCGTGCTTTGTGCGCAGGAACACGATGGCGCGGCCATCCGGGTTCTCGTTGAGCGACTTCTTCAGAAGCTCGGTCTTGTCGTTCTTGCCGGCGACGAAGTGGACATATTGCTCCACCTTGTCGGCTGCCTTGCCGGGCGGGGTCACTTCGACCTTCAGCGGATCGGTCAGGTAGCTGTGGGCCAGATCGGCGATCGCCTTCGGCATGGTGGCGGAGAAGAGCAGCGTCTGGCGCTTGGCCGGCACCATCTTCGAGATCTTGCGCAGATCGTGGATGAAGCCGAGGTCGAGCATCTGGTCCGCTTCGTCCAGCACCAGATAGGTGACCTTGGAGAGCGAGATGGCGTTGCGGGCGATGAGGTCAAGCAGGCGGCCGGGGGTTGCCACCAGAATGTCCGTGCCCTTTTCGAGCTGGAGTTGCTGCTTGTTGATCGATGCGCCGCCAACCACCTGGTTGATGCGCAGCGGCGTCTTCTTCACGAAAGCGCGCAGGTTTTCGCCGATCTGGTTCACCAGCTCGCGGGTCGGGGCAAGGATGAGCGTGCGGCAGGTGCGGTTTGCCGGGCGGTCCGCCTGCTTCATCAGCATTTCGATGATCGGCAGGCCGAAAGCGGCGGTCTTGCCGGTGCCGGTCTGTGCGAGGCCGATCAGGTCGCGGCCTTCGAGCAGCAGCGGAATGGCTTTTGCCTGAATGGGGGTCGGGGTTGTGTAGCCAAGCTGGGTAACGCTGGCAACAATCTTTTCGGAGAGGCCGAGTTCGCTAAAACTGGTCAATATAATGCCTTTCGGGGCGCCAAAAACCAATCGTCCGGAACAGGGCTGCTGTCCGGCGGTTTCGGCGTCAAGAACCCCGCGTGAATTGGGAACTTGTGGGTTGGAATAACTTTCTGCGCATCAGTGCGGCACATGCCGTCTTCTGTATTCTCTGCGCTTTTCCTTCATGCGGGCCAAGTCTCTCTCGGACCAAGTCTTCTCAACATACGCTGCAGCTCACGCGGCTGCCGAAGGTGAAAGCTTGACCGGCATGTGGGCGTTTTACTCGCCAAAGTCAAGCGATAGTTTCATGACATGGCTGCCGGACGGCGCATGGCAGCCATGCGGAACGCCGCCGCCAGCTGGCCGAAGAGCTGGGTCGCAGCGAATAATTATGGTTAAAAAAGTGTATTGCCGGGCAGGGCGCATAGCAAAAACAGATTTTCTCACATAACGTTTTTGCGAAGTCATCTAGAAATATTTGATTCGACAAAAGTGAAACTGCACGCTGTGGAGTATCGATTGACCGAGGGCAGCGGGTTGCTGGAAAAGGCTTGCAGGGCTGTTGCCGCCCTGAACCTGCCCGCGTGCATCAAGGACAGCGAGCTGCGCTATCTCGTGGTCAACGCCGCCTACGCACGGTTGATGGGGCGTCCCCTCAGGGCGTTCGAAGGCCACACCAGCCTTTCCCTCTCGGCTGATATCCGTGATGCGGAGCGGGAGGACAGGGAGCGCCGTTCACTCGTTTTTGCGACGGACGAGATGATCGCCTGCCATGCCTCGGTTTCCTCCCTGCCATACACGCTTCGCTGCGAGCGCTTCACCGATGATGACGGCAGCCTGTTCCTGTTCGAAACGGTGGAAGACATGCCGTTGGGCGTTCTGACGGGGACGGCGGATATCGGCGGGGCGTCGGACCTGCTGTTCAGTAGCGGCCTCATGGATTTCATCGATGCCGGCATCGTCGTCTACGATGCGGAAAACCGACTGGTTTATTGCAATGCCCGTTTCGCGGAGTTCTATAGCGGTTTTGGCGTCGAGCTGAAGCCGGGCATCCGGCTCGAGGCGCTGATGGAGGCGCTCTATTTTTCGAGCGGATATCGTCGCGTCAAAGAAGACGACCCTGCGTTCGAAGGCTGGATGCGGGAGCAGTTGCGCGATTTTTCCCTGCCCTATCTCGAAAGGGTGGAGCAGTTCGCCGATGGCCGCTGGGTGCGCATGGTCAACAAGCGGCTGGAAAACGGCATGCTGGTTGGCCTGCGCATCGATGTGACCGAGTTCAAGGCGCACGAGACCCTTCTCAGCGCCCAGATCCGCGAAACCTGGTTGCTGCGCGCTGCCCTCGAACAATTGCCGGTGGGGGTTTTCCTGAGGGATCAGGACAGGCGGCTGACCTATGCCAATGCCGCCTATGATGCATTTCTCGGCGGCAATCTCGCCGACTATATCGGCAAGACCGAATCCGAAATGTTCCCGCAGAATGGCTCCCAGTTCCAGCAGGAAAACGAACGGATCTTGCAGACCGGAGAGGCGCTCGAACGCACGGGAAACATGCCTCAGCGCAACGGACGGGCCATTCCCGTCATCACGCGGCTCGGCCGCGTTGCGACACCGGATGACGAATATTACCTCGTGGGCTCCGTCACCGATGTCAGCCTCCTGCAGGAGCGGGAAAAGGCGCTGATCGCGACACAGGCCGAAGCCGAGGCGCTGCATCGCCAGCTCGAAGCGGTGCTTCACGCGCTGCCCGTGGGGGTGCTGCTTCTCAGCGCCGATCTCGTCATCGAATATGTCAATCCGTTCTTCTACCAGGTCTGGGGCGAAATCGGCGGCGAGAAATCACTTGTGGGCAAAGACTATCGCGAATTCATGAGGATGAATTTCGATAGCGGCCTTTATGATTATGGCGATCGGCCTTTCGACGAGGTCTATAGCGAGCGGGCGCAGCGGCTCCTGAAGGATGAGGCCTTTGCCCCCCGCGAGGTGCGCAGCAAAAGCGGCAAGGTGACCGTCATCTCCAAAACGCGCCTCGAAGGCGGAAAAATCCTCAGCACCTATGCCGATGTGACGGATGTGCGAATGCGCGACGCCGAAATCAGCAAGGCGAAGGCCGAGCTGGAGCGCGTCGGCGAATATATGCAGGGCGCGACGCGCGCCATGGCGCAGGGCCTGGTGCTGGTGGAGCAGGGCACGATCATCATGTCCAACGAGGCGATGGCGCGGATGTTCGACGTGCCTCCCGAGCTGCTGGAAAAGGATCGCGACTGGTCCGGCTTCTTCGCCCATTGTGCCGCGCGCGGAGATTTCGGCACGGCCGAGGAAGCGGCCGCGATGCTTAATGCCTGGAAAGACAACATTGCCGCCAACCGGCCGTTCTCCTGGCTAATCCATGTCGCCGGCAAGAGCTGGCTCAACCTGGAAGCCACCAACAGTTCCGGCAATTACTGGCTCGTGATCGTCACCGACGTGACCGAGATGAAGATGCGCGAAGGCGAATTGCAACGTCTGCTTTCGCGGGCGGAAGCGGCGGACCGCGCCAAATCGGAATTTCTGGCCAATATGAGCCATGAAATCCGCACGCCGATGAACGGCGTGCTTGGCATGGCGGAGCTTCTGGCCAAATCCAACCTCGATACGCGCCAGAAGACTTTCACCGACATCATCGTCAAGTCAGGCAATGCGCTTCTGACGATCATCAACGACATCCTCGATTTCTCCAAGATCGAAGCCGGGCAGATGAAACTGCGCAGCGTATCTTTCGATCCGGCGGAAGCCGTTGAGGATGTGGTTTCGCTCCTGTCCTCGGCGGCGCTGGAGAAGAACATAGAGCTGGTGGTGCGGACCGACCCGTCGGTTTTCGGCAAGGTCATCGGTGACGCCGGACGCTTCCGCCAGATTGTTACAAACCTCGTCGGGAATGCCGTCAAGTTCACCGAAACCGGCCATGTGCTGGTGGAGCTTTCTGCGCAGTCAGCGGAAGCTTCGGAGGCTATCCTGTCGCTGCGTGTCGAAGACAGCGGGATCGGTATTCCCTCCGACAAGCTGGAGACGATCTTCGACAAGTTCAGCCAGGTCGATAGTTCCGCCACGCGCCGTCACGAAGGAACCGGGCTCGGCCTGGCGATCACCGTCGGCCTTGTCGGGCTGTTCAACGGCAAGATCGATGTCGTCAGCGAAGTGGGCAAGGGGTCGAGTTTCGAGGTCAACATCCCGTTTCAGATGACCGAAAGGCGGAGGGATGTCCCACCTCTTTCGGTGGCGATCGAAAATATCCGGGTGCTCGTCATCGATGACAACGATGTCAACCGGCGCATCCTGACGGAGCAGCTGCAAAGCTGGGGCATAGACGGCCATGCCGTCGAGGGTGGGCCCACGGGCATCGCCGTGCTGCAGGAAGCCGTAGCGGTGGGTCTTTCGATCGACGCCATCATTCTTGATTATCACATGCCTGTCATGAACGGCCTGGACGTCGTGGAGCGGATCAGGGCGGATCGCCGTTTCGACGACATCGCCATCATTTTCCTCACGTCCATGGATGTCGTGGGTGACGAGACGCTCTTTACCGATCTCAACGTGCAGGCCCATTTGATGAAGCCCGCGCGGGCGCGGCTGTTGCGCTCCACCCTGTTCGACGTGGTGCGCGACGTGCGGCTAAAACGCGCGCGGCCGGAAGCTTTCGCAGGTGCCTCGGACGGCGGTTCGTCCCGGCCGGAAGGTCCTGCTTCAGAAAAGAAGCGGCGGGCAGAGGTGCCGACAGTTTCCGTCCGGCTGCGGCCCAGCCTGATCGATGTGCTGGTGGCCGAGGACAATGACGTCAACCAGATTGTTTTCACGCAGATTTTGCAGCAGACGGGTCTGCGGTTCCTGATCGTCGGCAATGGGAAAAAGGCCGTTCAGGCGTGGGAGGAATATAATCCCGCGATCATCCTCATGGATGTCTCCATGCCTGTCATGAACGGGCATCAGGCAACGCAGGCGATCCGGACGGCCGAACTTGCGGCCGCCGAAGGCCGGCATGTGCCGATCATTGGCGTGACGGCCCATACGCAGGATGCTGACCGCGATCTATGCCTGCAGGCCGGCATGGACGATTATCTGTCGAAGCCCATCAGCCCCGAAATTCTCGAGGACAAGATCGCCCAGTGGCTGGGTGAAGATATTCCGCGCCGGGTATCTGATGACGCAACCGGTCGCTGATGTCGTTTTGGTCAAACCGGGGGCCTGGTGCCGCAGAGCATTTCCCGTTTTCCTGCGAAACCCTTGCGTCGTTCCACATCAAAACCGGCGGCGATGAGATTGCGGCGGACGAAGCCTGCGGCGGCATAGGTGGCGAAGGTGCCTGCCGGCGCCGTCCTGGCGAACAGTGCCTGCATGATCTCCAGCGACCACATGTCCGGGTTGCGCGCAGGTGCGAAACCATCCAGGAACCAGGCATCGAAGGTTTCGTGGCTGTTGGAAATACCGGCGAGCGCCTCGCCGCAGACCACCGTCAGGCGTGTTTCACCATCGAGTTCAATCTCCACCTTCCCCTTCGGTTCGGCGGGCCAGAGGGCGGTGAGCGCCCTGCGTTCGGCGTCCACCTCCGGCCAGCGGGAAAGTGCCCGGCCGATCTCGTCCGCCTTCATCGGGTAGAGTTCGAAGGAGATGAAATGCAACGTGGAGCGGCCGTTGCGGACCTCTTTCCATTGGCGCCATGTCTCGCACAGATTGAGCCCGGTGCCGAAGCCCAGTTCCCCGACGCGGAAGACGCCTTCGCGTTCCCGCCAGCGTTGCGGCAGGCCGTTTCCTGACAGGAAGACGTGGCCACATTCCAGCCTGCCATCCGTCTGGCAATAAAAATGGTCGTCAAAAGCCAGCGAATAGGGCATATCCCCGTCACGCCAGTCGAGTGCAGTGTGGGTTTCGCCGGTTGCCGAACCGGCCTGTGCGCCAGTCTCTCTGATAGTGTCGTTGGAATCTTTCATGGCTAAAGCCGATAATCCCGCTTTCGAACAGGGTCAATCACCAAGAACGCCTTTGCCTGCTTCCGTCGCTCTCCTCATCGTCGGGGGTGGTATCATGGGTCTATGGGCTGCGGTTAAGGCGGAACGGCTCGGCATCGATACGTTGCTGGTGGAGGCGGACCATCCCGGTGGCGGCGCGAGTGGCGGGCTGCTCGGCGCGCTGATGCCTCATATGCCGGACCGCTGGTCGGACAAGAAGCAGTTCCAGTTCGCCGCCCTCGTGGCGCTGGAAAAAGAGATCGCCGGGCTGGAGGCGGAGACCGGGCTTTCCGCCGGTTATCGCCGCTCTGGCCGGATCATCCCATTGCCGAAGCCGCATCTGCGTCCCATCGCCGAGCGGCATGAAAGGGATGCGCAGGAGAACTGGGTCTCGGGTGAGCGCCGGTTCCATTGGCATGTCGGTGACAGCCCAGCGGTTGCGGGCTGGGTGGATGACGCGGCTGGCGCAGCGGGTTTCGTGTTCGATACGCTGGCGGCGCGGGTGGCTCCGCGTGCAATGATTGCGCTTCTTTCGGCATTTCTCGGCAAGGCGCGGCATGTGCGGTTGATCAAGGGTTGCCGCGTCCTTTCGCTTGACGCGGAGACAGGCCGGGCGGCGCTGTCTTCGGGTGACGAGGTCGTGTTCGGGCACGCCGTGATCGCCAACGGACATCGATCCTTTCCCCTGATCCGGGACGCACTGGGCCTCGACACCGGGCTGGTGCTCGGGCAGCCGGTGAAGGGGCAGGCGGCGCTGCTCGACGCGGCGGTCGATCCGGCCATGCCGGTGGTGTTCCTGAACGGTCTTTACATCGTGCCGCACGAAGACGGAACGGTCGCCATCGGCAGTACCAGCGAAGATTGTTTTTCCGACCCCTTCGATACGGATGAGAAGCTGGAAAAACTGCTTGCGGATGCGGCTGCGATTGTCCCCTGCATTCGCGGGGCGCCGGTTCTCGAACGCTGGGCCGGGCTGCGGCCGAAGGCTGCGGGCAGAGACCCCATGGTGGGAACGGTTGCCGGTCACCCGAAGCTTGTGGCATTGACGGGCGGCTTCAAGGTGAGCTTCGGTCTTGCCCATTCTCTTGCCGATACCGCGCTACAGGCCGTTTGCGGAAAGGCACCGGACGTGCCGCGGAGTTTCCAGCTTCAAGAACACGTGAACATAGCCATGGCGGGCATCGGAAAGTTCTGACCAGACCGCTTACGTCGTTAATCTGTCACGCAAATCACTTATTTGCTGGCCTGCAACGAGGCAGGTTTGTCCGCTTTTGCGGCGAGGTGACAGCGCATGCGATACGCCATTCATTTCACGCCTTCCCCCAATGACCCCCTGACGCAGGTAGCCGCTGCGTGGCTGGGGCGCGATGCCTATTCCGGTCAGGCGGTTGAGCCGCCCGGTATGATCGATCTTGGCATGCAGGAGATTTCCTATCACACGGCCCTGCCGCGCCGGTATGGTTTCCATGGCACCATCAAGGCTCCTTTCCGCCTTGCCGAGGGTCAGTCCGAAGCGGCGCTCCTGCGCGACCTGATGTATTTTTCCGGCAGGCAGGAACCCTTTCCGTTGCCGCAACTTGTGGTGGCGAGGCATGACAATGTCTTCAGCCTCGTCCCCGAACGGCCCTGTGAAGTGCTGCATTTTTTCGCGGCCCGCGTCGTGCAGGAATTCGACCGTTACCGCGCGCCTCTCACAGAGGCGGAGATCGAGCGTGCCGATCCGGACCGGCTGTCGGCCTCGCAGCTCACCAATCTGCACCGCTGGGGCAGCCCGCATGTGATGGACGAGTTCCGGTTCCAGATGTCTTTGACCGGCGGTGTGGAACCCGCCAGCAGCCAGAGGATCGAGCGGGCGGTGCGCAAGGTGTTCGAGCCGCTGCTGTCCCGGTCCCTGCAATTTTCCAGCCTTGCGCTCTTCATCGAGGATGAGCCGGGAGCGCCTTTCCGGGTGCACTCGCTTCATCCCATGGGCCGCGTTTCCGCCCGCAAGATTGCCTGACTGGCGCGCCATCATAATCGTATACAAAAAAGCTTCGGAATGTCGGCAAAATTGATCTCGACATTCCGGATGCGAATGCTACCGTTCGACATCGCATATTCGAAGTGCGCTGCGTCATCCGTCTGGATCAGGCATCTTCGAAGTTCTGTTTATGTCTCCGAAATCGGTTGCCGATTGGGAGAGATGGTCTGGGTGGCTGAATGATTTCCGAAAACTACTCCCGCAATCTGGTGGGCTATGGCCGCAATGTTCCCGATCCGAAATGGCCGGGCGGTGCGCGCATTGCCGTGCAATTCGTCATCAATTACGAAGAGGGCGGCGAAAGTTGCATTCTCGACAATGACAAGGCGTCGGAATCGCTGCTGTCGGAAATCGTCGGCGCCCAGCCCTGGCCTGGCCAGCGCAACCTGAACATGGAATCGATCTATGAATATGGCTCGCGCGCCGGCTTCTGGCGGCTGTGGCGCATGTTCACCGGGCTTGGCGTCACCACCACCGTTTACGGCGTGACCGCAGCCATGGCCCGCAACCCGGAAGCGGTTGCGGCGATGAAGGAAGCGGGTTGGGAAATCGCCAGCCACGGATACCGCTGGCTGGAATACAAGGATTTTTCCGAGGAGGAAGAGCGTAAGCACATCGTCGAAGCGGTCCGTCTGCACACGGAGGTCACCGGCGAACGTCCCTATGGCATGTATCAGGGCAAGCCCTCGGATAATACGCTGCGGCTTGTCATGGAAGAGGGTGGTTTTCTCTATTCGTCGGACTCCTATGCCGACGATCTGCCCTATTGGGTGAAGGGTGTGAAGGATGAGCCTTTCCTGATCATTCCCTACACGCTTGAGACCAACGACATGCGGTTTGCCACGCCGCAGGGCTTCAATTCCGGCGACCAGTTCTTCACCTATCTGAAGGACGCTTTCGACGTGCTTTATGAGGAAGGTATCGAAGGTGCGCCGAAGATGATGAGTGTCGGCCTGCACTGTCGTCTTGTCGGCCGTCCGGGTCGCGCAGCGGCGCTTCGCCGCTTCATCGAATATGTGCTTGGCCACGAAAAGGTGTGGATCCCGCAGCGCATCGAGATCGCCCGTCACTGGCATGAGCATCACAAGCCGGAGGCGCTTTGATGCTGACGCGTGAGGACTTCGTTACCCGTTTCGGCGGCGTGTTCGAACATTCGCCATTCATTGCCGAGCGGGCCTATGACGCCGGTGGGGCCGGCCTGGAACTGACGGCGAAGGCGGTTCATGCCGCGCTTAGCGCGCAGTTTCGCGCGGCTTCCGAGGCGGAAAGGCTTGGCGTGTTGCGGGCGCATCCCGATCTCGCCGGCAAGCTGGCAATTGCCGGCGAGTTGACGGCAGACAGCCGCAACGAACAGGCCGGTGCCGGGCTCGACAGGCTTACCCCGGAAGAGCACGCCCGTTTTACCGAATTGAACAGCGCCTATACCGATAAATTCGGTTTTCCTTTCATCATCGCGGTCAAGGGGCTGAACAGGCACGATATACTCTCGGCCTTCGAGACACGCATAGGTAACGGCGCGGCCGAAGAATTCGCGACCGCCACGGCGCAGGTTGAAAAGATCGCCTGGCTTCGTCTTTGCGCAATGCTGCCGGAGGGATGATTGGCGCGTTGCGGCCATTCTGCTAGAGTCGCGCCGTTTGGAGATGACGATGAGACCTTCCGAGGTGCTGGAAAAGAACAGGGAAGCGATCCGCGAAGCGACGAAACGCTTCAATGCGGCAAATCCCCGCGTGTTCGGCTCCGTCGCCCGCGGCGAGGACAGGCCGGACAGCGATCTCGACATTCTGGTGGACGCGCTGCCGGGTACGACGCTGTTTGATCTCGGCGGTTTGCTGGAGGAACTGAAGACGATGCTTGGTGTCGAGGTCGATGTTGTCACCTCGGGCGGCTTGCATTCGGATATTCGGGCGCGCGTTCTGAAGGAAGCCAAAGCGGTATGAGTACGGATCGGCTTCTGCTCTATCTGAAGGAGATGGATGTTGCTGCTTCCAGGATACGGGATTTCATTCAGGATATGGATGAGGCCGCTTTTTCTTCCGACACGCGCACGCAGATGGCGGTGATGATGGGTCTTGCCCTGATCGGCGAGGCGGTCGCCAAGCTCGACAGGCACTACCCAGCGTTTTTACAGCAGCACCCGGAAATCCCCTGGATCAAGATGAAGGGTATGCGCAATCTGATCGTGCATGATTACTTCCGGGCAGAGCTCTCGGTCGTCTGGAAAACGATAACGCAGAGTATTCCGGATTTGCAGGCGCGCCTCTCCCTTCTCCGAAACTGGCATGCCCAAGGTGAATGACATTTGACTGATTTTCTCAACATACAACCTCTTACCAAGGAGGCGTTTGCGTCCTTCGGCGACGTGATCGAAACAACACCTTCTTCCATGCGGTACATCAACGGCGGCCAGACGGAGCGGCATCATGCGCTCGCAGCGCCGGAGGCGGCAGGCGAGGGGGCACGTGTGATCCTCAATATCTTCCGCGGGCAGCCGCGCGCCTTTCCGCATGAAATCGAGATGATGGAGCGGCATCCGCTCGGCAGCCAGAGTTTTTCGCCGCTTTCCGGCCGGCCCTTCCTCGTGGTCGTTGCCGAAGACGATGGCGGCCGGCCGGGGCGGCCTCGGGTGTTTCTGGCGCGGGGCGATCAGGGCGTGAATTACCGCCGCAATGTCTGGCACTATCCGCTGATGCCGTTGCAGGCGGTTTCGGATTTTCTGGTTGCCGACCGTGACGGGCCGGGCAACAATCTGGAAGAGTATTTTTTCGACAGGCCCTATGTAATCGCGGAGCCCAGCCTATGACCGGTCTGACAACCCATGTTCTCGACGCCGCGCACGGCACGCCTGCCGAGGGGCTGGTGATCGATCTCTACCGGCTCTCCGGTGATCGCCGTGACAAGCTGAAGACGGTGCAGACAAATGGCGACGGCCGTGTCGATGGCGGGCCGCTGCTCGTTGGCGACAGTTTCAGGGCCGGTGAGTATGAGCTGGTTTTCCATGCCGGCGATTATCTGCGAGGAAAGGGTGTCGTGCTTCCGAAGCCGGCCTTCCTCGATATTATCCCGATCCGTTTCGGCATTGCCGACGAGAGCGGTCATTACCATGTGCCCTTGCTGCTCTCGCCTTATAGCTATTCCACCTATCGAGGAAGCTGACACCGATGATCTTTGCCGCCATTGCCGATATTCACGGAAACTGCGCCGCGCTGGAGGCGGTGCTTGAGGATATCGCCAGGCTCGGTATCGAGGACATTGTCAATCTCGGCGATTGTTTCAGCGGTCCGCTGGAGGCCGGTTTTACCGGCGACGTGCTGGTCGGCAACTGGATTCCCAGCATCCGCGGCAATCACGACCGGGAACTGATCGAGCGGGCGCCGGAGGAGATGGGGAGCTGGGAAAGGCCCGCTCATGCGCAGCTGAGCACTGCGCACCGGGACTGGTTGCAAACTCTTCCGTTCAGCATGGTGTTCAAGGACGTCGCTTATTGCTGTCATGGTTCGCCCCGTGACGATCTGGAATATTGGCTGGAAACGCTGTCCCCTGAAGGTGTCCTGAAATTGCGGCCTCTGGCCGAAATCGAATCCATGGCTGAGGGTATCACGCAGCCGCTGATGCTTTGCGGCCATACCCATATCCCACGCGCCGTGCAGCTTTCAGATGGCCGGCTGATCGTCAATCCGGGCAGCGTCGGCTGTCCTGGGTGGAGGGACGATACGCCTTTCGATCACCACGTTGAGGCCGGTCACCCGCTTGCCACCTATGCAGTTCTCGAAGAAACCGCACGCGGCTGGCAGGTCTATTTCCGCAATATCCGTTACGACAACCTGGCCATGTCCGAAATGGCTCGGGTCAACGGTATTCCTTATCTGGCCGATGCGTTGGAAAACGGCTGGCTGAAGCGCTAGGGATCACCCCTCACTGGTCATCACCACACATGCATAAGAGCGTGCCTTCAGCGCCTTGCAGGCGGAGACTGCTGAGGACTGGTCTTCGAAGCCGGTGAAGCGGGCTCTGTAGAGCGTCGCCGATCCGCTCTGCACGGCTTCAGTGTAGGGGGCGATGCCGGAATAGTTGCCGATATTGGAGCGCGCATTGGCGAGCAGCGAGCGGGCGGCGGCTTCGCTGTCGGTGGCGGCGATCTGCACCTCCCACCGGCTGCGCTGGCCGGAAGGGGCCGCGGCGGGAGCAGGCCGCGGGATGGCCGAGACCTGCATCATGTCCGCCACATCGGCGTTTGCGGTGGCAATCTGCATGGCAACCGGATCTGCCCGGCGCTCGGCGAACATCGGCAGCGGCACGACAGCCGGCGGCACGGCGGCGGCAACATCGAAGGTGCGGCTGACATTGGCACTGGCGACGAGCTGTTCGGTGTTGCGGCCTCTCGATGCCTGCGGCACGGCCTTGTCGAGAAGTGCAGCCATCTGGGCATCGCGGCTGCGCGCGGTCTTGCCGCCCAGCACGACGCCGACGACGCGGCGGCCATTGTGATTGACTGCACTGACGAGATTGAAGCCGGAGGCGTTGGTATAGCCGGTCTTGATGCCGTCCATCCCTTGATAACGATACATCAGATTGTTGTGGCCGCGGATGCGCTTGCCACGAAAATTGAAGGATTGCGTGGCGAAGAGGCTGTATTCTTTGGGAAAATCCCGTTGCAAGGCAAGACCGAGCTTCGCCATGTCGCGTGCCGTCGTCACCTGAGACTTGTTGGGCAGGCCGGACGCGTTGCGGAAGACCGTTTTGGTCATGCCGAGCTGGCGGGCCTTGCGGGTCATCATTTCGGCGAACCGTGCCTCGGAGCCGCCGAGGTGATCGCCCATACCTTCGGCCATGTCATTGGCGGATTTGACGATCATGCCGTAGACGGCTTCGCGCACGGTGAAGGTCTGGCCCTGACGCACATAGAGCTTCGAGGGGATGACCGATGCCCCATTCTTGGACATGGTTATCTTCTGGTCCCAGCGAAGTTTGCCGGCATGCAGCGCCTCAAAGGTCAGGTAAAGCGTCATCATCTTGGTGAGCGAGGCGGGGTGGTTCAGCACATCGGCATTGCGGGCGGCCAGAACCTTGCCGGTATTGGCGTCCATGATGAAATGGGCATAGCCCGCCTGCGCCGGCGACGCATGGAGCGAGAGGATCGCGCAAAAGAAGGCGAGTGCAAAAATCCAGGCACCCGCCATTCCCCGTTTGATCATTCCCGACATAGTTCACCCCTTTTGTTCGATCGCCGCGCTGGGCAAAGTTTTACTGACACTTTCCGGCAACAAAACCGCTAAAACTTTAGAGATCGCTTTCATGCTTAATTAAGTATGAATTTCAACCCGACAGCTACCCTCACAATTTCCTTGAAAAGAAACCAACCATCCGGTATGTTTTTGACATGACAAACGCTCATGAACGCAAGAAGCAGCCTGAGGTGGTGCGCCGCAATCTACTCGATTGCGCGGCGAAACTTGCTGCTGAACAAGGGGTTGCAGCACTTTCCGTGCAGGCGGTGGCGGATGCGGCGGGAGTGACCAAGGGCGGGCTGTTTCACCATTTTCCTTCCAAGCAGGTGCTGCTCGAAGCCGTCATGACTGACCTTCTGGCGGCGCTGGACAACGAGATCGATGCGCTCATCTCACAGGATCGTGAAGCTTTTGGAAGCTTCACGCGGGCCTATGTAAACGCGGTTTTCTCTGATCGGGGCAGGGATTCGGGTCGGCAATGGGCAGCGATCTCCGTTTCGATGGTCGGCGAACCGTCGCTTCGACGCATGTGGAACAGTTGGATCGAGGGTCGTCTTGTCCGTCATAAAGAAACGGATGACGGGGTGGTACTGGAGATGGTGCGGCTGGCTGCCGACGGCATCTGGTTTGCCGATCTGCTGGCCGACGACGGCAAAGCGGGTGGCGACAGGGCGGCTCTGAGGGCCCGGATGATCGCCCAGACGAAGAAGGATACGTGACGATGAATACCGCGGTCTTCACTTATGGCGCGCTTGTCGCAGCCATTGTCTGCGAGGTAATCGCCACCTCCTTCCTGCAGCAATCGCAGCAGTTCACCAGGCTGGTGCCGACAGTGCTGATGGCGTTGCTTTACGGTGCAGCCTTTTATCTTCTGTCGTTCACGCTGCGGGCGCTGCCGGTCGGCGTGGCCTACGCGATCTGGAGCGGGCTTGGCATCGTGCTGATTTCCGGCATCGGATATTTCGTGTTCCGCCAGACGCTGGATATTGCCGCCGTCATCGGCCTCGGCTTCATCATCACCGGCGTGGTGATCGTGAACGTGTTTTCGAAAACGGTCGGGCATTGAGGGGCTGGGTGGTGTAGCGCGAAGGCTATACCAACCGCCTCATCCCGGCTTTGAGCCGGGATCCGGCGCGATCAAGTCTTTGATCGCGAGAGACTCTTTCGCGGCGCAGACGCGCCGCGGCTGGATGCCGGATCTAGTCCGGCATGACCGTAGAGAGGTCCGCGAGCTGTGGTTGCCATGCCGGAAGTTCTGCCCTTCTGACATCACGCCAGAATGCTGCTATCCACATCGGTAATCAGCCGCTTGCCGCAGAGCGCCATGCTGACATCCATTTCCTTGCGGATGATCTCGAGCGCTGTCGTCACGCCCTGTTTGCCATCCGCACCGAGGCCATAGAGAAAGGGCCGGCCGATATAGGTGCCCTTTGCGCCAAGCGCCACGGCCTTCAGCACATCCTGACCGGAGCGGATGCCGCCATCCATGTGCACCTCGACCCTGTCGCCAACGGCATCGACGATTTTCGGCAGCATTGCGATGGAGGAGTGCGCGCCGTCGAGCTGGCGGCCGCCATGGTTGGAGACGATGATGGCATCGGCGCCGGTATCGAGTGAAGCGCGGGCGTCTTCCTCGTCAAGAATGCCCTTGAGGATAAGTTTGCCGCCCCAGCGTTCCTTGATCCATTCAACGTCTTTCCAGGACAAACGCGGATCGAACTGCTCGGCCGTCCAGGAAGAGAGCGACGAGAGGTCGGAGACGTTCTTGGCGTGGCCGACGATGTTACCGAAGCTGCGGCGCTTGGTCCGCGCCATGTCCAGGCACCATTTGGGCCGGGTCGCCATCTGCCAGATGTGTTTCGGGGTGAATTTCGGCGGGGCCGAGAGGCCGTTGCGCAGATCCTTGTGCCGCTGACCAAGGATCTGCAGGTCGAGCGTCAGCACCAGCGCCGAGCACCCGGCGGCCTTGGCGCGGTCAATGAGGTTGTTGACGAAGTCACGGTCCTTCATCACATAAAGCTGGAACCAGAAGGGTTTCGAAGTGACGGAGGCCACATCCTCGATGGAGCAGATGCTCATGGTGGAGAGCGTGAAAGGCACGCCGAATTCCTCCGCCGCCTTGGCAGCCAGCATTTCGCCATCGGCATGCTGCATGCCCGTAAGGCCCGTAGGGGAAAGCGCTACCGGCATAGAGACTTTCTCGCCGACCATTTCGGTGGCGAGCGATCGGTCGGTCATATCCACCAGCACGCGCTGGCGCAGCTTTATCTTGGCAAAATCATCCTCATTGGCGCGGTAGGTGCTTTCCGTCCACGCGCCGCTATCGGCATAGTCAAAGAACATTTTCGGCACACGGCGCTGCGCCTGGTTTTTCAGGTCAGCTATGGTCAGGATTTTGCCCATGGATAAAGCCTTCACATTTGAATGATGGCTTCACTTAACATGAATAGCACGGTTGCGACATCGAAATCGTCGTTCGTGTTTCACCAAAAAGCGCGCAGGGATAGTTCGCAGCCAAGCACGAGCAGGCAGATGAGGAACCAGCGCCGAAATGTCGCCGGGCTAACGATATGGCGGATTTTCTGGCCAAGCCACATGCCGAGAAGCGCTGGCAGGACGGCGAGTGCGGAAAGCGACAGATGCTCGACATGAAAAGCATTCTGAGAAGCAAGACCGGCGGCAAGTGCAAGGGTGGAAATGGTGAAGGAAAGGCCGAGTGCCTGCACCAGATCGTCACGGCTAAAACCCAGCGATTGGATATAGGGCACAGCGGGTACGACGAAAATTCCGGTGCCGCCGGTCAGAAGGCCCGTCACCAGCCCCATGATGGGGGAGAGTTTTGGTTCCAGCCTTGCCGGTATCGAGATCGGTCTGGCAAGCAGGCTGTAGGCTGCGTAAACCGCGAGGCACAGGCCGAGCGCTGAGGTGGTCCAGACGCCGGTGCCCGCCGTCATCAGCCGGATACCGATGAGGGTGCCAAGCGCAATGGCGATCATCATCGGCCACAGCCGCTTCACGATGGCCCGGAAATCAGGCCCGGCCAGCAATTGCCAGATATTGGTGATGAACGAGGGCAGGATGAGCAGGCCGGCGGCGATGACCGGGGGCATGAAGAGGCCGAGCACGCCCATGGCAACAGTCGGCAGCCCCATGCCGGTCACGCCCTTGACGATGCCGGCAACGATGAATGTTGTGAGGATCATCAGCAGGGTGGTTGTGTCTAGGTTCGGCACCGGGCACTCCAGAGGTCATTCGCATTCGGCCGAAATGGCGTCAGGCAATCATGTGGAGCGAGCGAGTGCCGCTTGTTTCTTCCCCCCCCCCGGCGAGAAGGTCGCGGCAGCGGGATGAGGGGGGCAAGCTCTCCGAAATCCGGCAACGTTGCCCCCTCATCCGACCCTTCGGGCCACCTTCTCCCCGGCGGGGAGAAGAAAGAGGCGGCACACGCTCGATCCAATATGTGACGGATGTAAACGAGTTAGCAGCTTTATGTTTCGGCCGCAGCCGAACTATGCCAGCACGCTCTTCATCGGCTGGCCGGCCACATAGGTCTCTACCACTGTGCGGTCGTCGCCCATGGTCAGCATCAGGAACAGTTCTTCCGTGAGACTTTTCACCACTTCCATCTTCAGGGCCATGGCTGACGTCGAGAAGGCGTTCAACACCGCGATGTCGGCATCCGTGCCGGCCTCCAGCGTGCCGATGCGGTCGACCATGGAGAGCGCTTCTGCATTACCACGGGTCATCAGATACCAGCTTTCCAGCGGGTTAAGACGTTCGCCCAGCAATTGCTGGATTTTGTAGGCCTCGTCCATGGTGCGCAGCATGGAATAGCTCGATCCGCCGCCGATATCGGTGGCGACGGCGATACGAACAGGATTTTCGCGCCTTTGCAGCTTTTTCATCGGGAAGAGGCCGGAGCCGATGAAGAGGTTCGATGTGGGGCAATGCACTGCCACCGCGCCGGTTTCCGACAGCACGTCCGCCTCGCGATCGGACAAATGAATGGCATGGCCGAGAAGGGTTTTGTTGCCCATCAGGCCGTAACGCACATAGATGTCGGTGTAGTCGGTCGCTTCAGGGTAAAGCTCGCAGGTATATTTGATCTCGTCCAGATTTTCAGACAGATGCGTCTGGATGAAAAGATCGGGAAACTCCTGCGCCAGCGCCTGTGCTGCTTCCATCTGCTTCGGCGTGGAAGTGATGGCGAAGCGCGGGGTGATGGCGACGTGGTTGCGGCCCTTGCCGTGCCAGTCAGCGATGACGTGGCGTGTCTCGTCATAGGAGGTTTCCGGCGTGTCCAGCAGGCCCTGCGGGGCATTGCGGTCCATCATCACCTTGCCGCCGACCATCAGCATGTTGCGCTTCATGGCTTCCGCGAAGAAGGCGTCGGCAGAGGTCTTGTGCACGGAGCAGTAGGCGGCGGCCGTTGTCGTGCCGTGGCGCAGAAGCTCGTCGTAGAAGTGTGTGGCGATGCGCCTGGCATGCGCGGTTTCGACGAAGCGGCATTCTTCCGGGAAGGTATAGGTGTTCAGCCATTCCAGCAGGTTGGCGGCATAGGAGCCGATGACCTGCATCTGCGGGAAATGCAGGTGCATGTCGATGAGGCCGGGCACGATAAGATGCGGCCGGTGGTCCTTTTCCTCGACGTCTTCGGGTGCTGTCTTACGGATATCGGCGTATTCGCCGATGGCGGCGATCTTGCCGTTTTCTAAAAGCAGGCCGCCATCTTCGATATAGAGATAGCTTTGCGTATCGTCGATTGCGAGCGGCGCGCGGCGGAAGCTCAGCAGGCGGCCACGCAGCAGAACCAGGCTCATTCAGTCTTTCCTTCGGCTTTTCCGGCCCCGGAAACCGCACTTTCATACCAGGCGGTCAGCACCTTGCGCTCATCCGGGGTGATGGCGGTGATGTTGCCGGGTGGCATGGCATGGCTGCGGCCGGCTTGCAAATAGATTTCGCGCGCATGGGCGGCGATCTGTTCGTCGGTTTCCAGCTTCACCGATTTCGGTGTGAACGGTACGCCTTCCCACACCGGCTCGGCGGCATGGCACATGGAACAGCGCCCCTGAACCACGTCACGCGCCTTGGTAAAATGGGCATCGCTGACGAATTGTTGCTGCATGGGTGAGAGGGTGGCGGCCTTCTCTTCCTCTTCGCCGGTCAGCACCTTCGGCACGGTGGAAAGCCACATGATGACGATGAAGATGAGGGCGGTCGCAAGCCACGTCCATGTCGGCTTGCCCTTGCGGGCGTGGGTGGTGTTGAACCAGTGGCGGATGGTAACGCCCATCAGGAAGACCAGCGCTGCGATGATCCAGTTAAACTGCGTGGCAAAGGCCAGCGGATAATGGTTCGACAGCATGAAGAAGATGACGGGCAGCGTCAGATAGTTGTTGTGCAGCGAGCGCTGCTTGGCGATGCGGCCATATTTCGGGTCCGGCGTTCGCCCGGCGATCAGGTCCGCGACGACGATCTTCTGGTTGGGGATGATGATGAAGAACACATTGGCCGACATGATGGTGGCGGTGAAGGCGCCCAGATGCAGGAAGGCGGCGCGACCGGTGAAGACCTGCGTGTAACCCCATGCCATCGCCACCAGCGCGACATAAAGCACGACCATCAGGCCCCAGGTGTTGTTGCCGAGCGGCGACTTGCAGAGGAAATCATAAAATAGCCAGCCGATGGCGAGCGATGCCAGTGACAGGGCGATGGCCTGGAACTGGGTGAGATCAAGTACGGAATGGTCGATGAGGAACAGGTCCGCCCCGCCATAATAAACGATGCAGAGCATGGCGAAGCCGGAAAGCCAGGTGACGTAACTTTCCCATTTGAACCATGTCAGGTGCTCGGGCATCTGGGCAGGGGCGACCAGATATTTCTGGATGTGGTAAAAGCCGCCGCCATGCACCTGCCACTCCTCGCCATAGGCCCCGGGCGGCAGATGCGGCCGTTTGACCAGCCCGAGATCGAGCGCGATGAAATAAAAGGATGAGCCAATCCAGGCGATGGCGGTGATGACGTGGAGCCAGCGGACGGCAAAGGCCATCCATTCCCACGCAATGGCGTATTCGTACATGCGGTTCCCCTGATCCTTGTGCAGCGCACCTTGCGAGAAATTTGGCCTTTAGGGAAGGGGAAAGCAGAGGCCGGGCAGAGATTGTTCACAATGCAACGCGGTTGTGTCTGCAATCCTGGGCCGGTCCGTTCCGGCTTGGCGATCAAGCCCTCGAAAGCTGGAAACGGTCTATCCTGTCGTCGAGTTTGTGCTTAGCTGGCTAAGGCGACTCAGCTATGATCCTGTGTGCAGCCTGCTGATGTGCTAGAATATGAGGCTGTGGACTCTCGCGTCGATGCGCGGATCCCATGACATGTTTCGCTGGCGGTTCTTCCGAAAGCGGGCGCTGCGAACCCTGGGCGGAGCAGATCAGGGGGCAGGTGTCGCAGTTCCCGGTGCCATTGTGTCCGGGTGTGAGTGATATGAGATTTTAAATTAAGGGACGCAATGATCTTCCGGCTGCCGCCGTTGTTCTCAACGGAGACCGTGCCGATGCGCCTTGTTCTGACGGTTCTTTTTCTGCTTTTTGCATTCAGCGCCACCGCGCTTGCCCATGAATCCCACAAGGGATTCAAATATGAGAGCTACTGCTGCAATGGCGATGCCGAAACCGGCGACTGCCAGATGATCCCGACGCGCAGCGTTCGGGTGACGTCTGATGGTTACGAGGTCTCGCTTGCGCCCGGCGATCACCGCATGGTCACGCGGCGCCACGTGTTCAACTGGTCCCAGAGTCAGGCGCGTCGATCCGAAGACGGCGAGTACCACCTCTGTCTGTTTCCGGATGAGGATACGCCGCGGTGTTTTTATGCGCCTGATATGGGGTATTGAGTCGGCTGGTGCGGACGACATTCTTCGATCCGCTTCAATATCCAGTCGCGGAACAGCCTTATCTTGCGAATGTTCCGGCGGTTTTCGGGGTAGACCAGCCAGTAGTTCTTGCCCTCGCTGCTAAGATGCTCGAAGGGTTGATAAAGGCGGCCGAGCGCAATCTCATCGGCATAGAGTTCCGGGGTGAGCATGGCGACGCCCTGGCTGGCGATCGCCGCTGCGGCCTCGAAGGCCTGCACATTGAGACGGCTGCGGGGATAACGGTCGAGACCGGGATTTTCAACGCCCACTTCCTGAAACCACTGGCTCCACCAGATATCGCCGGGATCAATGATGCGCAGGCGCAGCAGATCTTCCGGACGGTGCAATCCGCCGATGCTGTCAGCAAGACTAGGATGCAGCATCGGCGTATAAACGCCGCGCAGCAGTTGATGGTAGATCAGCCCTTTACCGTTATCTTTGCTCCAGCGAATGGCGACATCGCAGTCTGATTGGGAAAAATCGATCAGTGAGCTCGATGTATCAAGCCGCACCGCGATTGAGGGATGTTCAAGCTGGAAAGCGCCCAGATGCCGCGAAAGCCAGCGCGACGCAAAGGTGGCGGTTGAGTGGATTGTCAGCGTTGCGTCGGGCGCGTCGCGCACGCTATCGACAGCCTCCTTTAAGGTATTAAAGGCTTCCGCAACTTTCGGCGCTAATTTTTCTCCAGCCTCGGTCAGCGAGACTTGCCGCGCCTTTCTTATGAAGAGCGGCTCTCCGATATTCTCCTCCAGCAGTTTCACCTGATAGCTGACTGCCGTCTGCGTCATGCCCAATTCCTCGCTGGCCTTGGTGAAGCTCATGTGTCTTGCGGCGGCTTCGAACACCCGCAGAGCATTCAGGGGGAACTGGCGTGACATTTTCATGGATAAGTTCTCTTTATGCCAATTGCCGAAGGTTTCATTGGTTTTAATTCGGAAATCAGAGCATTTTTAGCGCAATTCATCAACTGAGCTTCTGACATTTTTGAACGGAGACGAACATGCGCACAGCACTCTTGCGCGCGTGGTCCCGCCTGCGCGCGGGCCTGCGGACAGCGGAACGGTTTATCCTAGAGAGCCTCCAACCCGACAATCTGGCGGATGAAAGCCTGCCGGACGCGCTCAAGCGAGATCTAGGCCTTGAGGATGGCCGTATTGATTACCGCTGCGGCGGGTTTCGGCAGCGGAAAATGCTTGAAGCAACTCGGCTGCCACAAGGGCCGCTATAACGGCGGGACGCTTGTCCCTGACGCTGCTGCCGCCGATGGGCAGAATGAGTTTTGCAAGGCGGGAAGGCGGCTCGTCTTCCCGCTCCAGCCAATGGGCAAAGGTAGCGCGTTTGGTCTTCGAGCCGATCATGCCGACATAGGCGAGATCGTTGCGGGCGAGCGCCTCCTTCGCGATCACGAAATCGAGTGCATGATCGTGGGTAACGATGACCGCGGCCCCATTTGCCGGGATTTTCCGAACGAATGCTTCCGGCATGGGGGTGAGTATGGACGCCGCTGCCGACGGAAGATCGCGCAGTTCGTTTTCGCGTGTTTCGACCACGGTCAGGGTCAGGGGCAGCAGCGACAGGGCCTCAGCCAGCGCCTTGCCCACGTGGCCGGCACCAAAAATGAAAACGGCGGGCTGCTGCTCAGCTTCGCCCTTCTGCCTTGCCTCAAGCGCGGCGGCAATATCCGCCGTGACCAGCCGAAAGCGCAGGAGGGTGCGCCCGCCGCAGCATTGGCCGATTTCGGGGCCAAGCGGTATATCCATGCGGTCTTCGGCAACACCGCTGCGCAGCATGGCGCGGGCATGGTCTATCGCCATATATTCGAACTGGCCGCCGCCGATGGTTTCCCAGATGGCCTCCTGGCTGACCAGCATGAAGGTGCCGGCCTCGCGCGGTGACGAGCCTTTCACGGCTTCGATTTCCACGAGGATTGTGGAGGTGTAGCGGGCGAGGAAAGTGGAGAGGGAGGCGTCAGGCATTGGGGCTGGCCCCCTCATCCGGCGCTGCGCGCCACCTTCTCCCCGACGGGGAGAAGAAACCCGGAGCACTGGCTCCGTCCATCTTACGTGCTTGCAGGAAGGGTGAGGCGATGCGGCATCTTTCTTCTCCCCGACGGGGAGAAGGTGGCCCGAAGGGACGGATGAGGGGGCTTGGCCGCATGGGTACGTCCTCCCTCAAACCTTCTTCAACCGTTCCACCGCCATCAGCACCCGCTCCGGCGTCGCTGGCGCGTCGAGGCGTGGGCAGACCTTGTATTCGGCCACGGAAGCGACGGCCATGGAGAGGGCTTCGAGAACCGAGATGGCCAGCATGAAGGGTGGTTCGCCCACGGCCTTGGAGCGGCCAATGGTGGGTTCGGCATTTTCCGACCATTCCGCCAGCCTGACGTTGAAGCTCTTCGGCCGGTCGGAGGCGAGCGGGATCTTGTAGGTGGAAGGCGCGTGGGTGCGCAGCCGCCCCTTGCCGTCCCACCACAATTCCTCCGTGGTCAGCCAGCCCATGCCCTGCACGAAGGCGCCCTCGATCTGGCCGATATCGATGGCCGGGTTGAGCGACTTGCCGACATCGTGGAGGATATCGGTACGTTCCATCAGGTATTCACCGGTCAGCGTGTCGATCGATACTTCCGAGCACGCCGCGCCATAGGCGAAATAATAAAACGGCGTGCCACGGCCGGCGGCGCGATCCCAGTGGATTTTCGGCGTCTTGTAAAAACCGGCGGCGGAAAGCTGCACGCGGGCGAAATAGGCCTTTTTGATGAAGTCGTTGAAGGCGATTTCCTCAAGGCCGATGCGGACCCGGTTCGGCAGGAAGACGACTTCCTCTTCCGGCACGTTCCAGTTCTCGGCGGCGAATTTGATCAGCCGATCGCGGATCTGGCGTGCGGCGTCATAGGCGGCCATGCCGTTAAGGTCGGTGCCTGACGAGGCGGCGGTGGCTGACGTGTTCGGCACCTTGCCCGTGGTCGTGGCGGTGATTTTCACCCTGTTGATATCCACCTGGAAGGCATCGGCCACGACCTGCGCCACCTTGGTGTAAAGGCCCTGGCCCATTTCGGTGCCGCCATGGTTCAGATGGATGGAGCCGTCATTATAGATATGCACCAGCGCTCCGGCCTGGTTGAAGGCGGTCATGGTGAAGGAGATGCCGAATTTGACAGGGGTGAGCGCAATGCCCTTGCGGATGACCGGGCTGGTTTTGTTGAATTCGATGATCGCCTCGCGTCGTCCGCGATAGTCGCTTGACGTCTCCAGCTCCTCGACAACGCGGGCGATGATGTTGTCCTCGACTTCCTGATGATAGGGCGTCGTGGTGCGGCCGGAACCGGTCTCGCCGTAGAAATTCAGCTTGCGGATATCGAGCGGGTCCTTGCCGACGGCATAGGCGATTTCTTCGATAAATCGTTCCGCGCCGAGCATGCCCTGCGGGCCGCCGAAACCGCGAAAGGCGGTATTGGAGACGGTGTGGGTTTTGAGCGGCCGCGAGGTGAGGTGCACATGCGGATAGAAATAGCTGGAATCCGCATGGAACAGCGCGCGGTCCGTGACCGGGCCGGATAGATCGGAGGAAAAACCGCAGCGGGCGGCATAGGTGGCATCGACGGCGTGGATGCGGCCCTCGTCATCGAAGCCCAGCTCGTAATCGACGCGGAAATCGTGGCGTTTGCCTGTTGCCGTCATGTCCTCGTCGCGGTCCGGCCGGATTTTCACGGCCCGGTTCAGCTTCTTGGCGGCGATGGCGCAGAGCGCGGCGAACTGGTTGCCCTGCGTTTCCTTGCCGCCGAAACCGCCGCCCATGCGGCGCACCTGCACGGTGACGGCATTGGATGGCACCTGCAGGATGTGGCTGACGATGTGCTGGATTTCGCTCGGATGCTGGGTGGAGCTCCACACCGTCACATCATCGTCTTCGCCCGGCACCGCCATGGCGATGTGGCCCTCGAGGTAAAAATGTTCCTGTCCGCCGATCCGCATCGTGCCGGTGAGGCGGCGTGGCGCGACATCCATTTCCAGCTTCGCATCGCCACGCTTCAGCGTCATCGGATCGATGACGAGCGCGCCGCCATTTTCAATCGCTGTATCGATGTCGGTGAAATGCGGCAGATCCTTATAGGTGATCTTTGCTTTCCGGGCGGACTTGCGAGCAATATCGCGCGTCTCGGCGAAGACCGCGAAGATCGGCTGGCCGTGGAATTCCACCTTTGTTTCGGCAAGCAGCGGCTCGTCGTGACGGCCCCCGGAGGAAATGTCATTTTCGCCGGGCACGTCCTTACCGGTCATCACCCAGAGAACGCCCGGTGTGGCTTCGACCTCGGAGAGGTCTATCGACACAATTTCCGCGTGGGCACGGTCCGCCATGCCCAGCGCGCCGTGGATGAGGCCCGCGGGTTCGGGCATATCGTCGATATATTCGGCGCTGCCCGTCACGTGCTTGTGGGCGGAATCGTGCCGGAGCGAGGTGTGCATCGGGCCGTCGATTTCGGTCTTGGTCTTGTCGAAGCTTGTGGTGTCCATGGTTCAAGCTTCCTCCAGCGAGAAGCGGGCAAGTTCCTGCTTTTCCCCTGCTGTCTCGAGGAAAAACCGTGTCAGCAAATTCTTGGCCGTCAGTTGCCGATATTCGGCGGTCGCCCGCCAGTCGGTCAGCGGGGTGAAATCCTCATCCAACGCATCGCGCGCGGCATCAATCGTGTCCTGCGACCACGCTTTACCGAGAAGCGCCGCCTCCAGATGTGCAGCGCGTTTCGGCGTACCGGCCATGCCGCCGAAGGCGATGCGGATGTCTTCGACTGCGCCCTCAGCATCAAGCGTCAGATTGAACGCTCCGCACAGCGCGGAAATATCCTCGTCGCGGCGTTTGGAAATTTTGTAGACGGCATAGTGGCTTTCCGGCTTCTGGAACGGAATCAAGAGTTTCTCGACGAATTCGCCGCTCAGCCGGTCCTGTTTGCCGTAATCGATGAAATAGCTTTCCAGCGGCAGGCTGCGGTTTCCCGAGGAAGAACGCAGGGTCAGCGTCGCGTTAAGCGCGATCAGCGCCGGCGGTGTATCTCCGATAGGCGAGCCATTGGCGATGTTGCCGCCGATGGTGCCCATGTTGCGCACCTGCTCGCCGCCGAGACGATCGAACAACCGGGCAAGCGGCGGGAAATGCTCTGCGATGGTCTTGAAGGCCTGGCTGTAGGTGACGCCCGCGCCGAGCGTGATACCGTCTTCCCCCACCGTGATGGTCTGCAGGTCGCCGAGATTGTTGATGAAGATGACAGGGTTCAGCGCCCGCATCTGCTTCGTCACCCACAGGCCGACATCGGTTGAGCCGGCAACGATGGTCGCTTTCGGCTCCGCGGCGTAGATTTCGGTAAGATCAGCAAGCGTTGCCGGAATTATGGTGCGGTCTTCGCCGCTGACGATGGTGATCGTCTCGTTTTCGCGGATCGCCCAAAGCCGTGCCATGATATCGGTGCGGTCCCGTTGCAGCGGGTCGAACAGGGCGCTCGGGCGGGCGGCAGCGATTTTTTCGGCGGCCTTTACGATCGGCTCGTAACCCGTGCACCGACAGAGATTGCCTTGCAGCGACTTCTCGATATCGGCGCGGCCGGGGTTTTCGCTGGTCAGCCAGAGGCCGTAAAGCGACATGATGAAGCCCGGCGTGCAGAAACCGCATTGCGAGCCGTGGAAATCCACCATGGCCTGTTGCACGGGATGCAACGTGCCGTCGCGGGCTGCCAGATGCTCCACCGTCACGATATGGCTGCCGTGCAGCGAGCCCAGAAAACGGATGCAGGCATTGACGCTTTCATAACGCAGCGAACCGTCCAGCAGCCGCCCGACCAGCACCGTGCACGCGCCGCAGTCGCCTTCCGCGCAGCCTTCCTTGGTCCCGGTCAACCGCTTGCTGATGCGGAGGTAATCGAGAAGCGTGTCTGTCGGTCCGAAATCCCTAAGCGAGATCGTTTCGCTGTTGAGGATGAAGCTGATCGCGTCGTTCATGCAATGCCTTGCTTTTTGTCCGGCCGCCGAGCCGGTTTCTTGTTGTTCATCTATGCACGCCCCGGCGGGCATATCGATTTCCGTTTTGGCAATTCATTCTTTCCATAATGGAAAGAAAAATTGGCGATTATTGTGCCGTCCATCCACCGTCGACGGAAATATGCGTGCCGGTGATGTTGCTGGCGGCGTCGCTGGCCAGGAATATGGCCGCGGTCGCGACATCATCGACGGTGACGAATTGCTTCGTCGCCTGCAATTCCAGCATCACGTCGTTCTTCACCGCCTCTTCGCTGATGCCACGCACCCTGGCCATCTCAGGTATCTGTTTTTCCACCAGCGGGGTGAGCACATAACCGGGACAGATGGCGTTGACGGTAACCCCGGTCTGCGCAAGCTCCAGCGCCGCCGTTTTCGTCAGGCCCATGATGCCGTGTTTTGCGGCCACATAGGCCGATTTGAACGGCGAGGCGACGAGGCCATGGGCCGAGGAAATGTTGATGATGCGGCCTTTGCCAGCCTTCTTCATCAGCGGTATCGCGGCGCGCATGGTATGGAAGGAACTGGTCAGATTGATGGCGATGATCCAGTCCCATTTTTCCGTCGGAAACTCCTCGATGGGTGCGATATGCTGGATGCCGGCATTGTTGATGAGCACGTCGACCGAGCCGAGCTTATCGTGCGACGACTGGATGAGATCGGCGATCTCGTCCGGTTTCGTCATGTCTGCGGGATGGTAAAGCACGCGCCCGCCGCTTTCGGCTTCCAGCACCAGACGGAGTTTTTCGATCTCGTCCTCGTCGCCGAAACCGTTCAGCACGACATTTGCGCCCTCCCTTGCAAATCTCTGGGCAATGGCAAGGCCGATGCCGCTCGTGGAGCCTGTCACGATAACTGTCCGATGCATGCTTTCCCCTTTTTGCATTACTTCGCACATATTTAACCAGCGTATGCCCAAGAAGGCAGGCTGGCAATCGCCATTTCTGTCCGGGGTCACAGGACACGGATCCGGCGGCGCCCATCCATTTTTTCGAAGCTAAACTTCCATATTATGCGTTTGTCTGCGGGGGCCTCAGTCCCTATCTCTCGGACAGGCAAACAGAGGTATGTTCATGGAACTCGGTCTTTACACTTTCGCGGATGTCAACCCGAACCCCGCCGATGGCCGGGGGCCGGAAGGCGCGCGCCGGCTCAGGGAGCTTCTGGAGGAAATCGAACTTGCCGACCAGGTAGGTCTCGATGTGTTCGGGCTCGGCGAACATCACCGCCCGGACTATGTTGTGTCCTCGCCCTCCACCGTGCTTGCTGCGGCGGCGGTGAAGACGAAGAACATACGTCTGACGAGCGCCGTTTCGGTGCTGAGTTCGGATGATCCCGTTCGCGTGTTCCAGCAGTTTTCCACCGTCGATCTCCTGTCGAACGGCCGTGCCGAGATCATGGCGGGGCGCGGCTCCTTCATCGAATCCTATCCGCTGTTCGGTTATGATCTGGAAGATTACGACGTGCTGTTTGCCGAAAAGCTCGATCTGCTGCTGGCGCTGCGCGAACAGGAAATCGTCACCTGGTCGGGCACCAAGCACCCGGCCATCAACGGTCGGGGCGTTTATCCGCGACCGCTGCAGGAACGTCTGCCTGTCTGGATCGCCGTTGGCGGCACGCCGCAATCGGTCGCCCGCGCCGGCGCCATGGGGCTGCCGGTAGCGCTCGCCATTATCGGGGGCGAATATCGCCGGTTCGCGCCGCTCTTCGATCTCTACCACGAGGCTGCCCGGCGGGCCGGTCAGGACAAGACGACACTGCGCACCAGCATCAACGTGCATGGCTTCATTGCCGATACCACCGACAAGGCGGCCGATCAGTTTTACGGGCCGCAGGCGGAGGTGATGAACCGCATCGGCCGCGAGCGCGGCTGGGGGCCGACCAACCGCGCCCATTTCGATGCAGCGCGTGGCCCGGAAGGCAATCTTTTTCTCGGCGAGCCGGAGCTGGTGGCAGAAAAGATCATCAAGGCGCATGGGGTATTCAGGAATGATCGCTTCCTGCTGCAGATGGCCATCGGCCTGATGCCACATGATCAGATCATGCGCGGCATCGAGCTTTATGGTACGAAAGTCGCTCCGATCGTCAGAAAAGAATTGACGGGGAGCGCCGATCCGGTGAAAGCCACGGCCTCATGATTACCAAGGCGGGCGCCACGAGACCCGCCATTCACAATGACGGAAAGACATATGGTTATCTCCACCGACGAAGAACTGGTCATGCTGAAGGATATCGGCCGTATATGCGCCGTTGCCATGCAGACCATGGCGGATGCGCTGGAACCGGGCATCACCACGGCCGAACTGGATGCCATCGGCCGCAAGGTGCTCGAGGATAACGATGCGGAATCGGCGCCGGAGTTCTGCTACAAGTTTCCCGGTGCGACCTGCATCAGCGTCAACGAGGAAGTGGCCCACGGCATTCCGGGAGCGCGCATTATCAAGGCGGGCGACCTCGTCAATATCGATGTCTCGGCCGTGAAGAACGGTTTTTTCGGCGACACGGGTTCGTCTTTCGCCGTGCCGCCGGTCAAAAAGGAAATCGAGCGGCTGTGCCGCGATGGCAAGCGCGCCATGTGGACAGGCTTGCAGCAGGTGAAGACCGGCCGTCCCTTTGCCGATATCGGTAATGCCATCGGCGCTTTCGCCAAGAAAAACCGCTACACGCTGATCACCAATCTGGCGAGCCATGGCATTGGCCGTTCGCTGCACGAGGAGCCGAAGGAACTGGCGACCTGGCCGGACAAGGATGAGCGACGCATCATGCAGGAAGGCATGGTCTTCACTGTCGAGCCATTTCTTTCGACGGGGGCTTACTGGGCGGAAGACGGCGATGATGATCCGTGGACGCTCTACAGCGATCCAAGCGCGCCGACGGTACAGTATGAGCATACCGTGGTCGCGACCAAGAACGGACCGCTGGTCCTGACGCTCGCGGACTGACGACGTCTCCTTTGCCGCCTCGTTTTCGCTGTCGGAGCGGGCGCGTGCCGCTTGTTTCTTCTCCCCGAGGGGAGAAGTCCGCGGCAGCGGGATGAGGGGGCAAGCTCTCCGAAATCCGGCAACCTGGCCCCTTCATCCGACCCTTCGCCACCTTCTCCCTGGCGGGGAGAGGAAATACGCGGCACCCTCGATGCTCACCACTTGACCGATAACGACCGCTTATAACGCCGATCAAAATAACTCGCTTGTCCCTTATCCTCCGCGTTGCGATAAGCCATGCATGAGCATCGACAAGCCACTTTCCGCCAGACATCTGACAGCGCTCGGTTTCGCCGGTGCGCTGATGATGGCCTCCGCCATGGGCTTCGGCCGTTTTTCCTTTACGCCGATCCTGCCCGGCATGATGGCGAACGTGCCCCTGTCTGCGGGGGATGCGGGGATCGTGGCGGCTGGTAATTTTGCCGGTTATCTGGCGGGTGCGGTTCTCGCGGCCTATTCATGGGGCTCGGGACGGGAAAGGCTGGTGGCGCTGAGCGGCCTTTTTGCAACCGGAGCGCTTTTGTTTGCGATGGCGGCTTTCAATTCCGTCGCCGCTTTCACAGTCATCCGGTTTCTCGCCGGTATCGCCAGTGCGCTGACCATGATCTTCACCTCGCAGATCGTCATCGGCCATGCCGTCAAGGCCGGCAGGGACAATATCCAGGCGTTGCATTATGGTGGCGTTGGCGCGGGGATCGCAATCTCCTCGCTTGCGGTCTATCTCATCGGTGTCGTGTTCGATGGGGGTGGCGCCTCGTGGTGGGAGGAATGGATCGCCGGCGCCGTCTTCTCCTTCCTGACCTTTATGCTCGTCTTCAGGATATTGCCGGCAGGCCCGCCGCGGCATGCTTCCGCGGTGGCGGAACCGCCGCTCAGCTGGACACGACCGCTTTTCCTGACGACGTTGGCCTACGGTCTTTTTGGCTTCGGTTATGTCATCACAGCCACCTTCATCGTGGCGATAGCGCGCATGGCAGCAGCCGGTGTTTTCGTGGAGTTCCTCGCCTGGTTCATCACCGGCTGCGCCGCTGCGGTATCCCTGTTCCTCTGGAAGCCGCTATTGAGGGCGCAGGGGCTGAAACGTGCTTTCGTGATCGTTCTTGCCGTGGAAGCCGTCGGCGTTTTCGCCTCCGTGATGCTGCCGCCCGTGTCCGGTGTGCTCATGGGTGGTCTGCTCCTGGGGCTGACCTTCATGGTCATCACTGCTTACGGGCTACAGCTCGGCCGGGAATTTGCGGGTCCGAGCCCGCGTCGCGCCTTTGCGCTGATGACGGCCGCTTTCGGGACGGGCCAGATCGTCGGGCCGCTTGCCGCCGGCTGGATTGCCGAGGCGACGGGAAGTTTTACCGCGCCCAGCGTTCTCGCCTCCGCCGTGCTCGTCGTCAGCATTCTGCTGATGCTGCCGGTGCTCGCCACGGAGCGGCGTGGTTAAGGCCGCGGGCCGCTGTCTCTTCCCCTTTCATCCTGCGTTTCCGCTGGGTATCGTCCACGGACTCTGCCTTACATCTTGTTAAGGTCAGCGCTTCGCCGTTGCTGTGCACAAATTTCTGCCCTAGGTTCGGGCAATCTAGTGCTTCGCCAATAATGGCTGATTTCAAACGCGCGTGAGTTCGAAACGTGTTTCATTCCTTCTTTCCCAAACCGAAATTGTTCTTCACGTCGGCCGCGCTGTGGACAATCGTGTGTATCGTTGTCTGGTACAGTGTCGGCCCGCAGATCGGTGCGGCCATCGGTCTGCCGCCACTGGCGCCCGGACAGACCGCGCCGATCGGACTTGCTTATTTCTTCTCGCCTGACAATCTTTGGTTCTATCTCTATTTCACGATCTTCGTCGCCATATTCGGTGTTACATGGCAGATCATCGCCAAGGATCACCCATGGACCGCATGGTCCATCTGGGGCTCGGCATTCATCATCTTCATCGCCTATTTTGCGGTGCAGGTTTCGGTGGCGCTGAACAACTGGCGCGGTCCGTTCTTCGATCTTCTACAGAACGCGCTTGCAAAGCAGGGCGACGTGACCGCCGCGCAGTTCTACGATTATCAGCTCAAGTTCCTTGAGATCGGCGCCGTCGGCGTGGTGATGAACGTCGTGACCGCCTTCTTCACCAACCACTATGTATTCCGCTGGCGCACCGCCATGAACAACTACTACATGTCAAAATGGGACAAGCTTCGGCACATCGAGGGTGCATCCCAGCGTATCCAGGAGGATACGATGCGGTTTGCCAATATTCTCGAAGGGCTGGGTGTGACGCTTATCAATTCGGTGATGACGCTGGTGGTCTTCCTTCCGCTTCTGTTCCGCATGTCCGAACATGTGGGCGACCTGCCTGTCATCGGCGCCATTCCACATGCGCTTTTCTGGCTGGCGATCGTCTGGTCGATTTTCGGTACCGCGCTGCTTGCGCTTGCTGGTATCAAGCTGCCCGGGCTTAACTTCCGCAACCAGCGCGTGGAAGCGGCCTACCGTAAGGAACTAGTCTATGGCGAGGACCATGCCGACCGCGCCGATCCCGTCACGGTGCGGGAACTGTTCGCCAATGTGCGTAAGAACTATTTCCGTATGTACTGGCACTATCTCTATTTCAACGTGGCGCGTTACTCCTACGGCCAGCTTGACGCCATCTTCCTGAACTTCATCCTGATCCCGACATTCGTTGCCGGACGCATCACCATGGGTATCTGGCAGCAGATTGCGACGGCCTTCGGCGAGGTCAGCAACTCCTTTCAGTATCTGGTGAACTACTGGTCGACGATCATTGAGCTGCTGTCCATCCACAAACGCCTCGTCGCCTTCGAAGCTGCGATCGACGACAAGCCGCTTCCGGATATCGACGAGCGTTACCTGCGCCGCGAGGCAGAGGAAGGTGAACTGGCGGCCAACCGTCCGTGACAAACAAAAAGGCGGCCAATCGGTCGCCTTTTTTTATGAAGAGGTTTCAGCCCTCGGTCTTCGCCTTCTTGCGCGCCTCGATCATCGGCATGGCTTCAGCATAGCTAACACAGGCGACATCGGTCTTGTGGCAGACCTCGCGCAGCAGCCTTTCATAGGCGTTCCAGTAGGCGCCGCCATTCATTTTCACGAAGTGAAAGCCCATCTGCAGGGGAATGCGTTCGCCATTGTACTGCCTGTCGAAAGCGTTGCGGAAGGCAGTGTAGGCGCGCTCTTCGAACTCGCTCGAGCGATCGGGCGTTTCGACGCCGACGGAGTGGCGGATGAAGAGGTTGTAATCCATGGCAATGATCGGGCGGTTGCCCGGGCCTTCGGGTATCAGCGGCAGGCCGAAATGCTGGATACCTTCCCGCTCCACCGGCCATTCCGGTCCCTTGGTGATGCTGGTGGCGTCGTAAACGAAGCCGTGCTTTTTCTGCGCGGCGGTCAGCGCCGGCCCCTGCGACAGATAGGGTGCACGGAAACCATTGATCTTTTTGACCATGTCGCGCCAGCCTTCGGGCTCCTCGCCCTTCTTGCCGATCATCTGCCAGGCGTTTTCCAGCGTGCTGGTGAATGTGGTGAATTCGCCGTCCCACTGTTCGGCGGTCCATTGCCCGCCGTCGAAATGGCCGCAGGTGTGGTTGGCGATCTCGTGGCCTTCGCGATAGGCGGCCCAGATGTTTCTAAGCCTTGCCTCCACCTCATCCGGCGACTGGCCGAAGCCGACATTGGAGCGGCCGGCCTTCTGGCCCGGTCCCTGATAGGTCTTGGCGCTGGTCTTGCGATCCATCACCAGCGTACAGGCGAGAAAATAGGTGAAATGCGCCCCGACTTCTTTCGCCGTCGTCCGGCTTCTTTCCCACAGGGTATTGTCGCCCGCACCGTCGAAGGAAACGATGACAAGCTGCTTCGGCTTCTGCACCTCTTGTGCAAAAGCGGGAAGGGCGGCGAGAAGCGACAGGGAAAAGGCGGCAAAGGGGCGAAACATCAGTCTTCCGTCATATGAACACCGTGGCCTTTTGCGGGTGGAATAAGGCGAAGCTTTGAATAGTCTGGCGTTTTCATGACTTTCAGCCTAATTCCTGTTCTTGACTGCGGTGATTGAGCCGCTTCGTTCCGCTCCGGGGGCCGTGTTCATGCTTTTTCTCGCACTCTGTCTTGCCTTGTTTTTGCTTACCCATCTCCTGAAGGTGATCGCACCGCAGTTTCGCGCGCGCATGATCGCGACGATGGGTGAAGGGCCATTCAAGGGCGTTTATTCCGTCGTCAGCCTCATCACGCTCGGCCTTGTCATTTACGCTTTCGGCGAAGCGCGGCAGGAGACGGGCATGCTCTGGTATCCGCCGGTCTGGATGAGCCACATCGCCATTACCCTGATGTTGCTGGCGATGATCTGTCTCGTGGCCAGCCTCATCCCGGCTGGCCATATCGCAACGAAGACCAAACATCCGCTCATTCTGGCCGTCAAAATCTGGGCGCTCGCGCATCTTCTCGCCAATGGAGAAACGTCTTCGATCCTGCTTTTCGTGTCGTTCCTTGCCTGGGGCGTGGTGATGCGGATTTCGCTGAAGCGTCGGGAACGGGCAGGTGAAAAAGTGGTCCGGGACTTCGTTTCAAGCCGCTACGATCTGGTGGCGGTCGTCGGCGGCATTGTTCTGTGGGGGGCTTTCATCCTGAAACTGCACGAATGGTTGATCGGCGTTCAGCCCATCGCCATGTAGGAAATCGACGTTTCCCCCTTACATATCAGGCAAAATAGGCTAGAAGGCCGACCATGACCCGGTTGGCCTTACTTTTGCCGATCCGGGTAAGCGGCTTGGTATGTCCGCGGACGGATGGATCGGGACACGATCTCCGCGCGGGTAACGGAGAATTTGATGGCAAACGAGAATGATACCTTTATCCGCGAAGTGAACGAGCAGATCCGCTCCGAGCAGCTGTCGCGTTTCTGGAGCCGTTACGGTATCGTGGTCGTGGGTGCCGCCGTCCTCGTTGTTCTCGGTGCCGCCGGTGCCGGCATCTACGAATACTGGAACACCAGCCGTGCCTCCAATTCCGGCGACCAGTTCCTGGCGGCCCTGACGCTCGCTTCCGAAAACAAGACGGATGAGGCGCTGAAGGCCTTCGCCGATCTCGAAACCTCCGGTCACGGCAACTATCCCGTTCTTGCGAAGTTCCGTTCGGCAACGCTGCTGTCACAGAAGGGCGATGCGGCCGGTGCGATCGCCGCCTTCACCGCGATCGGCAACGATAATTCCGCGCCGCAGGTCTTCCGTGATGCCGCCAAGGTTCGCGCCGCCTGGCTGCTGGTCGATAATGGCACCTATGATCAGGTGGCTGCGCTTGCCGAACCGCTCAGCACTGACGGCCAGACCATGCGCGCTTCCGCCCGCGAGGCGCTCGGTCTTGCCGCCTATAAGGCTGGCGATTTCGCCAAGGCCAAGCAATGGTTCGAGCAGATCGTCGGCGACACGCAGGCGCCGCGCAACGTCACCAATCGCGCGCAGATCATGCTCGATAACATCACCGCTTCGGGCAAGGCTGCCTAACGCCGCTGCCCCGCCCGAGATCGCGCCGACAATCTTCGCATTGCCAAAGCGATCCAACGCATTATTTTACGCATGTCCTTTGCCCAAAACAGGTAACGTTTTGGGCAGACGTGCTTTAAGGAACCAGGATCAATGAGCTTCACCGTCGCCATAGTCGGGCGCCCCAATGTCGGCAAGTCCACGCTTTTCAACCGTCTCGTCGGAAAGAAGCTGGCGCTGGTGGATGATACGCCCGGCGTGACCCGCGACCGCCGGCCTGGCGAGGCAAAGCTCGTCGACCTGCGTTTCACCATCATCGATACCGCCGGTCTGGAGCAATCCGGGCCGGAAACGCTTCAGGGCCGCATGTGGGCCCAGACGGAAGCGGCGATCGACGATGCCGACGTGACACTCTTCGTCGTGGATGCAAAGGCAGGCCTGACGCCGGCCGACGAGACGCTGGCGGAAATGCTGCGACGTCGCGGCAAGCCGGTGGTGCTGGTGGCCAATAAATCCGAAGCGCGCGGTTCCGACGCCGGTTTCTACGATGCCTTCACGCTCGGTCTTGGCGATCCTTGCCCGATCTCGGCCGAACACGGCCAGGGAATGATCGACCTGCGCGACGCCATTGTCGAGGCGATCGGCGAAGACGTCGCCTTCCCGCCTGAGGTGGACGAGGCGGAAACGGATATCGTTCTGCCACGCAGCGAGCCCGGCAGCGAGGACGAGGAAGACGAAGAGCCCGTCTATGACGAGACCAAGCCGCTGCGCGTCGCGATCATCGGCCGGCCGAATGCGGGCAAGTCGACGCTGATCAACCGTTTCCTCGGCGAAGATCGCCTTTTGACCGGCCCCGAAGCCGGTATCACCCGCGACAGTATTTCCGTCGAATGGGACTGGCGCGGCCGCACCATCAAGATGTTCGATACGGCCGGCATGCGCCGCAAGGCCAAGGTGACGGAGAAGCTGGAAAAGCTCTCTGTTGCGGATTCGCTGCGCTCCATCCGCTTCGCCGAAACCGTGGTCATCGTGTTCGACAGCACCATTCCGTTCGAAAAGCAGGATTTGCAGCTGGTCGATCTCGTCATCCGCGAAGGCCGCGCCGCCGTGCTCGCCTTCAACAAATGGGATCTCGTCGAAGACCCGCAGGCCTATCTGGCTGATCTGCGTGAAAAGACCGAGCGTCTGCTGCCGCAGGCGCGCGGTATTCGCGCCGTGCCGATTTCCGGACAGACGGGGTATGGCCTCGACCGGCTGATGCAGAATATCATCGATACCGACAAGGTCTGGAACCGCCGCATCTCCACCGCAAGGCTTAACCGCTGGCTCGACGCGCAGACCACGCAGCACCCGCCGCCGGCCGTCTCCGGCCGCCGCCTGAAGCTGAAATATATGACGCAGGTCAAGGCCCGCCCGCCCGCCTTCATGATTTCCTGCACGCGGCCGGAAGCCATTCCGGAGAGCTATACGCGTTATCTCGTCAATGGCCTGCGCAAGGATTTCGACATGCCGGGCGTGCCGATCCGCGTACATTATCGCGGCTCGGACAATCCGTTCGAGAGCAAGGCGAAGAAGAGACGTTGATTTTGGCGTGAGACGTCGCGGCAATTTTCTTCTCCCTGCCGGGGAGAAGATGGCCCGAAGGGTCAGATGAGGGGGCAAGCTCTCCGTATATCGCTGGCCTAGCCCCTCATCCCGCTGCCGCGGACTTCTCCCTGCCGGGGAGAAGAAACAAGCGGCGGACGCTCATCCAACGCCTTGTTTTGAAGAGTAAAAATCATGCTGATCAAGCAGACCGACTATCAGCGGATCTACCGCGTCATCAACAGCCTGCTCCTCGCCCAGAATGCCGATCCCGCTTCGGCCTCGATGTATTTCAGCACTTTCGGCGCCTTCATCCTGCAGCAGCACTACAAGGTGAAAGCGGTGCCGAAGGGCGGGCTTGCGGCCTATAATCTTGGCGGAAAGGTGCTCCTGTTCGCGGATCATCGCGACGATGGTTACGTGACAGGTGCGGGCGAGAATTTCCACTGCTGGATCGATGCCGATGGCTGGGCGATCGATTTCATGGCGCCGGCTTTTGCCGATAGCGCCCGGGGGCTGTCGGTGCCGGCAAAAATGTTCCAGCGGCCACTCTCCGCCATGGCGGCATCCATCAACGATCTCGGCCAATCCGGCGATTTCTTCTATCGTTCGGAGCCGGAAGCAACAGCCAAGCGCTTTGCCGAATGGCACAAACACGCGATGATAGGCGATATGGCAAGCGTCGCCGCCAACTGGTTCCGCAAGTCGCCCAAGCAGATGGCCGCGTCGCTGTCGGTAACGGATCGGGACGGTAAGGCGCGGACCGTGCCACTGACGGGCGAATCTCTGGTCGGTGCCTGGTAGGCACCGGTTTATCGGACTAAAGGACGGCCAGCGTAATCTCGCGGCAGCCGCCTGACGTCAATCAGCAGCCCGACCCCGTTCTAAAGATAACGGCAGTCGCGTCCTGGTCGCCTTGTGACATTCCCGATCGGTTTCGTCCACTATCCCTGAAGAAAATCTCGGGGATCGACTCATGCAAGTTGGGAGCGGGAGAGCAGCGGCAGCGATTTGCCAGCGGCATGAATGACATTGTCGAGGAATTGCCTGGATGCCTTTTCCCAGCTGTAGCTCCTGGAGAGCGTCAGCGCCGCCTGGGGCGAACAATGAAGCGCGGCAAGACAGGCATCGCGAAGATTGTCGTCCAGCGCTCCGGCCGCCGGGTTGCCGCCAAGGATGTCGATTGGTCCGGTAACGGGGAAGGCGGCCACGGGCACGCCGCTTGCCAGAGCTTCCAGAATGGTGTTGCCGAAGGTGTCTGTCTTGGACGGGAAAACGAAGACATCGGCCTGCGCATAGGCGTCGGCAAGATCCTCGCCGGTCTTGACGCCGGTGAAAAGGACGTCAGGGTATTTTTCCTGCAATTCATGGCGGGCTGGGCCGTCGCCGATGACGACCTTAGATCCCGGCAGGTCGAGATCGAGGAATTCCGGCAGGTTCTTCTCCACCGCTACACGTCCCACGGTCATGAAAATCGGTCTTGGCAGGTCGAAGGGCAGCTTTGCCTTCGGGCGGGGATGGAAAAGCTCGGCGTCGATGCCGCGGCTCCAGCGTTTGAGGTTGCGCACGCCGCGCGCCTCCAGTTCTGTCTCAAGGCTTGGCGTCGCCACCATGCAGGTGTTGCCGCCATTGTGGAACCAGCGCACGAAGGCATAAAGCCAGCTTTCCGGCACGGGAAAGCGCGCCGCCACATATTCGGGGAAGCGGGTGTGATAGCTGGTTGAAAAACGCATGCGGTTCTTGACGCACCAGCGCCGCGCCATGAAACCCAGCGGCCCTTCTGTGGCAATATGCACGAAGGAGGGCTGGCTTTTTTCGATCTCCGCCGCCACGCGGCGATAGCTGGCGACCGAAAGGCGGATTTCCGGATAGGTGGGGCAGGGGATGCTGTAAAAACTCTGCGGCGTCACCATGCGCACATCGACGCCGAGCCGCGCGAGTTCGGTATTGGTGTTTTCGATCGAGCGAACCACGCCGTTGACCTGCGGGTGCCAGGCATCTGTGACAATCGTGATTCTCGTCATGAACACCGATCCTGCTCATCTGCGCACGGGCGAATCCCCATTGCCCGGCTTCCGCCCGTATATGCGGCGCGCGTGTTACAGGATCATGTCAGGGTCTGTGACGGCTGCAAAACCTTGTTTGCTGGCCGGGCGTGGCGGCTATCCGACGAGAGGGAGCAATTCGGGGCTGATCAGCGCGCCGTGGTGGCCAATCACGGTTGCCGCCGCCCTTGCGGCGAAAGTGGCCGCTTCTTCCGGAGAGCTTCCGGTCACATAACGGGCGAGGAAGGCGCCGTTGAAACTGTCGCCGGCGCTCGTCGTGTCAACCACCTCAACGGCCTTCATCGCCGGGGCGTGGCTGCGGCTGCCGCCGAAATGGAGTGTTGCGCCTTTGGCGCCGTCCTTCACAACGATGTTTTCAACACCGAGCGAACGGTAACGGGCAATGGTCACTTCCACGGAGGTATCGCCGAAATGGCTCGCCTCGTCGTCGAAGCTCGGCATGACAAGCGTCGCGGCGCGGGCGCCATTGGAGATCGTCTCCAGCATGATGTCCTTGTCCGCCCAGAGGCGCGGGCGGATGTTGGGATCGAAGACCACGAGCTTACCGGCCGCCCTGGCGCGGCGCAGTTCCGCAAGGAATGTATCGACATCATGGGCGGAGGCGAGGATGGCGAGCGTAATGCCGGAGAAATAGACGACGTCGGCGTTTTCGACCGTTTTGCGCAGGTGGTCCGCGTCCGCAGCGAGCTGTCTTGCCGCCGCGGCATTGCGCCAGTAGCTGAAGGTACGTTCGCCGTCTTTCAGGTTGATCAGGTAAAGACCGGGCGTGCCGCCCTTGATGCGGCGGATTTTTTCCGTGCCGATGCCGGCTTCCGCAATGAATGCCAGCATGTCTTCCGAAAGCGGATCGTCGCCGAGTGCGGTGAAATAATCGACGGACCACTCCTCCGGCAGGCAGGCGCGCGCATACCAGGCGGTATTGAAGGTGTCGCCGGCAAAACCCTTACGCAGCAGCCCGTTGCCGGCCTGCGACAGTTCCACCATACATTCGCCAATCGACAGAAATCGTCCGCCCACGCCGTCATCCTCCCGTTTTTTCCAGCCATGCGGCTTACGACGAGTGCGCGCTGCTGACAAGGTGGTTTTGGCCGTTTGTGCAGGTGCGAAGTTAAGGTTTACGCGGAGGCGGCGGCTTTATATTCTCTCCGTCAGACACGATCAGGAGATTGCCGATGACGTTATCCCATGCCCCGGTCCACAAACCCCAAGCGCAATCGGACTGGTGGAAGGGAGCGGTGATCTATCAGGTCTATCCGCGTTCGTTTCAGGACACGACAGGCGACGGCTATGGTGATCTCGCCGGCGTGACCAAGCGCTTGCCATACATCGCCTCGCTCGGTGTCGACGCAATCTGGCTTTCGCCCTTCTTCACCTCGCCCATGGCGGATATGGGCTATGACGTCTCGGATTATTGCAATGTCGATCCGCTGTTCGGCACGCTCACTGATTTCGATGCGCTGATGGCCGAGGCGCATCGTCTCGGCTTGAAGGTCATCATCGACCAGGTCATCTCGCACACGTCGGACCAGCATCCATGGTTCGTGGACAGCCGGGCGAGCCGGACGAACAGCAAGGCTGACTGGTATGTGTGGGCCAATCCCAAACCGGACGGCACGGCACCGACGAACTGGCTTTCAGTTTTTGGCGGGCCGGCCTGGGAGTGGGATGGCGTGCGCAAGCAATATTACATGCACAGCTTCCTGACGTCGCAACCGGACCTGAACTTCCACAATCCCGAGGTTCAGGATGCGCTGCTGGAAACGGTACGCTTCTGGCTGGATCGCGGCGTGGACGGTTTCCGGCTCGATACCGTCAATCACTATTTCCACGACAAGCTCCTGCGTGACAACCCGCCGCTGTTCGACGAGGAAAGCTTCGGGCTCGACGCTTCGGACGTCAACCCCTACGGCATGCAGGACCATCTTTATGACAAGACCCGGCCGGAAAATATCGGATTCCTGAAGCGCTTTCGCGCATTGCTCGATGAGTATGAGGGCCGCGCCACCGTGGGTGAAGTGGGTGACGGCGCGCGGTCGTTGAAGACCGTTGCTGCCTACACATCCGGCAACGACAAGCTCAACATGTGCTACACCTTCGACCTTCTGGGGCCGGATTTCACCGCCAAACACATCCGCGGGTCGGTCGAGACTTTCGGCAAGGTGGTGACGGACGGGTGGGTCTGCTGGGCCTTTTCCAACCATGACGTGGTGCGCCATCTCAGCCGGTTTTCGGAAGGCGCCGAAGAACAGACGCGGGTTGCAAAGCTTGCCATCTGCGTTCTCGCCAGCCTGCGCGGGTCCATTTGCCTCTATCAGGGCGAGGAACTTGGCTTGACGGAGGCTGAGCTGGCTTTCGCTGATTTGCGTGACCCCTATGGCATCCGCTTTTGGCCAGCCTTCAAGGGGCGCGATGGATGCCGCACGCCGATGGTGTGGGAAACAGGCAAGCAGAATTCCGGCTTTTCAACCGCTGACAAACCGTGGCTGCCGGTGCCCTATGCGCATGCCATGCACGCCGCGGATGCGCAGGAGCGCAGGCCGGACTCGATCCTGAACCATTACCGGGCGGTTCTGTCGTTTCGGAAAAGCCATGGCGCGCTGCGTGACGGGGACATGACGTTCCTGAAAACCAATCTCGACGTGCTAGCCTTCACGCGTCACAGGGGCGAGCATACGCTGCTTTTCGTTTTCAACCTGACGCGCAAGCCGGTGGAGTTTCCCATCCCCAGGGGCATGAACGTGACGACAATCCTGCCGATGCCGGGTTTCGAGCCGCTGTTTGATGGCGGCATCGTCAAGCTTGAGGGGCTGGACGTGTTTTGCGGGAGCGTTGAATGAGCGGGACTTTCGACGTCCGAAATGCTGGCGACTATCCGGACGACTGGTGCCTTCTGCGACACCGTCTCTGGCCCGATACGGCGCCTGAAGACCATCGGGCTGAGCTGCAGGACGTTTGCGAAACCGGGGCTGGATTTATCGTTCACGATCTTGACGGATCGGCCATTGGTTTTGCCGAGGTCAGCCTGCGGCGGGATTACGTCAACGGCTGCGATACGTCACCCGTGGCGTTTCTTGAGGGAATTTACGTGGAGGAGGCGTTTCGCAGGCAGGGCGTCGCCGCCCTTCTGGTGGAGCAGGTGACCCGATGGGCCATCGACCAAGGCGTCAGCGAACTTGCCTCCGATGCCGATATCGCCAATCTCAGCTCCCATCGCATGCATGCGGCCCTGGGATTTGAGGAAACGGAGCGCGTCGTTTATTTTCGCAGGTCGCTGATCCCGAGGCGATAAGCTGCCTGTGCTGATCCGCGAAGAGTCTCTGGCTGCGGGGCGGGTTGCCACCGCCGCATGTTACGTCATGGCTTTGTCTTAACGTCGTAACGAAGCTATTTAAGTATATTCATAATTTAGAATGTTTATATTGTCGTTTTTCCTCCGCATAAATAATGGTTTCGCATTTATTTCGGCTGTACTGCAAGTCTTGGGCAAGCTTTTGGCGTCAAACATCGTGTCCTGCATATTTCCATCACCACTCGTTAGTGAAGCAGGAATTGTCATGTCCGTTTCAATCAAGAATTTCAATCAGCCCAACAGCGGTAATACTAGATCCTCAGGCGGCAAAGCCAAGGCTGCCCTTCCGTCCATCCGGGATGTATTTCCTGCCGGGAAATCGGCGGCCCGCACATCCTCATCGACGCCAGCGGCAAAAACCTCTTCGTCCGACTATATCGCGTCGCCCGCTTTCATGCGGAATCTGAAAGCGAAGCTCTCGTTGGCTGGCGACGATCCGGCGCAATATCTGCGCGCCCGGGCAATGGTAGGCGCTCTCGAGCGCGGGGCCCTGCAGGTTACCAATCCCACTCAGGGTAAAACGATCAATGCGTGGGATCCCAACCAGAAAAAAGCAACGCCGACCACAGCTACCGATACCGCCAAGACCAACTGGGTCGACTTTCTCAATACTCAACTGAAGCGCAGCGAAGACGGTGCGCTTTCCAAGGACGGAAACGGGAGTTATGTCGAAAAGGCGACGGGAAAAAATGCCTATTTCGGCAGGGTCGCGGGCAAATATTATTATGTCACCTGGCCTGCGGAGACGAAGGCATGAGGCCGCGCCAGCGGCCTCAAAAACGGAGGCGAAGCGTTCTTCGCTGCCGCTAGTCGCCAAGCCACCATCAGATCAGCGCAAACCGGTCCACATCCACCATGCCCATGTCGGAAATCTTGAGATGGGGGATGACGGGCAGGGGCAGGAAGGCGACCTGGAGGAAGGGTTCTTCCAGCGTGGTGCCCAGCGCATAGGCTGCTTTTCTCAGGGTGTGCAGCGTATCGCGAACGGTCTCGTAGGGTTCAAGGCTCATCAGCCCGGCGACGGGCAAAGCGATTTCGCCTGTCACCCTGCCGTCTTCCACCACGACAAAACCGCCCTTGATTTCGCCCAGCCGGTTAGCGGCCAGCGCCATGTCGTCTTCGCTCACCCCGACAACGCAGATATTATGGCTGTCATGACCGACGGTGGAGGCGATGGCGCCCTTTTTCAGGCCGAAACCTTGAACGAAACCATTGGCATGGTTGCCGTTCATGCCGTGGCGTTCGATGACGGCGACCTTGATGATATCGTTTTCGAGATCGACGGTGGTCTGGTTGCCGTCCGTCGGCAGTCTGTAGCGACGGTGCTCGGTAATGATCTTGCCGGGAAGCACGCCCATGACAGGGCTTTCGCCTTCCGTGACCGGCACGCCAAAATGCGAGGCGAGCACGGGTCTTGCCTTGACGCTGTCGAGACCGACCGGTGCGACCGGTTTGCGCGTGGCAAAGAGCGCATCGTTGACGATCCGGCCGCCGGAAAGAACCATGCTGGCTTTGCAGCTTTCCAGGCTGTCGATCACCACGAGATCGGCGCGCCAGCCCGGCGCGACCAGGCCGCGATCGCGCAGGCCAAAGGCTTTGGCGGCGGAAATAGAGGCGGCGCGATAGATGGCGAGCGGTTCCACGCCGCTGGCGATCGCGGTGCGGATCATGTAGTCGAGATGGCCCTGTTCGGCGATGTCGAGCGGGTTGCGGTCATCGGTGCAGAGCGCCAGATAGGGCGACAGCCGCTCGGTTATGATGGGCATCAGGGCATGCAGGTCTTTCGAGACCGAGCCTTCGCGCACCAGAATGTGCATGCCCTTGCGGATTTTCTCCAGCGCTTCCGTTGCACTCGTGCATTCATGCTCGGTGCGGATGCCGGCAGCGAGATAACCGTTCAGCGCTGTTCCGGAAAGAAGCGGTGCGTGCCCGTCGATATGCTGACCCTGAAAAGCCTCCAGCTTCGCCATGCACACCGGGTCCTTGTGGATGACACCGGGGAAATTCATGAATTCAGCAAGGCCGATGACCTTCGGGTGGTTCCGGAACGGCAGCAGCTTTTCAATCGGCAGGTCGGCGCCAGCGGTTTCCAGGTGAGTGGCGGGCACGCAGGAGGAAAGCTGCACGCGGATGTCCATGATGGTTTCCATGGCGCTGTCGAGGAAGAACTGAAGCCCCTCCACCCCGAGCACATTGGCAATTTCATGAGGATCGCAAATGGCGGTGGTGACGCCATACGGCAAAACGCAGCGATCGAACTCATGCGGTGTCACCAGCGACGATTCGATATGGAGATGCGTATCGATGAAACCGGGGACGACGATTTTGCCGGAAATATCGATTTCCCGGTAACCCTCATAGCTTTCACCGGTTCCCACGATCGTATCGCCACAAATGGCGATATCCGAGGCAACGAGTTCTCCGGTGACGAGATCGAAGAAGCGGCCGTTCTTGAGAACCATGTCTGCCGGTTCACGGCCCGTACCCTGGTCGATGCGCTTTTCAAGTCTGGAATTCATGCGGCTTTCTTCGGCTCCTGATTTACGTCGTATGCGAGAATCTTCATTATTTACATTCGAGGGTTGTTTCTGGATCTATTCGAATTGATTCTTTGAGTTTTAAATATATCGAGAGTAAAAAATTTTCATATTTGTGGTATCTAATCTTCAAGGTTCAAGTTTAGGCGGGATTGGGAAGGCTTGACTTCACCTTTATAGTTCATCCGGTTGTACGCCGGCATTTTTACGAATTGCGGTTTTAGGTTATATTCCCGGGAAGGAAAATAAAAGCGTCTGATGCTCAAACGAATTTCCACCCAGCAACTGACACTTGGCATGTTTATCGAAGCGGTCGAAGGAACGCTTTCGAATCAGGGATTTTTAAAGCGGCACCGCTTTCTTTTGCGGCAGGAGGAATTGATGCGGCAATTGAAATCAAGCGGCGCTGAAAGCATCATCATCAACACGGCCAGGGGATACGATACCGAAGGCGGCAGGCGTTCGGCTGCGGTTTCGCTGGCGCCGGACAATTGCCCGGAAACCATTGCCGCCGTAACCCATGCGGTCCGATCAGCCGCAGGCACTATTTCCGAGACCTTTGCTTCCGCAGAAGCCGGCGGCCTTGTGTCGCTGAAGGGCATGGCGGCGGCGGCGGGCAAGATTTCCGATGCCGTACAGTCGAACCCGGCGATCTTCATCGGGGTCACCCGCCTGAAATCGAAAGATGAAACGACTTTTGTGCACTCGGTTTCCGTCAGCGGGCTGATGATCCTCTTCGGTAATTATCTCGGGCTCGACCGCGGAACGGTCGATCTGCTCGGCGTCAGTGGCCTGCTGCATGATATTGGCAAGGTGGAAATCCCCTCGTCCATTCTCAACAAGGCGGATGGGTTGAGCACCGACGAACGCAAAATCATCAATCTCCACCCGGCATTCGGGCGGGAAATATTGTCGCGAAACGAGCAGATGCCTGAGATGGTGCTTGATGTCTGCTTCAATCATCATGAGCGAATTGACGGCGGCGGTTATCCCAGCGGGCGTGCCGGCAGCGAGATCAGCCTTTACGCGCGTATCGCGGCCATCTGCGACGTTTACGACGCCGTGACTTCGGTCAGACCCTACAAGAAGCCATGGACGGCGAATGACGCGCTGACCTGGATGCTGCGTCGGGAGGGACATTTCGACCTGCAGCTGCTGAAGAAATTCGCGCTTTGTATTTCCGCTGCGCTGCCGAGGGGTTAGTTGCCGAGGATGATCGCCATGTTCAGGCTGTCGATATAGCGCCCGTCGATCAGAACGGCATCGCGGGCCCGGCCCTCATGCACAAAGCCGATTTTTTCGTACAGCGCTATGGCTCTGGCGTTGTCCGCATGCACGCTCAGCTCGACACGATGCAGCCCGCATTGACGGGCGGAATCGAGCGCTCGCCGCATCAGCTGCGCGCCAAGTCCCTTGTCACGGTAGGCTGGTAGGATACCAATGCCGAGTGTGCCGCAATGGGCGCGGGTTACTCTGTCCTGGCGGCGAATGTCGCACCAGCCCGCCACTTCGCCATCCGAAACTGCAACGAATTGCGGATGGTTGTTCTCGATCATGTCGAGAACGAAGGCGCGCACCGCATCGAGCGGCGGCGCCTCCAGGAAGCTCAGATATTTCCGCTCGCGCGATACCGCATCGAGCGCACGGTGAAAGCTCTCAACGTGCTCCGCCCGTATCGGCTCGATGTTGGTGGTATCGGCGGCAGCCATCACGCGGCTTTCGTCTTCGCCTTGCGGGTGAGATGCACCACCACGTTCTCGATCATGCGCATGCCGGCGTCTTGGCCAAGCGTCATGATCGATTCCGGGTGGAACTGAACGGCAGCCACGGGTTCCTTGGCATGTTCGATGCCCATAATCGTGCCGTCCTCGCTTTCGGCCGTGATGATGAAATCACGCGGCAGGGTGGAGGGGTCGGCAAAGATCGAGTGGTAACGGCCAACGGTCACTTCCTTGCCGAGACCGGAGAAGACGAGGCCCGGTTCCAGCACGCGGATGCGCGAGGGTTTGCCATGCATCGGCACCGCAAGCTGGCGAAGCTCGCCGCCATAGGCTTCCGCCAGAGCCTGAAGGCCGAGGCAGACGCCGAAGACCGGCAATTCGCGGGCGCGGGCCGCCTTGATCGTCGCCTTGCAGTCGAAGTCCGTCGGGCTGCCCGGTCCGGGGGAAAGCACGACGAGATCGGGCTGGAAGCGATCGAATACGTCGGCTGCGACCGGCGATCTGACGGTGGAGACGGTCGCACCGGTCTGGCGGAAATAATTCGCCAGCGTGTGGACAAAGCTGTCTTCGTGATCGACAAGCAGGATCTTCACGCCAGTACCGACCTTGGCCGCATCGCGCTTGGTGGAAGCGGCGTTGGTGGCTTTCGCGTCGCGAATGGCTGATATCATGGCGGACGCCTTGAGTTCGGTTTCGGCTTCTTCTTCCTGCGGATTGGAATCGTTGAGCAGGGTCGCACCCGCACGCACCTCGGCAATACCGTCCTTGATCCGGATGGTACGCAGAGTGAGGCCTGTATTCATGTCGCCATTGAAACCGACCATGCCGATCGCACCACCATACCAGGCGCGCGGGCTCTTTTCATGGCCTTCGATGAAGCGCATGGCCCAGAGCTTCGGTGCGCCGGTGACGGTCACGGCCCAGGCGTGGCTGAGGAAGCCATCAAAGGCGTCCATATCGTCCCGAAGGCGGCCTTCAATGTGGTCCACCGTGTGGATGAGGCGCGAATACATCTCGATCTGGCGGCGGCCAATGACCTTGACCGAACCGGGTTCGCAGACGCGGCTCTTGTCGTTGCGGTCCACATCCGAACACATGGTCAGTTCGGACTCATCCTTCTTCGAGTTGAGCAGTTTCAGGATCTGTTCGCTGTCGGCAATCGGATCATCGCCGCGCTTGATGGTGCCTGAGATCGGGCAGGTCTCGATGCGGCGGCCGGAGACGCGCACGAACATTTCCGGCGAGGCGCCGACCAGATATTCCTGATGGCCGAGGTTGATGAAGAAGGAGTAGGGGGACGGGTTGATCGCCTTCAGGCGGCGCGAAATCGCCGACGGGTTGCTTTCGCAGCGTTCCATGAATTTCTGGCCGGGGACGACCTCGAACAGATCGCCGCGGCGGAAGCTTTCCTTGGCCTTCACGACAAGTTCGGAATATTCGCCGGGACGGTGATCGCCCTTGGGCGGGATCGTATCGGTTGTCTTGAAGGGATCGGGTGCTATGTCGGAGGACTTGCCGTCCGTCGTCACGCCGCCCTTTTCGAAGTCGTAACGGTCGATCCAGGCCTTGGCGGAATAGTGATCAACGACCAGGATTTCATCGGGTAGGAACAACACCATGTCGCGCTGGTCTTCCGGGCGCGCCAGCGACAGTTTGATGGCGTCGAACTGGAAAGCGAGGTCGTAACCAAAGGCGCCGAACAGGCCGATTGCCGAATCCGCGTTCGAATAGAAGAGGTCGACTATGGCGCGCAGCGCAGTGAAGACGGTCGGGATTTTTGAGCGTTCTTCTTCGGTGAAGACGCGGTCCGGTTCGTTGACGGTAAGATCAAGACGACGCGTGGTGGAAGCGCCGAGCGTGAGATCGGGCGTCGCCTTCAGCTTTTCGGTGATGAAGGAAAGCAGTACTTCGCCGCGGCCATTATAGGCCTCAATCCACACCTTGCGGCCAAAACAGGAAATTCCGAGCGGCGGGTCGATGATGGCCGTGTCCCAGCGCGTGTAGCGGCCGGGATATTCATAGTTGGACGAGAAAACCGCGCCGCGATGGGAATCGAGCTTTTCGACATAATTGTCGATGGCGTTCGCATAATCGGCAGGCCGGCGCTTTCGGCTGACCTTGATGCCGCCTTTCGTCTCGTAGGTTTCCGCTCCGTCATCCTGAATGATCGTTACCATTTCTTTCGCACTTCCCGTTGTTCAGGCCCGATGACAGGCGGCAAGATAACAAAAAAGCCGCCTGAAAATTCGGGCGGCTTGGACTTTGTCTGAAGACATGACTGGTCAAGGCCGCGTAAAGCTGCTCCACCACCAGTTAGCAATGTTCTTAGACACGATGTTCATGCGAAAATTGTTAGCGTGCACGATCCGCCTTGGCAAGCGGATTTCGGCAAGGGAATGAACCTTACGGGCCGCCGCGGCGTTGCACCCCTGCCGAAACGGTCAGGAGTGCCCCGTAAAATGCTTCATCGCCTGTGTCTTCTGGTAACCACCCTCGCACTGATTTCTGCCTCAGAACCGCCGGCGCAGGTGTCGGTGCCGCAGCCGAAACCGGGTGAGGGGCAGTCCTCCACCCCCTCGGAAAAGCCATCCGACGAGACGCCGCAAAGGCCGGCGGAACCACCCAAACCTGTTCCCAAGCCGCAGCCCGAGGAGAAGCCGGTCGCGAAACCCGATGCTTCCGGAAACCAGCAATCCGATGGTGAAAAGACACCCGCAGACAAGGGTTCCGATGACGCCAAGAAGGAAGGCGAGGACAAGGATGGCGTGGAGCAGAAGAAACCGACTGTCGAAACGGCGAAACCTGACGAGAAGCCACCGGAGCCGGTGAAGCCGGAGGACCCGGCCGCACTCCAGGCATGTCTTGCCTCGTTGAAGGAGATTGGCGCCGAGTTCAAACCTCTTGAGCCGATCCGCGATACGGAACAGGGGTGCGGCATCGACGCGCCTGTCGAGCTTTCCGTGGTTCTGCCTGGCATCAAGCTTGAGCCATCTGGAACCATGCGCTGTGAAACCGCGCTTGCGCTTTCACGCTGGACCAAGGAGATGATGGTGCCGGCGACGGCTCTCGCTTTCCCGGACAGAAAGGTGACGGCGATCGCCAACGCTTCGACCTACATTTGCCGCAACCGCAACAGCGCGGAAAACGGCAAGATTTCCGAACATGCCAAGGGCAATGCCGTGGATATTTCCACCATTTCCTTCGATAAGGGCGAGCCGCTGGTGATGAAGCCGCGCGGTGAGGACGGGACGCCGGAGGGTGCTTTTCAGCGCACGATTACCGCTGCCGCCTGCCTGTTTTTCCGCACGGTCCTTTCGCCCGGCAGCGATGCTACCCATCAGGATCACCTGCATCTCGACGTGCTGGAGCGAAAAGGCGGCTATCTCTATTGCCGCTGACAAAAAGGGGCGACCCGAAAGGCCGCCCGACTGGAGTTGATGCTTCCGCCCCGGATTTAGAACTTCTGGGTCAGGGAGATTTTGAAGGTGCGGCCTGCTTCCGTGTAGAAGTCGACCGGCTGATTGACCGTGCTGACCGAATTCGGGTTCACGTCGCGGACGCCGACGGCATTCCAGTATTTCCTGTCGAACAGGTTGTAGATGCCGGCCTGGATGCGCAGGCCCTTGGTCTGCTCGGGTTCCCACCAACCGGTCAGGTTGAAGACGCCGTAACCGGGGGCGTCGAAAGTGTTGGCCACCCTGTCGTCACGCATGCCGGCGGAAAAAACGCCCGTCAGTTCCGTGCCCCAGACATCCTGCGCATAGCCGACGCCGAGGACGGACTTGAACGGTGCCACCGTGCGGATGAACTCGTTGGTGTCGGTGTCCTTGCCATAGGCGTAGGCGAGCGAGGCGTGGGCGAAGAAGCCGTTTGCCAGATCCTTGCGGACCTTGGCCTCCACACCGGAGATTTCGACGTTGTTGCGGTTGCGATAGGTAAACAGCGATCCGTTGCCCCTGCCGCCGAAGCCGGGGAAGAGCGTTGTCGAGGTCGTATATTGTTCGATGAAGTTCTTGTACTTGTTGTGGAACAGCGTCAGGCTTCCCGTCAGGTCGCCGGAGGCGTAGTTCGCACCGATCTCGAAACCGTTGCTGGTCTCGGGATTGAGGGCGGAGTTGCCGACAACAGCGTAACCGGAGCTAACGTTGGAGAAGTTCAGATACAGTTCGTTGATCGTGGGGGCACGATAGGCCATCGACCATTGTGCGAAAAGCTGTAGTTCGGGCGTGACATCATAGGTGGCAAGAAGCTTCGGCGAGAAGCGCGAGCCGCTATTGCCGCTCGGCAGGCCGAATGTTCGGTAGCCGCTGTTGCTGGAAACGGAGCCATCGGGATCGTAATCGTAGGAATCGAAGCGCAGGCCGGGGGTCAGTCGGAAGCCGTTGCCGAAGGCGATTTCGTCATCGAGATAGAGGCCGAGGCTCTTGCCGCTCACGTCAGGCATGTCCGATTGCGACGATGAGGTCGAACCGGCCGTATTGGCGAAAAGCTCCTGGCTGAAATCTGTGGTCATGGCGTTGCCGCCGAAACGGACGGTGTGCTGCACGCCGCTAAGCTCGAACCCGGATTCCAGGCCGCCGACGATACCGAAGGCGCTGTTGCGCATGCTGTCTTCGCGAATATAGAGGGAATTATTGGTCAGCCGGTCGCCGGCGCCGGATTCCTTGGAGAGGCGCGTCCAGTAGAGCGACAGATTGGCGGCATCGATCATGCCGTCAGTCGAGGGCGCCTCGTATTCATAATCAAGCGAGACGCGGTCGCGCTCAGTGTCCTCGTAACCGCGGTAATCACCGATGCGATAGGTCGAGCCCGATACGCTGACACCCTGAAGGGTTTTCATGTCGCTGCGGTCTCTCAGCGAATACCGTTCGGCAGTAAGTCCTATGCGGTGGCCACCTTCCAGATCCTGGCGGATCTTGAACATCAGGTTGCTTTCATAGGTGTCGGCGGGGTTGGGCTTGGTGCGACGCGTGCCGTAGATGTCTGCCGTACCCTTGTTGTCCGTTTCATTGCCGCGTTTGTAGGAACCCTGGAAAAGGACCGAGGTGTTCTCGATCTTCCTGGCGACGGCGAGCGATCCGCCCACGCTTCTGTCCTCGCTGTCATAGGTGGTCTTGGCGACACCGCCCCAGTCCCTGCCTTCACCGATCAGGTCCTCCGGCTCGAGCGTGCGCAGCACCAGCGCGCCGCCGAGAGCACCGGAGCCGATGCGGCTGGAATCGGCGCCACGCACCACATCAACGGTCGAAAGCGATGAGAAATCAAAGCTCGAATTCGTATTGCTCAATGTGGTGGTGGCCTGACCCTGCCGGGCGAAGTTTTCGAAGAAGGGAACGGGAATATTGTCGATCAAGGTGACGACGCGTGCGCCACCGAGGCCGCGAATGAACAGGCCGCCGGGCCGGCCGGGTTTGGCGTCGACGTAATCGACACCCGGTTCCGTGCTGTTGCCGAGGTCCTTGATGCTGCCGATGTCCTTCTTGCGGATGTCTTCCGCAGTCGTCTGGCTCGCCAGCGGGGTGTCGGCTACGGCATTGGCGCTTTTGACGCGCTTGCCCTTGACGACGATTTTTTCGAGCGTGGTGGTGCCATTGGTACCGGAAGCGGCATCCTGTGCCTGTGCGTGGCCGGTCAGGGGCAGAAGAGACATGGCGGTGCAGAGAAGCAGCGCGGAATGCGTGCGTGAGATGGACATTGATTACCCCCGAATATGCGCGCACAGGAGCTACGGCGCGCAAAAACGCGCCGCGCTCAGGCGCGGCTGGATATGTTCTGATTGGTTACGGGCGAGCCGATAAGCGAGGACTAAAAAACATGACGATAACTGTCAACATATTATATATGACTTTTTGCATCATGTTTTAAAGCGGGGCGCTATGTTGCAAAAATATTACGTTTGCGGGCCGCGGCCAAAAAAGATGGGTCAGGGCGAAAACGCCACGATGCGGTCAAAGTGCCGACATTGATGCTTGCTACGATCTTCGCGGCCAGTTTACTTGGCGAAAGAAAGCATACCCGAAAATAACAGTTAAATAATCGGATACGGAAATGAAGTCTCTTGAACTGCTCGTCGAGCGGATCATTCTCTCCAGCCGCTGGCTGCTGGTCGTTTTTTATCTCGGCCTGGTCGCGGCGCTGGCTGTCTACGCTTTTTCTTTCGCGCTCAAGTTTCTGAAAGTTGCGAAGAACGTTTTTACCTACGACGAAGCCGACATGATCCTTGCCATGCTGGGCCTGATCGATGCGGCACTCGTCGCCAGCCTGATCGTCATGGTGATGATTTCCGGTTACGAGAACTTTGTCAGCCGTTTCGACGATGCCGATGCGGAGGTTTCGTTTCTGGGCAAGCTTGATGCCGGAAGCCTGAAAATCAAGGTCGCGTCGTCAATCGTGGCCATTTCGTCCATTCACCTGCTGCAAATCTTTCTCAATGCCAATCAGTACTCGGACAGCAAGCTGATGTGGTTCACGATCATCCATCTGGCTTTTGTCGCCTCGGCGGTCATGCTTGGTTTCCTGGAGAAACTGATGGCCAAGCCGAAGGACAAGGCCGAAAAGCCGGTGCTTTAGCAGGGTAATCCAGACGATATGAAGGTCGCAACCCCGTCATGGCCACGCATTTTTTCGCTCCTGGCGTCAAGACCCGGCGCGGAGAAGGGGCGTGAATGGTGAAGACGGAGCGTCAGGCGAGGCTATGCGATGATCTGTCGGCTGCTGCCGACAAGTCCCAATGGCTGGAGGCGCTGCAGGAAGTGATGCACGCTTTCGGTTACGCCTATGTGACCCTGCTGCTCCTGCCCGGCGGCCAAAATGCCTATGGCTTGCCGACGGTCATTGAAAGCAGCCTGCCAATCTGGGTCGTGAATGCGATGACCAGCGACGGTGCGCTCGGGGATTTTCCCGTCATCAGGCGCGGCGCATCATCGATGATGCCGCAATATTGGTCGTTGCAGGACCCGGACATTGCGTGTGAAACGCTTCAGGATGCCGTATCCTCCGTGCGCAGCATGGGCATTACTTCGGGTCTCATGGTCCCGGTACACGGCATGAACGGCAATCGGTATCTGATGAATTTCGCAGGCGATCGCGATAACCTGCAACAGGCCGCGCTGAACGAGCTGGGCATGATCGCGCTACATGCGCTGGAGGTCTATGACCGGCTTTGCCGCACCGGCTCCAGAGGGCCTTCACCGCTGACGAAGCGGGAACTCGACGTGGTGCGCTGGACGGCGCAGGGGAAGACCTCGGTGGAGATTGCCGAGCTTCTCTCCATCTCGGAACATACCGTCAACGCCTATATGAACAACGCCATCCGCAAGCTCGACTGCGTGAACCGCACCCAGCTGGTGGCCAAGACCATACGCCTTGGCCTGATCGTCTGATCGGTCCCGCCCTTCGGGGAAACCTGCGCCTTATCGGTCGAGAACCGAGCGAAGCTCGACGAGATTGGAGCGAACCCGCAAAACGTAAAATCCCATGGTTGCCAGGTGCGACGGCATGATCCAGCCGCTCTCCTCACCATTGGAGATGATCGCCGGCTGGATGCGCAAGGCTGCGCGGGTCTGCAGGAGCGTGTCGTTCCACAGGTTCGTGAGGTTGCGTTCGCGGATGACCTGCGCGAAGTCGGATCCGGCTGCGGAAAGTACGCCATAATAACCGTAGAGCTGGCCATAGGCGAACCAGAAACGGTCGTCGGCGCGGGTATCGAACCAACCGCCATTATAGTTTTCCGAACGCTCACGCAGGATGGCCGATGTCGAGCCGATATCGCCGGCAATGCGGTCGATGAACTGGATCAGGTTGTCGGCGCGGGTGTCGAAGACGGCCTTGCAGGCGACGAGCTCGCCATTGAAGGCCTGGAAGCTGCGGATCGCGGCGCGGTAATAGCTGGGGGTCGGCGTCTTCGGGCCGAAAGGATCGAGACCGAAATACCAGGAATATTCGCTGAACTGCATATTGCCACGCGCTTCCTGGAGGTTGTTGTTGATGCCCGATGTCCCGCGCACGCGCCCGAGCGTATCCACCAGCTCCACCGAGGTGCGGCGCACGGCCTGGTTCACGCCGCGCTGGAATGAAGCCTTGTTGTCGAGAAACGGTGTGCTATCCCAGTCCATGCCGAAGAGACCGAGGCGATAGAGCAGCATGGAGGAAATCCATGCATTCTGGTTGACGTTGAAATCGGTGAGATCGGCGGCAGCGTCAACGATGGCCGAGCGCTGGCACACCGGCGCGGATGTGTTGGCGGCTGCACCGGTTGCGCCAGCGGGCGACGTCGGGGAGGCGGCCGGCAGTTCCTGTCCGGGCGGCACGGTCCGTTCAGCAAGCTTGTAACGGGAAATGTAATCCGGATCGAAATTGCTCCAGACCTGCGTTTGCCAGACGAAATATCCGTAGAAGCCGGCAAGCAGGATGAGAACCAGAGCGATCGGGCCCTTGATGAGCCAGTTGCGGCCGCTGTACCAGCCATGGGCGGCCATGAAGGGCCATAAAAGCCAGGCGACGAGAAGACCGGCGGCCCTGCCGATGGCACTGAAGGCTGCCTGAATCGTGGCGGTGATCCGGTCTATCATGTCGTCATAGTCTCCTCTGCCCGTGGGGCTGGATGCCGGAATAAAACCGCCATCCGGTGGGGCGCCCTTCGGCGCCTGGTCGGACTCCGGTCATTTACTGTCCTGCAGATATGTCCCGGTCAACCGGGATACAACATGATTGCGAAACTTTTCTCAACCTGCGGTCCGCGCCCGCCGCCATCGCTCTCCATACGGACTGCGACGTAACGGCCGCCGCGGAGCCGGAGGGCAAACAGTCAGAGGCCGAGCCTGGCGATCTCCTCATTCAGCCGGTCGCGTGCCTTTTTCGGCAGTTTGCCGCTCTTGACGGCATCGAGGTTGGCCGGCACGGCGTCGCCCACGACAACGAGCGCGACCATGCCCATGCCGAGATGCGGCGTGCATTTGACGACGTAGGCGCCTTCCTTCTCGACCGTCAGCTTCACCGCCTCGTTCATCTTGCCCTTGAACTCGGAAACCCCCTCGGGGATCATATCCTTCACGGCTGCCGCGTCATGGCCCTTGTCCACCGGAATGAAGGTGATGACGTCACCTACGGCAGCCTTTACGGTTGCGGGCTCGAAGACCATCGCCTGACCATCGCTGCCCTTGTTGAGCATCTTCACTTCGATTTCGGCAGACAGGGCGGGGAAGGCAAAAAGTCCAGCAATGACGAGGCTGGCAAATCCGGCAATTTTGTTCTGCATAATTTTGCTCCTGAGAGAAAGCACATCCAAGCGGATGTCCCCGCCGTTCTAGCGCAGGAGCCGGGCGGTCATCTTTGCGAAAAATCAAATGCGGCAACCGGACGCAGCCGCTCAGCCGCCGTTGAACGCCTCCACCCAGTGGCGGCGGCAGAAGGAAACATATTTTTCGTTGCCGCCTACCTCAATCTGCGCGCCTTCCGTGACGACATTTCCTTCATTGTCGAAGCGGGCCACCATCGTCGCCTTGCGGCCGCAATGGCAGATGGTGCGGATTTCGCGAAGCTCGTCGGCAATCGCAAGCAGTTCTTTCGAGGCAGGGAAGAGCTTGCCCTGGAAATCCGTGCGCAGACCATAGGTCATGACCGGGATGTCCAGCCGGTCGACAATCTCGGCAAGCTGCCAGACATGGTGTTCTGAGAGGAAATTGGCCTCGTCGACGAAAACGCAGGCGACGGGCGCCTGTACATGCAGGGCCGATACTTCAGCGAACAAATCTGTATTCTCATCGAAGGTCAGGGCGTCGGAGGACAGACCGATGCGCGAGGCGACACGGCCGACGCCGCCGCGGTCGTCAAACGCGGCCGTGAAGATCAGCGTGCGCATGCCGCGCTCCTGATAATTATAGGACGCCTGCAGCAGCATGGTCGATTTGCCGGCATTCATCGTCGAATAATTGAAATAGAGTTTTGCCATTATCCACTCCCGGAGCGCCTTCGCGCCTTTCGGACGCCTCGCAACCTCACGAAACGGCGCGCCGGATTTCACCAGGCGATCACAAAGCCCGGTCCGATGCCGCATCAGGCGTCTTTTGACGAGGAAGATGTGGATTGAAAAGTGCGCAGGCGCGAAAAACACAGATTTCTGCGGTCTGCGTTTTCCCATTTGCAGGTTCGAATCCCGACGTTTTTGCCGTTTTTGTCGCAAACGGGCGGGCCAAAGCACGCAAATGCACGCGAGTTGATTGTGGCCGGAAGATATTGATAATGGCAAGGGAACGAAAAAAAGGGAGCAAACAATGTTTGCAAATAGACGTCGCTGTCTGGTTCTGGCCGCAGCAATCTCCTCCATGACGTTCAGCGCGGCCGGTGCCGCCGAACCGGCAAGCTGCGGCACGGTGCGGTTTTCCGATGTGGGCTGGACCGACATCACTGCCACAACGGCCACCGCCACGGTACTACTGAAAAGCCTCGGCTATGAAACCGACGTCAAGCTTCTCTCTGTTCCCGTTACCTATACATCCCTAAAAAACAAAGACATAGATGTCTTCCTCGGCAACTGGATGCCGACCATGGAAGGGGATATCGCGCCTTACCGCGAAGACAAATCGGTCGAAACGCTGCGGGAAAACCTGACCGGCGCCAAGTATACGCTGGCGACCAACGCCAAGGGTGCCGAACTCGGCATCAAGGATTTCAAGGACATCGCCACGCACAGCGACGCGCTTGGCGGCAAGATTTATGGCATCGAGCCCGGTAATGACGGCAACCGCCTGATCCTCGACATGGTGGCGAAGGATACATTCGGATTGAAGGCGTTCGAAGTCGTCGAATCCTCCGAGCAGGGGATGCTGTCGCAGGTCGCCCGCGCGGAAAAATCCGGCGAGCCGATCGTTTTCCTCGGCTGGGAACCGCATCCGATGAATGCGAATTTCAAGCTCACCTACCTGACGGGCGGCGATGAGGTCTTCGGTCCCAACTTCGGTGGTGCGACGATCTACACCAATGTTCGCAAGGGTTATGTCGAGGAATGCCCCAATGTCGGCGCCTTCCTCAAGAACCTGCAATTTTCCCTGCCCATGGAAAACGAGATCATGGGCAAAATCCTGAATGACGGGCTTGAGGGCGAAGCTGCCGCCACCGCATGGCTGAAGGCCAATCCGGCTGCGGTCGAGCCCTGGCTCGCCAACGTCAAGACCAAGGATGGCAGCGCCGACGCCCTGCCCGCCGTCAAGAAGGCGCTTGGCCTTTAAAACGCAAGACTATGCATGACTGTATCCGGCCTGTGCGACAGGCTGGATGCAGCGGGAAATATCGATGCCCATGCATGACCTTGCCCGCGCATTTTCAACGCATTGCAGGTCATGCGCCAGCACCGCGTCCGGCCGCCGTCTGCCGGTCGTTGTTTCTGCATTTGTTTAAGAAAGGTCTTTTCTTACCGTGGAATGGCTCAGCGCTCCTGAAAACCGCCTGCCCGTCGGCCGATATGCCAAGGAGGCCATCGACTGGCTGACCGGCAATCTCGCTTTTTTCTTCGATTGGCTTTCCTTCATTTTCCAAAGCGTCATCAACGCCCTGCTTTATGTGCTCCAGGCGCCGCATCCGCTGGTCATCGTGGCGATTATCACGGCGCTTTCGGCCTGGACGCGACGCTCGATCGGCATGCCCGTCTTCACCGCACTCGGCCTGCTGCTCATCATCAATCTCGGCTATTGGAAAGCGACGACGGAGACGCTGGCGCTGGTGATCGCCGCCAGCGCCGTGTGCATGATCATCGGCATACCGCTTGGCATATTGGCGGCGAGGCGCAAATGGATCTATGCCGGCATGCGCCCGGTGCTGGACCTGATGCAGACCATCCCCACCTTCGTTTATCTCATTCCGGCGCTGGTGCTGTTCGGCCTTGGCATGGTTCCGGGGCTGATCGCCACCGTCATCTTCGCCATTCCGGCTCCGGTGCGGCTCACACGCCTCGGCATTGTCTCCACGCCGCCGGCGCTGGTCGAGGCGGCCGTCGCCTTCGGAGCAACGCCGTCGCAGGTGCTGCGCAAGGTGGAGCTGCCCTTCGCCGCGCCGCAGATCATGGCCGGTCTTACCCAGACGATCATGCTGTCGTTGTCGATGGTGGTCATTTCCGCGCTTGTCGGCGCCAATGGTTTGGGCGTGCCTGTCGTGCGCGCCTTGAACACCGTCAATATCGCCATGGGCTTCGAGGCGGGATTGTGCATCGTCATACTGGCGATCGTTCTTGACCGGCTTTTCCGCCTTCCCGGTACGGAGGATGATCTATGAGTGACGCCATCATCTTCGGAAATGTCGATATCGTCTTTGGCGACCGGCCCGATGCCGCGCTGCCGATGATCGACAGGGGCAGTACGCGCGACGAGATCAATGCCGAGACCGGGCTGGTGCTCGGTGTCGCCAATGCATCGCTGTCGGTGAGCGAAGGCGAGATACTCGTGCTTATGGGGCTTTCCGGCTCGGGCAAGTCGACGCTGCTCAGGGCCGTCAACGGGCTTGCGCCCGTGGTACGCGGCAATGTGGGGGTGAAGACCAAGACCGGCTTTGTCGATCCCTATCGCTCAACGGCCAAATCGCTCCGCGACCTGCGCATGCATACGGTTTCCATGGTGTTCCAGCAATTCGGTCTTCTGCCATGGCGTAACGTGGCCGACAATGTCGGTTTCGGGCTCGAGCTTTCCGGCGTACCGGAAGCGGAGCGCAAACGCATGGTGGCCGAGCAGCTCGAACTGGTCAATCTTTCCGCCTGGGCCGACCGCAAGGTGGGAGAGCTTTCCGGCGGCATGCAGCAGCGTGTGGGACTGGCGAGAGCGTTTGCCACCGGCGCGCCGATCCTGCTGATGGACGAACCATTCTCGGCGCTCGACCCCCTTATCAGAAGCCGCCTGCAGGATGAGCTTCTCGAATTCCAGAGCCGGCTGAAGAAAACGATTCTCTTTGTCAGCCACGATCTGGATGAGGCTTTCCGCATCGGGAATCGTATCGCCATGATGGAAGGCGGACGCATCATCCAGTGCGGGACGCCGCAGCAGATCGTCAAGCAACCGGCCACGCAATATGTCGCGGATTTCGTGCAGAATATGAACCCGATCTCCATGCTGACCGCTGCGGATGTGATGAAGCGGGGCGTAGATGAACGCAACGGCCAGATGACCGTCGCGGCCACCGCCCGCCCGTCATCCCCCCTGATCGACATTCTCGATGCGCTGGCCAAACATTCCGGCGCAATCGGTGTCGTCGACAATGGCGCGATCGTCGGCACGATTTCCGCTGACGAAGTCGTGGCAGGGCTGACCCGTCATCGCAAAAAATAACTGGCTTTTGCCAGGAAACAAAAGGGACCTCCCTCACCGGGGGTCCCTTTTGTTTTTCCGCAGATATTCCGGGCAAGTTACCTTCCCCCTGTTGGAAAGAGTATCTTTGACATCATAAGTTATGCATGAAAATTATTACTAATAAAAACCATATTGCAAATTTCGAGAAAATTGCGCAAAGTAAAACTAGATTCTGTAGCGCGTTGCTAAATTTAAGGTGGTATAAGCTTAAAGCCTCAAAATCGGTCGCGGGTTATGGTGATTTGGGAGCTGAAATTTTTATCATTTGTTGCTTATGAATACTTATTCTAATACATGTTTTTATTGTAAATGTGATAAAAATCAGGCAGAACGCCGATATTTTAGGTGAAGTGTCTTAGATGGATAATTAGTGAAGAATAGTCTTTGAAAGGGACACGATATAAGCAAGATTTAGGTATATACAACGTATCCACCGAATTATAAAAACACCTTTTGGAACACCTATAATAGCCACCATGACCGTCTTTCCGACTGTCATCAGGAGACTTGAGCGTATGGATAACCAATCTCTGTCGGAACATAGCATCGCCGCTGCAGACTTGCTCTCAGCGATGGCGAATCCCAAGCGCCTGATGATCTTATGCACGTTGGTGGATACGGAAGTGCCGGTCGGTGTTCTCGCCTCTCAGGTTGGTCTCAGCCAGTCCGCTCTTTCGCAGCATCTTTCGAAATTGCGGGCCCAGCGGCTGGTAAAGACACGACGGGATGCGCAGACCATCTATTATTCCAGCAACTCCGAATCCGTTAAGAAAATCCTGGCCTCCCTTGAGGAAATTTATTGCCAGGCGCAGAAGAGCAGCAAGACAGCCGCCTGATCCGGGGCCGTCAGGCCTCCGGCAGCATTGAATTGAAACCGGCGCTTGACGCCGGTTTTTCGTTTGTGAGTTACCTGACCGGGCGGGTGATCCCGCAAGGAGCGCGCTGGTCTTTGCGCCGGGTGCGATCAGCGGGCGGGCCCAGCCTGCATCTGCTGCTTGAGCAGGCTTGCTGCAGCCGCATATCCGCCGTCAGCGCCGTCCACGAAATGCATGTGATCCCGTGAAAGCGGGGAGGGTACGATACAGGTCATCAATGCGGCGTCCTGCTCATGCAGGCCGAAATAACAGCTTCCAGACAGGCGGCCTTGCTCCAGCCGGTCGCGAATTTTTTCGAGCCTTGCGGCGTCGATGTCCACAGTCATCTTCAAACCGTCGTCGAATTTCCTGAAATCGGTATTGCTGGCGACGGAGCGCCGATAGCGCTCCGCATTGAACCGTCCGAGCGAAAGACCCGTCAAGCCGAGCAAATTGATAAGCAGGGTCTCGCCGAGAATACGGGACGAACGGCGCAACTGGCCCCAGACGTCGCGATGGGCCGCTCCTGCGCGTGCCTCGAGATTCAGTCCCTCCCGCACGAAACCGAGCTTCGGGCCCTCCTCAGGCACGGGGTGGCCATGCCTTCCGTCCTGCTCGGCCAGATCGACAAGATCGGTAACAAGCTTGCGGAATGCCGGCATGTCCCGCGACGGCCCCGGCACCGCTATGATGGATACAACCTTGCCACGGGTCGCCGGAATGGGATTCCAGCGGCATGAGAGGCCGGTCAGATCCGGGCGTTCGCCTGCGGCTGCGGTGGGCAGGATATAAAGGCCTTCCTTCATCCGTGCTTCAGCCCAGCTATTGCCGCCACCTGAAAACATCGCATAGGATACATCGTCGCTTGCCTGAAAACGCGCGACGCGCACATCGAAGCCATTCTCACGAATATCCTCAACCGGAACCAGCGCTACCCGCATCGTAAGGTCGAGATCGTCCTTCACCCAACGCTGAACGGAAGAAAGAGCGGCGCTGGCAAGCGGCAGCCCGCCCGGGGGCACGGTGACGGCGGCGCCATCGCCGCCGAAAACGAAGGGCAGGTCGTGACGTCCGAGACTGTTCGATACACCGGAAATGACAGCCGCGCCGGCCATGTTCACCGCCTTGTATCGGCCGGTCTGGATCGCCGCCGTTGAATCGACGATATCGGCGATGGCGACCCCCCATCCCGGTGGCAGGGCACGATAAAGCGCCGGATCAACCACGTCCTCAAAGCGCTGGAAAACGGGCAGGCCTGTCAGAAATTCGTCATCTGCTGTGATCATGCCGCGATTATCCTCCAGCGGCGGCCGAACGCCAAGCATTTCCATGGGTCGATACCGTGCTTTGGAGTGATAGGATCATGGCCCGCTTCGCGTTTGATTTACCTCTAATAGACCTAATCCAGCAAAGGTGACTTGCATAGATCATCAATCCTTCCGTATGAGTTGAGTGGAAGGCTCGGAATTCAAAAATGGAACGAGTTTTCGCCGGGAGGCGTCCGATAGTTTCATTCGGTCGGCGCCCATGGCGCTCACCGGGTCCCGCGACCCCCTTTAAGGAGACACCAGGATGAAACTGAAGACATTGACCAGCGTGACGCTTGCAGCGTCCTTCGCATTCGCACCCCTTGCCCATGCCGAAATCGTCATCGGCCTGATTGCGCCGCTTACCGGTCCTGTCGCCGCTTATGGCGACCAGGTCAAGAACGGCGCCCAGACGGCAGTCAATGAAATCAACAAAAAGGGCGGCATCCTCGGCGAACAGGTCGTGCTGAAGCTGGCCGACGATGGCGGCGAGCCGAAGCAGGGCGTTTCGGCCGCGAATCAGCTGGTTGCCGAAGGCATTCACTTCGTCGTCGGTCCGGTGACGTCCGGCGTCGCCATTCCCGCTTCGGACGTCTTTGCCGAAAACGGCGTGCTGATGGTGACGCCGACGGCGACTGCGCCGGGCCTTACCAACCGCGGCCTTTCCAACGTCTTCCGCACCTGCGGTCGCGATGACCAGCAGGCCGAGGTTGCGGCGAAATACGTTCTCGCCAACCTCAAGGACAAGAAGGTCGCCATCATTCACGACAAGGGCGCTTACGGCAAAGGCCTGGCAGATGCCTTCAAGGCGACGCTGAATGCCGGCGGCGTGACCGAAGTTCTCTACGATGCCCTGACGCCGGGCGAAAAGGACCTCGGCGCGCTGACGGCACGTCTGAAGTCCGACAATGCCGAAATCATCTATTTCGGCGGTTACCATCCGGAAGCCGGTCTTCTGGTGCGCCAGTTGAAGGATATCGGCTCCAAGGCTGCCGTTATCGGCGGTGACGGCCTGTCGAACAGCGAGTTCTGGAACATCGGTTCGCAGGCTGGCGAAGGCACGATCTTCACCAATGCTTCCGACGCGCTGAAGAACGCTGATTCCAAGGCTGCCGCGGAAGCGCTGAAGGCCGCCAACATTCCGGCGGAAGCCTTCACGCTCAACGCTTACGCGGCTGTCGAAGTCCTGAAGGCCGGCATCGAAAAGGCTGGCGCCAAGGATTCCGAAGCGGTTGCCAAGGTTCTGAAGAGCGGTGAAGCCTTCCCGACCGCAATTGGCAAGGTCACCTATGGCGAAAGCGGTGACCTGACCTCGCAGACCTTCTCGCTGTTCAAGTGGCAGGACGGCAAGATCGTCGCAGCCGAATAAGCTGACCTTACCGGCCGCACCTGTTGCGGCCGGTTTCATTTTATGGCCTGAAGAAGGTGAAGGCAGCATGGCCGATGCCGGGACGCGCATAGACGGAGATATCGCTTTCGAGCGGATATTCCCCATCCTCAGGATGTTCGACGAGGCCAAGGCACGGGAGTTCTATATCGATTTTCTCGGTTTCGAGGTCGACTGGGAACACCGCTTCGGCGAAAATTTCCCGCTCTACATGCAGATTTCACGCGCGGGGATGGGTCTTCATCTCAGCGGCCATCATGGCGATGCGACACCGGGCTCGAACATCTTTGTCACGATGCACGGCGTTCACGCCTTTCAGCGCGAACTGGCAGCGAAGGATTATCGCTTCATGAAGCCGGGTGTCGAAGAGTTGCCATGGGGCGACGTGATGGAGGTGACCGACCCCTTCGGCAACCGCATCCGTTTCTGCGAACAGAAAAGCCGGCCATGAGGCCTTGAAGGCCGCTACGGCTCTTGACCTTTGCCATGGTTTGAACGATAGAACGCGCAAATTGCGAACCGCGCGCACGGGTACCCCCGTGCGCGCGGTTCGTGCGTTTTGGGACTTGATGATGCAATTCGTTCGCATCCGCACGGGGACAGAAAATGAACGTTGAAGGCAATGCGCTGGTCAGGAAGCTCGCATTCTGGGGCATTCCGCTTTCTTTCGGTGTACTCGGCCTCAAGCTTGTGGCCTGGTGGGTTACCGGCTCGGTCGCGCTGCTGTCCGACGGTCTGGAATCGACCGTCAACGTGGTCGCGGCTTTCATCGCCTATTTCGTCATTCGTTATGCGCAGAAGCCCGCCGATGACGACCACCAGTTCGGCCACCACAAGGCGGAGTATATTTCCGCTGTTGTCGAAGGGGTGTTGATCGTTGTCGCCGCCCTGCTGATTGTGCAGGAGGCCTGGGGCGCTCTCTTCAATCCGAGACTGCCGGAAGCGCCGGTACTTGGTCTTGCCATCAATGCCGCGGCCGGGATCATTAACGCTGTCTGGGCGACAATATTGATCCGCGTCGGCAAACAGCATTCTTCGCCGGCGCTTGCGGCCGACGGCCACCACATCATGTCTGATGTCGTGACATCGGCAGGCGTACTTGTCGGCCTCGTCCTGGCATTGCTGACGGGCTATGCCATTCTCGATCCCGCGCTTGCCATTCTCGTGGCCGTCAACATTCTGTTTCAGGGCTCGAAGGTCATCCTGCATTCGCTTGGTGGCCTGATGGATCGGGCAGTGGAGCCCGAGGAGGATGAGGCGATCAAGAAGGCGATCGCAGCCAATTCCGGTGGCATTATCGGTGTCCATGATCTCAGAACCCGCCGCGCCGGTTCGGCCGCCTTCATCGATTTTCACGTCGTCGTACCGGCGATCATGACGGTGCGTGAGGCGCATGATATTTGCGACCGCCTTGAAGATGCCATAAGGGACGTCATACCGGGCGCCAGCCTTGCCATTCACGTCGAGCCGGAAGGCGAAAAGGCGCATGGCGTCAAAGTGATCGTTTAAAAAACAGGAGTTTTCCATGTCCGTGACGGATGTTTCCGGCCTGTCGCAGCTGGGCACGAAGGTCGATACGCCAGAGAGCCCTGAAAAGGCCGTTCTCGAAAAGGTGCCCAACGGCAATGCCGGCACCGATTATGTCGTGCGCTTTACCGCGCCCGAATTCACCTCGCTTTGCCCGATGACCGGCCAGCCGGATTTCGCCCATATCGTCATCGATTATATTCCCGGCGACTTTCTGGTGGAATCGAAGTCGCTGAAGCTGTTCCTGCAGTCCTTCCGCAACCATGGCGCATTCCATGAGGATTGCTCGGTCTATATTGCCAAGCGCCTTGTGGAATTGCTGCAGCCGAAGTGGCTGCGTATCGGCGCCTACTGGTATCCGCGCGGCGGCATTCCGATCGACGTGTTCTGGCAGACCGGACCGGCGCCCGAGGGCGTGTGGCTGCCGGATCAGGGCGTTGCCACTTATCGCGGCCGCGGCTGATCCGGCTCCTTAAAGGATAAAAAGTTCAGGCGAACGAGCTGTCGTCGCCTGAATCGAAATCAGCATCATCGGCGCTGTCGTCGTAATCGGCCTGCTGGATATCGTCGTCATTGTTATCCTGCGGGTTCGCGCTGTCACCATAATAGTTGTTGATGACCGTTTCTTCGACTGGCGCATTGCCAGTGCCGCTATTGCCGCCGAAGGGCGAGCCGAGACCGAGCGACGACATGTGGCTTCCGAAGATGCCGCTCAGCGAATTCGCAAGCAGCATGCCACCTGCAACGCCGGCTGCGGTGCCAAGCGCACCTTGCAGGAAACCGCCGCCAGATCGGCCGGCTGCTGCCGGCTGCTGACCCCACGGTCCACCGGGCTGCTGCTGGGCTGCCTGCGATCCCCACGGACCGGTCGTCTGGCCAGCGGTATCGTTGCGCCACGAGGCCGGCGCGGCAGCAGCAGGTGCTGGTGTCGGAGCTGGCGGCTGCGGCTGGCCGCTGCCGAAGATGGAACTGAGAAAGCCGCCCTGCGCTGCGGCCTGAGGGGCCGGGTTGGCGCTTTCCAATGCGTGGATGCGCTCTTCGAGCTGCTTGATATGGGCTGCTGCCGCTTCCAGTCCCTTCTCCTGCACGATCACCGCCTGAGCGAGATAATAGGGAGCTTCGGGCTGATCGCGCACGGCGTCTGCGATCAACGTTTCCGCCTCGCGGTCACGCGGGGTGGCGGATGCGGCCTTGGTTCTTTCGAACAGGCCCTTGAGAAGCTGGCTTTCTTCCGGTGACATGTGCTGCCTCCTTACCGTGAAGCGAAATTCTACGATAAGGAGGTAGGCCACAATTTTGGCTTTTCAAAGCGGTCCGAATTTTAAATTTCGGTAATGATCCTCAGCCGCCGAAAGCGAGCGAGAGGCCCGCAATCGCCGTGAGCGCGCCAACCGTGCGGCTGGCGACCGAGCCGAAGCGGGTGATGCCGAGACCGAGGGCGATGCCGGCAAGGTGCAGGATGGCGGTGGCGATCATGAAGCCGATGCCGAATTGCAGCGCGCCCGCGCTGCCGAGTTCGCCGCCATGCGCATGGCCGTGGAAAAGCGCGAAAGCGCCGACAACGGCCGCGGCTGCTGCGGTGGGAAGCTTTGCCGCCATGGCGACCAGAAGGCCAAGGCCGATGACGGAGGCGAGAATGGCGGGTTCGACGAAGGGCAGGTCGATGCCGTAAACCGCCATCAGGAAGCCCACAGCCATGGTGCCGACGAAGGCGGCGGGCACGATCCAGAGCGCCCTTCGGTCACTTTGCGCGACAGCAATCTGGGAGGCCCAGATGCCGACCGCCACCATCGCCAGAATATGATCCGCACCGAAGAAGGGGTGAGACACACCGGCCATGAAGGAGCCGTGTTCTTCCGGGTTCAAATGCGCGAAAGCGGGCAGGGTGGTAAGGCCGAGCGCGGCGGCTGCAAGGCTTAGTCTTTTCAGCATGGTTCCCTCTTAAGATTATCGCCGCTCACCTGCTGTCTTGGGGTTCCGCAGCGTGCGGCACTGCAATGAGACGCTGACGATATCGCGAAGACGAACGAGCTGTCCATGCGTCATCTGCCGGGGGTGCTGTTTATTGTTCGGGCGCGAACCTTGTCTTTTTTGCTCATTGCCTTACGTAACAAGTCGCACTATGTCCGAAGGGCATGCACGAATTTTGCTGGAGAGAGCCGTTGATGAACGAAGACGAAGACGACAAGAGCAAGGAACTGCCGATCGGCAAGGAAACGGAAGCGAATCTTTTCAAGTCGCGTTCGATCTTCATCTATGGTGGCATCACGCAGGAACTGGCGCAGAAGGTCTGCACGCAGCTCGTGGCCCTTGCCGCCGCCAGCGACGACGACATCCGCGTTTACGTCAATTCTCCGGGCGGTCATGTCGAATCGGGTGATTCCATCCACGACATGATCAAGTTCATCAAGCCGAAGGTTTACATCATCGGCACGGGCTGGGTCGCCTCCGCCGGCGCGCTGATCTATGTTTCGGTGCCGAAAGAACGTCGCCTTTGCCTGCCGAACACCCGCTTCCTGCTGCACCAACCCTCCGGCGGTACGCGCGGCATGGCGTCCGACATCGAAATCCAGGCTCGCGAAATCATCAAGATGAACCAGCGCCTGATCAAGATTTTCTCCAAGGCCACCGGCCAGAGCGAAGAAAAGATCGCCAAGGATATCGATCGCGATTACTGGCTCGGCGCGGAAGAGGCCAAGGACTATGGCCTCGTCGGCAAGATCGTCGAAAGCCAGTCGGAACTCTGAGTTCCGGATTTTCAGTCGATAAAGCCCGCATCGGTGAAAACCGATGCGGGCTTTTTCCTTTCGGGCCGTTGTTATTTCATCATATCGCAGGCCTTCATCATGTCGGCTTTCTTCATCTTGTCCATTTCCATACCGGCCTTGTGCATGCAGGCCTTCTTGCCGGTCACGGACATGCCATCTTTTTTCATCGTCTCCATTTTCATCGCGTCGGGCTTCATGGCGTCTGTCTTCATGCCGTCGGCATGGGCGATGCCCGTGAGGGAAACAGTAGAGAGCAGGGAGGCGGCGGCAAAGGCGGTGAAAATGCGGGTCATGAAGGGTTTCCTCTGGACGTTATCGAATGTCCGCCGGCATCATGTCGGGGATCACGATTGTCCATTCGGGAGAAATGGGCGGTCGTTACAGCTTCACACGTTTGTGACAACATCTTCGCGCGAGATTTTTCAAACCACCGTGTAACAATATGCTGCCGACCGCGAATAACCCGATAGTGACAATGACAGGCAGCCTTTCAGAAGACACTTTAAAGACGCTGATGCTGCGTTCCCTCGACGGGGACGAAGGCGCCTACAGGCATTTGCTTCATGCCCTGCGCCGGCTGCTGACTGCTTACTACGGTCGGCGCATGGGCGCCGCTTCAAGGGCAGAAGTGGAAGATCTTGTGCAGGAAACGCTATTGTCGCTGCATGCGAAGCGGGCGACCTATGATCGCTCAAGACCGTTCACGGCCTGGTTTTTTTCGATAGCGCGCTACAAGCTCATCGATCACTATCGCGGCAGGGGCGCGCGCATGCGGGGGGAGGTGGAGCTGGATGAGACCTTGGAGGCGGATTGGTCTGTCGACGCCGTCACCGCGCGGATGGATGTCGAACGGTTGCTCGAGGATTTGCCGGAGCGGCAACGCGAGCTCATTCGCAGCGTGAAGCTTGAAGGGCAGTCCATTGCCGAAGCGGCAAAAAAAACCGGCCAGACCGAGCTTGCGGCACGAGTCGGCATTCACAGGACATTAAAAACCCTGGCGGCGAAGTTGCGAGGCGACACGTGAAGAAAACGGAAGATATTATCGAGCGACTGGCAGCAGATCTCAGGCCCGTTCCGGCTTTTGCGCTCGAGCGTCGGCTGGCCTTTGCAGCCCTGCCGGCGCTTGGCGTTTCACTTCTGCTGATGTTCATCATTTTGGGACCGCGCGGCGATATGCGGGATGCGGTGAGCGAGCCAGCTTTCTGGGTGAAGTCTTTCTACAATGCCCTGCTGGCGATGGTCGCTTTTTTCGCGGTCAGGCGTCTTGCCCGGCCGGAGGGAGAAAGAAGCTGCCTGTTTGTCGGGATCGCGGTGATCGTTTCGGCAATGGCGGTGATGGCCTTCGTACAGCTGGGATTTGCCCTGCCTGAAGCCTACCGCAGGCTCATCCTGGGTTCTTCAGCCCTGCATTGCCCGCTCTTGATCGTCGCCTTTTCTGTTCCGGTGTTTTTTGCGAATTTTGCCGCTCTCAAACGATCTGCTCCTGCCGATCCCGCCCTGGCAGGTTTTGCCGTGGGACTTGCGGCCGGAGCGGCCGGAGCCTGGGTCTATTCCTGGTTCTGCAGCGAAAACGGCCTGGCCTTCGTGCTGATCTGGTATTCGCTGGGTATTCTCCTCACCGGTCTGATTGGGGCCTTCGCCGGTTCACGTCTTCTCCGCTGGTGAAGGCAGGTTTCCTGTTGTGTCGTGTCCGCTCATGCCGGCGCTGTGGGCTGTCAGGGGCCGGCACGATCCTTATCGTGTGTTACTGACCGAGGTTTGCCGGCACTGCGAAGGCTGCAAACTGGGTGAACTGCTTGCCCGGGTTGAAATTATCGTCCGAGGCGATGACAAAGAGCTGTTTGCCATCCACGACCGGTCCAAAAGCAAGGCTTTCGATATTGTCTATGTCGAGGCCGAAGTCGCCTTCCTTGATTTCGAACCATGCCGATTTGGAAACGGCGGCCACGGATGCCGGATCGATCCTGTCCTTGCCGAGAATATTCTCGGCGCGCGAGAGGTCGACGACGAAGAAGCGGATATGGTTGCCGACCCCGGAGGCGAAATTGCGCTCGACGGCGACGAGGCGCCCGTCCGGCAGGGCCGCAAGAGCGGAGAGGCCATTGTCATTGTATTTCGGCTCGGCGGCTGTCGGTGTGTTGGAGATCGCCTCCGTCACATAGACATGTTCAGCGACCGGCTTCAGGGTCGCGGTATCGATGACGAGAATACGGGCCGGGCTGCCCGCCTGCGGCGTCGCCTTCGGGCCATCCTGAGTGAGCGCATTTTCGGTGGCGGCGATCAGTCTGCCAGGTGTCAACGTCAGCCCTTCGAAGCCGAGATTGTTTTGCACGCCCCTGGTCTTCGCGTCATCGATGAGATAGGCGTCGGGCAGCGCCAGCCGTTTGACATCGCTTCCATCGAGGTTTGCCACATAAATCGCCGGCTGGTTTTTCAGGTCGCGTTCCGAAGACCAATAGAGCTTGCCGCCCTTGCGGTCGAGTGCGATGCCTTCTGCGTCGATGCCTTTGGGAGCGAAGGCCGCGCCGGTCTCATCCTTCAATTCATGCATGGCGGCGATATTGAGGGTGGCGACGCCTTCCGACACCGCCAGTTCCAGCTCGTAATAACGGGCCGGGCCCTTTTCCACGCGGTCGTCGGAAATTGCGAGATAACGCCCGGTTTCGCTGTCGAAAGCGAGATCGGAGATCCCGCCGAAGGTGACGCCATCGATGGCGAGGCCGGAGGGAACGACGATCTGGCCCAGAAAGGCCGGCTGCGGCAGGGTCTGGGCAGCCGCCGGAAGGGCTGCAAAACCCAGGGCTGCAATGGTGACGATACGATACATGAAGCTCCCTCCTGTGGCGGATGATCCGTTGCGATGCAGGGAGGATTAGCGTGCTGCCGCTAAACTTTGATGACGTTTTCCATGCCGGCGTACCCGAAGTCCGGCGGTTCATCTTGCCAAGCCCCGTCTTTTTTGATCCTGAATATAGCCATGCTTCATCCAGAGCGTGCTGCTATCTTCAGATTCGCGCTTCACGCTTCAAATTTGTTCGTGTCCGTCGCCAGTGCAGATCGCTGCGGTTTCTTGCGACGGGCAGCAGGCCGCAGAGTGCTTCATGCTGAGAGATTTTTCCGTCCAGAGCCTGTTCATGGGCTGCCTCACCGCCTTTGTCGGTTTCGCCAGTTCCTTTGCCGTCGTGCTGCAGGGCCTCAAAGCCGTGGGCGCGACCGATTTCGAGGCCGCGTCGGGACTGATGGCGCTTTCGGTGGCGATGGGGCTTTGCGCCATCGTTCTTTCCGTCGCCACCCGGCTGCCGGTCAGCATTGCATGGTCGACGCCGGGCGCCGCACTTCTGGCCACGACGGGCGTGATCGAGGGCGGTTTTCCTGCGGCTGTCGGCGGCTTCATTGTCTGCGCCGTCCTGATCATCGTTGCCGGCCTGTTCAAGCCGCTCGGTCGGGCGGTTGCCTCCATTCCGGCGCCACTCGCCAATGCCATGCTGTCGGGTGTCATCATCGGCCTGTGTTTCGCCCCGATCAAGGCGATCGGCTTCAACCCGGCGCTTGGCCTGCCGATCATTCTGGCGTGGATTGTCGTGGGGGCTTTCAGGCGGCTGTTTGCAGTACCTGCGGCCCTTGCCGCCTTCGTGCTGGTGATGATTTTCGGCGTCGATATTCCGGCGGGCGCGCTCGATAGCGTCGCGCAATCGCTGACGCCGCCGATGGAATGGGTAACACCCGTCTTCAGCCTGCATGCCGTCGTCTCCATCGCGCTGCCGCTCTTCATTGTCACCATGGCCTCGCAGAATATTCCCGGCATTGCGGTGCTGAAGGTCAATCACTACGACCCGCAGCCCGGCCCGCTTTTCGCCGCGACCGGCTTCTTCTCGCTGCTTTCCGCGCCCTTTGGCGGCCATGCCGTCAATCTTGCGGCAATAACGGCGGCGATGTGCGCGGGCGAGGATGCCCATCCTGATCCAAAGCGGCGCTATTGGGCGGCGATCATCGGCGGTGTCGGCTATATTATTTTCGGTCTGCTAGCCGGCGTGGTCACGGCCTTCGTGGCGCTTGCGCCGCCCATCCTCATTCAGGCGGTGGCGGGGCTGGCGCTGGTCGGCGCTTTTTCCGGCTCAGCGGTCGCCGCGTTCAAGGACCCCGAAACCCGCGAGGCTGCGGCCATCACTTTCCTCATCACGGCCTCCGGCCTCTCCTTCGGCGGCGTTTCCGGTGCTTTCTGGGGCTTGATCGGCGGCGGGTTGATGATGGCGTTGCAACGGTTGGTAAGGCGTGGTTAGATAGTGGAAATGGTATAGTTTTTATATTATATTCTCATGGAATTCGAATTTGATCCGGCCAAGAGCGCTGGCAATAAAGACAAGCACGGGATTGATTTTGTCGATGCTCAGGCGTTGTGGCACGACAAATTCGGTTTGACCGTTATCGCGCTGGGCGTCGGTGAAGAGCGGTTTGCGCTCATCGCTCTTCTCGGCGGCAAATTATGGCTCGCAGTGCATACGCTGCGGGATGGGCGTATTCGAATCATTTCCGTTCGGCGCGCCCGTGAGTTAGAGAGGCATCATTATGAAGACAATAAGCGCAGAAGAATTCGACAGAATGGCTGATGATGGCGAGGACATCGGTGAGTATCTCGACTGGACAACGGCGCGGCATCTGAATATCGAGCCCAAACGTGTCAACATAGATTTTCCGACGTGGGTCGTCAACGACCTGGACAATGAGGCTCGGAGACTTGGGGTGACCCGGCAGTCGCTTGTCAAATTGTGGATCGCGGAAAGGCTTGAGATCGGCCGACACGCAAAATAGGCCTGCACCGCACAAGATCACTTGTCAGACCGCCAGCCGCTGTTTATACACATCGCCATGAGCAACAGCATCGCAACCATTTCCGGCATGAGCGCGCAGATTTCTGCGAAGGCCTCGCCGTGCGGTGCACTCTCGCTTCTTAGCCTCGACCTTACACGCGGTTGCCGGGTCCAGTGAGGAGCGCCCGGCGGCCGAAAGCCCGCTGGTGCAAACGCTCCTCATCTCGAAATCTCATTTTATACTGGATTTAGGCCCTCAAGGGCCGCGCATCCGCCGATGGCTTGAAGAAGCCCGCGGATGGCGCAAGGAGGAAGCGACATGGACGCCAAGACCACCACTGTTTCCAAGGGCATGACCGACGCGAGCGTGAAGTATCGCCCTTATCCCACGATCAACATCCCCGACCGCACCTGGCCTTCCAAGACGATCACCAAGGCGCCGATCTGGTGTTCGGTGGACCTGCGCGACGGTAATCAGTCGCTGGTCAACCCCATGGGTCACGACCGCAAGGCCCGCATGTTCAAGCTGCTGCTCGAAATGGGTTTCAAGGAAATCGAGATCGGTTTCCCTTCCGCGTCGCAGACGGATTTCGATTTCGCCCGCTGGTGCGTGGAAGAGGGCAATGTGCCCGATGACGTCTCGTTGCAGGTTTTGGTGCAATGCCGCCCGGAACTGATCACCCGCACCTTCGAAGCGCTGGAAGGCGCCAACAAGCCGATCATCCATTTCTACAATTCGACATCGGAACTGCAGCGCCGCGTGGTGTTCGGCAAGGATGTGCACGGTATCAAGCAGATCGCGGTCGATGCGGCCAAGATGATCACCGACATGGCGGCCAAGGCCGGCGGCGGTTACCGTTTCGAATATTCGCCTGAGAGCTTTACCGGAACCGAGCTGGAAGTGGCGCTGGAAATCTGCAACGCCGTGGTCGAGGTTGTGAAGCCGACGGCCGACAACAAGCTGATCCTCAACCTGCCATCGACGGTGGAAATGGCGACGCCGAATATCTATGCCGACCAGATCGAATGGATGTGCCGCAATATCGACAATCGCGAAAACGTCATCATCTCGCTTCACCCGCACAATGACCGCGGCACGGGCATTGCGGCGACCGAGTTGGGCCTGATGGCGGGTGCGGACCGCGTTGAAGGCACCCTGTTCGGCAATGGTGAGCGCACCGGCAATGTCGATGTCGTGACGCTGGCGCTGAACATGTATACGCAGGGTGTGGATCCTGAGCTGGACTGCCGCGATATCGAGCGCATCAAGGCGGTCTATGAATATTCCAACGAGATGACGATCCCCGAGCGCCACCCTTACGTAGGCGAACTGGTCTACACGGCGTTTTCCGGCTCGCATCAGGACGCCATCAACAAGGGCATGAAGGCTATCAAGGTCGCCAATCATCCCGTCTGGGAAGTGCCCTATCTGCCGATCGATCCAAAGGATGTGGGACGCTCCTACGAGGCGATCATCCGCATCAACTCGCAATCCGGCAAGGGTGGCATCGCCTATATCCTCCAGCAGGATTACGGCATCAACCTGCCGCGCAATTTGCAGGTGGAGTTCCGCGAGGATATCCAGCGCATCACCGATGAAGAGGGTGTCGAGCTGGCGGCCAAGCGCATCTATGAGCGCTTTATCGAGCGCTACGTGACGCAGCCGAATGCGCGCCTCAAATTCGTCGATCACCACACCTATCCGGCCGGCGATTTCAAGGGCGTGCGCATCGTTGCCGCCGAGATCACCGACAATGGTGAGGTGAAGCGCATTGAAGGCAAGGGGACCGGTCCGATCGACGGGTTCATCAATGCGCTGTCGGTTTATCTCGGCATTGATCTCTCGGTGAATGATTATTCCGAGCACTCGCTGCAGCACGGCTCGAATGCCTCGGCCATCGCTTATGTCGAGATGGAACATCCGGGCGGCAAGCTGTTCGGAGCAGGGGTGAATACGAATATCGTGGCGGCTTCGCTGGAAGCGATCGTTTCTGCGGCCAATCGGGTGCTGGAAGAGCGGACGAAATAAGGCTTGCGTTGAGGGTGGGGCAAAGCACTCCCCTCTGCCCTGCCGGGCATCTCCCCCTCAAGGGGGGAGATCAGCAGGAAGCACTAACATAGCCTCGTTTGCCAAGGTCGAGATGACCGAAAGATCGCCACGAGTCGATCTCCCCTTGAGGGGGAGATGTCCGGCAGGACAGAGGAGGGTAAGCTGCACGCGCTAAGGTTTACTCCTCCGGGCTCTGCTCCGCAGGCCGCGAAAACCCCAGCGGCCGCCCGTTTTCATAAAATACCCTGATATCCTCAAGCGCGACACCCGTTGCCGTCTCATTGAGGCTGTGCCGTTCGCAGGTCACGTTCCAGGTGCCGGGACCGCCGGAGATGTTGAAGAGATTATAGGCCGCGCGCGGTTTTTCTCCACCGGGCCCCTGGCTGGCAGAGGCGATGCCGACCACGGGAATGTGGTCTTCACCATGGTGCGTGTTCAGCCAATAGACTGTGTTCAAATGTGTATGGCCATGCAGCACGAGCTCCGCACCGCCGACGCCAAGCGCCGCAGCGAAACGGCGTATGCCGATCATGCGCTTGTGCGTTGGGGCGGCGCCACGGATCGGCGGGTGATGGATCATCACGACGCGGAACAGCCCCTGTTCCCCGGCTTTTTTCAACAGTTCCGCCGTGGCGCGCGCCTGCCGGTTGCCGAAATAGCCGGTGGCCGAGAAAGGTGGCGTTGCAATCGAGGTGGAGCAGCCGATCAGCGCGATGGGGCCGCGCACGCGCATATAGGGGAATATCTTGCGGTCGTCGTCCCACTCGGCAGGGTCGCCATCGCCACGAACATAGGGGTACCAGGCCTGCATGGCCTTGTCATGCGCGCCGGACACATAGGCGTCGTGATTGCCGGGAACGACGGAGGTCTTTTCGGGGTCACCCACCTCTTCCAGCCAGTCGGCGGCGGCGCGAATTTCAATGCCGGTCGCAAGATTGACGAGATCGCCGGTGATAGCCAGATGATCCGGTGATTTTGTCTCCAGATCGTCCAGCAGCTTTTCCAGCGTATCGGTGAAGAGATGCTTGCGGCGGTTGCGATGCCAGTTGACGAAACCGGTGATACGCTTGGATGCAAGTTCGCGAAAAGTGAGTTTTGGAAGTGGCCCCAAATGGACGTCTGAAATATGCGCAAGTTTGAACATGGCGGCAGAGATAACCTATGATATGCCGCACGTCCAACAAAAGCCGGCAGGCGGGGAGAAACAGGGTGAATGACGAGACAACCGGGCGGCAGGCCCGTCCGTTCCATATGCGCGTCTTCATTCGTTTGCTGCATTTCGTTTTTCTGTTCACGCGCGGCGCAACTCTTGGCGTGCGTGCCGCCTGCTATGATGGAACCGGCAGGATTTTCCTCGTCCGCCACACCTATCTGCCGGGCTGGTATCTGCCGGGTGGAGGGGTGGAGCGGGGTGAAACCCTGCTCGCGGCGCTTCACAAGGAAATTAGGGAGGAAGGCAATCTCGAAGCCACGTCAAAGCCTGAGCTTTTCCATGTTTATCTCAATCTGGAAGGCAGCAATCGCGACCATGTCGCGCTTTATCGGCTTGAGGTTACCCAGACCAAGCCGAAAAAGCCGGATCATGAAATTGCCGAAAGCGGCTTTTTCGATCTTTCAAATCTGCCCGAAGGAGTGACAGCCGCAACCCGCCGCCGCCTTGCAGAACTTGCCGGCGAGGCGGCGCTCGCCGATCACTGGTAACAGTGCCCACCCTCGTCAGGAAAGCGAGTCGCGGCCATGCGCCTTTGTCAGGTCCAGCTCGGGGCCGATGGGCACGATGCCTGTCGGATTGATGGTGAGGTGGCTGCGGTAATAATGTTCCTTGATATGGCGCATATCGACCGTGTCAGGCACGCCCGGCGTCTGGTAAAGATCGCGCAGGTAACCCGTGAGGTGCGGATAGTCGTGGATGCGGCGGATATTGCACTTGAAATGGCCGACATAGACGGGGTCGAACCGAACCAGCGTGGTGAACAGGCGCCAGTCCGCTTCCGTCTGCTCCGAACCGAACAGGAAACGGCGGTGCTTCAGCCGGTCTTCCAGCATGTCCAGCGTTTCGAAGACCTTGACCGCATTCTGCTGATACGCATCCTGCGTTGTGGCAAAGCCAGCCTTGTAGACGCCATTATTGACGGTGTCGTAAATCACGTCGTTCAACGCGTCTATTTCGTCGCGCAACGTCTCGGGATAATAATCGGTCTGCGAGCCGGTGAGGTCGTTGAAGGCGGAGTTGAACATGCGGATGATTTCTGCCGATTCGTTGGAAACGATGGTGCCGCGCTTCTTGTCCCAGAGCACCGGCACGGTCACGCGGCCGGAATATTTGGGATCCGCTTTGGTGTAGACCTGCCAGAGCGCGGATGAACCGAAGAGGTGATCCTCGGTCGCACCTGGCGTCCGCTCACCTTCAGGCTTAAATTCCCAGCCTTTTTCCAGCATCAAAGGGTCGACAACCGAGACCGAAACAAGCTCTTCCAACTTTTTCAGCTTGCGAAAAATCAGGGTTCGGTGCGCCCAGGGGCAGGCGAAGGAGACATAGAGGTGATAACGGTCCTTCTCCGCCGCGAAGCCGCCTTCTCCTGAAGGGCCGGGTGCGCCATCCGCCGTTATCCAGTTGCGGAATTGCGAGGCGCTGCGCTTGAAATGCCCCTTGGTTTCCTTGGTGTCGTACCAGACGTCTTTCCATACGCCTTCCACCAGCATGCCCATGACGATCTCCTTGATTGTTTCCTTGGCGGCAATCCTACCCGTTTCACTCGTTGTCGCGAACCCGCAAGGCATTGAACAATGCGTTTCCGTGCTGCAGAGCTGGAATGGGGCCGCGACGAGATTTGTTCTGGACGGGTCGTTATTTTCCTGATAATTGCGATTTTCACAAATCTGAGGAAATTTTTGATTATGATCGAACTACGGATGCTCCGACGACGCTGACGCTCCTGAACGCCCTAACCGGCGCAGCCGTCATCTATTGTCGCATCCGCATTCTGGAAGTTTCGGTCTCTTCATGTCCAAGCACGATCTTGTCTACCTCACCGAGGACGCGTCGCACGACGCCATCATCGAAGTCATCAACGAAGAAGCATTTGGCCCCGGCCGGCACACCCGTGCGGCAGCACGCATCCGCGAGCAGGGTCCGCATGACCGGTCGCTCTCCTTCGTCTGCGCCGATGATGGCGAGACGATTGCCTCGGTGCGCATGACGCCGGTTCTGGCAGGCAATGTGAAGGGTCATATGCTTGGCCCGCTTGCGGTTCGGCCCTCTCACAAGAACAAGGGCATCGGCCGGGAACTCGTCCGGATCGCCATTGCGGCGGCAAGGCGCAAGGGCTCCGAAGCCGTGATACTGATCGGCGATCCGCCCTATTACATGCCGCTCGGGTTCGAGAAGGTCGCTTATGCGGCGCTTGATTTTCCGGGGCCGGTTGATCCGAACCGGGTGCTGGTCGTGCCGCTTGGCAATGACGTGCACCAGCGGCTGAAGGGCAATATCGGCTGGCGCAAATGCGAGGCCGTGATGCCGGCCGCGACAGTGGAAGATGAGGGTTTCGAGGCGCCTCTTCGGGTTTACGGGTGACGGGATATCCGAAGAGCTTTTTGCTTCTTGGCGCAACATAGGCCCCGTCATTCCGGCCTTGAGCCGGAATGCAGCCAGGCCAAGTCTTTGGGCTGAAAAGGACCCTTCCCACGGCGCAGACGCGCCGTGACTGGATCCCGGCTCGAGGCCGGGATGACGGAAGGGGCGTTGCGCGCTATGGCAAACATCGAGACTGCTGTGCACATCTTTTTGTCTGGTAAAATCTTCTTCCAGTAGCCTGTTTCGAAACAACGCGTCTCCCTCCACAGAATTCAATTCCGTTTCCTCCCCCCATACGATAGCAAGTGAAAGTCGGTTTTTGCGAAGGGACGAGGCATGACGGCAATCACCATGAATGATGCGCTGGAGCGCGCGGGCGCAGGCGCCTATCAGCGCAGGCTGATGGGCATATTCGGCCTCGTCTGGGCGGCGGATGCCATGCAGGTTCTGGCCGTCGGTTTCACTGCGGCCTCAATTGCCGCAACCTTTGGGCTGACGGTGCCGCAGGCGCTGCAGACCGGAACAGCGTTCTTTTTCGGCATGTTGCTGGGTGCTGCGGGTTTCGGACGGCTGGCGGACCGTTACGGCCGTCGCCGGGTGCTAATCGTCACGGTGGCCTGTGATGCCCTGTTCGGCGTGCTTTCGATATTCTCGCCGGATTTCACCATTCTGCTTGTCCTGCGCTTTCTCACCGGGGCCGCCGTGGGCGGCACGCTGCCGGTGGATTATGCGATGATGGCGGAATTCCTGCCCGCCAAGAATCGTGGGCGCTGGCTCGTCTTTCTGGAAGGTTTCTGGGCTGTCGGGACGCTGATCGTGGCGCTTGCAGCCTGGGGTGCCAGCCTTGCCGGTGTTGCCGATGCCTGGCGATATATCTTTGCCGTAACCGCGTTCCCGGCTGTCCTCGGCCTTGGCCTTCGCTTTCTCGTGCCGGAATCGCCGCTTTATCTCCTGCGCACGGGTCGGTCGGAGGAAGCAAAGGCCGTCGTCAACCGTATGCTGGTCACGAATGGCCGCGCTCCGCTCGATGCCGGGACAGCGCTTTTCCAGCCTGAAGTGTCCAAGGGGCAGGGGATATTTTCACCGGCGCTGCGCCAACGCAGCATCATGATCCTCTCAATCTGGTTTCTCGTCTCCGTTTCCTATTACGGCGTCTTCACCTGGATGCCGGCGAAGCTCGCGGGAGATGGCTTCGGTTTCGTGCGCGGTTATGGTTTCCTTGTGCTGGTGGCGCTGGCACAGATCCCCGGTTACGCGCTTGCGGCCTATGGTGTCGAAAAGTGGGGTCGCAAGCCGACGCTGATCGGCTTCTGCCTGCTCTCCGCGCTCGGATGCCTGCTTTTCACGCTTGCTTCCGGCGGTGCGATGATTGCCGCCTCGCTTCTCATCATGAGCTTTGCGTTGCTCGGCACCTGGGGCGCTCTCTATGCATTCACGCCGGAACTTTACCCGACGGAATCACGGGCAACCGGCATGGGTGCCGCAGGGGCGATGGCGCGGCTTGGGGGCCTGCTGGCGCCGTCACTCCTCGGTTATGCCATTGCGCAGGGTTTTGGTGTCGCGATCGGCATATTTGCCGGGCTGCTGGTACTGGCCGCCATTGCGGCGACGATGATCAATGCGGAAACGCGCCAGGTGGCGCTGACATAGGGTGTCAGTGCGGGACGATGGCCTGACCCTTGAGGATCAGGCCATTCGGTTCGGCTTTATAGCGTCGTGTAATTCACCGGCAGCCAATCATAATTGGTGCTGTCGGTGCGCACATGACCGATGCCGGGGAAGGCGATATGCGCGCCTGCCACCAGATATTTGCCTTCCACCGCCTGTTTAAATGCCAGATCACGCGTGGCGACGGCTGCCTTCTGATCGACGTCGAATGCGACGGCGACATCGGGTTCATCGAACTGGAGGATATCGCCATGGGTAATATCGCCCCAGAAGACGATTTTCTGGCCGTTGCTTTCGAGAACGATGCCGCTGTGGCCCGGCGTGTGGCCGGCGTAAAGGACTGAACCGAGACCGGGAACCGGCGCGGCATTGTCGCCGAACGTCTCGAACTTGCCGGCATCGATATAGGGCTGGATGCTTTCTTTGGCTTCGGCATAGCCCTTCTTCAGCGCCTCCGGTGCTGCCTTGGCCTTTGCCTCGTCCAGCCAGAAAGTGGCTTCGCGCTTGTTCACGCGCAGGGTCGCGTTGGCGAAGACGCGCTTGCCATCCGCGGAGAGACCGCCGGAATGATCTGTATGGATATGGGTGAGAACGACATCATCTATCTCATCCGCTTTGTAGCCCGAGGCTTCGATATTGGCGACGAGCCTGCCGAGGCTTGGGCCAAGATAGGAGCCGGTGCCGGCATCGATCAGCACCAGCCTGTCACCGGTGTTGACGAGAAACGCATTGACGGACGTGGGCGTCTCTTCCGGAAGGAACGCATCCTGAAGCGCCTTCGTCGCATGTTCCGGTGTGGTGTTGGTGTAAATTTTGGCAAGCGGCAGCGCAATGACCCCGTCCGAAAGCGCAGTAACTTCCACCTTGCCGACCATCAGCCGGTAGAAGCCGGGCGCCTGCGTGGCGACAAGCGGTGCCTTGGCAAATGCGACGGAGGGCGCAACAAAGGGGGCGGCGATGAGGGCGCTGGCGGCGCCTTTGAGAAGTGAGCGACGTGATGGCATTGAAGGCTCCTGGGTTTAGGAATGTCTTGAAACTTTCCGATCTCCAGTTAAGTGTAGGCAGGTTAGCAATCAAATCGATGTGACTTATGCAAACTATCGATCATTTCAATCTCCGTTCCTTCGACCTCAATCTCCTCGTCGCTTTCGATGCGATGATGGAAGAGATGAACGTCACGCGCGCGGCGCGGCGGCTGAAAATCCAGCAACCTGCCATGAGCCATAATATCTCCACCCTGCGCACACTGTTTCAGGATGAGCTGTTCATTCGTGTGGGGCAGGAAATGAAGCCGACGGCGCGGGCGCTCAATCTGGCGGGGCCGGTACGCCAGGCGCTGAGACAAGCGCAGGCGGCGGTGCTGACGGCTGATGTGTTCGATCCGGCGACCGAGAGGCGGACGTTCCGGCTCGGCATGTCCAGTGAGGTGGAGCTGCTGCTTTTACCGGATCTGTCCGCGCGGCTGCGCGAGATCGCACCCGGTATCCGTATCCTTGCGCGCAACGGGCAACAGCAGGAAATCACCGCTATGCTGGATACGGGCGTGATCGACATGGCTGTGGGATGCACCTATTCGAAAGAACAGCGGCACCATTGCGAACCGCTTTATTCTTCCAGCGTGCTCTGCTGCTTCAACCCGGCTCTGCTCCATCTGCCCAATCCCGTTGGACTGGACGCCTATCTGTCGGCCAAGCACGCGGTCATATCACAGACCGACAGTCTGCATGGCTGTATCAAGGACGCGCTGGAACTGACCGGACTGGAAATCGACGTCGTCGCTGCTGCGCCGGATTTTCTTTCGGTGCTGGCAACGGCGCGCTCCTCAGCCGTGCTGGCGACCGTGTCTTCGCGCATTGCTCAGCGTTATGCGCCGATGCTGGGACTGGAAGTGAGCCCGGTGCCGGTGACGTTGAATTTCCCGCCTGTCGCCATGGTCTGGACATTGCAGACCGATGCGGATGCGGGAGCCGTGTGGCTGCGTCAACAGATTCGCGACACCATGGGACGCACGGTCGACAGCGAGGTGTCGGGCATCGCCGCCTGAAATTTGCGTGGCCGGTGCTCTAGAACCGTTTCTCCAGCCAGGTGATGGATTGGCCGCTGGAGAGTGGCCCAAGCGAGCCGATCTTGGTGAAACCGTACCGTTCGTAAGTCCTCAGCGCATCCGGGTTCATCGTGTCGATATAGGCGCCCATACAGCCGCGCTTTTTCGCCTCGTCTTCGGCCATGGCCAGAAGTTTCGAGGCCGTGCCTTGTCCCCGCATCGTCTCCGGCACGAAAAGAAGCTGCACATAAAGCCAGCCGCGGGCGGTGTGGCCCACCAGACCGCCGGTGACCTCATTGTCGTCATTGCGGATGGTGATGATAATGTCGCGTTTGTCGCTTTCGCCGAAACGAGCAAGATTATAGGCCACCAGAGGATCGCGGATGGCTTTTTCGGCCTCTGGATCGGCGGCATCGCTTAAAACGAAATTCATGTTCATCTTCCCCGGCCGCCGGGCGGTGGCCGTTTCCCGTTTACGTGCCGAGACGAGGGGAAGGCCCCACGATCTTTGCTGGAACGCCCTTACCGGCCTTCACGCCACCATAGAGCGGAGAAGGCAAGCAGCAACGCGCCTAGCCCGGCGAAACCTGCAAAGAGCGGCAGGGTGTTGACGCCTTTCAGCACCGTCTCGTCGGTCATGCGTATCAGCATGCGATCCTCATCGGCAACCCTGATATCGCCACGAACCGGCAAAATATCCGGCAGTGCGACCCGGCCGGAATTATCGGCGACACGGTGCACGCTGCCTTTGGTGGCATCTGCCAGCGGCTTCAGCGTTTCGGTCGTTGAAATCATCGCCTTGAATTCGGGTGCGTCCACTGCGCCAACATGGACGAGGGTGGTGAAATCGCCGTTCTTGATTTCGAACAGGCCGGTTTCATCCATGCGGCGTTCGATCCTGTAGAGACCGGGCTCGCTGCTGGTGAAAGCCATGTTTTCGGTTTTGCCGGAAGGGAAACGCACGCTGGCCTGACCGGGATCGTCACCGATGGTCTGACGGGTGATCTGCAGGGTGCGGCCGTTGGCGCGCGCCGTCAGCGCCTCTTCCTCAAGCTCGGGTTCTTTCATCAGCCAGTGGGCGATGCGGCGGTAAAGCGCCACATGCGGGCCGCCGCCTTCATAACCACGCGCCCAGAGCCAGCCCTGATCCGACAGCAGCATGGCGACACGGCCTTCACCCTGGCGGTTGAGCACCAGCAGCGGGTCCTGACCATCGCCCAGCATCACGGTCTGGCCCTGCGGCGGGTCGACGCTGATGGTGCGGAACCAGCGGCCCCATTGCGGCGGCTCATTGCCCGATCCCTCTAGCCCGCGGGTGACCGGGTGTTTCTTGCCCGCTTCCGAAAGACGCGGATAGAAGGCAGCCTGATGCACCTGACCGGTCGGCTGCGCCGGCAGCACGGAGGCCAGAGGCGTCATGGCGATCGAATCCTGACCGGCATGCTCCGGCCCGGCGGCAATCAAAAGTGCGCCGCCTTTTTCGACATATTGGGCGATGTAATCGTAATAGAGGATCGGCAGCACGCCACGATGCTGGTAGCGGTCGAAGATGATGAGATCGAAATCATTGATCTTCTCGACGAACAGCTCGCGGGTGGGGAAGGCGATCAGCGAGAGTTCGTTGATCGGCGTGCCGTCCTGCTTTTCCGGCGGACGCAGAATGGTGAAATGCACCAAATCGACCGAGGCGTCGGATTTCAGGAGGTTGCGCCATGCCCGCTCGCCGGCGTGCGGTTCGCCGGAGACGAGCAGCACGCGCAGGTTCTGACGGATGCCTTCGATCAGGTGAACGGCGCGGTTATTGGCAACAGTCACTTCGCCCGGGATTTCGGCGACGGAAAACTCCATGACATTGTTGCCGCCGCGTGGGACCTTGAAGCGGAACGGCGTCGGCTGACCGGGTGTCGCCTGTAGTGTGGCGATCTCTTCGCCATTCATCTTCACCGTCACCTCAGCCGCGCCACCGCCTGCCGGGCGTCCGTCATCGAAGACGCGCAGCGTCAGTTGCTGTTCCTCATTGACGATGCCGAAGCGCGGGGCGCGAACGATTTCGATACGGCGGTCGAACTCATCAGCCTTGCCCGTGATCAGGCCGTGCACGGGCGCGCGGAAGCCGAGCGCCTGCTCGGCGTTGGGCAGGGCATTGGGAATATCGTGAATCTGACCATCGCTTAGGAAGATCGCGCCACCCACACGGGAAGGCGAGACATCCGAAACGGCGGAGGACAAGGCCGAGAAAAGCTGGGTCGAGGGCGAATCGCTCTCGCCATTGTCGCGCACTTCAACGATGCGCGGCTCGATGCGGGGGAAACGGGACAGCCGGTCTTTCAGCGCATTGAGCGCCGTGTCCGTCATCTGCGGCCGGTCCTGCACGTCCTGGCTCTGCGAACGATCGACGATGACGGGGACGATGGTGGAAAGCGGCTCGCGCTCCTCCTGCGTCAAAAGCGGATTAGCGATGGCGGCAAGCAGGGCGGCAAGCGCGAGCCCGCGCAGCCATGCGCCACGCACGCCGCGCCACAGGCCGATGAAGGAAAGAAGAAGTGCTGCGACGGCCAGAACGGCGATCACGATCCATGGCAGGAAGGGAGCGAAGGTCAATGTCATGTCACTGCCCCAACCGTTCGAGAAGTGCCGGAACGTGGACCTGATCGGCCTTGTAGTTGCCGGTCAGCATATACATCATGATGTTGACGCCGGAGCGGAAGGCATGTTCGCGCTGCATCTCGTCAGGCGGAACGGTGGGCAGAACCGGTGCGCCCTGCGCATCGACGGCCCATGCGCCGGCGAAATCATTGCCGGTTATCATGATCGGCGTCACGCCGTCCCCGGAGGAGGAGAGGCCGGAGGTGGTCTTGGCGGCACCCTGACGCGATTCCACCCAGAGCGGCGAGCCATTGTAACGGCCGGGGAAATTGGTGAGCAGGTAGAAGGAACGCGTCAGGACGTGATCCTCCGGCACGGGCTCCAGCGGCGGAATATCGATATTGGCGAGGATCGCCTGCAAACGCTCGCCATTGGCGCTGGTCGCGCCGGTATCGAGCGAGGAGAACTGGTCACGCGTATCGAACAGCACGGTGCCACCGGCGCGCATATAGGCGTCGATGCGCGAGATGGCGGCGCTGGACGGCATGGGCGCGGAGGCCGAAACCGGCCAGTAGATGATTGGGTAGAAGGACAATTCATCCTTGGAAATATCAAGGCCGACAGGCTGCCCGGGCTCCAGCGTCGTGCGCCAGGTCAGGAATTCGCTCAAACCCTGCAAACCCTGTTCTGAAATGCGGTCGACATCGTCTTCGCCGGTGCGGACATAAGCGAGATGAGTGGTGTCGAGCCGCTCGAATATCTGCTCGTCGCCGGGTTTGGGATCGTCGGCACGGGCATCGGTTGGCGACACCGCGGCAAAGGCACCAAGCGCCAGCAGCATTGTGGCCACTGTGGCGCTTCTGGCTTTCGGCAGGCGGGCAAAGGCACCGTTCATGAAAAGCACGATCAGGCTGTCGGCGATCAGCATCAGGAAGGCAGCGATGAAGAGGGCGGGACGCAGCGATTTCGCCGTCTCGCCAATCAGCGCTTCACTTGACGTGCTGACACCGGCGGCCGAGGTATCGAGCGGGCGCAGCGTCGCACCTGCGGGCAGGAGATTGAGAGCCACGAAACCATCCTCTGTGCCGTAAAGGCCGGGGGGATTGTCGAAACCGGTGCGCGGAAGCTGGCCGGCGCGCATTTCCAGCGGCCGGGCGGTGCCGATTTCGGCTGACAGCGCGCCTTCCGCCGTCAGCAGCCGGAAGGGTGGTAGAGCGGCGGCCGGGGCATTGGCGGAAGCCGAAGCGCCGCCCGCCTTGGACAATTGCACGATACGGCGAAGCATATCGACGAAGTGGCCTGATATCGGCAGGTCGGACCAGCTGGCCTCGGCGCTGACATGGAACAGCACGATGCGGCCTGCCTCGACGTTGCGGGTGGTGACGAGCGGTGTGCCATCGGCAAGGCTTGCCCAGGTGCGTTCGGCGAGGTCCGGTGTCGGCTCGGCCAGAACCTGGCGTTTGACGAGAATGCCATCGGCTTTCGGCATGCCGGCGAAAGCGCCGAATGCAGGGAAATCGGCAAGCGGTTGCGGTTCAGCCCAGGAGAGTGCGCCGCCGAGCGCGCGTTCGCCCTGTCTCAGCGTCACCGGCACCAGCGGGTCGTCGGCGGGGGCTGCAGCAAGGCGTGGCCCGGCGAAGCGGATCAACGTGCCGCCGCCCGCAAGCCATTTTTGCATCGGCTCATAGGTTTCCTGCGGCAGGCGGCCGATATCGGCCATGACAATGACGGAGGGGTTGGATTGCAGGATTTCCGGGATGGCCTGCGCCAGATCGGCCTGCCGCTGCGGAATGAGATCGACGAAGGGCTGAAGTGCGCGGCTGATGTAATAAAGCGGTTGCAGCAGCGGCTGGAAATCATTGCCGGTTTCGCCTGCCAGCAGCGCCACGCGGCGGCGGCGGAAGCCGTCATCGAGAAGATGCACTGCACCCGCCGTGGAAACACCTTCAAGGGAAAGACGGGCGAAATCGTTGCGCAATTCGAAGGGTGCTTCCACCGTTGCCGTTGTTTCAGCCTGGCCGGGGGCGAAGGTGGCGATGCCATTGGCGAGAATGCGGCCCTGGCTGTCCTGCGCGTTGACCGTCAACCGGGCAGCTTCCGCAGTATCGAGCCTTGAAAGCGAAACGCTCATGGCGTCGGCATTGTTGGTTGCGCCCGTTATCGCGGCAATGGCCTTGCCGTCGCCGCTGACGATACGGAATTCGGCTGGTGAAAGACTGGCCAGCGTTTTCAGGGCGCTTTCGTCCTGCGCCGTCTGCACGCCATCAGCGATATAGGCGAGGGTGCCGGGGGTCGTGCCGTTAAGCGCTTCGGTGATGGCATCGGCCGTACGGACACGATCGGGCACGAGCGGCTTCGGTTTTGCCGCTGCCAGCTTTTCCAGGGCGACCGCTGTCGTTCCGGGTACATCGTCATGTTCGGCATCAGCTGTAAAAGCGATGGCGACGGGGCGCTCGGCACGCTCTGCATCCCCGATCAGGGCTTCCGCGGTCGCCACGCGCCGCTCCCAGTCGGGCGCAGACGCCCAGCTATTGTCAACCACCAGCACCAGCGGGCCGCTGCCGGCGATGCCGCTGTTGCGTGGATTTACCACGGGATCGGCGAGAGCAAGAATCACGGCGGCGGCAAGCGCCATGCGCAGCAAGGTGAGCCACCACGGGCTTTTCGACGGCGTTTCCTCGCGTTTCAACACCGTCGCCAGAATCTTCAGTGGCGGGAAGACCTCTGCCTTGGGGCGCGGCGGGGTCAGCCGCAGCAGCCACCAGATGGCAGGCAGCGCCAGCAAGCCGAAGAGGATGTAGGGGCTGGTGAAGACGAAAGGCAATGCGCTCATCGGCGGCCACCGCCTTGCCCACCGCCCTGTGCCGGCGCGCCGGAAAGATACATGTGCATGGCCACCAATGCCTCGGAAGCGAGATGGTCGGTGCGGTGGAACACGAAGTTCCAGCCCAGCCGGCGAAGCGACGAGGAGAGTGCCTCGCGCCTTGCGAGATAGGCGCGGGTATAGTCTTCGCGAATGGTCTCGGCGCGGCCGGACACCAGTTTTTCGCCGGTTTCCGGATCGCTGAATTCGGTGCGGCCGGAATAGGGGAAGGTTTCTTCGGCCGGGTCGGCAATTTCCACCACATGGCCGCGCAAGCCCCGCCGTGCGAGCGGTGAAATGCGCTCCATCACGGCCTGTGCATCATCGAGAAAATCACCGATCAGCACGATGTCGCTCGCGCCACGGATCATGCCCGTTTCCGGCATGCCTTCGGTCGGCGGCGCATGCATGATCGCGGTGGCGAGCCGTTCGGCGGCATTCCGGGCCGAGACCGGTTCCATGATACCGGGGCAGCCGATGCGCTCGCCGGAGCGCGCGAGGATTTCCGCCAGCGCCAGCATCAGCACCAGGGCCCGGCTTTCCTTGGAAACGGAACCGAGGGTAGATTTGAACATCATCGACGGCGACATGTCAGCCCACAGCCAGATGGTGTGGGCCGCTTCCCATTCGCGGTCACGCACATAGGTATGATCGTCGCGGGCCGAACGCCGCCAGTCGATACGCGAGAGACTTTCGCCATCGGCATAGGGGCGGAACTGCCAGAAATTTTCGCCGATGCCGCGCTTGCGGCGGCCATGCCAGCCTGCGGTGACGGTGTTGGCGATGCGCTTTGCCTCGACCATGCAGTCCGGCACCAGGGCGGCGCGCTGGCGCGCGCGCGCCAGAACTTCGCTACCCGGCGTCTTGTCTACGATCTGGCCGATGGATGCCACATGCAGTCCTTTCGCGAACGTCGCTTCAGTTCTTCGCCTGCTCCACGAGGGCAGCGATGACATCGCGCACCGACATGCCTTCGGCGCGGGCCGCAAAGGTCAGCGCCATGCGGTGTTCCAGCACCGGTTCGGCCAGCGCATAGACATCGTCAAGCGAGGGTGCGAGCCTGCCTTCGTAAAGCGCACGCGCACGGGCCGTCAGCATCAGCGACTGGCCGGCGCGCGGACCGGGACCCCAGGCAACGTTCTTATCGGTCAACTTGTTGCCGTGGCCGGGGCGGGCGGAACGGACGAGCGACAGAATGGCGTCCACCACCTTGTCGCTGACCGGCATCTGGCGGATGAGCGCCTGTATCTCCATCATGCGGGGCGCATCGATGACGCCGCGTGCTTCGCCCGAGGCGGTGCCCGTGGTGTCGAGCAGGATCTGGCGTTCGGCGGCAAGTTCGGGATAACCGACATCCACCTGCAGCAGGAAGCGGTCGAGCTGGGCTTCGGGCAGCGGATAGGTGCCCTCCTGTTCCAGCGGGTTCTGCGTTGCGAGAACGTGAAACGGCTTCGGCAGCTCATATGTCTGGCCGGCCATGGTGATGTGGTATTCCTGCATGGCCTGCAGCAGCGCGGACTGCGTGCGCGGGCTGGCGCGGTTGATTTCATCGGCCATCAGCAACTGAGCAAAAACCGGTCCCTTGATGAAGCGGAACGAGCGGCGGCCGTTTTCGTCCTGGTCCATGACTTCGGAACCGAGAATATCTGACGGCATCAGGTCCGGTGTGAACTGAATGCGGTTGGCGTCGAGGCCGAGCACGGTGCCGAGTGTGGTGACGAGCTTGGTCTTGGCAAGGCCGGGAACGCCGACAAGAAGGGCATGGCCGCCGGAGAGGATGGCGAGAAGCGTGTTCTGCACCACCTTTTCCTGGCCGAAGATAACCTTGGAGACTTCCGCGCGGATCGCCGCAATGTCGGACAGCGCCTTTTCGGCCGAGGCGATGATCGCCTTTTCATCGAGGGTTTCGCCGGTATTCATCACGCCCATGTCGCTCTCCTCATACCTTCGCCGCTGTCACATTTGCATTCCGGTTTTGCTGGCCGCCAGCCGGAACGGATTTTGCGCTGCATATAGCTTATTGCTCTCTTGGCCGCTGACAAGCGCCATTCGAATGACTATGTCGTGACTTAGTATTTCCTTATCGGCAAAGCGAGACTCGAATATGGCAGCGGAGACGATAAATTCGGCTGATGATGCGGCTGGCCTTGCGGCGTTGATTTCCCGCGCCGCGGAACAGACCGGTGACGCCAGGCGCGGACCGGCCCCGGTGGACCGCTGGAATCCACCCTTTTGCGGCGATCTCGACATGGAAATCCGCGCTGACGGCACCTGGTTCTACCTCGGCACGCCCATTGGCAGGGCGCCGCTGGTGCGGCTGTTTTCGACTGTTCTGCGCAAGGATGAGGATGGCAAAACCTATCTTGTAACTCCTGTGGAAAAAGTCGGGATCCGGGTCGTCGATGCGCCTTTCGTCGCCGTGGAAATGAAGGTGACGGTGGGCGAGGAGGATGGGGAGCCTGTGCTCACTTTCCGGACGAATGTTGGCGACGTGGTAGAGGCGGGGCGGGAGCATCCGCTGCGGTTTGAAATTTCGGGCGAAAACCGCGAGTTGAAGCCCTATCTTCTGGTCCGCGGCCGTCTGGAAGCGCTTGTCTCGCGAGCCGTGATGTACGACCTCGTCGCCCTCGGTGAAGTGATCGAGGTAAACGGCGTCGACATGTTCGCGGTGCGCTCGGGCGGCGTCGTTTTTCCAGTCATGCCCGCCAATGAACTGGAACGGCTTTCGCAATGACGATCACGACAATAGGCCTCAAGGCTTTTACTGCCAGCGACTTCCGCCGCCGGGTGCTGCAGGAGGGCGAGGGCGTGGCCGAGCGCGAAAATGGCGACCATGTCCTCAATCCGGGCGTGGTGCTGTCCGGGAACGGCATCAAGCTGAAAGACGCCGCCGTGCTGGTCCCGGTTATCGATGACGGCAATGATGCCCGGGTGATCTTCACCCAGCGCACCTCCACCTTACGCAAACATTCAGGTCAGATTTCCTTCCCGGGCGGCGGTATCGACGCCGAGGACCGCACGCCGGAAGAGGCAGCATTGCGCGAAGCGGAGGAGGAAATCGGTCTGTCCCGGTCCTTCGTGGAAACTGTGGGGCGATTGCCGGATTATATCTCCGGTACGGGTTTCCGGATAAAGCCGGTGCTGTCCGTTGTTCGGCCGGGCTTCGACCTCACGCTCAATCCGGCGGAAGTGGACGAAGTTTTCGAGGTGCCGCTGTCCTTCCTGATGAACCCTGAAAACCACGCGCGCGGTAGCCGCATCTTTCAGGGGAAGGAGCGGTTTTTCTATGAAATGCCCTATGGTGAACGCTACATTTGGGGCATTACGGCGGGCATCGTCAGGACGATTTACGAAAGGTTTTATTCATGAACAGCCTTGCCGGCCAGGACTGGTTCGAAAAACCGGCGCTGAAGCGCATTTTCGCGCTTTTGAATGCCGATGGCGGCGAGGTGCGGATCGTCGGCGGCGCGGTGCGCAACGCGCTGATGGGGCTGCCGGTGGTCGATATCGACATGGCCACGACGCTGACCCCCGACGTGGTTGTTGCGCGGGCCAAGGCTGCGGGCATCAAGGCGGTGCCAACAGGCATCGAGCATGGCACGGTAACGCTGGTCATCGACGGTGAAGGTTTCGAGGTGACGACGCTGCGCCGCGATGTGGAGGCCAATGGCCGCCACGCACAGGTGGCCTTCGGCACCGACTGGCAGACCGATGCCGAGCGGCGCGATCTCACCATCAATGCTCTTTATGCCGATGAAAAGGGCGAGATCATCGACCTTATCAACGGGTTGCCCGATATCGAAACCGGAACCGTGCGCTTCATCGGCGATGCGGCGACGCGAATTTCGGAAGATTATCTGCGGATTCTCCGCTTTTTCCGCTTCTTTGCCCATTATGGCTCTGGCCGCCCGGATGCCGATGGCTTGCGAGCCAGCGCACGGGCCAAGGACAGGCTGGCGACGCTTTCGGCCGAGCGGGTGTGGAGCGAGTTGAAAAAGCTGCTTTCGGCCCGCGATCCTTCCCGCGCCCTGCTCTGGATGCGGCAATCGGGCGTTCTGACGGAAATTCTTCCCGAAACCGAGAAATGGGGTATCGACGCCATTCACGGTCTGGTCGCGACGGAGCAGGCTCTTGGCTGGGCGGTGGATCCAATGCTGCGGCTTGCCGCGATCGTGCCGCCGGATAGGGAGAAGATGGCCTCTCTGGCCGCGCGGCTCAGGCTGTCCAAGGCAGAAGCTGCCTACCTTGCCCATTGGGCCTCGGCCCCGCCGGCAGATCCCGAACTGAAGGAGACGGCGCTCGACCGGCTGCTTTATCGTCAAGGTGTCGAAGGCGTGAAGACGCGGCTGAAACTCGCGCTTGCCTCCGCTCGTGCCGATATTTCGGCCGGCGAGACAGCCATGCAAAAGGTTGCGCGGTTTTCGACGCTGCTGGCGAGGGCGGAGAAATTCCAGAAGCCCGGATTTCCCTTAAGCGGTGCAGACGTGATGGCAGCGGGCGTCGCGGCCGGTCCGCAGGTCGGCGAGGTGCTGAAAAGCCTTGAGGAAAAGTGGATCGACGTCAATTTCTCGCTTGACCGGGCAGCGTTGACCGCCCGGCTTAAAGAGATGCTTCAGAACTGATATTGCCAGAGCGCTGACACTCCGGTCTAAGCCGCATTCGCCTCGTCGCGGATGCGGGCCTTGATGTTCTCGATCATATTTTCGCGGATAACGGTTTCGCCGTGGGCCGAGCGCATATGCTCCACCGTGCGGCGGACGACTTCAGCATCGTCATCTGCGCGTGTATGCCAGGCGCAGCCCGGCACGAGCGTTCCACATTCAAAAAGTCTCATGGTCTTGCCTCCCTGCTTCAGAAAAAGGCAGCATTGAAGTGACGTGCTGCCCTTCCGTTATGAAACAAAAGTCCGCCGCTTATGTTCCAAAGCGGCGTCCTTGAGCGCTGATACCGGACTTATTCGGGCATCGCCCAGCACTGGAAAACGGAGGACGTCCCGGCCGGCGGGATTTTTGTGCTGGATCGTTCGTCGTTATCCGCGCGCTTCACGGCTTTTCCGGCGAGCGTGCGTTTCACCTGTTCGACATAAAAGGAATGCGGCAGTTCGCGATCACCCGTTGAGCGCATTTCGGCGGCCAGGCGGTCAATCAATGCGGTGGTATCGATGGATTGCGATGCTCCCTCGGCGGAAGCAGAAATAGGCATGCTGTTCGAAGTAATCATGACGATAGCTCCTCCAGTACGTCTGCGGGAGGAGACTACCACTGCCTTGATTTTTCCATAAGTCCTAATTTACGCTATTTGCGACAAAATGGCTGATAAGCGTCAAATTTGCGTGAGGTTTTCAGGGCCAGCGCACTACCGGCGGCAGGGAGGACAGGATCGATTCGACATTGCCGCCGGTCTTCAGTCCAAAGATGGTGCCGCGATCGTAGAGAAGGTTGAATTCCACGTAGCGGCCACGGCGAATAAGCTGCTCGTCGCGGTCCTCTTCCGTCCAGTTCTGGTTGAAATTGGCGCGGACGATTTTCGGATAGACCAGATTGAAGGCCCGGCCGACATCCTGCACGAAGGCGAAATTGGCGTCCCAGCCGCCATTTTGCTCTTGCGGATGCAGCCAGTCGAAAAAGATGCCGCCGGTGCCGCGCGGCTCGTCGCGGTGCTTCAGGTAGAAATACTCGTCGCACCACGTCTTGTATCGTGGATAGTCCGCCACGGGATGGCGGTTGCAGGTGATCTCGAAGGCGCGGTGGAACAGCTGGGTATCGGCGTCCTGTTGCGTCCGCCTGCGGCCAAGCACCGGCGTCAGGTCCGCGCCGCCGCCGAACCAGTGGCTGGTGGTGACCACCATGCGGGTATTCATATGCACGGCCGGCACATTGGGATTGACCGGATGGGCGATGAGCGACAGTCCCGACGCCCAGAAGCGCGGGTCTTCTTCCGCGCCCGGTATCTGCTTGCGGAATTCCGGCGAAAATTCGCCGTAGACGGTGGAGGTGTGCACGCCAACCTTTTCGAAGACGCGCCCTTCCATCATAGACATCTTGCCGCCGCCGCCTTCACCATTGTCACGCAGCCAGTCTTTCTGGACGAAACGGCCCGGTTCCTGATCGGACAAGGGGCCGGTCAGTTCGTTTTCCAGGGTTTCGAAGGAGGCGACGATGGTGTCGCGCAGATGCTGGAACCATGCCTGGGCAACGGCCTTCTTGTCTTCAATGTCCTCGGGCAAGCCCTTCGGCAAGATCGGCCGTTCCATGTCTCATTCTCCTGCGGTGTAGTCTGTCATGCCGCCTCTAGCAGGTGTTTGCGCCGCGCACAAATTCGACTCGCCAAGTCAGCGTGTCGACACTATCTTTAAAGACGTAGGTGCCAGAGGTGAATATCATGACGAAATTTACCGGACCGCCGCCCCTCGACGGGCTGAAGCGCAGAATTGCCAATCACCGCAGGGAGCGCGACAGCGCCGGCGGCGAACAAAAGCGTGAGGGCATGTTCGTGCGGCAAACGTTCTGTCTGGGACGCGAAGAAGCCCGCGCCAAGGCCCGAGAATGGTTCGACAGCTTTCCCAAGGCCGCTTACTGGACTGAAGTGGAAAGCTGGCGGCAGCTGGAAGGTGACCGCATCGAATTCACCATGCGCCGGCTTCCCTCGGCAGACTGATTTTTAGAGTGCTTTCGTCTTTCCGTACCGAAAAACCGGACGACGCTTCCTGAAATCCTCTAGGCGCGCGGCTCGGCGTATCGCAAACGGCTTTCGATCAGCACGCCGCTTTCATCCAGAATGGGGTGCGCCACCGAAACGATATGGGCGTTGATACGCTTGAGGTCGCGCAGCATGTCGAGATGCAGCGAGCTTGTCTGCATGCTTTCCGTCAGTCCATCGCGCAGCCGCTCCAGATGGCGGTTGGAGGATTGTTTTTCGAGGCGGCGAATATCCACCTTGCTTTCCATCAGCCTGCGGGCAAGTTCGAAATCGCCGGTCACCAGAATGCTCTGGGCGGCGCGCAGGTTCTCGATGGTCATGTCGAACAGGGTCTTCAACTCCTCATAACCGTCATCGGAAAATTTGAAGCTGTTCAGCACCTTCTTGCGGATCTGTTCGCAAATGCCCTTTTCGATGATGTCGCCGATATGTTCGAGGTTGATGGCATAATCGATGATTGCGATCGAACGGCGGGCATCCTCATCGTCAAGCCCCTTGCGGCCGAGCTGGGACAGATAGACCTTTACTTCCTGCTGGCGGCGGTCGACCTTTTTTTCAAGCAGGGATATTTCGGCAAGCGGCGCCAGGTCGTTGTGCTTGAAGGCGTTTTCGGCGCGGATCAGCATTCGCTCGATGCTGTCGCCGACGACCAGGACCTCCCGCGTTGCATTGGCCAGTGCCACCACCGGCGTTGCCAGCGCCTGTTGATCGAGGAAATTCGGGCCGTCTTCGGCTTTCGGATCACCGGGAACCAGCTTCGTCATCAGATCCGAGATGAGGCCCGAGAAGGGCCATGCGAGCGCGGCCAGGATGACGTTGAAGATGAGATGGGCGTCGACCGGCAGTTTCGCGGGTGAAAGCGGCAATTGCTGCAGGAACTCCGCGCCATAGGAGGCGAGCGGCAGGGCGATGAGGCAGCCAGTGGTGCGCACCGCGAGATTGCCTATGGTGATGCGCCGCGCCGAGGCGGGGCCGGAAAGCGTGGCGATGACCGGAGGAATGGCGCCGCCGAGATTGGCGCCGAGAATGAGGACGATGACGAGGCCGGTGGAAAGCGTTCCGGTGGCCGCAAGCGACAGGATCAACACCACCACGGCAAGGCTGGAGGAGGAGACGAAGGCAAGCACCGCGGAGAAAATCAGCGCAACCGGCCAGGCCCCGTCGAGCAGGCCGATAAAGACGGCAAGCGCGGGCGAGGCGCGCATGGGCTCGGTCGCGCCGCTCAGCAGATGCAGTGACAAAAGCATCAGGCCGATGCCGATCAGCGCCGTTCCGCCGCCCTGCCTGGCGTTGGAGCTTCCCTTCTTGAGCACGATGCCCGCGAGGATCAGAAGCGGTGACAACCATTCGACGCCCGCCGCCACGATCCACGCGGTCACGGCGGTGCCGACATTGGCGCCAAGCAGCACAACCTGCGCCATGCGCGGCTTGATGAGGTCACGTTCGGCGAAGGAGGCGACGGTGAGAGCGGTTGCCGTGGAGCTCTGCAGCGCGACGGTGGCGAAGAAGCCGGAAAAGAAGGATCGGGGCCCGTTCTGGGTGCCGGTGGCGAGTACGCTCCTCAGTTTCATGCCAAAGGCACGGGTCACGCCATCCTTCACCTGGGCGAGGCCGAAGAGCAGCAGCGCGACCGCGCCGAGAAGATTGACGATGACAATGGTGGACTGCATGCGACGTCTCCACACACCCGCCGGCGGACCGTCTCGGCGAGGGCGATTTTTATTGTCCGGCTAATCAGTATAGGAGCGTGAACGCCTCCGGTACAGGCCGGGTTGCGACAGTTTCGCGGCAAAAACGGCCAATTTTCAAATTTGCCTGAAAAATTAGCTGTAAAGATGGCAGGTCAGGACCATGAGGTCTGGCGCAAGGCCTCGCCGGTGACCATCGCAGCCGACATCGCAACGTTGATCGAGCGCTGCCCGGCGACCATCGGAATGATGATTCGCTCATCCGCCTTTTCATGCACGTGATCAGGCACGCCCGCACTTTCGCGGCCAAAGAGCAGGATATCGTCGGCACGATAGGTGGTATCAGTATAGGGCAGGGCTGCCTTGGTGGAGGCGAGGACGAGCCGCCGGCCGGTGGTTGCCCGCCATTCCTCGAAGCGATCCCAGCTGACATGGCGCGTGAGGGCGGCCGCCGCAATGTAGTCCATGCCGGCCCGTTTCAGATTGCGATCCGAGATGTCGAAACCTGCGGGTTCGATGATGTCGACGCCAAGGCCAAGGCAGGCGGCCAGCCGCAGGATGGTGCCGGTATTGCCGGGAATGTCGGGCTGGTAAAGGGCGATTCTGATTTCGGTCGTGGTGCCGGACATGGAGATCTCACTGCGGTTGCTGTGCTCGTCCGATTATCACGCGCAGGCAAGGGACGACAGGCAGTTTGCGAAAAGTCCCTCTCGGGTGCCATTACAGACCGGATATTCATGCGCGTGACACACTGGGCGGCTACCCATTCACCAGTACATCATCAGGCTTGCCCGAACCATCGGGGAACGGTTGACGTCGGCCTACTTGAGCCGGATCTTCTGCACGCAGGAACAGGCGTATAGCATGTCCGAACGGGTGAATTTCGTCCATCTGACCGATCTGCATGTGGGCAATCCGCAGGTGCAGGATGACGATCTTTATTCAGAGACCTCGGCCACGCTTTCCACGACGCTTGCGCAGATCAAGGCGCTGGTGCCGCCGCCCGAATTCATCGTCGTCAGCGGCGATCTGACCAATCGGGGCGATGCCGGCAGCTATGAGGAGCTCAAGCGTCTGATAAAGGAAGCGGAACTCGGTATGCCTGTGCTCTTCGCGCTCTGCAATCACGACCGCCGCGATGGATTTTATCCCGTGATGCTCGATCGCCACGAGGATCTGGACGAGCCCTATGACCATGCCGAGGTGATTGCCGGCATTCACATCATCGTCATGGACACCAGCGTTCCCGGCAAGGTTGGGGGTGCTTTCGAACCCGGACAGGTCGAATGGCTTGAGGATGAGCTGGAAAACCATCCCGAATTGCCGAAGCTGCTGGTGATGCACCATGCGCCGGCGCTTGATTTCGACCGTCCCGATGCGGAGTGGGAATCCCTGTCCTTTGACGATACCGAGATTCTGGACGAGCTGCTGTTCGAACATGACATCATTGGTATTCTGGCAGGCCACATCCATTACGACCGCATGTCACACTGGCAGGGCATTCCCATCGTGGTCGGTATCGGCCAGCATTTCGCGACCGATCCTCTGTGGCTGCATGAGGGCGTACGCATGCTCTCCGGCGCATCTTTCGCCATCGGCACGATAAGGGATATGGGTCTGACCGTTACCTTTGCCCCGCAGCCCAGCGACCGGCGGGAACTCAAGCGCCATACTCAGGCCGGAATGATCGAGTTGATCACGGAATATGAGAGTGGTCAGGCGCAGGACGCAGCCGAATAAGGCGATGCAGCACGGCAGGCGGTGGTCGGAAACCTTTGCGGGTAAATCCGTCCTATTGTGCTACTCGACACATCTTGAGTTTTCGAGCGTGTCGGTGTCTTTCCGGCTGGTCATTGCTTAATTTTTGCGCTACAAGGCCATATCTTCAACACCAGCCAAGGGAGGTTCTTATGCCAAATGACATTCGTATTCGCCTCCCGGCCCCAGTCGTGCTGCTGCTGGCCTAGGTGTTACTCTGCGGCTCGGCCGCGTTTCCCATATTCCGATTCGTCATGTGGCTGTCACGGCCATGTTCAAAGACTTTTCCGTTCCGTCGTGGGCCATATTGCGTCCGCTTACCTTTGACGACGGGACGATTTATTGCCGGAGCTTGGCCTATGTTTGGCTGGTTTGAAAAACGTCTCGATCCCTTTCCGTCTTCGACGCCTTCCGTGCCGCCGAAGACGCTTCTGCCGTTCCTGTGGCATTATGTGAAGCCCGCCTGGCCGTGGCTGCTGCTGCTCGGCCTGATGTCGATGGGCATCGCCGTTGCGGAAGCGATGCTTTACAAATTCCTCGGCAATATCGTCGACTGGCTTTCCACGGCCAATCGCGAGACGTTTTTTGCCGATGAGGGCTGGCATCTGATCATCATGGCCGGGCTGGTGCTGTTTCTGCTGCCGCTGATGGGCGCGATCCACACCATGACGATGCACCAGACGCTTGCCGGCAATTTCGGCATGATTGCGCGCTGGAAAATGCACCGTTTCCTGCTGCGCCATTCCATGACGTTTTTCGCCAATGAATTTGCCGGCCGGGTTTCGACCAAGGTCATGCAGACGGCGCTGGCGATCCGCGAAGTGGCACTGAAGGTCATCGACGTCTTCGTCTACGCGATCAGCTTTGTCGTTTCGATGCTGTTCATGGTCGCGGCTGCCGATTGGCGACTGGTTATCCCCCTTTTGGTCTGGCTGGGTATCTACATGGGTATCCTCGCCTATTTCGTGCCCAAGCTCGGTCGGCTGGCGCAGGAGCAGGCCGATGCGCGCTCCATGATGACGGGCCGGATCGTCGACAGCTATACGAATATCTCGACGATCAAGCTGTTTTCCCATGCGGGCCGCGAGGAGAGATACGCGCGTGAGGGCATGAACGTGTTTCTTGGAACCGTTCACCGCCAGATGCGCAAGATTTCCGGCTTCAACATCCTGATCGACCTGAACAATGCGGTGGTTCTGTTTTCAACGGCCGCGCTCGGTCTCTATTTCTGGATGCAGGGTTCGGTGACGGCTGGCTCCGTCGCCATTGCCATCAGCCTTGCGATGCGCGTCAACGGCATGTCGCAGTGGATCATGTGGGAAGTCACCTCACTGTTCGAAAATATCGGCACGGTCTATGACGGCATGTCGATGATGACGAAGCCGCATGACATCGTCGACGTTCCGAAGGCTCCGGAACTTGCGGCCCCGCAGGGCGGCATCCGCTACGACAACGTCCGCTTCCACTATGGCAAGAACAAGGGCGTGATCGACGGGCTGACGCTTGATATCAAGCCGGGCGAAAAGGTCGGTCTGGTCGGGCGTTCGGGGGCGGGCAAGACGACGCTGATGAACCTGCTGCTGCGTTTTTACGATCTGGAAGGCGGCAGGATCACCATCGACGGTCAGGACATCTCCAAGGTGTCGCAAGACAGCCTGCGAGAATTGATCGGTGTCGTGACGCAGGATACGTCGCTGCTGCACCGCTCGATCCGCGACAACATTGCCTATGGTCATCCGGAAGCCACCGACGAGCAGGTGATTGCGGCAGCAAAGCGGGCCAATGCCTGGGATTTCATCGAAACGCTGGTCGACATGCATGGTCGCCAGGGCCTCGATGCCCAGGTAGGTGAACGCGGCGTGAAACTGTCGGGCGGCCAGCGCCAGCGTATCGCAATTGCGCGCGTCTTCCTCAAGAACGCGCCGATTCTGGTACTTGATGAGGCGACCTCGGCGCTCGATTCAGAAGTCGAGGCGGCAATTCAGGAGAACCTGTTCTCGCTTATGGAAGGCAAGACGGTGATCGCCATTGCCCACCGTCTCTCGACGCTGACCGAAATGGACCGGCTGATCATTCTGGACAAGGGCCGGATCGTGGAAGCGGGCAGCCACGCGGAACTGGTGGCAATGGGCGGCATTTACGCCGATCTGTGGCGGCGCCAGTCCGGCGGCTTCATCGCCGATCACGAGGCGGAAGCGGCTGCGGAGTAAGGAAAGACGGAGGGCGGGAAACAGGGTTCCCGCCCTCCGTCTTTTATTCCCGCCTTTTTCATTCTCGGAACGTTACCGAAATATAATCTCTCACCGTAGCCTCCGCGGCTGTTCCCGCACCGGGAATCCGCCTATATCCGGATCATGCTCATTACCCGCATCTTCGAGTATTTCGAGAACTGGATAAAGCCCTTCGACCGCAAGGACGATTTGCGGCCGCCGGAAAGCACGTTCGCCTTCATCTGGTTTTATTTTTCGCAGGCGAAAGCGCCGTTCTTCGCGATGCTGGTGCTGGGTGGGCTGACTGCGGCCATCGAGGCGGCGCTTTTCTGGTTCGTTGGTCGGCTCGTTGATATTCTCTCGACGGTAAAACCGGAAGAAGGCTGGGCCGGGTTGCTTTCCACCCATGGCGGCGAACTCGTCGGCATGCTTGTCCTGATCGGCGTCATCCGCTTCATCGTCACGATGCTGACGGCGCTGGTGGATCAGCAGATCATCACGCCCGGCTTCTACAATCTGGTGCGCTGGCAATCCTACATGCATGTGGCGCGGCAGTCGCTGACCTTTTTCCAGAACGATTTTTCCGGCCGCATCGTCACCAAGGTCTGGTCCGGCGGGCAGGCGGCGGGCGACCTTGTGACCTCGTTGATGGAAAGCGTCTGGTTCGTCGGCATCTATTCCGTCTCGATGCTGTTTCTGATCGGGGGGCTGGACTGGCGGCTTGCGGTCGTCGTCGTTGTCTGGGTGGCGATCTTCTCGCTGCTGGCGCGCTATTTCGTGCCGCGCATCCGCTATCATTCAAAAGAAACGGCGGAAGCCGCCTCAATGCTTTCCGGCCGCATGGTAGATGCCTACAGCAATATCCAGACCCTGCGGCTGTTCGGGCGCGACGACGCCAATGACCGCTACATGCGGCAGGGCTTCGATATCTTTCAGCGTGCGACGATGACGTTCACGCGGTTCATTACCGGCGTGCGGGCATCGATGGCGCTGCTGTCAGGCGTTATGATCACGTCCATGGCGGCTCTCTGCATCGATCTGTGGCTTTCCGGCAAGATCAGTTCCGGTGCGGTGGCCTTCACGCTGGCGCTGGTGCTGCGTCTCAATTTCCTGCTGGGGCGCCTGATGACGCAGTTCAACGGCATCATGCGCAATTTCGGCACGGTGCAGAACGCCGCCGAGTTGATCTCTCAGCCGATCGGTCTGGTCGATGCGCCTGACGCGGTTATGCTGGAGGTTAAAAAACCGAGCATTCGTTTCGAGAATGTCAGTTTCCACTATGGCCGAAAGAACGGCGTCATCGACCATCTCAATCTCGACATCAGGGCAGGGGAAAAGGTCGGCATCGTCGGACGCTCCGGCGCGGGAAAATCCACCCTCGTCAATCTGCTGCTGCGGTTTTACGATGTCGAGAAAGGACGCATTCTCATCGACGGGCAGGATATTGCGGGGGTAACCCAGGAATCGCTGCGGGCCCATATCGGCATGGTTACGCAGGACACATCGCTGCTGCATCGCTCTATCAGGGACAACATCCTGTTCGGCCGCACCGACGCCAGCGAAACGCAATTGCAGGAGGCGACGCGACGGGCCAAGGCGGACGACTTCATCAAGCGGCTGGAGGATCAGCGCGGACGCACCGGTTTCGACGCCCATGTGGGCGAACGCGGGGTGAAACTCTCCGGCGGCCAGCGCCAGCGCATAGCCATTGCCCGTGTGATGCTGAAGGATGCACCAATCCTCGTGCTTGATGAGGCGACCTCGGCGCTCGATTCCGAGGTAGAGGCTGCGATCCAGAGTAATCTGGACGAGCTGATGCAGGGCAAGACGGTGCTGGCAATCGCCCACCGCCTTTCGACCATCGCGGCGCTCGACCGGTTGATCGTGATGGATCAGGGGCGCATCGTCGAGCAGGGCACGCATTCGGAACTGGTCTCGCGGGGCGGACTCTATTCGGAGCTCTGGGCGCGGCAATCGGGCGGGTTTCTCGCGGCAGACGAGGCGATCCCGTAAAGCGCGGCGCTATTTGCCGATCATGAAGTCGGCCATCAGGCCGTAATGATTGGAGCCGAGACTGTCCGGCAGGCGCGTGGTTTTTATCAGCGTTGCCGGTTCACGGGCGAAGATATGGTCGATGGCTATGCCGAAACGTCCTGCTTCCGTTGGCCAAGTCGCGGGCTCCCAGGGCGCTTTCCTGAGATCGTTGGCGGCCAGAAAATCCCGCATATCGGGAGCGATGCTTGCCGAATTGAAGTCTCCTGCAAGAATGAGCGGCCCGGTGACGCGGTAGAGAATTTCGCTGACCTCGTCCAGCTCGTCGCGGTGATAATCGTCGAAATAGGGCTTGGTAAGATGTGCAGCGGCAAGCGTGACTTCCCTGCCGTCGAGATCGATTTTGGCGATCGCGAAACGGTCGCGGCGCAGGTCGCTAAGACTATGAAAATGGCCTTCGAGCAAAGGCCGCTTCGACAGGATCACGAGGTCACAGCCCGGCGTTCCCTCGAAGCAGCCCAGCCTGTGCGGATATGTCTGTTGCAGACGCGGCAGAGCCGATTGCAGGGCGTCCGCTTCAAAGAGATAAACCGCATCGGCGCGTGATTCGACAATCGCGTCGGCAATCACCTCCGCATTGGCGGCGTTATCCATCAGCACATTGAAGGAAAGCAGCCTGAACGGCTGCGCATCCGGTGCGGCCGTGGCCGATGTCGAAAAATCCAGAAGCATGGCCACCGCATGGACGGCGAGCGCAATCGACCAGACCAAGAGCACGGCGGAAAAGGCGTCGCGCATGAGCCAAAATACCAGCCATGACAACAGGATGCAGATAATGGCGATATGAAGCTGGAAGCTGGTGACGAAGGCAAGAAGCCAGAAATCGGTGATGTAGCGCAGACTGGCAATGACGAGAACGGCAGCAACCGCCGTGGAGACCATGCACGAGAGCTTCGCCGTCATCCGAATCCCTGCTTTCCAAGCTCTCCCTCGTAGTCTCCTAACATGGCGCCTTTGGGTGCACAATGTTGCCCGACTGCCAGAGGCGGCGAAAAAATGAGAAGCAAATCGGGCGCTTCGGGCAGAATTACGGCAGCTTTGTGTGCTTTGCTCTTGCCAAGTCGGTCAATATTTTGCGATCACACAGAGTGACGCGGTTTCTTGATGCCGCAGTTGTGTCCAGGACGGTGGGACGGAGATTGTCCTGGATCAAATCATAGCGGGAGGACTCATGCGATTTACGGCAAAAACAGCGCAGAGGATGGTGTAGCGGTGAGCGAGCACGTAACCAATCACGACGCTTCGGGTGAACCGACCCGTCGCGATTTTCTTTATCTAGTGACAGGAATGGCGGGTGCCGTCGGTGCCGCCGCAGTTGCATGGCCTTTCATTGACCAGATGCGCCCCGATGCATCGACGCTGGCGCTGGCCTCCATCGAGGTGGATGTCGCGGCGGTCGAGCCGGGCATGTCACTTACCGTCAAGTGGCGCGGCAAGCCGATTTTCATCCGCAACCGCACGGAAAAGGAAATCGAGGAAGCCAAGGCGGTCGCTCTTGGCGAACTCAAGGATCCGGTGGCGCGCAACGCCAACATTGCCGCCGACGCGCAGGCGACCGATATCGACCGTTCTGCCGGCGAGGGTAAGGAAAACTGGATCGTCATGGTCGGTTCCTGCACCCATCTCGGCTGCGTTCCGCTCGGCCAGGCCGGTGATTTCGGCGGATGGTTCTGTCCCTGCCATGGCTCGCACTACGATACGGCGGGCCGCATACGTAAGGGTCCGGCGCCGCAGAACCTCGCCATCCCGACATTTGCATTCACATCCGATACCGTGATCAAGATCGGATAAGGGGACAGATATTCATGAGTGGTCATTCCAGTTATCAGCCGTCTACCGGCATCGAGAGGTGGATCGATTCGCGGCTTCCCTTGCCGCGCATGATCTATGACAGCTTCGTTGCCTATCCTGTCCCGCGTAATTTGAACTACGCCTACACTTTCGGCGCGATGCTCTCCGTCATGCTGATCGTGCAGATCCTCACCGGCGTCGTGCTGGCCATGCATTATGCGGCCGAAACGACGGTTGCCTTCAATTCCGTCGAAAAGATCATGCGCGACGTCAACCACGGCTGGCTGCTGCGCTACATGCATGCCAACGGCGCGTCGTTCTTCTTTATCGCGGTTTACCTGCACATCGCCCGTGGCCTCTATTACGGCTCCTACAAGGCGCCGCGTGAAATCCTCTGGATTCTTGGCTGCGTCATCTTCCTGCTGATGATGGCGACGGGCTTCATGGGCTATGTTCTGCCCTGGGGTCAGATGTCCTTCTGGGGCGCGACCGTCATCACCGGCTTCTTCACGGCGTTTCCTGCCATCGGCGAATGGATCCAGCAGTTCCTGCTCGGCGGCTTTGCCGTGGATCAGCCGACGCTGAACCGCTTCTTTGCGCTTCACTATCTGCTGCCCTTCATGATTGCGGGCGTCGTTATCCTGCATATCTGGGCGCTGCACGTCACCGGCCAGACCAATCCTACCGGCGTCGAAGTGAAGAGCAAGACCGACACCGTTCCCTTCACGCCCTATGCGACGCTGAAGGATGCGCTCGGTGTTTCCGTGTTCCTGATCGGTTATGCCTGGTTCGTCTTCTACATGCCGAACTTCCTTGGCCACCCTGATAACTACATCATGGCAGATCCCTTGAAGACCCCGGCGCATATCGTTCCGGAATGGTACTTCCTGCCGTTCTACGCCATGCTGCGCGCCATCACCTTCAACATCTGGGTCATCGACTCCAAGCTGGGTGGCGTTCTCGTGATGTTCGGCGCAATCGTCGTGCTGTTCTTCCTGCCCTGGCTCGATACGTCGAAGGTTCGCTCCGCCGTCTATCGTCCCTGGTACAAGATGTTCTTCTGGCTGTTCGTGGTGAACGCCATCATGCTCGGCTGGCTGGGTTCGCGCCCGGCGGAAGGCACCTACGTCATCATGTCGCAGATCGGCACGCTTTATTACTTCGGTTTCTTCCTCGTCATCATGCCGATCCTCGGTCTGGTCGAAACGCCCCGGCGTATTCCGAATTCCATTACCGAGGCCGTTCTCGAAAAGAACGCCGCCAAGTCGGGTGCCGCGCCTGCGGCTGCCGAAATCTGAGCGCGAAGGAAGGATGACGACAATGAAGAAGCTTGTAACGAGCATCGCGCTTTTCGCCGCCATCGGCTGTTCCTTCACCGTCGCCTCGGCGGCGGAGGAGAGCCATGACCTCGCCACCAAGACGGAACATGCGATTGCCGGGGGCCACTTCCCGGTGATCAAGCCCGAGGAGCAGAGCTGGTCATTTGCCGGTCCTTTCGGCAAATATGACAAGGGCCAGCTTCAGCGTGGTCTCAAGGTCTACAAGGAAGTCTGCTCGGCCTGCCATTCCATGAGCCTTGTCTCTTTCCGTACGCTGGAGGATCTTGGCTATTCGGAAGAGCAGGTAAAGGCTTTCGCCGCTGAATATGAAGTGCAGGACGGTCCGAATGCCGACGGCGAAATGTATAATCGCAAGGCCGTGCCGTCAGATCATTTCCCGTCGCCATTCCCTAACCATGAGGCGGCTGCTGCCGCCAATGGTGGCGCCGCACCGCCAGACATGTCGCTGCTTGCCAAGGCGCGCGGCGTGGAGCGTGGTTTCCCGCAATTCATCATCGACATGATCCCGATCGTCGGCGGTTATCAGGAGGGCGGCCCGGATTACATCCATGCGCTGCTGACCGGATATCAGGACCCGCCGGCTGGTGTTGAAGTGGCCGAAGGCACACATTTCAATCCGTATTTCGTCAGCGCGGTCGCGTTGAAGATGGCGCCGCCGATCAGCGCCGATCAGGTGACTTACGACGATGGTGCGCCGCAGACCGTGGATCAGTATTCCAAGGATGTGGCCGCCTTCCTGATGTGGGCTGCAGAACCGCATCTGGAAGAGCGCAAGCGCACCGGCTTCATGGTCATGGTGTTCCTGTTCATCTTCACCGCGCTGATCTACCTCACCAAGAAATCGGTCTACGCCAACAAGGAACATTGATCGGCACTACGGTGCCGGCAGTCATCGGCCCCCATGGTCCCATGGGGGCCTTTTTATTAGAAGTCTGGCATTGACCTGGTTGTCGTTCACAAGATGCGGATTTGCGATGCGCCATACCAATCGCGTTGGCCGAAGGTTGCGCGGGTCCTTTTTAGTTGGTGCGCCGCCGTCAAGTTGATAGGGTGGCCCGAACCATCCATTTCCCATTTTTAACTGGAAATACCATGACCGTTATCGCTTCGGAGCTTTCCGCTGCCATCCGTTCCATTCCCGACTATCCGAAGCCGGGCATCATCTTCAGGGACATCACCACGTTGCTTGGCAACCCCCGCGCATTCCGCCGCGCCGTGGACGAACTCGTACAACCTTATGCGGGAACGAAGATCGACAAGATCGCGGGCATGGAAGCGCGCGGCTTCATTCTGGGCGGCGCGGTGGCGCATCAGCTTTCGGCCGGTTTCGTGCCGATCCGAAAGAAGGGAAAGCTCCCGCATGCCACGGTAAGGGTTGCCTATAGCCTAGAATACGGCGTCGATGAAATGGAAATGCATGTTGATGCGGTGCAGCCGGGTGAAAAGGTCATTCTGGTCGATGACCTGATTGCGACCGGCGGGACTGCCGAGGGCGCTGTCAAGCTTTTGCGCCAGATGGGCGCCGAGATCGTCTCCGCCTGCTTCGTTATCGATCTGCCTGATCTCGGCGGCCGCAAGAAACTCGAGGACCTCGGTGTCGAGGTACGGACCCTGGTGGAATTTTCCGGTCATTGAGCGGCGGGTGGGGCAGGTCGCAATGACATGCCCCGAAGCTCGCTTATTCGAATTCCAGAACCCCGCTCTGGAAAGTCAGGACGGTCTCTCCCGACTGGTTGACCCCTTCGTTAAATGTGGTGTTCAGCCAGATACCGGCTCGGGATTCCAGCGCCCGGGTATCGAGCAGGGTGACGAAGTAGGTGACATCGTCTCCCGCGAAGACCGGCTTTTTCCATTTAAGTTCGCGAAAGCCCGGTGAAGGGCCGAGTTTTGGCGGTTCAAGGCCCTCAAGCTTCAGTCTTTTAACCTCTTTGGCCCAGTACGAGAGAAAACACTTCATCCAGCCTGCACCAGTGTGCCATCCAGATGCGCAAAGTGCGCCAAAAACGCTGTTCTTTGCGGCTTCGGCATCAAGATGAAATGGCTGCGGATCGAAATCGCGGGCGAAGCGAATAATGTCTTCGGCGGAAAAATGCAGCGTATCGAGGGTCACTCGTTCGCCGATCGGGGAGAGTTCTGCCAGTCTCATGCCGCAATACCTCCATTGCCGCGCATCAGGAACATCACGGTGTTTTCGCCGTGCGACACCAGAACGCCGCGCTGGTTATAAAGCTCGTGGCGAAATTTCACGAGGCCGATACCGGGGCGCGAAGCCGAAGGGCGCTGCTCCAGCACGATGGATTTCCCAGAAAGCCTATCTCCTGCCAGAACCGGCTTCTTCCAATCAACGTAGTCGATGCCGGGGCTGCCCTGCGACGTCGAATCCGAGATATAGCTGTCCGCCATCATTCGCATCAGCAGACTGCAGGTGTGCCAGCCGGAAGCTGCAAGCCCACCAAGAATGCTCTGGCGGCCTGCTTCTTCGGAAAGATGCATGGGTTGCGGATCGAATTCGCTGGCGAAAGCAATGATCTGCCCCGCGGAGATCGGTTGCGGTCCAAGCGGAAACTCCCGCCCTACCGTGAAATCCTCGTAAGCATAGGTCGCGACCGGCGCCATGGTTTCCTCCCTTCGCACAGTCAATACCGTCGCATCTAAGAGGATTTTTCCCTTTACGTAAAGGTCAAATCGGTGGCGCAATATCGGAGCGGGAAGGCGCTATGGAGCGAGCGGATGCGTCTTGCATCTTCCCCCGCCGCGGAGAAGGTCGCGGCAGCGGGATGAGCGGGCGAAGGTAGCGAGCTGCGGCAACGTCGCCCTTCATCCGACCCTTGGGGCAATCTTTTCCCCGGTCGGGGAGAAGAAACAAGCGGCTGGGTCCGCCCCACAAAAGAAGCAAGCCCGTTCAGATCAAATCAGGTATTAAAGCGGAAGTGGATGACGTCGCCGTCCTGAACCACATATTCCTTGCCTTCGTCGCGTCCCTTGCCAGCTTCCTTGGCGCCGACTTCGCCCTTGTAGGTAACGTAATCGTCAAAGCCGATGGTGAAGGCGCGGATGAAGCCGCGTTCGAAATCGCTGTGGATGACGCCGGCGGCGGCGGGTGCTTTGGTGCCGCGCACGATCGTCCATGCGCGTGTTTCCTTGGGGCCGACGGTGAAATAGGTGATGAGGTCGAGCAGGTGGTATCCCGCACGGATCAGCCGGTCGAGGCCGGCCTCGTTAAGACCAAGGGCCGAGAGGAATTCTTCAGCTTCATCGGCTGGAAGCTGTGCGACTTCGGCTTCGATCGCCGCCGAGATGATCACGCATTCCGCACCCTGTTGCTTCGCCATTTCTGCGACGGCTGCGGTGTGCTCGTTGCCGGACGATGCGTCGGCTTCCGAGACGTTGCAGACATAAAGCACCGGGTGCGATGTCAGAAGGTTGAGGCCTTTGAGGATTTCGATTTCCTCGTCCGCCAGTGTCTTCAAAAGCAGGCGTGCCGGCTTCCCGTCGGTGAGCAGCGCGATGACGGCTTCCATGACAGGCAGTTGGGCCAGCGATTCCTTGTCCTTGCTGGTGGCGCGCTTGCGCGTCTGCTCGACGCGGCGTTCCAGGCTTTCGAGATCGGCGAGCATCAGCTCGGTCTCGATCGTTTCGGCATCGCCAACCGGGTTGATGCGGCCTTCCACATGGGTGATATCGTCGTCTTCAAAGCAGCGCAGCACGTGTACGACGGCATCGACTTCGCGAATGTTGGCGAGGAACTTGTTGCCGAGACCCTCGCCCTTCGATGCGCCGCGAACCAGACCGGCAATATCGACGAAGGAGATGCGGGTCGGGATGATTTCCTTCGAGCCGGCGATGTCGGCAAGGATTTTCATGCGCGCATCGGGCACCGCCACTTCGCCGGTATTCGGTTCGATGGTGCAGAAGGGATAGTTGGCGGCCTGTGCGGCGGCCGTTTTCGTCAGCGCGTTAAAAAGAGTGGACTTGCCGACATTCGGCAATCCAACGATACCGCATTTGAAGCCCATGGCTTGAAACCTGTCCGTTTGAAAGAATTCGTTGAGGAGCCTTTTGCGGAAAGGGCGGGGGAAGGTCAAGCCCGCGGGTCGATTTGGGCCGGCAAAGGCTTCTTAAAGGCGAGGAATTCCTGACAGACTTGCCGATGGCGTGGTTGCGGCGCAATATAAGCGGGTCAAGCGATCGATCTTTCGTCATCAACGGGGTTTTCCCATGAGCAACCGCGATGAACGGCAGGCACGAGCGGCCATGATGAGCGACAGTCCTGTCGATCTCAAACCAAAACCGAAGGTCAAGCCAAAGCTGGAGCGGCCGAAGCTCTACAAGGTCATTCTGCTGAATGACGACTATACGCCACGTGAGTTCGTGACTGTGGTGCTGAAAGCCGTGTTCCGCATGAGCGAGGAGGCCGGCCACCGGGTGATGATGACGGCGCACCGTTTCGGCAGCGCGGTGGTCGTCGTTTGCGAACGTGATATTGCCGAGACGAAGGCCAAGGAGGCGACCGATCTCGGCAAGGAAGCGGGATTTCCGCTGATGTTCACGACCGAGCCGGAGGAGTGAGCATCAATCCTGCCGGATCTGGAAGCCGGTCTTGTCCTGCACGAAGCCGCAGCTTTCGTAAAAGGCGTGAACCTCCGGGCGTTGTTGCCCTGTCAGCAGCATCACCTTGTAACAATTCGCCGCAAAAGCCGCCTCGACGGCATGGCGCACGACCGCGCGGCCATATCCGCGGCCGCGACGGTTTTCCAGTGTCACCACGTTTTCGATAAGAGCATAGGGACGGGCGGCGCGCGTGAGATTTGGAACAATCTGCAGCGTGGCGGTAGCGACCGCTTCCTCGCCTTCGGTCGCAAGAAACACGGTCAGACCCGGCTGGGCGAGCATGGCCGCAAAAGCCGTCTTTGCTTCTTCCGTCGTCATTTCCGGGTCGGATGGATTAAGCGCCCGGTAGAGATCAAGCAATCCAGCCAGATCGCTGGTTCCGGCTTCGCGCAGGGTGATGGTCTTCGAAGACATTCGCGATCTAGTCCTTCTTGCCGAACATCCGCTTCAGCATCTCGGCCATCGGCCCGGTCTCCGGCAGCTTTTTAGGCTGGGCGCTGTTGCGTGCCTGGTGGATATGAGACTGCGCGGCGGGTTTGGCTGCCTTGGCCGGCTTCTCGGCTTCGGGCTTGCTGCCCGTGGCCAGCGCCAGCTTGTTCATCAGCTGGGAATCCTCCGCCTTCACCAGCATGGCGGCGTTGTCGGCAATCGCATCCAGCAGCGGCTCCAGCCAGACCCGGTCGGCCTTGGCGAAATCGCCCAGCACATGGCCGTGCACGCGCTCCTTGTCACCGGGATGCCCAATGCCGAGGCGCAGGCGTCGGTAATCCTTGCCGCAATGGGCGTCGAGCGATTTCAGGCCGTTATGGCCACCGTGACCGCCGCCGGTCTTGATGCGCACGCGCCCGGCCGGAAGATCGAGTTCGTCATGGATGGCGATGATGTCCGCCGGCGTGAGTTTGAAGAAGCGCATAGCTTCGCCCACGGATTCGCCCGACAGGTTCATATAGGTCTGCGGTTTCATCAGCAGGACCTTTTCTCCGGCGATCTCGCCTTCGGAAATCTCGGCCTTGAATTTCTTTGACCAGGGCGCGAACGAAGGCAGGCGCTGTAACGCATCCACCGCCATGAAGCCGATATTGTGCCGGTTTCCGGCATATTGCGTGCCGGGATTACCAAGTCCTGCGATGATCTTCATGAAGCATGTCCGCGTTGTGCCTGATGATGCTGTTGTCACCACCCTGAAATCCGCTGGCTGTCAATCTTTTTGTGGGGTTGCGGCAATGCCGGCCGACGCTCAGGGCCTGATGAGATCGTAACGGTCGAAGATCCGCTGTTGTGTCCCGTCGGCGATCAGCTCATCGAGACGGGCCTGCAATTTCGCGATAACCTCGTCCGGCACGCTCTTGTTGCAGGCAAGCCCAAGCTGCTGTCTCGACAGCGTTATCACTTCCCTGAAAGTGTGCGCCGGCAGGCTCTTGAAGGTGCTTTCCGACATGGGCATAAGGTCGATGCGTCCGGCCGTCAGCTTGTGAAGCGTGATCTCGAAATCCGCGCCGACATCCACCTGCGGAAAACCGAGCGTTTCCAGAAGGGTTTCGGTGTAGTCGCCGCGCTGGGTTCCAACCCGGTATTTCTTGGCGTCTTCGAGGCTCACGACATTGATATTCGCCTTGCGCCGCGCCACGAGAATGTTGCGATCGATGTGGATTGGCGAGACCCATTTGAAGAGCTTTTCCCGCTCGGCGGTCCTCGCCGTGGCGAAGGCACAATGCATCGGCTGTGTTGTGGCAAGGGCGATCGCCCGGGCCCAGGGCATGACGGCGACCTCGTAGCTGGTGCCGGTGTCCTCAAGAATGATCTTGAGCTGGTCGAAATAGACGCCGCGTACGCTGCCGTCACTGCCCTGCAGGTTGTAGGGCGGGTAGACTTCTGTGGTCAGGAAAAGCTTGGCCGCGCAGACGGGATTGGCAAGAGCAAGAAAGACCAGGCAAAAGCGGATCAATCCCATGACTACTCCCCGTCGGCTCAGGCTTGTCGCGCCGCTGCGCGGCTTTGTCCGGACCCGGCCTCATAAGTGGCAATCAGTCGCTCGACGGGCTGCGGGCGAGCGAAAAAGTAACCTTGGCCATAATCGGCACCCATATCCGCCAGAAGCAGCTTCTGCTCCTCCGTCTCGACACCCTCGGCGATGACAACGCAATTCATCTTGTGCGAGATGGCTGCGATACCTTCGACCAGCATGCGGTTGCGCTGCCGGATTTCCACCGTATCGTCGCAGATCGAGCGGGTGAAGGATTGGTCGATCTTTACAATATCGACCGGAAAGCGGCTGAGATAGCTGAGCGACGAGTAACCCGTGCCGAAATCATCCAGCGCGATGCGGCAACCCAGCTGATGGATGGCGGTGAGGATCGCCCGGATCTGTGGATCGTCCTTCATGATGACCGCTTCGGTGATTTCGATGACCAGCCGCCCGGGAAGAATGCCGTGCCGGTGCAACAGTCCGGCAATGCGTGTCGGCAGTCCCGGTTCGAACTGCAATGGCGAAAAATTCACCGCCACATAGGTTTGCGCCATGCCCGGCAGGCGCGACAGCCTGGCGAGATTGGCGACCGACTGATCAAGGATCACGTTGCCGATACGGTGAATGGTTCCGTTCTCTTCCGCAAGGCTGATGATGGCTGCGGGGGAAAGCAACCCCTTATCCGGATGGTTGAGGCGCAGCAAGGCCTCGAAACCCGCTGTCTGGCCGGTTGCAATGTTTTGAATTGGCTGAAAATAGGCCTCGAACCAGTCTTCGGAAAGCGCCTGCGCGATATCCCGTTCCAGTTCCGCATGTTCGCGAGCCCTGTCCATGATCGAGCTGTCGAAGACCTGGGAGCCGTTCTTGCCTGTCCGCTTGCGGGTATACATGGCCATGTCGGCGTTCTGCAGAAGCTCGGAGGCACTCGCGGCGTGAAGGGGGTAGACCGCCATACCGATACTGGCGCTGAGGCGGATGCTGTTGTTCTCGATTTCAAATGGAGTGTCCAGCAGGGTGCAGATGCGCTCACAGAACTGCAGGGCGCGCTCTTCCACCTTGTCACCGGCCAGCAGGATTGCGAACTCGTCTCCGCCCAGACGCGAGGCGCTGTCCAGCGGTGTCAGCAGCGGCTGCAGTTTTAATGTGAATTCGCGCAGAACGGCATCGCCTGCGGCGTGACCGAGATTGTCGTTGATGGCCTTGAACCGGTCGAGATCTATGAACAGGCAAGCGAGTTCGCTGCCGTTCCTGTCCGCATCGCGAATCTGCAGGTCGAGGATGGCCTCGAAGCCCTGACGGTTGAAGAGGCCGGTCAGATGGTCGGAAATGGCCTGCTGGCGATTACGTTTTTCCGACTGCCGAAGTTCGGTCACGTCGGTCATAACGCAGAGGCAGGTGCTGTGATGGGCCGTATCGCTGGAATCGAGGGCTTTTTCTAGGATAAGGGCATCCATGACGCTGCCATCCCTGCAGTGGAAGCGAACGGTGATGCCTGCCTGTTGGGTGTCACCCGCCTGATGCGCCGCCTTGCGTTCCTGGAATAATGTCCGGTCATCGGGGTGGATGAGGTCGGCGAAATTCAGGCCGAGTATTCTGGCGCGGTCATAACCGGTCGCCTGCACCCAGTAGTCGCTGACGGCGGCGATCCTGTCGTGCCTGTCCAGCGAAAACAGCATGGCCGGCGTGCGGTTGTAGATTTCCGTCTTGCGGGCGTGGGCGTTCTTTATCTCCAGCTCTTCTTTTTCGAGCTGGCTCTGCATTTCGTTGAAGCTTTTCGCCAGCCGGCCGATCTCGTCTTTCGACCGCCAGTCGACGTGGTGGCGGGAGCCGAGGCGTCGTGTCGCTTCTATTGCCGCGGCCAGCCGCATCAGCGGACGGATGACCATGAAGCGGTTACCGGCAATGGCGGCAAGGACCATGGTGAGAATGGCGAGGATGAAAATCGTGATAAAGGCCAGTTCGGTGCGGCTTAGAGAGGTCAGAAGACCGACATCATCGTAATACACCGTCAATTGGCCGACCGTGACGGGCCCCTTGGTCGTCTTGTAGATAACCTCGCGCGTCGTCGAGGCGGCATCCTGGATGATGTCGCTGCCGGCGGTCTGAACGACATCAAGCTGGCCGGACGTATCCTTGACCTCGACCATACGGATCATGGGATCGGAGACAAGGGTTCCGGTAATCTGGTTTATCGTGTCGTCATCGAGGTCCCACAGGGGGCGGGCCAGCGCCTGCGTATTCGTCGACAGCAGAATTTCGATATGGTTGCGCTGGCTGCGAATAGCCTCGTTATAGGAAAGTGTCAGCAAAAGCGTGAAGAGCGGGGCGACCACTGTAAGAAGTGCGCCGGAAACAATCGCGATAAAGCGACTTTCGACGGAATGAGCCATGTTCGATTGCAGCTACCCTTTGCCCCAGACTTGCTGCGCCCTGTTTCATCCTTTCGGACAGAGATGCGTCAGATCCCGGGCCGAGCCCTTTCCCCACGCTATTTCTCGACCCGCCGGTGTTTCCATGAGGGCGCAAGGGTATCGTTTCATGGAAGTGTTAATCGACGCTGAAGCACGGCCCGCATCGCTGGCGGGGAGCGGGCTTTCTGTTTTTAAAGTTCATAAAAACTAAAAGGCCCGTTCCGGAAACGGAACGGGCCTCGTTCTTCAAAGCTGTCCGGCCTTGCGGCCGCCGATTTTATTCCTCGGAAGCTTCTTCAGTTGCTTCTTCTTCAACGCCTGCTGCCGGGGCAACGATCGTTGCGATTGTGAAGTCACGGTCGGCGATAACGGGCGTGATGTTCTTCGGCAGCTTGACGTTCGAGATGTGAACGCTGTCGCCGATCTTCAGGCCGGAGAGGTCAACCGTGATGGCTTCCGGAATGTCGTTGGCCGGGCAGTGGAATTCCACCGTGTGGCGAACGATGTTCAGAACGCCGCCGATCTTGATGTCCGACTTTTCTTCGTTTTCGAAGTGAACCGGAATTTCGACGTTGACGAGCGTGTTGCCCGAAACGCGCAGGAAGTCGACATGCATGGTGAAGTCGCGGACCGGATCAAGCTGGTAATCCTTCGGGAGAACCTTGATCTTCTTGCCGTCGACGTCGATCGTCGCAACCGTCGTCATGAAACCGCCGGCGTGGATACGCTTGGTGACTTCGTTGGTGGACAGGGCGATAGAAATGGGGGCCTGCTTGTCACCATAGATGACAGCGGGAATCAAACCGTTGCGGCGAAGTTCACGAGAGGACCCCTTACCAACTCGTTCGCGCGCCTCGGCCTTGAGCTCATACGATTCTTTGCTCATGGCAATTCCTTTCGAGGTTATATGGAGAGTTCATGCCCGCGGGCGCTGAACTGGGGAGGCGGCAAGCGCCATCCCACCCGCGTTGCCTCCAAGGGTGTCTACACGGGTGCGGGCGCTATAATACAAACGGGAGACAAAGACAAGAGAGGCCTGCTTTTCGATCGCACGCCTTGCGGGTTTATTAGGTTGTACTAATTCACTCGCATGTTGCAACTTTTAATATGTGCTTATCCATTCATGTAAACCGGGCGAAAACTTGGCGAATGATAAGGCTACGCGAAATTCCAACTGCGTAGATGACAATGCTCAAAGTTCTCCAGTGCCTTACCATCGATCACGACTATCGATATACCGTCGCAGCGGTTTTCGTCTGCATGCTCGGTAGTTTCGTGTCGATGCGCCTTTTTTCGAAAGCACGTCTGGCGACGGGGGTGCAGAAGGTCAACTGGCTGTTTCTGGCAGGTGTCAATGGCGGCGCGGCGATATGGACCACCCATTTCGTGGCGATGCTGGGCTATGTTGCTGCGGGTGACGTGGGATACGATCCGTATCTGACCGGGCTGTCACTTCTGATTGCGATTACCACAACGACTGCCGGTTTCGGAATTTCTGCCTATGGCGGGCGCAGCGTGCTGGTGGAAGCCGGCGGGATCATCCTTGGTCTCGGCATTGCAGCCATGCACTACACCGGCATGGCGGCCTACAATGTTCAGGGCATGATTTTCTGGGATCAGAACTATGTCATCGCGTCCCTCGTGCTGGGGGCAGTGCTGGGCGCCGTTGCAGTCAATCGGGTCTCGCGGCCCGTCAATCGGTTCTGCCAGTACAGCGCGGTGGCGTTTCTCATCCTGGCGATAGCGTCGATGCATTATACGGGCATGGCCTCCATGTCTTTCGCCTTCGACCCGCGTATCATCATTCCTGAAAATCTGCTGCCGCCGGCCATCATGGGCGGAGGCGCCATCGCGGTGACGCTGTTGCTGCTGGCACTGGGGCTTTCCACTTATGTCATCGACGCCCAGTCCACCCAGCAGGCAGTCGCCCGCTATCGCCATCTTTCCCTGCACGATCCGCTGACCGGCATTCCCAACCGGGCAGCCTTCATCGAACATCTCAATCGTCGCACCCGTCATATTTCGTTGGGCGCACACACCGCGCTTCTTTCCATCGATCTCAACCGTTTCAAGGAAATCAATGACGTTCACGGCCATGCGGCGGGCGACGCCGTGCTTCGCACCATCGCCGACCGGGCGAGTTCCGTGCTGAAGGCCGGCGAATTTCTGGCGCGCATGGGCGGTGATGAATTCGTGGCGATGACAAATTCCTATTATACCCGCGCCGATGGCGCCGAATTCGCCCAGAGGCTGATCGACCAGATCAGCAGGCCGGTGGAATGGAACGGGCAGACATTTTCGGTCGGTGCGAGTGTGGGCATTTCGGTCCGCAATACCGGCTCCATCGATGCCGATACGCTGATGGCGCAGGCGGATGTCGCGATGTACCGGGCAAAAAGCGGCAGTTCGGATACGATCTGCTTTTACGATAAATCGATGGATGAGGCCGCGCGTGAGCGCAATGTGCTTGCCGTCGCCATGCGCAGCGGCCTCGCCAATAACGAGTTCGAGCTTTATTACCAGCAGCAGAACGACACCAGAAGCGGCAGTATCGTCGGCTTCGAGGCGCTTTTGCGCTGGAACCATCCCGATCGGGGCATGATTTCTCCCGCCGAATTCATCCCGATCGCGGAGCAGACGGGGTTCATCGTCGAACTCGGCGAGTGGGTTCTGAGAGAAGCCTGCGCGCAGGCGGCACTCTGGAAAAAATCGCTTTCCATTGCGGTGAATGTGGCGCCGCAGCAGCTTGCGGATAACGAGTTCCCGGACAAGGTCGAAAAAATCCTGGCAGAAACGGGCCTTGCGCCTGAAAGGCTCGAGCTGGAAATCACCGAGGGCAGCATCATCGCCGATCACCGCCATGCGCTTGTCACCATCCGCAAGCTCAAGGCGCTCGGCGTCAAGATCGCGATGGATGATTACGGCACGGGCTATTCCTCGCTTTCGACGTTGCAGAGTTTCCCTTTCGACAAGATCAAGATCGACCGAGCCTTCATCGACGGGCTGTCGACCAATGTGCAGTCCGAAGCGATCGTGCGTTCGACGCTTATTCTGGCACATAGCCTGAATATTCCCGTGCTTGCGGAGGGTGTGGAGACCAAGGCCCATGTCGAGTTCCTGCGCCGCGAAGGCTGCCTGCAGGTGCAGGGCTTCTTTTTCGGCAAGCCCGGTCCGCTGACATCCATTGCCAGCCTCGTGGATGACACCTTCCTGTCCGTTGAGGACGAACCGGAGGTCACTGCCGGCAGGCGTTACTTCAAGGCGGTCTGACCGTCAGCTGCGCCTCCGATGCCGGTCGCGAAGTTTTTTGTTGAAACATCGACGCTTCCAGCGCACCATCGCCCAAAAGCTTTGGGAGGAGCGCATGCCGACAGACATCGCCCATGCGGAACGCGTGTATGAAACCGCACGCCACCGTTCCGCAGCCGCAAGTTCGCCGATTGTCGCCTCGTGGCGTCGCTGCATGGTCAAGCACCGTCTTGCACCGGAAGAAAATCGCAAGCCGATCTTTCTCAGCGAGACGGAGTTTCGGCGCGCCCGTGAAAGTGCCGCTGGCCTGATTGCTGAAAGCACCGACGAACTTGACCGAATTTTCCACAGTGTCGGGAGATCCGGCTGCTGCCTGCTCCTGACCGATGCTCAGGGCGTTGCGCTGGAGCGGCGAGGCGCGTCCGGCGATGATCGCGATTTCCGGGCGCTCGGCCTCTGGTCCGGCGCCGTCTGGAGCGAAGAGAGCGTTGGCACAAACGGCATAGGCACCGCGCTCGTCGACGAGCGTTCGGTGGTTGTCTATCGTGACCAACATTTCTTCACGTCGAATACGGAACTGTGCTGCACCACGGCTCCCATTCGCGATCATACCGGCCGGGTGACGGGTGCGCTCGATATTTCCACCTGCCGCGACGACATCAACGAGATGACCTTTTCTTTTGTCACCCAGGCGGTGAAGGACGCGGCGCAGCGCATCGAGGGCAATCTGTTCCGCCGTGCCTTTCCGGGGGCACGCATCGTCGTCGTGCCAAGTGGGTTCGGGGCGGCGCTTTCGCTGCTCGCCGTGGATCAGGACGATCTCGTGCTCGGCGCGACCCGCGCCGCTCGTCTTGCGCTGAAGCTGGACGATGCCCGCATCGCGCAGGGTCTCCCGGCCGCGGATATCCTGCAGGAACAGCGCCATGACAGCGGTTCCGACCTCGCGGAAGCGGAGCGTTCGGCGCTGCGGCGCGTGTTGTCGCGCACCAACGGCAATGTCACGCAGGCCGCGTCCTTGCTCGGCATCAGCCGGGCCACGCTTCATCGCAAGATGAAGAAATTCGACGTTCATTGACGTCCGTGTGGTTGCGATCCGGCCGATCACGCCGGATCAACGCGGCTTTGTCGCAGATGTGAGACAATGTGCGCTGCGGAACCGCGTCGCCCCTCTACCGAACCGTGCCATCTGGGCCCACCTTCCTTTCATGCGGTCCGCTCAGGATCGTTTTCATCAGGGAGGATGAAATCATGAATATTCAGGTTCAGCAGAAAGCGGGCGAAGCGCCCTTCAAGCTGAAATACGGCAATTACATTGGCGGCAAGTGGGTGGAGCCGAAATCCGGCCGCTACATGGATAATCTCTCGCCGGTGACCGGCCACAAGATCTGCGAAGTGCCGCGTTCGGATGCAGCCGACATCGAGTTTGCGCTCGACGCGGCCCACAAGGCCCGCGACAAATGGGGCAAGACGAGCATAACCGAGCGCTCCAACATCCTGCTCAAGATCGCCCAGCGCATTGAAGACAATCTAGATCTCATCGCCCGGGCTGAAACCTGGGATAACGGCAAGCCGCTGCGTGAAACCACCAATGCGGATATCCCGCTCGCCATCGACCATTTACGCTATTTCGCAGGCTGCATCCGCGCTCAGGAAGGCACGATCGGCGAGATCGATAACGATACCGTCGCCTATCACTTCCATGAACCGCTCGGTGTCGTCGGCCAGATCATTCCATGGAACTTCCCGATCCTGATGGCTGCGTGGAAACTCGCACCGGCGCTTGCAGCAGGCAATTGCGTGGTGCTGAAGCCGGCCGAGCAGACGCCCGCCTCCATTCTCATCGTGATGGAGCTGATTGAAGACCTTCTACCGCCTGGCGTCCTCAACATCGTCAATGGTACTGGCCTTGAAGCCGGCAAGCCGCTGGCGCAGAGCAACCGCATCGCCAAGATCGCCTTTACCGGTTCCACCTCGGTCGGCAAGGAAATCATGCGTTATGCCGCCGACAACGTCACCAACATCACCTTGGAACTGGGCGGCAAGTCGCCGAACATCTTCTTTGCCGACGTGATGAACGAGGACGATGCCTTCCTCGACAAGGCGCTCGAAGGTTTTGCCTTCTTCGCGCTGAACCAGGGTGAGGTCTGCACCTGCCCCTCGCGTGCTCTGGTGCATGAATCGATCTATGACCGCTTCATGGAAAAAGCGATCAAGCGCGTTCAGGCCATCAGCCAGGACGATCCGCTCAATCCGTCGACGATGCTGGGCGCACAGGCCTCGCAGGAACAGTTTGACAAGATCATGAGCTATCTGGAGATCGGCAAGAAGGAAGGCGCCAAGGTTCTGACCGGCGGTGATCGCAAGACGCTGTCGGGTGATCTGAAAGACGGTTATTACATCCAGCCGACTGTCTTTGAAGGCAACAACAAGATGCGGATTTTCCAGGAGGAAATCTTCGGTCCCGTTGTTTCCGTCACCATCTTCAAGACCGTGGAGGAAGCGCTCGAAATCGCCAATGACACGGTTTACGGGCTGGGCGCTGGCGTCTGGAGCCGTGACACGAACATCGCCTACCGCGCCGGGCGGGGCATCGAAGCGGGCCGTGTGTGGACGAACTGCTATCACGTCTATCCGGCGGGTGCGGCCTTCGGCGGCTACAAGCAGTCTGGTATCGGTCGCGAGACCCACAAGATGATGCTCGACCACTACCAGCAGACCAAGAACCTGCTCGTGTCCTACAGCCCGAACAAGGTTGGTTTCTTCTGAGGTCCTCCCCGGAAGCCGGCGAGGGGCTGTGGTGCCAGGTCGCCGGCGTGTTCCCAGGGGCTTCTGCCCCTGGGAGCCCGGATCGGGTTTTCAGGCAAAATAAAGGGCCGGAGGTTTTGCCTCCGGCCCTTTTTGTTGCGCATCATGCCGCGTAACGCTGGTCTCGCCGGCGAGGATCGCCCACGGAGAATTGCCCCACCTGTTCGGTCAGGCCATCCGCCTCGTTGGCGAGCGAGAAGGCGGCGGCCGTTGTCTCCTCCACCATGGCGGCGTTCTGCTGTGTCACGTGGTCGAGTTCATTGACGGAGGCATTGATCTCGCTGAGACGGCCGGATTGTTCGCGCGACGCGGTAGCGATTTCGCCGATCTGGTCGTTGACCGACTGGATGCGTTTCTGGATCTGTTCCAGGCTTTCACCGGTCTTCAGCACCAGCGCCACACCGCTTTCCACATCACCCGCAGAGGTGGCGATGAGCTGCGTGATGTCGCGGGCGGCGGCGGCCGATTTCTGGGCCAGCTCGCGAACTTCCTGCGCCACGACTGCAAAACCCTTGCCGGCCTCGCCGGCGCGCGCTGCTTCAACACCGGCATTCAGCGCCAGAAGATTGGTCTGGAAGGCAATCTGGTCGATGACATCGATGATCTGGCGGATTTTGGCCGAAGAGGTCTCGATGCGTTCCATGGCAACGATCGCTTCTTTGACGACAGCCGTGGATCTATGGGCATCCTGCATCGTATCCGCCGTAGCGGCGACGGCGACATTGCAGCGCGACAGCGACAGATTGACAGCCTGCGTCATGTCTCCGAGCGCCGCTGCCGCCTCCTCAAGGGCTGCTGCCTGACGTTCTGTGCGCCGCGACAGGTCTTCCGAGGCGCTTTTCAGCTCGCCGGAACCGGAGCGGATGGCATTGGCGCTTCCGCCGATATTGGAGATCGTCGCTTCCAGCCCTGCCATGGAGTTGTTGAAGTCGATGCGCAGATGATCGAGTGACGGAACGAAGGATTTTTCGATGCGAAGATCGAGCCTGCCGGCGGCGAGATTGGCAAGACCGGTGGCGAGCGCGTCCACGGCTTCTTCCAGTTCCCTGGCGCTTCTTGCCTTCTCCATCTCGCGCTGGGCGCGTTCCTCGTCCAGTTCTTCACCCTTGCGGTGGGCTTCGGCTTCCATCCGCTGCTTGTCCAGAATGCCCTGGCGGAAGGATTCCAGCGCGCGCGCCATGGTGCCGATCTCGTCGCCACGGGAAACTGCCTTGATCTCGATGTTGTTTTCACCGCCGTTCAGGCGCTCCATAAGACCGGCAAGTCCGGTCAACGGCTTGGTCAGGCTCGCGGAAACGAAAATCCCGATCAGCGTCATTATTGCAAGTACGGCCAGCGTTGCCACCGCTGCCCAGAAGGCGAGATCGTTGGCAGCGGCGAGAACCTTGCTTTCCTGTTGGCCGATGGCAAGAAGATGTTTCTGTCCGAAGACGGCGACCGGACGATAGGCATAGAAGATATTGCCCGCAGGTGTCTGCGCCATGACCGTTCCGGCGTCGTTTACGTTGGAAAGGGCAGCGAGACTTTCGGAAACGGCAGCATCCGCACCGCCCGAGAGGACGCCAGCCCTGAGTTTCCCGTCGGCGCTCAGGAGAACGGCGTCGTCGATGGTCTTGCCGGTTTCCTCGGGCGTCACCACCGCGCCGATGCGATCGGCGGCGATGCGCATGATAACGGCACCCTTGCGCTGGAGCTGACCCCAGTTGGAGACGGCGAGCGGCATGCCGATCATGGCCGAATTATTCTCGCCATCGCTGAAGCCCGTGGTGCTGACGACGCCGTCCTTGCCGGCTTCGATGCGGTCGAACAGCTCCTTGATCGCGGCGTTCTGCGGTTCCGTTACATTGGTCAGGAAGTTCTTTCCCTTGGTCACGGAATAGATAATCAGGCCGTTCTTGTCGATCACGTAGATATCGCTGACGCGGGTATTACGCCAGACGCTGGCAATGGCGGCGTTGATGGTCGCATGACGAATGGCGTAGAGCAGCCGCAACCCTTCGCCGTTGAAGGAGGCGCGCTCCTCTTCGGAGACGCCCTCTCGGCGGAAAGCCTGGATGATGGCGTCCTTTTCCGTTGGGACAACGGTGGTCATCGTTTCGAGCGCCTGGGCCACCGCGGCGTTCTGCGACAGTTCGGAAATGCTCTGTTCGACGCGCAACGTATAGGCATCAAGCTGCTTGGACTGGTTGCCTGCAACCGTTTCGAGCCTGATCTTGCTGGCGTCGATCAGCCCCGATTTACCCATCTCGTAGGACAGCAGCCCCACCGACAGGCAGGAAACCAGTGTCGCACCGGTAACGAGCGCGGCAAATTTGGCTTTGATTGACAATGATTTAGCTTTGACAGCAGTCGGATTTCCACCCGGCATCCTGTTTTCCTCCCCCCAAAAAACGTGGCCGTACCGTTGCAAAAATTGTTTACGGTCGCGTTAAAGGACAGGGAATTGTAGGATAATTTCCCGCATGGCGTGAAAAAATCGAAGAGCCGCGCCGATAGGCCACGTAATAAAACTGCAACAGAACGGGCGCATATCCAGCGAAGATCAACGGCTGTTCATGTTCATGCAAGCTTTTCACGCTCCTTCTCTCGCCACAATCGATGATGTTTGCGGAACCCGCGCAGACGGATGTGACGGAGCCAATTTGCGATCTGCCCCGGATTTTGCCGTTGTCGTGCCCATGCACAATGAAGAAGCGAGCGTTGAAACGCTGGTGGCAGAGATCGTGAGCGCCTGTGCGCCGGTCGGACGCTTCGAGATCGTGGTAGTGGATGACGCTTCTTCTGACCGCACGGCGGAAGCGGTTCTGGCGCTCGCTGCCCGTTACAACATGTTGCGGCTGGTGCGGCACGACCGCCAGGGCGGTCAATCGGCTGCGATCCACAGCGGAGTGCAGGCGGCGCGCGCGCCTATCGTATGTATGCTGGACGGCGACGGCCAGAATCCGCCGGACAATCTGCCGGCACTTCTTGCACCGCTTCTGTCCACCAATGCACCGCGCCGGCTTGGGCTGGTGGCCGGCCAGCGCGTCGGCCGGCGCGACACGCTGGGAAAACGCCTTTCCTCACGCTTTGCCAACGGGCTTCGGGCGCGAATTTTGAAGGATGGCACGCGCGATACCGGCTGCGGCCTCAAGGCCTTTCGCCGCGACGCCTACCTCGCTTTGCCCTATTTCGACCATCACCACCGCTACTTCCCGGCGCTGTTCAATCGTGACGGCTGGCAGGTCGCCCATGTCGACGTCACGCACCGGGCGCGGCTGCATGGAAATTCCCATTATACCAATATCGGCCGGGCGCTGGTGGGCATCCACGACCTGATCGGCGTCGCATGGCTTTTGCGCCGGCGCAAGCGTTCAAGCTGGGCTGAAACTTTCATAACGGAGACATTGCCGTGAACGTACCGGCTTTATGGTCCATGCTGCATGTGAACAGCTGGGAAGAATTCGTATGGGTCTTGACCGGTTTCATGGGCCAGATGCTGTTCACCATGCGTTTTCTGGTTCAATGGATTTCATCGGAACGGGCCAACCGGTCGGTCATGCCGGTGGCTTTCTGGTATTTTTCGATTCTTGGCGGTGTGGTGCTGCTCTCCTATGCACTGTGGCGGCGCGATCCGGTCTTTGTTCTCGGGCAGGCATCCGGCCTCTTTATCTATGCTCGAAATCTCTGGTTGATCCATGCAGAACGCCGCCAGCATGCATGAGGCGACGACCCTGCCTTATGCGCGGGCAGGCGCTGAGCGCCAATGGCTGACATTCGCGCTTTCGGCAATTGTCCTCGTAACTGCCCTGCGCGTCCTCGGGCTCGCCTTCAACCGCACCGACCTTTTTGTCGATGAGGCGCAATACTGGCTGTGGGGTCGCGAAATGGCGCTCGGCGCCTATTCCAAGCCACCGCTCATCGGCTGGCTTATTCGCACGGCCACCATTCTGGGCGGCGGGGAGGGTACGTTTCAGGTGCGGCTCGCCGCACCCGTCGTGCATGGCGTTGCGGCGGCGGCCATTTTTGTGCTCGGCCGCATGATCTATGATGTCAGGCTGGCCTCGCTTGCGGCAGTGATCTATCTGACCTTGCCAGCCGTGACGCTCGGCAGCCTGCTGATCTCGACCGATACGCCGATGATGCTGTTCATCGTGCTGTCGATGATATCCGTGCGCAAGCTTGCGCTCGCCCGCAGCGAGGGCAGGGCGGCGTTGGGTTGGAGCATCGCTCTGGGTCTCTGTTTCGGCCTCGGGCTGATGTCGAAATATGCGATGATCTATTTTCTGCCGTGCTTCATCGCCGCCAGCTGGCTTTGCGAAGCATGGCGGATCCGGCTGCGTGACGCGGTCATTGCTGCGCTCGTCTGCGTTGCCGTCATCGCGCCCAATCTGTGGTGGAATGCGGCCCATGATTTCATGACGGCACGCCACACCGCCGACAATGCCAACTGGCACGGTGTCCAACTCAAGATCGGCTCCGCGCTTGAATTCTTCTTTTCCCAGGCAGGTGTGGTTGGGCCATACGTCTTCGTCGGCATGATTGTTGCGACAATCCGCGCAAAAACCGGTGAAGCACGGGCGCTCGTCGCTCTTTCCGTACCGATCGTGCTTTTGATCACGGCACAGGGCCTCATGTCGCGGGCACTCGCCAATTGGGCGGTGGGAGCTTATGCGGCAGGCGTACTGCTGGCGGTGCCGATCCTGGCATCGCGACGTTGGCTCATCGTATCCACACTGGTCCTCGGCGGCATCGTCGCAATCGCGCTGCCGCTGCTGACGATAGTGGGAACGGGCTTGCGCCTGCCGAACGGTAAACTGGCGATGGCACGTTATCTTGGAAGCTCCGAGCTGGTATCGACCGGCCTGTCGCGGGCGCGTGAAGCAGGTGCGGACGCTATCGTCGCCAATGATCGTTCGATATTGGCCGAGCTCTTTTACCAGTTGCGGGACGAGAAACAGATGTTGACGCGTGCGCTTCCGGAAACCGGCGTGCCGTCCAGCCATTATGCCCTTCTTTATCCATTGAAGCCGGGCGAAGCGAAAAATCCGCTGTTTCTGGCAAGTGCCGATGGCTTGCCGGCGTGTCTTGCAGGCGAGGCGCCGGTGGCGCACTGGACCGCCGGCCCGGGCTTTGTCGAGGGCAGGGAAATCGGGCTGTGGCGGCTGCCACCACAGTGCATCCCGGAGAGCGCCAATGGACAATGATCTCTCGCATATGCGGATCACCATCTGGGTTACGTTCGCAGCGCTTGCGCTGGTGATCCTGTTTGCGACCTTCCCCTCTATAGATCTGCGCTTTTCCGCCTTGTTTTTCTCGCCGGTGGGCCAGCCATGGCCTGGCCGGGAGCCGTTTCCCGAATGGCTGCGCGACACGTTGCGGGAAGGTGTCGAGCTCGCCGCGCTTCTGACTTTCCTGGTCCTTGTCGGCAATCTCCGGCTCGGCACTTCGCAGCGAACCGGCTGGCGAGTCTGGGCGTTCCTTTGTGGTCCCGTGATCCTCTGTGCCGGGCTGCTGGTCAACGGCGTGCTGAAGGCCATGATCGGTCGCGCGCGTCCGTTCAGCGTTACCGAATTTGGCGGGCATCAGCTTTTCACGCCACCTTTTCAGTTCAGCACGCAATGCTATTCGAACTGTTCGTTTTCTTCGGGTGAAACCGCACTGATCGCGAGCTTTTTCCTGCCACTCTGCGTGCTTGTCTGGCCGCGCCTGCGGCCCTATGGGCGATGGGTGGTGGGAGCCCTTGCCGCCGGGGCAATCATTCTCATGTCCGGTCTTCGCATCGCGGCCGGCGGGCATTTCCTCAGCGATGTGGTGATGTCCATCCTGTTTTCGGCCCTGACGACACTGTTTCTGTACCGTGTGCTGGCGATAAGCCACCACCGTCACCTCTTCAGCGGTGCTGCCATCTCAGCCGATACGATCAGCCTTTGGCGCAATGGCCGCCACGCCATACTTACCCGCGTTCGGGGCTGGTGGCCGAAAATCAGGGCTGCAGCCACCCGTCTCCAACGGCCCCCGGACACGGGTGCGGCGTCGTCTTAGTTGGGAGTTCGAGGTGCAGCATCGCTGGGGTGGGAGCGAGCGGCAAGACAGTTCCGACTTATCCTCGGGGTTGTCCCTATTGCCCGCGCGCCTTGATTTTATCGACGTGGTTAGCTCCTCGGCACAAGGCCGAGGATCACGTTGAGTGAATATGCGCCCACTTTGGCTCAAGCGCGTGCCGGAAAACCGGCAGACGTAGGCAACCCTCAGCGTGATTGCTGAATTTATTCAGTCGAACAGGCCGGAAACCGACTGTTCCTGCGCGGTCCGGTTGATTGCTTCGCCGAGCAGGCCGGCGGTGCTCACCACGCGGATATTATGCGCGGACTGGACACCGGTGGTCGGCTGGATGCTGTCTGTGATGACGAGTTCGCGCAGCTTGGAAGAGGCCACGCGGGCCACCGCGCCGCCCGAGAGCACGCCATGGGTAATATAGGCAGTAACGCTGGTCGCGCCCTTTTTCAGCAGGGCTTCAGCGGCGTTGCAGAGCGTGCCGCCGGAATCGACGATGTCGTCGATGAGGATGCAGTCCTTGCCGGAGACATCGCCGATGACGTTCATGACTTCGGATTCGCCGGGACGGTCACGGCGCTTGTCGACGATGGCCAGAAGACAGTCGAGGCGCTTGGCCAGCGCACGGGCGCGAACCACGCCGCCGACGTCAGGCGAAACGACCATGACATTGTTGGTGTCGTAGTGATCCTTCACGTCGCGGGCAAGAATCGGTGCTGCAAAGAGATTGTCGGTGGGGATATCGAAAAAGCCCTGGATCTGTCCGGCATGAAGATCGAGGGTGAGAACGCGGTCGGCGCCGGCTTCGGTAATGAGATTGGCAACGAGCTTGGCGGAAATCGGAGTGCGGGGGCCGGCTTTGCGGTCCTGGCGGGCGTAACCGAAATAGGGAAGCACCGCGGTAATTCGTTTGGCCGAGGAGCGGCGCATGGCATCAATCATGATGAGCAGTTCCATCAGATGATCATTTGCCGGGAAGGAGGTGGACTGGACGATAAAGACGTCCTCGCCGCGCACGTTCTCGCTGATTTCTACGAATATTTCCTGGTCAGCAAACCGCTTTACAGTGGCATTTCCGAGAGGAACATTAAGATACTTGCAGATCGCTTCGGCAAGGTGCCGGTTCGAATTGCCTGCGAAAACCTTCATTGCGGCCGCCTGTTTCCATGCCATCGCCTTGCGCCACGGGGCTCAATCCGCCGTAACCAAGCGTCGTTCAAGGGGAGGAACATCCGGCTGAAAAGCCTTTGCCGGATACGCCTTGTTGCCATGCGCGCCTTAATAGCGCTGTTGCTTCCGATTGCAAGAGGACTCCGCGCTTTCACAATGATTTTCGTGAAATCTCTGTGACTTCTCCCGTCGTTTCACCTCATCCGCTTTGAGACTGCTTCCATGACGTGTAGTCGTTGAGTGTTTTTGCGGCGATGTCCTGCATGACTTTGTCGGTCACGGCGGCCCATGGATCACTGCCTCGCGCGGTCACTGCCTCCTGCCCCTGCAATCGGTGCAGCCGCACGCCATTGGCGTCGAGAATGTCCCACACGTATACGACATTGACCTTGCCGCCATCGGCAAAGGCGGAAAAATATCCCTTCAGAATATTTTCGGCGGAATTGTCGTTGGATGCGCGGATTGTCAGCCCCTTGGCCCGCGCTTCGGCCCCCAGTTGGCGGGATAGCGGTGTCACCGCCTGAACCGGCGCGCCGATGATGGGCAGGAAGCGGATGGAATTCGCGGCGGTGGCAGGTGCAAGGGAAGCCGTCTGCTGTGACGGCGGTTGTTGCGTGACGGCGGGGGCCGCGGCCGCGTTCTGGTTCTGACGGAGCGGTTCCCCGTACTGGCTGCCATTGGACAGCGCCTGTGCCTGTGCCTGTGCCTGTGCCTGCAGGGAGTTCTGGGGTGCATAGGCAGGGACGGACGATGCGATTGCCGGCCCGCCTGCGGGTGCGCGGTCGGCGGCTGCCGCCATCTGGTCGAGATCACCCTGTGTTACCGGCGTCGACTGTGATGCGTTGTGGCCGACATCCACCTGTGGCGTCAGCGCTTCCGTGGTGTTGCAGCCGGACAGGATCAGTGCCAAAGCCGGAACAATGAGGGCAACCCCCAACCGGCTCATGCGATTTTCCCTCTCATGTTCCGCTCCTTCTTGCCCAAGGTGGCGCAATGTAAGGGCGGTTTTCCCGCTGTGTCAAACCCGGGGGCGATTTAAGCTGTGAGAAGATCGAGGCTGTGACGCGACAGTGGCTCCGGCGCGCCGTCCGTGGTCAGATATGTCTGGCCGAGCGTCATGGCCGTGCCGGAATCGGAATCCATCACGATCATATGCACAAAGAGCGTCATGTCAGCGGTGATCTCCTGCGGATTGCCGGAGTGGAACATCTGATGCTCCATCCAGGACGGGGAGAAGCGCGCGCCCAGCGAATAACCGCAGGAGTTCAGCCGATGGCGGGTGAGGCCGCGCTCGTCCATGACGCGGGCATTCACATCGAAGACATCGCCAAAGGTCTTGCCCGGCCGCAGCACCTCCTCGATGGCGGTGAGGTTTTGCAGGCAGGCGCTGTAAAGCTCCTTCTGGCGGAAGTCCTGTTCGCCGATCACCACCGTGCGCATCATGGCGGCATGGTAATGGGCGCTGACGCCGGCCCATTCCAGTGTCAACTGATCCTTGCTGTCGAGGACACGACGGCCTGCCTTGTAGCGGCAGAGAAGCGCATCCGCGCCTGAGCCGATGATGAATTCATTGGCGGGGTAGTCGCCGCCGCCCGCGAGCACCGCACCCTGCATTGCCGCAAGAATGGCGGCTTCGTCCGCGCCGGGCTTGATGAGCGGCAATGCTGCATCGAGAGCCTCATCGGCCAGCTGGCCAGCCTTGCGGGCATAGGCGATTTCGGCGGGACTTTTGACGAGCCTGAGGGTGCTGACGAGATACGACGCATCGACCATCTGGCCGAAGCTCGCAAGCTGGTTATCCAGCAGGCGGGCGACACGGCCGGTCATGCCGTGGGTGTCATATTCCACGCCGATCTTTGCGCCCAGAAGGTCGAGATCGCTCAGCAGGTTTTTGAGATCGAGCGTCGGGTCGGCATTGGGTCGATCGACCCAGAGGAGGACGTTCTCGATGATCGAAGTATTGCGGGCCTGACGCAAATCGGCCGAGCGTGTCAGCAGCGTCATGGAGCCGTCCGATTTCACCACCAGCGTCTGGAAGAAGCAGTAGCCGAAAGTATCGTAGCCGGTCAGCCAGTACATGCTTTCCTGGGCGAAAAGCAGCAGCGCATCCAGCTTCTCCTCGGCCATTTTCGCGAGCAGCCGCTCGCGGCGGGCATCGAATTCCGAAAGCTCGAAATGCAGGGCCATCTTAGTCCTCCAGAATTGCGATTGCGGAAATCTGCCGGCCGTAATCGGGTTCGGCGCGGTGGGTGGTGCGGCGGTAGGAATAGAAGCGTTCTTCGTCCGGGTAGGTGCAGAGACCAAGATTTTCCGCCTTTACACCGGCTTTGGTCAGGCGGTCGATGGTGAACTGCTTGAGATCGAACAAGGCGTGGCCCTCTTTCTCCGCCCTGGAGAAATAATCCGCGTAAGCGGGTTCGATATCGGTGAAACGCGCGACATATTCCGGCCCGACCTCATAATTGTCCTGGCTGATGGAGGGGCCGAGCGAGGCAGCAATACGATCGCGGCTGGCCCCGAGCTTCGTCATCGCCTCGATCGTGTTTTCCAGCACGCCGAACAAAGCACCCTTCCAGCCGGCATGGGCGGCACCCACGACGCCCGCTTCCGCATCGGCGAACAGGATGGGGCCGCAATCGGCGCTCAACACGCCGAGGACGAAACCCGGTGTCGCTGTCACCATCGCATCTGCCTGCGGACGGCTGCCGTCATAGGTTCCGTCAACCACGACGACCTCGGGGGAGTGGACCTGATGGACCGTGGCGAGGCGGTCTGGGGCAAGGCCGAACCATTGGGTTACGCGGCGGCGGTTTTCCTGCACCCGTTCCGGCTCGTCATCAGATCCGAGCCCGACATTGAGGCCTTGATAAAGACCATCGGAAACGCCGCCCTGCCGGGTGAAAAAGCCATGGCGGATGCGATTTTTATCGAAGGCGGCGAGGAGGGGACTCTGGATGGGGAGCGGCAGCGTTACGTTCTGCATGGTGCGGGAGTTCCTTGGAGAATTTCGCTGTAGCCCAATGGAGCAGGGTCAAGCGAGATGTTTCCTGTTGCCGCGGCGTTGCGCGGCGTGTGTGATGCAGTGTGCCTGCTTCGTGTGTCGCGACGATGTTGGCCCAGAGGTTATTACGCTGTCAATCCACTGCACGAAACGGCAGAAGATGGAGCGCGGGACTGGAAACGGCGATGACTTTGAAAAGTTCCCCCATCTTGCCGGCGCCTTCGCCGGCGAGGCGGTTGACGGCTTCGGCGATGGCGAGGGTCTGGTCCGCGGTTGCCTTGGCGGCGAGCGCCCCGGCCCGTTCCTTGAGGCCGAGGCCGTAGAGGAAATCGCCCTGTCTCAGGGTGCCGTTAACGTGAACGCCAGTCGCCTCGGCCGTTTTTACAAGACTTTCGAAATCGACATGGCTGGTCAGATCGGCTTCGCCTGGATGGGCGAGCGGCGGATCGAAGGCATGGTTGCGCATGGCCTGCAGCGTGTCGCCATAGCCGGCAACCAGATGGCCGTAATCAATGGCGAGCGCGGTGCCGCCATGGGCAGACAGGCGCTGGCAGATTGCGGTCATCACCGCTTCCCGGGCGGGCGAAATCTCGAATATCGTGCCAAGCGGCTGCCGTTCGGGCTGCGGCGGAAGCAGCGCCGGGTCTATGCTGGCAAGACCCGTGGAGAAGACGAGGTCGCCATTGGCATCGAGGCTGACCACGCGTTCGCGGAAACCCTGCGGCGTTCTGACGAATTGCCGGATCGGAATGGCGTCGAAAAGTTCGTTGGCGACAAGCAGCAGGAAACCTTCAGGCACATCGTCGAAACTGTCATGCCATGCCAGTCGACCCGCATGTTCGGCCAGCGTTTCCTTCTGGATGGCGGAAAGGCGGGGGCTGGTTTCCACCAGATGCACCCGCATCGTCTCATAGAGCGGCGGCGCGATGCGGCGGATGACGCGCAGCATGTCCGCCATCATGGTGCCGCGGCCGGGGCCGATTTCCACCAGCCGGGTTTCAGCGGGTGCACCGTGCCTCTGCCAGGCATGAACCACGAAAACACCAAGCATTTCACCGAAAAGCTGGCTCACCTCCGGGGCGGTGATGAAATCACCCGAACGGCCGAAGGGCTCGCGGCTCTTGTAATAGCCATGTTCCGGATCGGCGAGGCAAAGTGAAAAGAAGTCGGTTACGCTAAGCGGACCGTTGAGCCGGATAAGTGATTTGATGCGTTGCGCGAGCGGTGTGGTCATGGCTGGCCATACCGCTTTAGGCGACTTTTGCCGCGCGGCGCGCGCGCAGGACGGCCCAGAGGCCCAGAAGGAACATCGGAGTGGACAGAACCATGCCCATGGTCAGCCAGTTGCCGGCGAGATAACCGATCTGCGCGTCCGGTTCACGGAAGAATTCCACGAAGATGCGTGACAGCGCATAACCGCAGACGAAGATGCCGGTGACGGTGCCGGGCCGCTTCAGAGCCTTGAAGGCGTAAATGGCGATGGCCAGAACGATGGCCAACACGAGGCCTTCGAGGCCAGCCTCATAAAGCTGGCTCGGATGGCGCGCGAAAGGGCCGCCTGTGGGAAAGACGACCGCCCATGGCACATCGGCAATGCGGCCCCACAACTCGCCATTGATGAAATTGGCAATGCGCCCGAAGAGCAGCCCGATGGGCGCTACGGCCGCGACGATATCGAACATGCTCCAGACAGGAATGCCGTTCTTGCGGGCGAAAAGAAGCATGGCGATCGTCGTGCCGATCAGGCCGCCATGGAACGACATGCCGCCATTCCATATTTCGATGGCTCTGATGGGATTGGCGGCGACCGCAGCGAGATCGTAGAACAGGATGTAGCCGATGCGTCCGCCAAGCACGATTCCGCCAGCAGCCCACAGGATGAAATCGTCAAGATGCTGCGCCGAGATGGGTGAGGCGTCGTTAGGCCACAGGCGATCCGTGCGGGCGAGGCGGCGGGCGTAAAGCCAGCCGAGCATGATCCCCGCAACATAGGCGATGCCGTACCAGTGGATCGCCAGAGGACCGATGGACAACGCTATCGGGTCGATGTTCGGGAAGGGCATGATGGCGAGTGAAGTGGGAGCGGCTATCAATCCGTATATATTCCGTCATCGTTGCTGGGCGGACAACGGATCATCCATTGTCTCAAAGGACCGGGCGATGATGCTCACCGGTTCTTTGACGCCAAGGAAAATGGCGATTGCGGTGGCGGCGGTCAAGGTGATTCTTTAAGCTATGGCTCAACATACCAAAGGTGACGCAAGCTCTTGGGATTTTTCGATTTCGCTTGCAAGGCGACGGTGGAGTGCCTACCTGAATGCTATCAACAGCGGGCAAGACGATGCCCCTGAACCGACGAAGGATGAGCGCCATGAGCACGACAGGCACCAATCGTTTTCTGGATGAATTCGCCAAGCTGATGACGGATGCGGCCGGCGCGGCCCAGGGCGTGCGCAAGGAAGCCGAGGCTGCGTTCCACGCACAGGCCGATCGCTGGCTGAACAGTCTGGATGTCGTCCGGCGCGAGGAATTCGACGTCGTGCGGGAGATGGCTATCCAGGCGCGGGATGAAAATGACGCCCTGCGCGCCCGGATCGAGGCTCTCGAAGCAAAGCTTTCGGCCACGAAGGACTGATTCTTCATCACTTTTCTCAGAAGCCCCGGATCGCAGGCGATTCCGGGGCTTTTTGTTTTTCGGCTCTCTCTGGCCGACTTGGTCTCCGGTTGCCGAAAGTCGTGCTCAGACGCGAATTTTTTGGGCCTGTGGACACTTCCAAAAAACACAATCGGCAGAGTCGCTTAAGACTCTCGCCTGAGGTGATGGGGGAGAAGATATCCACTGCTCAAAAAGCAAAAATGGCGAGCGAGGGGTGGCAGCGGGACTCGGCCATTATACACTGATTTTAAATGATGATTCGAAAAGACCGGTAAGCTCCAGACAGGGTGAATGCGTTATTCTGGTGGTGTCGGGCAATCGTCTCAAATGTTTATCCCGGTTTGTATGTGCGTTTTGTGCCCGGCGTTCAAAACACGACATTCCGACCGGCTGAGAAGGTGCCGCATGAGTCTGATAGAATTTGAAATTGAGCGTCAGTCCAATCCCGTCGATATGATCGAGATTGTCGCTGCCTCGAATGACTGGTCGTTCGAGCGTTCGGGCGAGGACGAGATCGCCATGACTGTGGCGGGCCACTGGGCCGATTATCACGTTTCATTTGCGTGGATGGAAGATTTCGAAGCGCTGCATCTTGCCTGCGCCTTTGACATCAAGGTGCCCGATCACCGTGTCAACGAAGTCATTTGCCTGCTGTCGCAGGTCAACGGTCAGGTGCTGATGGGGCATTTCGATCTGTGGCGGCAGGAAGATGTCGTGATCTTCCGCCAGTCGCTGCTTCTGTCAGGCGGTGCCGAGCCGAACAACCAGCAGGTGGAAGTGCTGCTCTCCAGCGCGCTGGAGGCCTGCGAGCAATATTATCAGGCATTCCAGTTCGTCGTCTGGTCGGGTCTGGATGCGAAAAGTGCAATCGAAGCGGTCATGTTCGAGACCGTTGGAGAAGCGTAACATGGTGTACAAGGCTTCCGGGCCGCTCGTCCTAGTGGGCGCCGGCAATATGGGCGGCGCCATGCTGTCTGGCTGGCTGAAAAAGGGCGTGCCGGGATCGCAGGTCATTGTCGTTGACCCGCGGCCCTCCGACGCCATGCGCACAACGATTACGGAAGCGGGTGCGGCCCATAGCGAAAGCGCGCCTGAAGGCGTCAAGGCCGGCATTCTTTTCGTGGCGGTGAAACCGCAGATGATGGAAGCAGTGCTGCCTTCGCTGAAGCCCCTGCTGGGCCCGGAAACGGTCGTCGTCTCCATCGCGGCGGGCACCACCATTGCCACCTTCGTTTCGCATTTCGGTGCGATTGCCGCGGTGCGCGCCATGCCCAATACGCCAGCGATGGTGGGCCGTGGTGTTACCGGCGCATATGCAAATGAACTTGTGACGCCCGAGCTTAAAGCCGTGGTGGACGGATTGCTGAAGGTCAGCGGTCCGGTCGAATGGGTGGATGCCGAAAGCGATATCGATGCCGTGACCGCGGTTTCGGGCAGCGGGCCAGCCTATGTCTTTTATCTCGTGGAATGCATGGCTGAAGCCGGCCGTAAGGCCGGTCTGCCGGCGGATGTGGCCATGCGTCTGGCGCGTGAAACCGTGGCTGGCGCCGGCGAGCTTCTGCACCAGTCCTCCGACGAGGCGGCGCGCCTGCGCCAGAATGTGACTTCGCCGGGCGGCACCACGGCTGCCGCACTTTCCGTGCTGATGGCCGAAGACGGCATGCAGCCCCTGTTCGACAGGGCGGTCGCCGCTGCCAAGACCCGCGCTGAAGAACTGGCGGGCTGAGGAGGCGGGCGATGAACGGCGAAATTTCCTATGCCGATTTCGAGAAGGTGGATATCCGCGTCGGTACGATCGTGGAAGCCGAGCCTTTTCCCGAGGCGCGCAAACCGGCAATCAAGGTGAAGATCGATTTCGGGCCGGAGATCGGCATCAAGAAGTCCTCGGCGCAGATCACGGTGCACTATACGCCGGAAAGCCTTATCGGCCGGCAGGTTCTGGGCGTGGTGAATTTTCCGCCGCGACAGATCGGGCCGTTCCGCTCCGAGGTCCTGACGCTTGGCTTTGCCGACGCCAATGGAGATATCGTACTGGCTGCGGTTGAAAGGCCGGTGCCAAACGGCGAGAAAATGTGCTGATTGGCGGCCTGCCGTCAAGCCGGGATTTTGACGATAACCCTCAATCCGCCCATCGGGCTTTTATCCAGCGACACGTCGCCGCCATGGCTGCGGGCGATGTCGCGGACGATGGAAAGGCCAAGGCCGGTGCCCGAGGCATTGAGGTTGCGCGCCTCGTCCAGTCGGAAAAACGGCTTGAATACATCCTCGCGTGAGTTCTCCGGAATGCCCGGACCGTCATCGTCAAAGGTCATGATAATGGAGCGTGGCGCCTTGCGGATATCGACGTGGAGGTTGCTGGCGTAACGCCGGGCATTTTCGGCGAGATTGGCGACGAGCCGTGAAAGTGCGTTCGGCCGCGCGATGATCCTCTCGATATTATAGAGTTCGTAGCTGAATTTCTTGCCGTGCAGTTCGAAATCATGGCCGATTTTTTCGAGAAGTGCAGGAAGCTCCAGCGTGCCGACATCCTCTTCCACATCGGTACGGGCAAAGGTCAGATAGGCTTCCAGCATCGACTGCATGTCTTCCACATCCTTGTCGAGGCCCTCGAGATCCGGATTGTCGCCGGCGAGCGCCAGCTGCAGCTTGAACCGGGTGAGGATGGTGCGCAGGTCGTGGCTGACACCGTTCAGCATGGCGGTGCGCTGCTCCATCTGCCGTTCAATGCGCTCCCGCATCAGGATGAAGGCAAGGCCCGCCCGGCGTACTTCATCCGCGCCGCGGGGAGAATAGGCGCTGACCTTCTGGCCCTTGCCGAAATTCTCCGCCGCCTTGGCAAGCGCTTCTATCGGCTTGATCTGGCCGCGCAGGAAGAGGATCGAAATGGCAATGAGCACCAGCGATGCGCCAACCATCCAGACAAGGAAGATGTGGGTGTTGGAGGCATAGGCCGCGCTTCTGCTGGTGAAGACGCGGAGCGTCTTGTCATCCAGCTGGACACGGATTTCCACCAGTGAGCCGTTGCCATAGGTATCGATCCAGAAGGGCCTGCCGATCTGTTGGCTGAGCTGGTTTGCGAGGATGGTATCGAGAATCGAGAACAGCGGCTCCGGCCGTGGCGCCGGCAGATCCGTCTTGGGCTCGATATAGACGCTGAGACCCAGCTTGTCGCGGGCGATACGGATGACCCGCTGATAGTCATCCTCTTCGGGGTCTGTCTGTAGAAGTTCGATGATCGCGGCGATATCTCGGGTCACCGCTGCCGAAAGGCGTTCGGTCACCAGCTGCCAGTGGCGCTCCATGAAGACGGCCGCGACCACGGCCTGTAGCAGGATCATCGGCAGGATGATGATGAGGAGCGAACGGGTGTAAAGCCCGGTGGGCAGCCAGTGTCGCAGCCATCTGCCGAGGGAGCGCCAGGTCTTTGCGACGGCGCTTTTTTTAAACGTGTCGAGAAAATCGAGGCTCGCCATGGTCGTGCGTTCGCCCTTCGTTGGGTGCTCGTCAGTCCACGCTGAGGCGGTAACCGATGCCACGCACCGTTTGCAGATAGACCGGGTTGGCAGGGTCGTCTTCGATCTTGCGGCGAAGACGGTTGATCTGCACGTCGATCGTTCTTTCGCCCACTTCCGACTCCGCTTCCACCAGCTCGTGCCGTGGAATGGTATCGCCGGCGCGTAGCGCAAAAAGCAGCATGATCTCCTGTTCACGATCTGTCAGGCGGATCGTTTCCGGACCGCGCCGCAGTTCCCTTCTGGGAATGGAGAAGCTGTAGGGGCCGAACATGATCTGTTCGATCTTCGGCGTGTCCGGGGAGGTGTTGCGCCGCAGAATATTGTTGATGCGCAGGACCAGTTCGCGCGGATCAAAAGGCTTGGCGAGATAATCGTCCGCTCCCGCTTCCAGCCCGGCAATACGTGAATCCGCTTCCGAGCGGGCGGTCAGAAGAATGACCGGCACGGATTTATCTTCGTTCAGCGAGCGGGTCAGCGAAAGCCCGTTCTCTCCGGGCATCATCACGTCGAGGATCAGCAGATCGAAACGGATGCCCACCATCTTGCGGCGGGCTTCTGCTGCATCGGCCGCAACGGAGATGCGATATCCCTTGTCGCCAAGAAAACGCTGCAGGAGATCGCGGATGCGGGCGTCATCGTCGACGATCAGGAGATGAGCCGCATCGTCGTCCGCCGGTGGACGTTTTGCCGGAGCTTGCGCCATCGTCACTCATCCTCCACGCTGGTCATCGTCGCCGGGCTGCGCATCTGCGCCAGAAATTTGCGCACGCAGGTGCGCGCATCGGGACCGAGGCCTTCCAGCGCGCGGTCGATGCGACGTGATTGTGGTTCGCTGAGCGCCAACGCCAGTTCGCGGCCTGTCAGCGTCGGATAGAGCCGGCGCTGGCGGCGGTCTTCAGGACCTGCCATCTGGCGGATGTAACCGTCGTCGATCAATTGCTTCAACACTCGGGCGAGGCTCTGTTTGGTTATCTGCAGCGTATCGAGGAGATCCGCCACGGTCATGCCCGGCTGCCGGCTGACAAAATAGACCACCCGGTGATGCGCGCGCCCATAATCAAGTTTCGACAGGATGACGTCGGGATCGGAGACGAAATCGCGATAGGCGAAAAACAGCGCTTCGATCGTGTCGAAGTCAATCTTGCCGTCGTCAACCTTCGGCAGTGCCGGTGTCTGTCTGGCGGCGGCGGTTTTGAGCGATTGCGGTGGCACTGCGGTTCCTTCATATTCTGCGGCTGTCTGATCATATGTTGCAGGCGTCGATGCGCCAATATTCTGTAAACATAGCCGAAAATGCGTCCGCTCGGGAGAATGCCGCGATCATTTTCTGTTGCGGTGGATAATATGGCGAGGGTGCCGGTGCAACTGGAATCCTGCGCGACCTTCACCGCAAATACAAAAGAGCGCGGAAACTCCGCGCTCTCAAGCATTACTGTGGTAATGGCCGTCTTACTGGTAGACGTAGACGATACGACGTGTCGAGGGTTCTACGAGTACAGGTACATCGTTCACCCTCACATACCGATACTGATAATCTGGAACTTCAACCAGACGGGTATCGGCCGGCAGGACGCTGCCAACGGCAATGTCACCGTCATAGGTGATGGTATCGGCAGGGTGCTCGTCAATATAGGTGATGACCGACTGCGGCGGATCGACTTCGCCGACGCGGCCCAGATTCGGATCCCCGGGGTTCGGTTCAGCCTGGACACTCGAGGTTTTTTCGTAGGTCACGACCGGCACGCTGAGTTCCGTGCGGCGTTCCTTGAGAATGACGGGCGAACCTTCATACATCACGTTCAGGTAATCGGCATGGGCCCAGCCGCGCAGACCGTTCACCTCGATGCGACACCAGCTGCTACCTTCCATGCAGCCGTCCAGCACGGCGTTGCTGCCACGCGTGGCGAGGCCGACTTCCGGATAGTCGTCACCGGGGCCGGACCGGACAGAAATATCCGAGGCGGTTGTTGCGACCATGGCGGCATTTGCATAGCCCGCCATCAAGGCGAAGGCGCCACCAGCGATCAGCATTTTAAGCGTCTTGTCCATGTGTCTCACTCCTTTCAAGACTGGTGCTACAACGTCGCAATCCCCAGGGCGTTCCACATTTTTCGGGAAGATCATGTCTCATCAAGCCGCCTCTTCGTGTTATCTGACTGTATGGAATAGGGATTTTCTTCGTGAATTCGCCGCTGAGAACAAGGTGACCTGTCGCCATTGTGCCGTAACCGGTAGCGGGCTATAGGATGGCGGATCTTTCAGACAGGAGACACGGGATATGGGAAAGTTGCAGGCCGGGATTATTCCGGTCACGCCATTTGAGCAGAATTGTACCGTCCTGTTTGATCAGGACACCAAGGAAGGCGTCGTCGTCGATCCTGGCGGGGATGTGGACGTCATTCTTCAGGTAGTTGCTGAAAACGGCATCACGCTCAAGGAAATATGGTTGACGCACGGCCATCTCGACCATGCCGGTGGTGCGGATGAGTTGCGCGAAAAACTCTCCCTGCCGGTGATCGGGCCGCATGAAGATGACCGGCCCCTGCTGGAGAGAATTGAGGTGCAGGCGCAGAAATACGGCATCAGCGGTCTGAAGAACGTCGTGCCGGATTCATGGCTGAAGGAAGGTGACAAGGTCTCCTTTGGTGATCACGTCTTCGAGGTCTATCATTGCCCGGGGCACGCGCCCGGGCATGTAATCTATTACAACCGCGACCAGAACTTCGCCCATGTGGGCGACGTGCTGTTTGCCGGGTCGGTGGGGCGCACGGATCTGCCGGGTGGAAACCACGAGCAGCTGATGGCGTCCATTCGCGATAAGCTGCTGCCGCTTGGCGACGATGTCGGCTTCATCTGCGGCCACGGCCCGGGCGGACGGCTGGGTGAGGAGCGGCTGACCAACCCCTATCTCAAGGGACTGTGAGCGCCGGACGGCTGCGGCCTGCGGCGCGCACAAAAAAACCCGGCATTCCTGCCGGGCTTCAACTAGAAAAGAAAGCCGTTTTAGGGTCAGCCAGCAATCTGCAGATTGACTGCCTTCGGCCCTTTGCCGCGACGATCCGGTTCCGTGTCGAAGCTCACTTTCTGATTTTCTGAAAGTCCGGACAGGCCGGAAGCCTGTACGGCAGAGATGTGAACAAAGATATCAGCGCCACCATTGTCTGGCTTGATGAAGCCGAAGCCTTTGTCTGTATTGAAGAATTTTACGGTGCCAGTTTCGGCCATGCATCAGGTCCTTTTCGCTCTGCCCGCGTTCAGCTACAGGCAGCATTACAGTTTTGCCCCGCGTGGGCGTTGGCAGGCAGTTTTTGACTATTGAGAAAATGGACCTTCGCAGCGGGAAGTAATGGCGTTCTCATCCAACGTTTTTCGTCCCACCGCCCGAGGTTTATAGCGTCCCCAGTGCGCAAATTTATAGGCCTTCCCATGCTCGCAAATTGCCCGAACCGCAGTAGATTGCTGCGTTTATCGAAAATTGGCAAGCAAAAGTTTTTACGGGCTTTTTGTCAGATAAAAAACCTGCGGTAGAGTTGCGCGTGGGAACCGCACATTTTTTTCGCATAAGTGATAGTTGATGAAATAATTGCCGGTCGGTCTGAGCTTTCCCGGCAAAAATTTGGACGCGTGACCGCGATTTCCCGAGAAAACAGAAAAAACAGTTCTTTTCGCGTCACGCCGCTTCTGTCGCGGTTTTTTGCCGTTTGCGCGTCAGTTCCGGTACCAATTCCACGATCAGGATGGCGATGAAAATGATCAGGCAGCCGACATAGCCGGCACCGGAAATGGTTTCCTTGAGGAAAATCGAGGCCAGCAGGGCGCCGAAGAGCGCCTCCGACGACAGGAAAATCGCGGCCTGCGGCGCTGTTGTGTAGCGCTGGGCAATCACCTGAAGCACAAAGGCGAGGCCGGAAGAAACGAGGCCGACATAGAGAATTTCCACCATCGACGCCTCGATGGCGCCCATGCTGATCGGTTCGGACACAACGCCGATCATGCAACTAAGAAGGGAGCAAACCGCGAATTGTGTGCAGGAGAGCGCAAGCGGCCGGCCGCTTTCGGAGACGAAGCGCCCTGCGAGCGTAATCTGGATCGCCCAGAAGAAAGCGCAGATGATGCTGAGAATATCCCCTTTCGTCAGCGTCTCGAAGGCGCCGCCGGAAAGGAGGAATATACCGCCGAGCATCATCAGCGCGCAGGGCCAGACGACCCAGTGGGGGTGACGGCGGTAAAGCAGAACGGCAATCACGGGCACGAAGATGACATAGAGCCCGGTCAGGAAGCTGGAATTGGTGACCGTCGTGGTCAGCAGCCCGACCTGCTGGGTGGTGGCGCCGCCGAACAGCGCAAGACCGACGAGAATGAAGCTGCCGATCTGACGCGGGCGGGGCGGTGATTTCAGGGACCGGGTTTCCATGAGCGCGAAGGGCAGCACGGCGATGGCGGCGATGGCGAAACGCAAACCGACGAACCAGAAAGGGCCAATCGAGGCCATGGCTGAGGATTGTGCGACAAAGCCGCCTCCCCAGATTGCTGCGGCGAGCAGAAGCAGCATATTGGCCTGAATTCGCGTCATTATTGGCACCAGCAATGCGGGGCCGGGAGATCATTGACGTCACGGCCGGGCAAACAGGGGATTTTGTGAGGTGTCATCCAGCTGTGTCGGACGACTGTTTCCCGGGTGCTTTAGCAGCAACATGCCGATGCCGCAAGTCGAGGGGAGGGCCGTTATCTATAACGGCGGGCCTCGTCCTTCAGGCTGCGCCGGGTAAGCATCAGGCCGCCAAGGCCGAGGCCGACGAACGCCGCGGCCGAGAGGACGATGAGCAGGATATGCGGACCTGCCTTCGTCGTCGCAGCCACCTGCGGTATGGCGGAGGTATGCAGGGTGTCCACCGCTTGCGCAGCCGCATTGGCCGATGTCGCGATGCCGGCTGCCATGGTGATGATGACAAGAAAAGCCGCGACCGCCATCCAGAGGGAAAACAGCGTTCTCTGTGCCCTTAACCTTTCAACGGAAGTGCGGTCGTTGGTAAACATGGCTGTCGCCTCTTGTCCCTGTTCTTAAAGGACAAAAGAGGCTTCGAAATGGACGGCTTGGAGACCGAATTCTGGCGTTCCGCGGCATTTATTGCGGCAATATTGTGGCGGGGGCGTTTTTGAACCGGAATTGGCTTCAGAGGCCGCGTTTTCCGAATGTCCGGGTCTGGCGCAGGGGATGCGCGTCAGTGGTGCGCTCCTCACGGAAAAAAGCCGCGGAGCTTTTCTCCAGTCGTGCGGCAGGGGAAAAATATGCGCTGCCCAGCTCGGGAAAGCGCGCGTCGAAACTGGTGGGCGCAAGTTCCGGTTTTGCTAGAATGTAGCCCTGCATCAGGAAAACGCCGAGTTCTTCACATTGCTCCACCTGCCAACCGGTTTCCAACCCCTCGAAAACCGGCTCTATCCCATCCTCCCGAAACTGGCTGACAATGACGCGCAAGAGAGCGGCGCCCGCAGAATTCTGCATGAAGTCGCGCACCCAGCCCGCTTCGAATTTCACATAGTCCGGCTTGATGAGCTTTACCCGTTCGATGGCGGTATCGCCGGCGCCGTAGTCATCGAGCGCCACGCGAAAGCCGATATCGTGCATGTGGTAGGCGAAATCTGCGACCATCTGGGTGTCGGAGGCCTTCTTCTCGGAGATTTCGCAGACGATACGGTCTGCCGTCATGCCGGCCTCGTGGGCTGCGAGACGCATGCGCTCCACTTCCTGCCGCATCTTGGCTGGCGTCTGGAACAGGCCGGGATGGAAATTGACGAAGATGCGCGCGCGGGAGCGGCTGAGCCTGCCGGTGTTGAGAATGTGGATGGTCCGCAGGATGCTGTCGATATTTTCGATGTCTTCGGGTGCCACCAGCGAGAAAAATTCACCTGGTGTTACCGGTTCGCCGTTGCGGTGGGGGCGCACAAGACCTTCGAAGGAATCGATGTCCAGCGGGCCGCTTGATGTGCGACGGAATATGGGCTGCAGGGCGGACTTGAGGTTGAAGCTGTTATAGGCGGTGGACCATGTGCCATCGGCCTCGCGGACAAGACTGGAAAAGATGCTTTTGGGCGCCATTTTTCAACCAGCTATAGAGAGACACGACCCCTAGGCTCGCGAATGTAGCTCAACAAGCGTTACTTCCGGGTTAAGGAAGGCTTAAATTGTACCCCACGGCGGATAGGCTGGCTTTTGGCCTTGAAACTAGGCCCGTCTTTCGACATAGAAATTGCCGCAGCAGACGAGATTTCCAAGCTCTGCGATGTCAACCCCAATAGGACCGATTAAAAATGGCCTTCCTTGCCGACATTCTCTCCCGCGTAAAGCCATCCGCCACCATCGCCGTTAGCCAGAAAGCCCGCGAGCTTAAAGCGCAGGGCCGCGATGTGATTAGCCTTGGCGCCGGCGAGCCGGATTTCGATACGCCCGACAATATCAAGGAAGCGGCCATTGACGCGATTAAACGCGGTGAAACGAAATACACGCCTGTTTCCGGCATTCCGGAACTGCGCAAGGCTATTGCCGACAAGTTCAAGCGTGAAAACGGCCTCGACTACAAGCCGGAGCAGACGATTGTCGGCACCGGCGGCAAGCAGATCCTGTTCAACGCTTTCATGGCGACGCTGAACCCCGGTGATGAAGTCGTTATCCCGGCGCCGTACTGGGTCAGCTATCCCGAGATGGTCTCGATCTGCGGCGGCACGCCGGTATTCGTCGACGCGACGCTGGAAGACAATTTCAAGCTGAAGCCGGAAGCGCTGGAAAAGGCGATCACGCCGAAGACCAAGTGGTTCGTGTTCAACTCGCCGTCCAACCCGTCGGGCGCGGCCTATTCGCACGACGAGTTGAAGGCGCTGACCGATGTGCTCGTCAAGCACCCGCATGTATGGATCCTCACGGATGACATGTATGAGCACCTGACCTATGGCGACTTTAAATTCGTCACGCCGGTGGAAGTAGAACCTTCGCTCTATGACCGCACGCTGACGATGAACGGCGTTTCCAAGGCCTATGCCATGACCGGCTGGCGTATCGGTTACGCTGCCGGCCCGCTGCCGCTCATCAAGGCCATGGACATGATCCAGGGTCAGCAGACCTCGGGCGCGAGCTCCATCGCACAATGGGCCGCGGTCGAAGCCTTGAACGGCACGCAGGATTTCATTCCGGCGAACAAGAAAATCTTCGAAGGCCGCCGTGACCTGGTCGTCTCCATGCTCAACCAGGCCAAGGGCATCAGCTGCCCGGCTCCGGAAGGTGCGTTCTACGTTTACCCGTCCTGCGCCGGCCTGATCGGCAAGACCGCGCCGTCGGGCAAGGTCATCGAGACGGATACGGATTTCGTCTCCGAGCTTCTTGAAGCCGAAGGCGTTGCCGTTGTGCAGGGCTCGGCCTTCGGTCTCGGCCCGAACTTCCGCATTTCCTATGCCACCTCGGAAGAGTTGCTGGAAGAGGCCTGCAAGCGCATCCAGCGCTTCTGCGCCGATTGCCGCTGATCGGTTTGTAACCTCGATTGAAGAAGCCCGGCAGCGATGCCGGGCTTTTTTCGTTTCGGTCAGAGCCCCAGGAACAGCAGCATGATGAAGGTGGCGAAGAGAATGAAATGCGTCATTCCTTCAATCGCGTTGGTTTCACCGTCATTGAGGTTGATGGCGGCGGCGATGAGCGTGATGAAGACCATGACGGTCTGAACGGGCGTCATCGCCATGATGAAGGGCTGGCCGGTATAGAGCGCGATACCCTCCATCACAGGCACGGTCAGGATGACCGTCGAAAGCGATGCGCCCATGGCGATATTGACCACGGCCTGCATACGGTTGCGCAGGGCGGACCTGAGCGCGGTGAGAATTTCCGGCGATGCCGAGATCGTCGCCACCACCACGGCCATCAGCGCTGGCGGTGCGCTGGTGCCTTCAAGACTTTCGCCCAGGAAGGCGGACATGAATTCCGCCAGTACGCCGATCAGAACCACGCCGGCGATGATGAGGCCGATGGAGAGTGGTACGTTGCCTTCATCGTCCTCTTCCGCATGGCTGCCTGCTGGCTGGCCGGCCGGATGTGGCTTTCGAGGGTAAGTGTAGCTGAAAAAATAGCTGTGCGGGCCCACCTGCATTTTGAGGAACAGCGCATAAAGCGCAATCATCGCCACGATTGTGAACACCGAGTAGATGTGCCAGCTCTGTTCAGGAATGAACTCAGGCACTATCATCGATATGCCCATAGCCGTCAGGATCATCACGCCATAGGTCTTGCCGGAATCATCGTTATACGGCTGTTCTCCGTGGCGAAGGCCTCCAAGAAGCGCGGCGAGACCAAGAATGCCGTTGATGTCGATCATCACGGCGGAATAGATCGTATCCCGCACCAGCGTGGGTGAACTGGATTCGCTCATGATGATGGCGAGTATCAGCACTTCCACCGCAACGGCCGACAGCGTCAGGATCATGGTGCCATAGGGGTCGCCCACCTTGGCGGCCAGGATTTCGGCGTGATGGGCAACCCGCATCGAGACGAGAACAATGAGCCCGATCAGCACGACGGCAGCGATGATCGTCGCCGTCTTTCCCGCTTCGAAGATTGCATGTTCGGCCAGATAGGCGACGATTGCCGCCGGTATCGCCAGAAGCAGCATACGCTCCTGTTTCAGAATAGAACCCGCCATTGATTTCCCTTCCCCCGGATCGGCTTAGGCTGTGACGTATCGTCCCTCAGATCAAGCAGGATTTGCGCTTGAGTGCTTTTGGTAGGATAGTGATGTCGCAGGACATGCTGCTCATGCCGCGGTGTCCCCATCGGGTGCAATGCTTGAAGCGCGGTTGTGGTTGCCATGTCGCCTACCGAAACAGGAGGAACATGCATGACCAAAGTGGTGTATGAAATCGTCGAACATGACGGAGGCTTCGCCTACCGCATGAACGGCGCTTATTCCGAAACATTTCCTACCTATGCGGATGCCGTCGAGGCTGCGCGCATCGTCGCTGCCGAACAGCAGGTGGGTGGCGATGACGAGGAAATCAGCTATCAGGATGAGAGCGGCCACTGGCATGAAGAATACAGCCAGGGCGGCGACCGCCCGGAAGCCGAGGTGGTGGACAAGACAACGCAGCAGGCCGAACCATTCTGACGGGCGATCCGTGGATTTTATGCAAACCAGGATCGCTTTTCCGTTCCGCCGGTCCCTTCCAGTTGGGGATCGCGGGCTGCCTCGTATCGACGCGGCACTGCCTTAGCGCCGTTTCGGTGGCGCGCCCGGATCGGTTTCCTTGAGATGACCCTTGAGGCCTTCGACCAGGGCGCTGAAGACGGCGCGGCATCGCGGTGAGGTCTTGAGGTTTTCGTGCATCGCGACCCAGGTATGGAGCGGGATGTCGATGTTCGGCAGAACCTGAACCAGTCGCGGGTCCTTGCGGGCCAACCCAATCTGACAGACGCCGATGCCCGCGCTGGCGCGGATCATGGCAAGTTGTGCAAGGTTGCTGTCGGCGCGTATTTCGAAGGAAATTTCCTCAACATCGGGGATATCAGGATCGAGCGAACGCATCCGCTGGATGGCCGCCCGGATGAACGGCGTCTTGCGGTCAAAACCAACCATCCGGTGGTGGTTCAGGTCTTCCATGCTCTTTGGCGTTCCGGCTTTTGCCAGATAGTCGCGCGTCGCATGAAATCCCAGACGGAAATTGCCGATGTAACGCATGACGATCGCGTCCTGCAGCGGCTCGGTCATGCGAATGGCAATATCCGCCTCGCGTCTTAGAAGGTCTTCCAGCGTATCTGATAATGACAGCTCGATTTCAAGCCGCGGGTGAACCTCCTGCATGGCCGTGATAATCGGCGGCAACATTTCGACTCCGATGATGTCAGATGCGCTGATGCGCACCGTGCCTTCGATCTTGCCGACTTCGCCGGAGGCCGCGCGAATGAGGGCGGCGGTCGTCGCCGCCAGATTTTCCGCATAGGGGCGGAGCGCAAGGGCTGCTTCCGTTGGCATCAAGCCGTGCGGCGAGCGGATGAACAGAGGAAAGCCGACGGCCTCTTCCAGCGCGCCGATATGACGTCCCGCCGTCGGCTGGGTGATGCCAAGCTCGCGGGCGGCGGCGGACAGCGAACCGTCGCTCAGCACGCTAAGGAAGGTGCGATAAAAATCCCAGCTGACGTCGCGGTTCTTGCTCATAAAATTTTGTATAGCCGATCCACTGATTTCGATAATTTCGTATATCGCGAAACGCGACGATACTCCATCCCAGAACAAGGAGTACGGCGATGATATATGAAAACAACGCAGATTCAGCAGAGAATGATCGGCCACTGGCGCTGGTCCTGGGCGTGAATGGGGGTGTCGGCGGCCAGGTCTCCCGTATGCTGCAGCAACGGGGATGGCGCGTGAGGGCGATGACGCGGCGGAATGCGGCTTCCCACATCACTGGCGATGTCGAGTTCGTGGTGGGTGACGCCATGAGCGGACAGGACGTCTTGAAGGCGGCACAAGGTGTTCGGCTGATCGTCCATGCGGTTAATCCTCCCGGATACCGCGATTGGGAGAAGCAGGTATTGCCGATGCTGGACAACACGATCGCGGCTGCTGAAAGCTGTGGGGCGAGGATTGTTTTCCCGGGGACCATCTATAATTTCGGCTCTGACGCCTTTCCGCTGCTGAGCGAGGAGAGCCCGCAAAAGCCCTTTACCCGCAAGGGCGCATTGCGTGTGGAGATGGAGCGGCGGCTTAAACTGGCTTCAATGCGCGGCGTGCCGGTGCTGATCGTCCGGGCGGGCGACTTCTTTGGGCAAGATGCGAGAAACAACTGGTTTTCGCAGATGCTGGTGCGACCCGGCAGGCCGGTTCGCAGGGTGCAGAACCCCTCCGTCCGCCATGCAGGACACCAATGGGCTTATCTGCCTGACGTGGCGGAAACCATTGGCCGACTGCTCGACCGTGCAGACGAGCTTCCGTCCTTTGCCGTCTACCACATGGAAGGTTTCTGGGATTTCGACGGGCTGCAACTGATTGAAGCGATCGAGCGGGTTGTGGGCCATCCGGTCAAGCGGCGACGTTTATCCTGGACAGGCATCAAAATGGTTGCGCCGTTCGTTCCGCTGTTCCGCGAAGTGCTGGAAATGCAATATCTCTGGCAGATGCCGATCAGGATGAGCAATCGCAAGCTGACAGATTTCCTTGGAAGCGAGCCGAAGACACCTATCGACATTGCGGTGGCGACCACTTTGGCGGGTCTCGGTTGCCTTGACGAGAGGCCGCGGCCGTCGAACCTTGCGCATCCGGCCGACGCCGAAGGCAGGGCGTGATGGGCGCGGTTGCGAACGGAATGTCGACCAGGCGTCGCGCCTTTGCCGTGATTTCGGCAAGCGTGCCCGTGCTGATCTTCGCTCAGGTGCTGCTGGCCGGGCTGTCGATCTATTACGATGGATCGCTGCTGTCGCTGCACAAGGGGCTCGGCCTTCTGATCGCCGTTCCGATCCTGTCGCTGGCGGTCCTCGCTTTGCGATACGAGGACCTGCGGCCCAATCTTGGCCGTTCGCTGGTGCTGCTTGCTATCTATTGTCTGCAGGTGGCGCTGATGAGCATCGGTCGGGAAACGGGCAATGGCCTTTTGCAGGCGCTGCATCTGCCCAATGCCTTCGTAATGGGCGCCTTTTCCGATTTTGCCGCGCGGCATGCGAGAAGCGCGCAATGAACGAAAACGCCGCATCCTTTTTCAACGATGCGGCGTCTTGTTCATTGCTATTGGGCGAGGGCCGGATAGTCGGTGTAACCTTCGGCGCCGCCGCCATAGAAGGTCGGCTGGTTCGGTTCGTTCAGCGGCGCGTCGTTTTTCAGGCGGCGCACCAGATCAGGATTGGCGATGAAGGCCTTGCCGAAAGCAACGGCATCAACCTTGCCACTTTCCACGGCTTCGATGGCGCTCTGCCTGTCGTAACCATTGTTGGCGATCCACAGGCCCTTGCCGCCGGCATTGCGATAAGCCGCCTTGAAGGACGCGTAATCGAAAGGCTTGTCGCCCTGCTTGAAATCGCGCGGACCGCCCGTCGCACCTTCAACGACATGGATGAAGGCGAGATTGCGCTTGCCCAGCTGCTCGACAACGTAATTATAGAGCGGTTGCGGATCAGCCTCGAAAATATCGTTGGCAGGGGTAACTGGCGAGAGGCGGATGCCGGTGCGGCCGGCGCCGATCTCTTCCGCCACCGCGTCGACGACTTCCAGCAGGAAGCGAGCGCGGTTTTCGATGGAGCCACCGTAATCATCCGTGCGCTGGTTGGTGCTGGATTTCAGGAACTGCTCGATCAGGTAACCATTGGCGGCATGGATTTCGACGCCGTCGAAACCGGCCTCCAGTGCCGCGCGCGCGCCGCTGCGGTAATCCTCGAGGATGAGGCCGATATCGTCGATGGTGAGGGCACGGGGTTCGGAGGTTTCGGCAAAGGCACCGGTGCCGTCATCATTGATGATATAGGTCTTCGATTTGGCGGTGATGGCCGAGGGGGCGACCGGCTGGCCACCATGCGGCTGCAACGAGGTGTGGGAAATTCGGCCCACGTGCCAGATTTGGGCAACGATCTTGCCGCCCGCCGAATGAACGCCGTCAGTGATCTTTTTCCAGCCTTCAATCGCTTCCCGCTTATAAAGACCGGGAACATCGGCGTAACCCTGGCCCTGCTGGGAAATGGGAGTGCCTTCAGTGACGATCAGGCCGGCTGTCGCCCGCTGCTCGTAATAGGTGGCGTTGAGATTGTTGGGAATGGCGCCCGGGGAGCGATTGCGGGTGAGAGGGGCCATGACGATGCGGTTGGCGAGTGCGATATCGCCGGCCTGTGCCGGTTCGAAAAGACTGGTCATGCGACTTCACTTTCTGGTCGGTTGGCGAAATTGCGCGGCAGGCGCGCTATCCTGATATGGGTGCCGGTGCGAAACCGTGTCGCGGTTCCCGTCCGGCACCCCGGGGCTCAAAGCTTGGGAGGCTCAGAGATTGGTTTGCAGATAATTGCGGAAAGCATCGATGGTTTCCTCGTTGCGCTCAAAAAACACCCATTGTCCCACCTTCTTCGACCTTATCAGGCCCGCCGCCTGCAGTACCGCAAGATGCGAGGAGACGGTGGATTGCGACAGGCCGCTGATCTGAAACTGGTTGGCGCAAACACCCATGCTGAGCGGATGCTCCTGACAGAAGTGACTTTCCGGAGACTTCAGCCATTCCAGAAATTTCAGCCGTGCGGGGTGCGAAAGGGCTTTGAGGACTTCCTCCGGGTTCATTGGGGTTTCTTCAATATCTGACATACCCGATATTTATATCGACCATTATCGATATACAATTCACGTCTCTGTGAGGACTGCACGGGCGCGGTGGCATCGGCAAAAAAAAGGCCGCTGGATATTTCCGCGGCCTGATAAGTTTGAAGGTCAAAACCTCCAGAGGGGAACAGCTGTCGCGTGCCTGAGCGAGCGTGACAGCCAACCAAGATATGGTGGGAGCGACAATGCAAAACAAGGTTGCATCATCCGATATTTCGCCAATTTGGAGAAAATTCTTGCGGGTAAAAAAAGAGGGCCGCCGGATGTATCCAGGGCCCTTTAAGTGTGAAGGTCAAAAACCTCCAGAGGGGAACAGCTGATGCGGTGGAACTGGGAGGAAAAGCCACCGTGTGCATCAGCTGAGAGCGATATGGTGCTTTTTTGTGCACGAAACAATTCTTTTTTGTGCAGGTCAGGCATGCGTCGGGTGCAGGCCTCAATATTTCAGGTATATTTTATGTGCAAAGCTGGCGAAGGGCGACTGGTCGCCCTTCCATTAATTCCCCTGTAGCTCCTTGAAAAATAACGTCTATTTCAGCCGTTCGGCTATTTAAACGTCAGAAATTCCAGTTGCGCGCCTTGGCGACGATAAAATCGCGGAAGGCCTTCAGCTTTGCAGCATTTTTCATCTCGTCCGGATAGCAGAAATAGGTGTCGAATGACGGAATGTCGGCCGCGAGCGATAACTGGATGAGGCCGGGGTCCCGGCCGACAATGTAATCCGGCAAGCAGGCGATACCTATTCCCAGCAGGCAGGCGCGCTTGATCGAGGTCTGGCTGTTGATCTGCAGATGCGGGGTGCGGGTATTGTCGGAAGACCGCCCGGCATTTTCGAGCCAGTTGACATCTAGCAGGTAGTTCGGCGCGGGTTCGCCAAACGAGATGATGCGATGGTTGTCCAGATCCTCAACCGACTGGGGCTCGCCATGGCGATTGATGTAAGACGGCGCGGCATAGACGTGCATGTGCACCGTGAACAGCTTGCGCTGGATGAGGTCCGATTGCTGGGGCTGGCGCAGGCGAATGGCGCAATCTGCGTGGCGCATGTTCACATCCAGCTCCTCATTGTCGAGGATGAGCTGGATCGACATTTCCGGATAGAGCTGCAGGAATTCCTGCACCTTGTCCGTCAGCCAGCCCTGGCCGAGGCCCACCGTCGTCGTGACGCGCAGCTTGCCGCTCGGCTTTTCCGTCGTTTCGGTGAGCTGCATCTTCACCGTTTCGAGCTTCAGCAGCACATCGTGAGCGGTGCGATAGAGCAGTTCGCCCTGTTCGGTAAGAATCAGGCCGCGGGCGTGGCGATGAAACAGCTTGACGCCGACATCCTGCTCCAGCGCGCTGACCTGGCGGCTGATGGCCGACTGGGACAAATGCAGCTTGTCGGCAGCATGGGTGAAAGACCCTGCTTCGGCTGCGGCATGAAATATGCGCAGTTTATCCCAGTCCAATGGCATTGCCATGCCTATCCTGCCTTTCAGTTATTCCGCTGCGACAGCAAGCGGTTGATGCGCGGTGAGATAACGTTCCGCTTCCAGCGCGGCCATGCAGCCCATTCCGGCGGCGGTGATTGCCTGACGGTAGATGTCGTCGGTGACGTCGCCGGCCGCGAAAATGCCCTCCACGTCGGTTGCGGTGGAATCGGGAGCGGTCCACATATAACCGTTGTCCTTCAGCTTCACCTTGCCCTTGAAGAGCTCCACGGCAGGCGCGTGGCCGATGGCGACAAAGACGCCGTCAATGGGCCTTTCGCTGATCGCGCCGGTTCTGGTGTCGCGCAGCTTGACGCCGGAAACTGAGGGCGGCATCGGCGGCTTTGCGGGCGCGCCGGTAATTTCGGCAACTTCCGTGTTCCAGAGGATATTGACGTTGTCCTTGGCAAAGAGCCGTTCCTGAAGGATTTTTTCCGAACGGAAGCTGTCGCGTCTGTGCACGACCGTTACCGACTTGGCGATATGGGCGAGATAAAGCGCCTCTTCCACGGCGGAATTGCCGCCGCCCACCACGATCACATCCTTGTTGCGGTAGAAGAAACCATCGCAGGTGGCGCAGGCGGAAACGCCGAAGCCCTGGAAATGTTGCTCGCTCTCGATGCCGAGCCACTTGGCCTTGGCGCCGGTGGCGATGATCAGCGTGTCGGCGGTCCATACCTGGCCAGAATCGGTCTTCACGACGAACGGGCGAACGCTGGTTTCAACTTCGGTCACCAGGTCACTGACGATTTCCGCGCCGACATGCGTCGCCTGCTTCAGCATCTGGTCCATCAGCCACGGGCCCTGGATAGGGTCTGCAAAGCCCGGGTAATTCTCGACATCGGTGGTGATCATCAGCTGACCGCCCTGTTCCATGCCGGCGATCAGCACCGGCTTCAGCATTGCGCGCGCCGCGTAGATCGCCGCCGTGTAGCCTGCGGGACCGGAGCCGATGATCAATACCTTGGTATGGCGGGCAGACATGGGAAATTTCCTTCTCAATAGCAGGGTCTTCAGTCGAGGGCCTTCCAGCCGCGGCAGGGCGGACGGGCCATAACCCCTTCGTTGGCGGGTATTTAAGGTTGTCTAGTGCCTTTATTCAAGGGCAGCCTTGCGTTACCAACAAGGCAGTTGTGGATGCACGCGCAATTTTGTGACCGGTTGGCGGCATATTGTTGCGAATCCCGCGCCGAATAGTACAAGGAAGTTCTCCAGCTTAACGAGGTACTCCTCCGTGACCAGCGTCGAACTCGATGCCATCGATCTGAAAATCCTGCGCGAATTGCAGCGTGACGGGCGCATGACCAATGTGGAACTGGCCGAAAGGGTCGGTATCTCGGCTCCTCCGTGCCTAAGGCGTGTGCGCAAGCTCGAGGAGGCGGGGGTGATCGAGGGTTATCACGCCATGTTGAACGCGCCGAAGCTCGGTTTTGATCTCGTCGCCTTCTGCATGATCGGTCTCAAGCGCCAGTCGGACAGCAATCTGAAGGCCTTTGCCGCGGCGACGGCCGGGTGGCCTCTCGTGCGCCAGGCCTGGATGGTATCCGGCGAAAGCGACTTCCTGTTACATTGCGTCGCAAGAAACCTGACGGAATTTCAGGACTTCGTGATCGAGGTTCTGACTGCGGATGAGAATGTCGATACGGTGCGCACCATGCTGACCATCCGTCAGGTCAAGCGCGTCGGTCTCGTGGAAATCTGATTTTCCGGTTTGCGACGCATTACCCCCGCCGCAACGCCTCATAGACTTCGCCAAGACTGGCCGCTTCTTTTTCCAGCGGAAAAGTGCTGCGCACATGCGCAAGTCCGGTACTCGCGTGGACTTTGGCCATGGCGGGATCGGCGAGATAGGTCTTTATCGCATCCCTCAGTGATGCATAGTCCCCCGCTTCAACAACCGCCCCGGTCTCGCCCTTGACGATCATTTCCTCGTAGGCACCGGCATTGCTGGCGACGACGGCCGTTTCCGAGGCCATTGCTTCAAGCGGAGTCAGCCCGAAGCCCTCGTTGCGCGAAGGCGCGACATAGAGCGTCAGCCGCCTGTACCACGGCTTGATGTCATCAACTTCACCCTGAAACACGATACGATCTGCGAGGCCGGCGGCGCTGACATCTGCTTCAAGGGCTTCGGCAAAAGCCTTGTGTTCCGCCGTCACGCGGCCTGAAACCACAGCTGTCCATTGCGGATAGGCGGGCAGAAGTTCGATCATGGCACGCACGAAAAGATCGGTGCCCTTCTGGTGGCGGACCCGCCCGAAGCAGCCGATCAGATATTGTCCCGGCAAGCCGGTCGCGGCTATCGTGTCCTCAGGACCGGTTGCCGGATGGAAAAGTTCGGTATCCACGCCATGCATGACAACGCGATGGGGCACTTCAAGAAATGAGCCCGAGCGGATGTTGGTGGCCACCACGGCATCCATCCTGGAGATCAGGAAACGGGTATAGGCGGAATGCCGCCTCTGCGCGGCCGAGGTGAAGAGAAGCTTCACCTTCATGCGCAGCACATCACGCATGAAAATTCCCGGCAACATTTCGAGGTTGCGGCGGGCATGCCAGATGCGCGGGCCGCCAAACGGGCCGCCTTGCCAGAGCCGCCACAGGTCGCGGAAACGCACATGCGGCAGATGCGGCGGCAGGCCGGGGCCGATGGTGGCGACCTTCTGTCCCAGCCGGTTCTGCACCGGCATCAGCTGAACGATTGTGGAGGTGACGCCGGAGAGCCTGCGTTTGAAATTCGGCGCAAGCACCTGCACATCTTTCAGGCTGACGTGGGACAAGATGGGCTTCCGTCTTTGCGGCTGGTTCAGGGGAGCAACAGGTCAAAAGCAATGCGCCCGCTGGGGGGGCGCATTGCATGGGGCAATCAGCCCCACTGAACCGCGAGGATCTCGTAACCCTTGGCGCCGCCAGGCGCGTTGACTTCGATGCTGTCGCCAACTTCCTTGCCGATCAGGGCGCGGGCAATCGGCGAAGAGATGGAAATACGGCCGGCCTTTACGTCGGCTTCCTGGTCGCCGACGATTTGATAGGTCTTTTCCTCATCGCTGTCTTCGTCAACCAGCTTCACGGTGGCGCCGAACTTGATCTTCGAACCCGACATCTTGGAAAGGTCGATGACTTCAGCGCGCGCCGTCAGATCTTCGAGTTCCGTGATGCGGCCCTCGTTATGGCTCTGCGCTTCCTTGGCAGCATGGTACTCGGCGTTTTCCGAAAGGTCGCCATGGGCGCGCGCTTCCGCAATCGCCTCGATGATGCGGGGGCGTTCCTCCTGCTGGCGCCAGCGAAGCTCCTCCTGAAGCTTGACGAATCCACCCTGGGTCATCGGTACTTTTTCTACCATTTTTTTATCCTTCGCATTCCGGTCGCTTTACCTGCAGACACAAAAAGAAACAGGTTCCGGAGGGGAACTCCGGAACCATGCCAAAATCATAACTGAGCGGACTATATCAGAAGACGACAGCGAAATGCCAGCAAATTTGAGGCATCAATATTTCTTCGTCTTTCCAATGACTTGAACATCCTGATTGACAATCTTCAAGAGAACATATAGTGAACATTATTATGAAGAAGTCAATCAGGCAACGGCTGGCCATTCTCTCTGACGCCGCGAAATACGACGCCTCCTGCGCATCGAGCGGGACGGCGAAACGGAACTCCGCAGCCTCTGGCGGATTGGGCTCGACAGAAGGGTCTGGCATCTGTCATGCCTATGCGCCGGATGGGCGCTGCATATCGCTCCTGAAAATCCTGCTCACCAATTTCTGCATCTATGATTGCGCCTATTGCATCAACCGTTCTTCCAGCAATGTGGAACGGGCGCGGTTTACCGCAGAAGAGGTGGTGTGGCTGACGCTCGAATTTTACCGGCGCAACTATATTGAAGGGTTGTTCTTATCCTCGGGTATCATCCGTTCCTCTGATCACACGATGGAGGAGATGGTGCGTGTGGCGCGTGAACTGCGCGTCACCCATGGCTTTCGTGGGTACATCCACCTCAAATCCATCCCGGAAGCGTCTCCGAAATTGATCGAGGAGGCGGGGCTTTATGCGGACCGGTTGTCGATCAACATCGAGTTGCCCACCGATAGCGGCATCGGCCGTTTTGCGCCGGAAAAGCAGCCCGCCAATATTCGCCGCTCTATGGCCGATATTCGCCTGAAGATCGAGGAGGCGGGCGAGCCTACCGTCAGAACGCGAAAAACCAAGCGTTTTGCGCCCGCCGGACAGAGCACGCAGATGATCGTGGGCGCCGACGGCGCCGATGACAGCACCATTCTTTCCACCAGCGCGCGGCTCTATGGAAGCTATGGTCTGCGGCGCGTCTATTATTCGGCGTTCAGCCCAATTCCGGATTCGTCGAAGAACCTGCCACTCATCAAGCCGCCGCTGATGCGCGAACACCGCCTCTATCAGGCGGACTGGCTTTATCGTTTTTACGGTTTCGATATCGGCGAGATAACCGCTATCGGCGGAAACGGCATGCTGGATCTTGACATCGACCCGAAGCTTGCCTGGGCATTGAAGCATCGCGATCAGTTTCCGGTAAACGTCAATGCGGCGGATCGCGAAATGTTGCTGCGTGTACCCGGTTTCGGCACCAAGACGGTTGCCTCGATTCTCTCGTCGCGGAAGTTCCGCAGCCTGCGGCTGGAAGATATCGCCCGCTTCGGCGTATCTCTCAAAAAGGTGAAGGCCTTTATCGTCGCGGAGGGATGGACACCGGGCAAGCTGATCGAACGGCCGGATCTGCGCGCGATGTTTGCGCCGCAGCCTGAACAATTGTCGTTGTTGTGATGTATGGCCCGATGCTGGAGGGGCGGGGGGATTTCACCGAGTGGCGCGATGCTGCGCGCGCGGCGCTTGCGGCCAATATACCGCCGGGGAAGATCGACTGGCGGCTGCAGGATGACGGATTTGGGCTTCTCGACTTTTCCGGTGCGCCATTGCCAACGGAGGGCGCCGCCCCGGTTTCCGTATCTGCCGCATTTGTCGCACTGGCGCAGGCCGTCATCTGCCACAGCGATCCCGGCCGTTTCGCGCTGCTCTACAGGTTATTGTGGCGGCTGAAACGGGATCGGGCCCTGCTGCAGTTCAAGTCCGATCCGGATGTTTCCGATGTGCGGCTGCTCGAAAAGTCTGTCCGTCGCGATTATCACAAGATGACGGCCTTCGTGCGTTTCAAGGAGCTGCCATTGCCGCAAGGGCAGGGCGGGCGACGGCGGTTCGTGGCGTGGTTCGAACCGGACCATTTCATCATCGAACGCACGGCTCCGTTTTTTCAACGTCGCTTCACCGACATGGACTGGTTGATTGTCTCGCCGAAGGGCAGCGCCCGATGGGACGGAAACCTGCTGCAGACATCACGGGAGGCTGCCGCCAAGCCTGATCTCAAGGATGAAACGGACGATCTCTGGCGGACCTATTACGCTAATATTTTCAACCCGGCCCGCTTGAAGATCAAGGCCATGACAGCGGAGATGCCGAAGAAATACTGGAAGAATCTGCCGGAAGCCGAGCTCATCCCTGACCTGATTCTGGGCGCGGAGGCGCGGGTGCTGGAGATGGCGGCGAAGGAGGCGAGCCAACCGAAGCCGTTTCACCATCGCCTCCAGGCAGCGGCTTCCGCACGGGAAGAGCAGTCAACTTTGCCGGATGGCACGCTTGCTTCGCTGGCGCATGAAGCGCTCCACTGCACACGGTGTGCCCTGCATTGCAAGGCGACGCAGACCGTTTTTGGTGACGGGCCGGAAAACGCGAAGATCATGGTCGTCGGCGAGCAGCCGGGCGATCACGAGGATCTGGCCGGAAAACCTTTTGTCGGCCCCGCTGGCCAGCTGTTCTACAGGACGCTCAGAGAGATCGGTGTGGACCGCGGCGGGCTTTACGTTACCAATGCCGTGAAACACTTCAAATACGAAACGCGCGGCAAACGGCGCATCCACCAGCGGCCGAATGCGGGGGAAGTGGAGCAATGCCGCTGGTGGCTCAACCAGGAAATCGCGCTTGTTCAGCCGAAGCTGATCGTTGCGATGGGTGCAACGGCGCTATATGCGCTGACCGGCGGCAAAGAAAAGGTCTCGGAGATTCGCGGCCGTCCCTTGCCAATGCAAGAAGGGCGGACGCTTTTTGTCACCGTGCACCCATCCTACCTGCTTCGCCTTCCTGATGAGCAGGCTAAAGAGATGGAAATCAAGAAATTCAAACAGGACATGCTTTATGTAAGAAATTTTGAATAGTCTTTTCTAAGTATATATTTTATCGAATATCAACTTGGCGTTGTTGTGCTTTACGCATTGTCAGTTTTTCGTTTTAATTGAAATTTATTTGAGCATTTTATATGTCTCATCAAAATATTTATAGACGGGCGTATTATGCTTGGTGAACTTGACCTTGCAACAGTCATACTAATGCAAAAATGCTCCTACATCGTAGGGCTGCTGAGTTTTATCTATTTGATGCTGACCAATCGCGGCCTGCGCGGTCCTGTCACTCTTGCCGCGGGCTTTGCGGCAATGGCCGTCGGCTCAACGCTTGCCGGATATGGCGAGTGGAAGATATTGTCGCCGGCCTTGTGGCGGTTGGGCAGTATCGTATTCGGTATTGCAGGTTATGCGCTTATCTGGCTTGGTCTGAAAACGTTGAGCGACGGCCGTTTTGTGTCGCGGAAAACTCTGCTTCGGACTTGTCTTATCGTGGTTCTCGGGATTGTCCTCGCGTATGAGGTGGCGGAGAACAATGCGTTGCGCGCTGCGCTGTTCAATGGCTGTGCGGCGCTTGCCTATCTCGGCGCGGCCGCGGTGCTGTTTAGCGGCTGGCGCAAAGAGCCGCTTCTTTCCCGCATCGCGCTGGGCGCGATCACCACCGTCTCGGGGCTGATTTCACTTCTGGTGGTAAAGGGGGTGCTTTCACCCTCTCTCGCCTCCATCAACATCGTCAATGCGTTCTTCCTCATCATTATGCTCAACTTTGCGATTGCCCTGTTCGTGATGGTGCTGGTGGCTGAACGCTCGGAGCGGAAACTGTTGATCCTTGCCAATACGGATCCGCTGACAGGCGTGAAGAACAGGCGCTTCTTCTTCCAGACGATGCCCACAAGGCCTGATCCCACCGATGCGACAATGCTGCTCGATATCGATCACTTCAAATCGATCAACGACCGCTTCGGCCATTCCGTCGGTGACAGCGTCCTGCAGGAAGTGGCAAAGCGGATCGGCGGCAGTATTCGCAGTGGCGACGTGCTGGCCCGTTATGGCGGCGAGGAATTCATCATCTTCCTGCCCGGCGCAGGAAGCCAAAAGGCGTCAATGATAGGCGAGCGCATTCGCAACGCGGTTGCTTTGAAAGAGGTGGACTGCGGCGGCCTGCGTGTCGGTGTGACAATCAGCATCGGCATTGCGACAAGCGGCGAGATACACTGTGATCTCCAGACGCTGGCCGACATGGCCGACCGCGCGCTGTACCGCGCCAAGAGCGAAGGCCGCAACTGCGTCCGGGAAGCACTGGCGGCTTAAAGCCTGCCGTTTCAGATGCTATTCGCTCTCGTTCGATTTTTGGCCCATGTCATGGCCTACCTCTCGCTCACGCTGCCTAAGGGCTTCTTTCAGAAGAATTTCGATCTGCGCGTTAATGCTGCGCAGCTCGTCGCTCGCAGTCTGGCGGACAGCGTTCAAAATCACCGGTTCGATGCGCAGTGGGAAAGCTACACGCATCGGGCCGGGCGGTCGTCCAGTCATGCTTTTGCTCCAGATGCGGGTTCAGGAACTGGGTGATCGGCGATGGCGGAGAATTCTCGGGACAGGGAAAAATCGTCATCGGCCTGCGGGTGGAAATGATGTTTTTTTGATACCGGCGTTGGATTGCAGGTGTATTACGCAATGAGAAACGCCGCCAACCTGGTGGTTCGCGGCGTTCCGGCGTTCATTCAGTTCGTCAGGCTTTCTTGCTGACCTCTTAGTTGAAGTAGCTCTGCAGCGGCTTCACTTCCAGATTACCGGCCTTCAGCGCCTTGATGGCGAGGGCGGCTGCTTCGGCACCTGCCATCGTCGTGTAATAGGGCACCTTCTGCATCAACGTTGCGCGGCGCAGAGACTTCGAGTCGGAAATCGCCTTGTTGCTGTCGGTGGTGTTGATGACGAGCTGGACCTGACGGTTGCGGATGGCGTCTTCGATATGCGGACGTCCTTCCTGTACCTTGTTGATCTTTTCGGCGTTGATGCCCTTTTCGGCAAGGAAACGCTGGGTGCCGCCGGTCGCCAGCACTCTGAAGCCGCTTTCCACAAGAATGCGGATGGCTGGCAGAACGCCTTCCTTGTCCTCATCACGGACCGAGACGAAGACCGCGCCGGAGCGCGGCAGGTCGACACCTGCGCCGAGCTGGCTCTTGGCGAAGGCGAGCGCGAAATCAGTGTCGAGGCCGATGACTTCACCGGTCGAGCGCATTTCCGGTCCGAGCAGAATGTCGACGCCGGGGAAGCGCGCGAAGGGGAAGACGGCTTCCTTGACGGCAATGTGCTTGAGGTTGCGCGGATCGGGCTTCTCGCCGTAAGCGGCAATCGCCGGATCGAGCTTCTCGCCCGCCATGACGCGGGCGGCGATCTTGGCGATCGGCGCGCCGATTGTTTTCGCGACGAAAGGCACGGTACGCGAGGCGCGCGGGTTGACTTCGAGAACGTAGATCGTGCCGTCCTTGATGGCATATTGAACGTTCATCAGGCCGCCGACCTTGAGCGCCTTGGCAAGCGCCGTCGTCTGGCGCTCCAGTTCGTCGAGCGTTTCCTTGCTGAGCGAACGCGAAGGCAGCGAGCAGGCCGAGTCGCCCGAGTGGATGCCAGCCTCTTCTATGTGCTCCATGATGCCGGATACGAAGACGTTTTCGCCATCGCACAGCGCGTCGACGTCCACTTCGACGGCGTTGGTCAGGTAGCTGTCGAACAGAAGCGGGTTCTTGCCGAGCAGGGTGTTGATCTGGCCGGTCTTGTCGTTCGGGTAACGCTGCTTGATGTCCTCGGGTACGAGACCCGGAACCGTGTCGAGCAGGTAGGTCTGGAGCTGGCCTTCCGAATGGATGATCTGCATGGCGCGGCCACCCAGAACGTAGGACGGGCGAACCACCAGCGGGAAGCCGATTTCAGAAGCGACAAGGCGGGCCTGCTCGACCGAATAGGCGATGCCATTGTTCGGTTGGGCCAGATCGAGCTTCATCAAGAGCTTCTGGAAGCGGTCGCGGTCTTCGGCAAGGTCGATCATGTCAGGCGCGGTGCCGAGGATCGGGATACCGTTCTTTTCCAGCGCTTCTGCAAGCTTCAGCGGCGTCTGGCCACCGAACTGCACGATGACGCCGACGAGTTCACCCTTTTCCTGTTCGGCGCGCATGATCTCGATCACGTCTTCGGCCGTCAGCGGCTCGAAATAGAGGCGGTCGGAAGTGTCGTAGTCGGTGGACACCGTTTCCGGGTTGCAGTTGATCATGATCGCTTCAAAGCCGGCATCCTTCAGCGCGAAGGCTGCGTGGCAGCAGCAATAATCGAACTCGATGCCCTGGCCGATACGGTTCGGGCCGCCGCCGAGGATGACGACCTTCTTGCGGTCGGAGACCTGCGCTTCAGAGCGGGCGGCGCCGACGAAGGGTATTTCATAGGTCGAATACATGTAGGCGGTCGGCGAGGCGAATTCGGCGGCGCAGGTGTCGATGCGCTTGAAGACCGGGCGGACGTTCAGGCTGTTGCGCAGTTCGGCCACTTCCTTTGGACGCTTGGAGGTCAGGCTGGCGAGGCGGGCATCGGAGAAGCCCATGGCCTTTAGCATGCGCAGGTTTTCGGCGTCCTGTGGCAGCCCGTGCTCGCGGATGCGGGCTTCCGTATCGACGATGGCCTTGAACTGGGCGATGAACCAGGGGTCGATCTTCGAGTTCTCGTGGACTTCCTCTTCGGTCATGCCCATGCGCAGCGCCTGGGCGACCATGCGCAGGCGATCCGGCGTCGGCGTGCCGATAGCGGCGCGGATCGCGTTCTTGGAGCCTTCGCCCTCTTCGTAACCGGGAATTTCGATTTCATCGAGACCGGTAAGGCCGGTTTCGAGACCGCGCAGCGCCTTCTGCAGGGATTCCGCAAAGGTGCGGCCGATGGCCATGACTTCACCGACCGACTTCATCGCGGTGGTGAGGATCGGCGACGCGCCCGGGAACTTCTCGAAGGCAAAACGCGGGATCTTGGTGACGACGTAGTCAATCGAGGGTTCGAACGATGCCGGGGTGGCGCCGCCGGTGATGTCGTTTTCGAGTTCGTCCAGAGTATAGCCGATGGCGAGCTTCGCGGCGATCTTGGCGATCGGGAAGCCGGTTGCCTTGGAAGCCAGCGCAGAGGAGCGCGACACGCGCGGGTTCATTTCGATGACGACGAGGCGGCCGTCCTTCGGGTTGACGGCGAACTGCACGTTGGAGCCGCCGGTCTCGACGCCGATCTCACGCAGCACCGCAATCGAGGCGTTGCGCATGATCTGGTATTCCTTGTCGGTCAGCGTCAACGCTGGCGCGACAGTGATGGAGTCACCGGTATGGACGCCCATCGGATCGATGTTTTCGATGGAGCAGATGATGATGCAATTGTCCGCGGTGTCGCGGACGACTTCCATCTCATACTCCTTCCAGCCCAGAACCGATTCTTCGACCAGAACTTCCGTCGTCGGCGAGGCGTCGAGGCCGCCGGAGACGATGTCGAAGAATTCCGAGCGGTTATAGGCAATGCCGCCGCCCGTGCCGCCCAGTGTAAACGACGGGCGGATGATGGCGGGCAGGCCGACATGATCGATGGCCTGGGCGGCAATGGCCATGGCGTGGGCCATGTAACGCTGCTTGCGGTCGGTTTCGCCGAGGTTCCACTGGTTTTCGAGGTCGTCCAGCGCCTTGTCGAGTTCGGGGCCGGAGAGCTTGCCCTTCAACTCCGCCCGCGCAGCTTCATGCTTCTTGCGGTCTGCATCCTTGATTTCCGTGGCGTTGGCGAGCATCGAGCGCGGGGTTTCAAGGCCGATGCGGGCCATGGCTTCGCGGAAGAGGGCCCGGTCTTCGGCCATGTCGATGGCTTCGGGCTTTGCGCCGATCATTTCGACATTGTAGCGGTCGAGAACGCCCATGCGCTTGAGAGAAAGCGCGGTGTTGAGCGCGGTCTGGCCGCCCATGGTCGGCAGCAGCGCGTCCGGGCGCTCCTTCGCAATGATCTTGGCCACGACTTCAGGGGTGATCGGCTCGACGTAGGTGGCGTCCGCGAGACCCGGATCGGTCATGATCGTCGCCGGGTTGGAGTTGACCAGAATGACCCGGTAACCTTCCTCCTTCAGCGCCTTACAGGCCTGCGTGCCGGAGTAATCGAATTCACATGCCTGACCGATAACGATCGGTCCCGCGCCGATGATGAGGATGGACTTGATATCTTGGCGCTTCGGCATGGGCTCTCTCGTTCCGCTTTTCGGTTGCGCAAAACACCGGCCAGGGTGGAAGATCACCGGCCGGGGAGCGCAATTCAAATGTTTTCAGGCTAGAAGCGGCTTATAGGCAAATGTTTTTGAGAACGGAACCCCATAAATTCCGGAATCGACAGAAACTCTTAACGGGCAGGGGCAAGCGCGGCAAAACGGGCCTGTACCGCCGCAGCATAGGAGCGACTGACGGGGATCTCGGAACCGTCCCTTGTCATGAGAAGCAGGCGGCCTGTCTGTTTACGCAGCGCGATGACATCCGTATCGGCAATCCAGTGGGAGCGGTGCACCTGCAAGCCCTGCGTCTCGCCAATCTCCTTCAGCGCATCGGCAAAACGCAAGAGGACGAGTTGACGCCCGCGCGTGGTGACGATTTCGGTATAATGGTCCTGCACTGAGAGCCGCAGCAGTTCGCCACGCTTTTGCGGTGGAATCCGCTCCAGCAGCGGTGCGAGGCCCTTAGCGTGTTTGATGTCTTCGTCTCTGACCGTAGAGGCATTGGCCGTCGTCTCGAACGACTGGCAGGCGGTGAGATAACTCAGCAGGCAGAAGATGGCGCAGAGAGGCAGGGAGGACAGGCTGCTCTGCAAAAAGGGGCCGAAACCCATTTCCCTGCCTGAAAAGACCCCGTTTGTGATGGTAAGCAAGAGCCCGATCGGCAAGGCGGCCGTCAGCGAGCCGATCATCATGCGCGCCAGCATATTTTCGATGCGGCCGGCAAGGATGCTGTTGGCGATGATGGAAAAGGATATGGCAAATATCCAGGCGCCGGCCTGAATGATTGTCCAGTAAAGCAACCGGTCGGCGAAGCTCATGGTTTCGCTCGTTCCGAAGGGCCCGGTCACGATGAAGATCGCCAGTACCGCAAGGAATGTCAGCCACAGCCTGCGCGATTGCAGAACGGCGTGCATTTCACGAAGCGTGGATTGCAGATACGGGTGATCCACGAAGTTTTCCTGCTGATGGCGCCAATCCGTTTTTCCTGTCCGCATGTTTCGCCGAAATTGCCGGTGATTTCAACCGAGCCGAAACAGCAACCATGTCATTCCAGCCTCTGTTAGACGCACCGCTTGCCGTGCAATTCCATGTCGCCACCGTCATGCCCGCAGCCATTCTCGGGGCCTTCATCTTCCTGCGTCCCAAGGGAACCGCCATCCACCGACTGCTCGGCAAGATCTGGGTGATGCTGATGGTTTCGACTTCCGTTTCGACCTTCTTCATCCATCAATTGAGGATGTTTTACGGCTTCAGCCCGATCCATCTGCTCTCAGCTTTCACGATATATGGCTGTCTGCAATCGATCTACTTCGCCCGGCGTGGCGATATCAGACGCCATATGCGGATTATGCAGAGCGTTTATCTGGGCGGCATCGTGATTGCCGGAGGTTTCACCTTCGTTCCCGGACGCCTTATGAATGAGGTTGCTTTTGGTGGCGGCGGAGCGGGATTTGTGGCCGTTTCCGCCGGCGCTCTGGTCTTTGCCTTCCTGTTTCTGACCGTGTTGAAACAAAGACGCAGAGCCGCATGAAAGACTCCGCTGACCGCCTCTGCTTTCTTCCGGAACAAGATGTATTATAGTGCCGTTATAAGGCAGCTTGTTGAGGCGATAGTCGCCGGGAGAATAGCATGGAATGGAGAGGGCGCCGCCAGTCGGACAATATTGAGGATCGGCGCGGCATGTCGGCGGGGCCGAGTGATCCTTTTTCCCGAGGCGGGATGCGCGTGCCAATCGGGCGTCGCGGCGGCGGTATCGGGATTGGCGGTCTTCTGGTCATTCTGTTGATCAGCTGGGTGCTCGGCATCAACCCACTGACGCTGCTGACCGGCGGCGATCTGTCGATGGATGGCGGCGGTACTACGCAGTCGGGGACCCAGCAGTCCGGCACGCGACCACAGGGGCAATCGTCCGACGAGACGACCGCCTTCGTCCGCACCGTTCTTGCCGAGACCGAGGATACGTGGAGCGGCATTTTCCAGTCGGCAGGCGAAACCTATCAGAAGCCGACGCTGGTTCTGTTCTCCGGGCAGGTGTCTTCCGCCTGCGGTTATGCTTCCGCTGCCAGCGGTCCGTTCTATTGCCCGGGCGACCGTAAGGTCTATCTCGACACCAGCTTCTTCAAGGAACTCGACCAGCGTTTCGGCGCGGCTGGCGATTTCGCGCAGGCTTACGTGATTGCGCATGAGGTCGGCCACCACATCCAGAACCTGACCGGCGTTCTGCCTGAGTTCAACCGCCGCCGTCAGTCGATGAGCCAGACGGACGCCAACAAGATGTCGGTGCGTGTGGAGCTTCAGGCGGATTGTTATGCGGGCATCTGGGGCAAGTTTACCGAACAGAAGGGCATTCTTGAGACCGGCGACCTTGAGGAAGCCCTGAACGCCGCCCATCAGATCGGCGACGATACGCTGCAGAAGCAGACTCAAGGCTATGTGGTGCCCGATAGCTTCAACCACGGCACCTCGGCGCAGCGCATGGAATGGTTTAAGCGCGGCTTCCAGAGCGGCCGGGTCGAGGACTGCGATACTTTCTCGGCGAATATCTGAGGAGAGGGGGCTTTTCAGCCCCCTTTTCGTTTAGCGCATCGAGAGCGCCACGACATACATGCCGAGGGCGAAGATGGTATGGGCCACGAGGTTGAGGACGCGAACCTTCGTGGGGTTCGGTGTCTTCGATGCGGCCCAGCCAATGCCGAGACCCGGCTGCAGCAGGAACCAGCCTGCGCCCACCGTTATGATGCCGACGGCCCACGGCGCTATGAAGGACGGGTTTGCAAACCAGGCGGGCGGGACCACCAGGGCAAGAATGACACCATAGAGAATCCCGACTGCGTAATGCGAAATCCAGCCGAGCGCCAGTTCATGCTCGTAGGGTTCAGCCGTGGCGATGCTGTCGTGAAATATCCTGCCTTTCGGCACATGCCAGAACCAGCGGCCGACCGGCGCCCAGTTCGGGGCGGACTGGCCGAAAAACCGGTGCAGTATGATTGCCCATATGTCCATAAACACGGTGCCGCCAATGCCCATGGCAATGCCGCGCCAAATCAGTTCCAGCATGAATCCCTCCGCATGATCATGATCGATCAAGCTCTAGCGGATCGTGTGAATGGCGGGAACCGACTATTAGGAGGGTGGACAAAAAAATGGCCGGATCGCTCCGGCCATGAGGGTGAGAAAGGCGTAAGATTTCACCTCCGTCATGCTCGGGCGTGTCCCGAGCATCTGCGACGTATGTTTTATACGAGACGTGGTTGGATCCTCGGGACAAGCCTGAGGATGACGTCGAGCGTGGTGATGGTTGGCCATGATCCGGTGCTATAACGATCGGCCAATATCCATTCTCCCTTAAGCAGCCCGCCCATATTCCACCTGCCGCCGCGTAGCCGTGGCGAGCTGGAACTGCGCTAGCAACTCATTCAGCGCCGCCGCTTCCGAGGCGAGGCCATGACTTGCTGCCGTCTGCTCCTCGACCATGGCGGCATTCTGCTGCGTGCCCTGATCGATGGTGTTGATGGCGGTGTTGATTTCCTGGAGGCCGGTCGACTGTTCGCGCGATGCGGTGACGATCGCGTCGATGTGGCGGTTGATCTCCTGCACTTCGCGGACGATGGTTTCCAGCGCCTTGCCGGCATTGCCGACGAGTTCGACGCCGGACTGCACCTGTGAGGTGGAGGCGTTGATCAGCGTCTTGATCTCCTTTGCCGCATTGGCGGAACGCTGGGCAAGTTCACGGACTTCCTGGGCGACGACAGCAAAACCCTTGCCGGCCTCGCCGGCGCGGGCGGCTTCAACACCGGCATTCAGTGCGAGCAGGTTGGTCTGGAAGGCGATCTCGTCGATCACGCCGATGATGTTGCTGATCTCGGAAGATGATTTTTCGATGCCTTCCATGGCGCGTACGGCATCTTCGACGATGACGCCGGACTGTTCGGCATTGCCGCGGGCGCGGTCGACCAAGCGGCCGACTTCTTCCGCACGGCGGGCGGAATCCTTGACAGTCGTGGTGATTTCCTCAAGCGCCGCCGCCGTTTCTTCCACGGAGGCTGCCTGCTGTTCGGTGCGTCGCGCCAGATCGTCGGCTGACTGGCGAATTTCGCCGGCACCGGCATCGATCGCAAGCGCGTTCTGTCCGACGGTGCTGAGCGCAGCATTCAGCTTCGCAACGGAATTGTTGAAGTCGTCGCGCAGGCGATCGATGCGGGACACAAACGGCGTATCGATACGATAATTGAGATCGCCGTTGGAGAGATGAGCAAGACCCTTTGCCAGTGAATCGACTGCAAACTGAATATCGGCCGCGTCTTTTGCTGCCAGTCGTTCCCGCTCGTTACGCTCCTGTTCGGAAAGTGTGCGGTTCTGTTCGGCGTCCCCTTCGAGCCGCAGGCGTTCCATGGCGTTCGAGCGGAACACGGCAACGGCCGCAGCCATGGAGCCGATCTGATCGGTGCGTTCCTGGCCAGGAATGGCGACCTCGAGATTGCCGGCAGCCAGGCCTTCCATGGCGGAGGTCATCTGCGTTACCGGGCGAACGATGAAGCGGGAGAGCACGGTCGCCAGCAGGCCGATCATGATCGTGGCGGCGAGAATGGTGGCGATGGTGGCGGCCATGCGGAACTGCCCGATGGCGCCATAGGCAACATCGGAATCAACAACAAAGCCAAGATACCAGTCGACCGAAGGCAGGCCGGCGACCGGAATGAAGCTCGTGATCTTGCCCTTGCCGTCGATTTCCGTCTGGGAAATTGCAGAAGAAATCACCGGCGTATCGACTTTGAAGAGATCGGTCAGCGGTTTGTCGACGAATTTTGCATCGGGGTGGATGAGGATCTTGCCATCCTTGCTGACCAGGAAGGCATACCCGTCCTTGCCGGCATCCACGGACGTGATCATCTTGACCAGGGAGTCGAGCGAGAAATCGCTGCCTGTCACACCGGCAAGCTTGCCGTTGACGGAGACGGGAATGGCGGCCGTGATGATGAGCCCGCCGGTCGAGGCGTCATTATAGGGCTCGGTGAGAACGGTTTTGCCGGCCTTCACAGCATCCAGATACCACGGGCGTTTGCGTGGATCGTAACCTTCCGGCAGCGGTGTCTTCGGGAAGGTGGTGAAGGTGCCGGTTTCCGCATTGCCAAAATAGGTGGACATGAATTGCGCGGTCAGCACCTCATTCTCCAGAAACTGCAGCTTCGCACCGTCCTCGGGAAGCTTGGCAAGCGTCTTTGCCACGGTTTCCGTCAGCATGATGCGGCCATTCAGCCAATTCGCGATGCTCTGGGCGGCCTGCTTGCCGGAAGAATCGATATTTTCCGCCACCGCTTCGGTGGTGACCCGATGCTGAAGGCTGTCGATATAATACGAGAAGCCCGCAAAGGCGGCGACGACAAGAGATGACGCGGCAACCAGAATGCGCGTCATAAGATTGGTTTTCTTTGGCAAGCTACAGATCCTTGAAGCCCGATGCACCGATAAGGTCATCTTGAACAATGGTTGGGGAAACATGCCTCGAAGGCGGGAATATTCTGCGTCATGCAGCTTATGATTTTAGAAGAACTATTCGATGTTCTAATGGATAAAGGCGAATGGTAAAATTCGACTAAACTTGTGTTTGGTGAGGGCTCGTATTGCGAATTTGTCGAGCCGTTTCAGAACTGCGTAATTTTTAACCATGCACTGCTGCCGGTTGCATGCAGACAGCGATTATTTTATTCATCCTCGTGCTGCCGTTGCGCAAATCGCGGGCAACGGCCAATGTTCGGGTGAATTACAATGTCTTCGTCGGTTGTTGCAGGAACCGTTCCTTCCGGATCGGGGTCGTGGTTTTCTCATTTCAAGGCTACGCTTGTTCTCGGGATTCCGCTTATCGGCGCGCAGCTCGCGCAGCTTGGCATCCATACCACCGATATGGTGATCGTCGGTCAGCTGGGTGCAGAGAAGCTGGCGGCCATGGTGCTGGCCGGGCAGTTTTTCTTTGTCGTTTTTATTTTTGGTACAGGCTTCTCGGTCGCCGTTGTGCCCATGGTGGCGCAGGCTTACGGGCAGGGCGATGCGACATCTGCGCGCCGCTCGTTGCGCATGGGCATGTGGGTGGCGATCGCGTACTGGCTTCTGACGCTGCCGATCTTCATGAATGCCGAGCGCATCCTGGTTGCGCTTGGGCAGAACCCGGATGTGGCGTCGCTGACAGGCCATTATCTCGCCATCGCCAAGTTCGGCCTTCTGCCGGCGCTGCTGTTTTATGTGCTGCGTGGCCTTGTCAGCGCCATCGGCCGCGCAGGCATCATTCTTTATGTCACCATCATCATGCTGGTGATGAATGGTATACTCGCCTATGCTCTTGTGTTCGGGCATTTCGGGCTGCCGGCCATGGGCATGAATGGCGCGGCCGTGGTTGCGGTCATCGTCAACGCCTTCAGCTTCATCTTCATCGTGGCGTATGTGCAGACGCGCGAGGAAACGAAGAAATACGAGCTGTTCGTGCGCTTCTGGCGGCCAGACTGGCATGCGCTTTTCGAAGTGCTGCGTCTTGGCCTGCCGATCAGCATCACCATTCTTGCCGAGGTGACCCTGTTTGCTGCCGCCTCGATCCTGATGGGGCAGATCGGCACGGTACAGCTCGCGGCGCACGGCATTGCCCTGCAGCTCGCTTCCATCGCCTTCATGATCCCGCTCGGCCTTTCGCAGGCAGCGACCGTTCGCGTCGGCGTGGCGCGGGGCCAGGGGGACTTCAAGAACCTCATCCGCGCTTCGATCATGATTTACGCCATCGCCTGTGGCATCGCCCTGTGCGGTGGCATCCTATTTGCGGCGGTGCCGGAATTTCTGGCGAAGTGGTTCCTTGATCCCAAACTTCCGGAAGCTGCGGAAGTGCTGGCTTATGCGAGCAGCCTGGTGGTGATTGCCGGCATCTTCCAGCTTGTCGATGGCATTCAGGCGGTCACGGCAGGCCTGCTACGCGGGTTGAAGGATGCGCGTATACCGGCGATGCTGGCGCTGATCTCCTATTGGCCGATTGGGCTGGCGCTTGCCTGGACCATGGCTTTTCCGCTCGGTTTCGGCGGGCGCGGTGTCTGGTTCGGCTTTGTGATCGGTCTTTCGACAGCCGCCGTTCTTCTTACCATCCGCTTCGTGCTGCTTGTGAAGCGTGAAATGAAAACGGCCCGCTGAGAAGCGGGCCGTATGTAACGTCCGGATTGGAAAAGTATCAGCGCTCGGCGAGCGCTGCCTCACCCTTCTTTTCACGCAGCAGGTTGACGAAGCGGCGGAAGAGATAGTGGCTGTCCTGCGGGCCCGGCGATGCTTCCGGGTGGTGCTGGACGGAGAAGACCGGCTTGCCGGTGATGCGCAGGCCGCAATTGGTACCGTCGAACAGCGAGATGTGGGTCTCTTCTACGCCCTCGGGCAGCGACTTGGTATCCACCGCAAAGCCGTGGTTCATCGAAACGATTTCCACCTTGCCGGTCGTGAAGTCCTTGACAGGATGGTTGGCGCCATGGTGGCCCTGATGCATCTTTTCGGTCTTTGCGCCAACCGCAAGGCCGAGCATCTGGTGGCCGAGGCAGATGCCGAAGATCGGCAGGTCGGTCTTGATGAGGTTCTGGATAACGGGAACGGCATATTCGCCCGTCGCGGCCGGGTCTCCGGGACCGTTGGACAGGAACACGCCATCCGGCTTCAGCGCCATGATGTCTTCAGCCGAAGTCTGGGCCGGAACGACCGTGACCTTGCAATCGAGACCGGCAAACAGACGCAGGATGTTGCGCTTGACGCCAAAATCGACGCAGACGACGTGATACTTCGCATCGGCTTCGCCGAGCGTGCCGTAACCCTTGTTCCAGACCCACGGCGTTTCCGCCCAGGTGGAAGACTGGCCGGAGGTGGCTTCTATGGCGAGGTCGAGGCCGACGAGGCCGCTCCATGCCTTGGCTTCCGCCTTCAGGGCTTCGATATCGAAGACGCCGTTCGGATCATGGGCGATAACCGCGTTCGGCGCACCGTTTTCGCGGATCCATGCCGTCAGGGCGCGGGTGTCTATGCCGCAGAGGCCGATGACGCCGCGGGCCTTCAGCCAGGCATCCAGATGCTTGACCGCGCGGAAGTTCGAGGGGTCGGTGATGTCGGCCTTGAAGATGACGCCGACGGCGCCGCGGCGGGCGGCGGGCGTCAGGTCTTCGATATCTTCTTCATTGGTGCCGACATTGCCGATATGCGGGAAGGTGAAGGTAACGATCTGGCCGAGATAGGAGGGGTCGGTGAGGATTTCCTCGTAACCCGTCAGCGCCGTGTTGAAGCAGACCTCGGCCTGAACCTTACCGGTTGCGCCGATGCCCGTTCCTTCAATCACTGTGCCATCGGCAAGAACAAGCATTGCGGTCGGTTTGCGGGTAGTCCAGGGCGCTGTCTCGGTCATCTCGTTCCGTTTCTGCCGCTTCGCACCCCGCCTCTTGAAAGGCAGGGGGTAAGGGGCCATTTTTGTCGCAGGCTTCGTGACATAAAGGGGCGCGCGATAAAGCTCGCGTTCCGACCCTTCGTTAAAATCTCGTGCAGGTGCCGGAAAATAACGAAAGCAGCCCAAGCGGTCAACCGCAGGGCCAAGATTTACGTGGAATTAAACCGCCGTATTTTCAAGGTCTTATGCATTTGATTTGCTTGAGCGTGTCGGCTCGTTTATGTCGTTTCGAAAAATGAGGTGGAAAGTTTCCGTATCGAGAAGCTGCGGAAAGCGCTTTCCCAAGGAGAAGAAAAATGATGCGCGACACGTTCGCAAACGCTTTGAAGGACGCATTGAAGGCTCGTGATGCACGCCGCACCTCGACCGTGCGTCTCATCCAGACGGCCATCAAGGATCGCGATATCGCCAATCGCGGCGTGGGCAAGGACCCCGTCAGCGATGAAGATATCATGCAGATTCTGACCAAGATGGTGAAGCAGCGGGAAGAATCCGCCAGCATCTATGAAGGTGCGGGCCGTCCCGAACTTGCCGCTCAGGAGCGCGAAGAAATCGTCATCATCAAGGAATTCATGCCGGAAGAAATTCCGGCCGAGAAGGTGCGCGAACTTTGCCAGGCCGTCATCGCCGAAACCGGTGCTTCCGGCCTGCGTGACATGGGCAAATGCATGAATGCGCTGAAGGAACGTTATCCCGGTCAGATCGACTTTGCGAAAGCCTCGGGCGTCGTGAAGGAACTGCTGAAGTAAATTCGGCGTTGCGGGAAAAAGTAAAGGCAGGGCAGATGTGGGCTGCCCTGCCTTTTTCTGTCGACGAAACGGCATTCCGGCGGATCAGAATGCTCTCGAGCGCAGGCTTTTTCGGGGGACGTGCCTGCAGGGCGTCGGCAGATTGCTGTGATTTCGTTGCTTTGACTGTGGCTATGTTTTTACATCGCGCGGACGGACTGCTCAAATTACAAAAACATAATTTTTAGTGATGATGCAGTGCCACAAATTTGCCTGAAGCAGGCGCAAAGGGCTGTGCCAGCTTTTGCGCCACCCTGTGAATAACGGGTATTGTGGCTGTGAACTGGTTCATAGGGTTGGTGCTGGCGCCATTCTGCGCTTATATGAAAGACCGGCCTCGAACAGGTAACCCATGCGCTTTTCCAACTCTTTCCTTGATGAGATACGCGACCGCGTGAACATCTCCGATGTGATCGGCAGACGCGTGTCCTGGGACAAGAAGAAGACCAATGCGCCGCGGGGGGATTATTGGGCCTGCTGCCCGTTCCATGGCGAAAAAAGCCCGAGCTTTCACTGTGAGGACCGCAAAGGGCGGTATCATTGCTTTGGTTGCGGCGTTTCCGGCGATCATTTCCGCTTTCTGACCGAGCTTGAGGGCTTAAGTTTCCCGGAAGCCGTGCAGCAGATCGCCGATATGGCCGGCATTTCCATGCCGCAGCCCGATCCGCAGGCGGAGAAGCGGGAGCGTGAGCGCACCTCTCTGCAGGATGTCATGGAAATGGCGACGCTGTTCTTTCAGGATCAGCTGCAGACGGCGCTCGGCGCTCGGGCTCGGGCTTATCTGCGCGATCGCGGGTTGACCGGTCGTACCATCGAGACTTTTCGGCTGGGTTATGCGCCTGACAGTCGCAACGCGCTGAAGGAGCATCTGGCAAGCAAGGGTGTGTCGAAGGAGCAGATGGAAGCCTGCGGGCTGGTGGTCCATGAAAACGTGCCGGTCTCCTATGACCGTTTTCGCGACCGCATCATGTTCCCGATCCTGTCCTCGCGGGAAAAGGTGATTGCCTTCGGCGGCCGCGCCATGGCTTCGGATGCGGTGGCGAAATATCTCAATTCCAACGAGACCGAGCTCTTTCACAAGGGCAATGTTCTCTATAATTTCGCCCGTGCACGTCGGGCCTCACAGGCGGCGGGCGGCACGGTCATTGCAGTCGAAGGGTATATGGATGTCATTGCGCTTTATCAGGCGGGCGTCGAAAATGCCGTCGCACCGCTCGGCACTGCCTTGACCGAAAGCCAGCTCGATCTGCTCTGGAAGATGTCGCCGCAGCCGATCCTCTGCTTCGATGGCGACGGCGCCGGCATTCGCGCCGCCAACCGTGCCGCTGATCTCGCCTTGCCACATATCAAGCCGGATCGCTCCGTCAGCTTCGCGCTTCTGCCCGACGGCAAGGATCCGGATGATCTCGTGCGTCTGGAGGGTAGGGCGCCTTTCGACCGCGTTCTTTCCGAGGCAAAGCCGCTGGCCGCGATGATCTGGAGCCGCGAGACCTCAGGCGTTACTTTCGATACGCCGGAAAAGCGTGCCCAGCTTGAGAGCCGCCTGCGGCAGATCGTGGCCGTTATCGGTGACGAGACGGTGCGGCGCTTCTATCAACAGGACATGCGTGACAGGCTGAATGCCTTCTTCCAGCCGCGCTTTCAGGCAGGCGGGCAGCAAGGTGGCAATTTCCGCCGCAATGGCGCACAGGCGCCGGGGCGTGGCTTTCAGCGTAACGCACCGGGCCGGGGTGGGGCTATGGCGACACCTGCCAGCAGTATTTCGGAACGGTTGGCGCAATCCGGCCTCGTCAGGGGTTATCAGACCAAGCCGTCGCTTCGGGAAAGCGTTCTGGCCATCACCATCGTCAACCATCCCGAACTGCTTCTCGAGGAATATGACGAGATCGCCGCGATCGACTATGAGAACCGTGACCTGCAACGCCTGTGGTCTACGGTTCTGACCTACGCGGCCGAAAATGCGGCTGCGATATCGCGGGCGGGGCTGATCGAGCGCCTGTCGCAGCAGGGCTTCGACGTACTGCTGAAAACCATGGATCAGCAGGTGCGCAATGCCCGTCTGTGGACGGCGACCGGCGAGGCGGCGATGGAGGATGCACGGGAAGGTTACGTGCAGGCGCTTTCCCTGCACAAAAGGACAAAGTCGCTCCTCTGGCAGAAAAAGGAGCTCGAGCGCGAAATTGCCGAGGCGACGGATGATGAGCGCGGCACCCTTCTGGTGCGCGCGCTTGCCGAGGTTCAGCTGGAGATCGGCCGAATGGAAAATCAGGAGGCCATCATCGATGGTTTCGGGGTCATGTCCGGCCGGGTGAAGGGACCGGCCGTCGGTCATGGATGATGGTCGCGGCAAGAATTGAAAGGTGTGTGGGGTTGCCTTTTGCGGCAGGCGTCCTAAATAGGGGATAGTCTGGTGATAATTCGCAAAATGCGGCTCTTTTTAAGAATTTCCGTGGCTGTCTCGCCTTCAAAGGCTTGACGGGGCGGGAAATAGCGGGAATCACCAATTCAGGAAAAGTAAGGTGGAATGAGCCTTGGCGGATAGAAATTGCATGAGCAAGCATTTCCGGGTGCACTGTCCTTGCATTCTGCCTGAGGCTGCCGTGGTTAATCGGCAATTAAAGATCACTCCGTTAGGTGTCTGACAGTGATTCGCGGCAATGCGCCGGATGCTCAAGGGGCGGACGGCGATGCGGCGGAACAGGTGTTAGCGTCAGGGAAAGCGACGAGATAGATGGCAACCAAAGTCAAAGAAAACGAAGAAGCAGAAAACGAACGCGACGGTGCGACGGACGGCCCGCTTCTCGACCTTTCGGATGACGCGGTCAAGAAAATGATCAAGGCCGCCAAGAAGCGCGGCTATGTGACGATGGACGAGCTGAATTCCGTCCTGCCGTCCGAAGAGGTGACCTCCGAGCAGATCGAAGACACGATGGCGATGCTGTCCGACATGGGCATCAACGTGATCGAGGACGAGGATGCCGAGGAAGCCGCCGGTGGCGATGACGACGGCGATTCCGACGGTGACGATTCCGAGGGTGGCGAACTTGCGCCTTCCAGCGGCACCGCGCTTGCGACCGCCAAGAAGAAAGAACCAACCGACCGCACCGACGACCCCGTGCGCATGTATCTGCGCGAGATGGGTTCTGTCGAGCTTCTGTCGCGCGAAGGCGAAATCGCCATCGCAAAGCGCATCGAGGCTGGCCGCGAGACGATGATTTCGGGCCTGTGCGAAAGCCCGCTGACGTTCCAGGCGCTGATCATCTGGCGCGACGAACTCAACGAAGGCACCACGCTGCTGCGCGAGATCATCGATCTCGAAACGACCTATTCCGGCCCGGAAGCCAAGGCTGCGCCGCAGTTCCAGAGCCCGGAAAAGATCGAGGCCGACCGCAAGGCCGCCGAAGAAAAGGAAAAGACCCGCAAGCTGCGTGCTCCGACCGGTGACGAGGATGTCACCGATGTTGGTGGTGACGGCCTGCCGCCGGAAGAGGAAGAAGAGGACGACGACGAGTCCAATCTTTCCCTTGCCGCGATGGAAGCCGAACTGCGTCCGCAGGTCATGGAAACGCTCGACACCATTGCCGACACCTACAAGAAGCTGCGCAAGCTTCAGGATCAGCAGGTGGAAGCGCGTCTGGCCTGCACCGGTACGCTCTCTTCCGGCCAGGAGCGCCGTTACAAGGAATTGAAGGATCAGCTGATCACGGCCGTGAAGTCGCTTTCGCTGAACCAGAACCGCATCGACAGCCTTGTCGAGCAGCTCTACGACATTTCCAAGCGTCTGATGCAGAACGAAGGCCGGCTGCTGCGCCTTGCCGAATCCTATGGCGTCAAGCGCGACAGCTTCCTCGAGCAGTATCACGGTGCGGAACTCGATCCGAACTGGATGAAGTCGATCGCCAATCTGGCCGCCCGCGGCTGGAAGGAATTCGCGCGCGAAGAAAGCAACACGATCCGGGAAATCCGCCAGGAGATCCAGAACCTCTCCACGGAAACCGGCATTTCCATCGCCGAATTCCGTCGCATCGTTTCGATGGTGCAGAAGGGTGAGCGCGAAGCGCGCATCGCCAAGAAGGAGATGGTCGAGGCCAACCTGCGTCTCGTGATCTCGATTGCGAAGAAGTATACGAACCGTGGTCTGCAGTTCCTCGATCTCATTCAGGAAGGCAATATCGGCCTGATGAAGGCGGTGGACAAGTTTGAATACCGTCGCGGTTACAAGTTCTCGACCTATGCGACATGGTGGATCAGACAGGCGATCACCCGCTCGATTGCTGACCAGGCCCGCACGATCCGTATTCCGGTGCACATGATCGAAACGATCAACAAGATCGTTCGCACCTCGCGCCAGATGCTGCACGAGATTGGCCGCGAGCCGACCCCGGAAGAACTAGCCGAAAAGCTGGCCATGCCGCTGGAAAAGGTGCGCAAGGTTCTGAAGATCGCCAAGGAGCCGATCTCGCTCGAAACCCCCGTGGGTGACGAAGAGGATTCGCATCTCGGTGACTTCATCGAGGACAAGAACGCGCTGCTGCCGATCGACGCCGCCATTCAGGCGAACCTGCGTGAAACGACCACCCGCGTATTGGCCTCGCTGACACCGCGTGAGGAACGTGTTCTGCGCATGCGCTTCGGCATCGGCATGAACACGGACCATACGCTGGAAGAGGTCGGCCAGCAGTTCTCGGTTACGCGAGAACGTATTCGCCAGATCGAGGCGAAGGCGCTGCGCAAGCTGAAGCACCCAAGCCGCTCGAGAAAGCTCCGCAGCTTCCTCGACAGCTAAGCTTTTGCTTCCTTTAAAATTGAACCCGGTCAGTCAGCTCTGGCCGGGTTTTTTGTTTTCCGCACTGGCGAACTCTGCGACAAGCCCTATGTGTGAGGCAGGCGATCCGCTTCCGCTGGATATGTCCGGGTTCGATTTGGTTCAGTAAGATGCAACAGGTTTCGGCAGGAAGGTGGCGGTGGAAGGGATGGGCTATGCCCGTCTCCGTTCTTCTGCATCTTGTCGTCGTGGCGATTTTCCTTTTCGAATTGCCGGAGCGTGTAGCCGAGCCGCAGGAACCGGAAAGCATCAGCGTCGATCTGGTGCCACCGCCTGAGGAAAAAAAGGCAGAAGAGGCCCCGCCGCCCGGTGAGGAGAAGGCGAAAGAGGAAAAACCGCAACCTCCGCCACCACCTCCCGCGCCACCGGCTGAAGAAGCGAAACCGGTGCCGCAACCGCAGGCGACGTTGCCTTCCATCGCCATGCGGCCGGAAGAGGCGCAGGCAGATCCTGAGGACAAGGCCGGCAAGACTGAAGAAGCGGAAAAGACACAGCCATCCGCAGAACCGCCGCGCGAGCCCGAGAAAGCGGCCGAGGAAAAGCCTGCGCCCGCCGCCGCCAACAGCGACCTCAAGGTTTCCGCCGAGCAGGGAGAGATCGCGGTTGCGCCGATGAAAGAAGAAGCGTCACCGGAGCAGCCGCCAGTACCGCAACCAAAGCCGCCTGAGGAAAAGCCTTCTGAGGCAAGGGAAAACAAGCCCGCGAAACTTCCTGCGGCTAAGAGTTTGCTTTCATCGGCTCTACTGACACCGGCGCAGAGACGGCAGATGTTTGGCGATCTACCGCCGCGGCGTCGTATCGTGCAGCTTTGCCAAGCGGAAGCACTGGCCCAAATAAGACAGGTTTACGCTGATACCCGCGGCATGTATGGCTTTTCCGACACGGGCGGACGTATATCGGGCAATGTTCTTGACGCGACTGGCGGCGCATTCAACGTCGGCGACGTCTGGCGCGATGTCACGTTTCAATGCGAGGTGGATGTCGATAACTATGCAGTGACGGCCTTCAGAATTAAGATGGGGGACGTCATCACGCCAGCTGAAGCAAGGAAACGGGGTTTCACCGGTCGGTAGCAGATCGGTCGCCGAATTAAAAAATGATCCGCCCTCCAAATGCACGGAAAACCTCGGTTGACGTTTGTCACTTGTCGCTCAAACGCGCTCCGTATCGCCCACCAAAACCCCGATCCCGGCCATCAGAGCATCCTCATCATAGGGCTTCCTGATAACCGGAACAGCGCCGAATTCATCCGGCACCATGCTGCCATCGGCGTAGCCGGTAGCGAACATGAACGGGATGCCACGGCGGTGAAGTTCCCGGGCGACGGGAATGGAGGTGTCCGAACCGAGATTGATGTCGAGAATTGCCACGTCAGGCACATAGCTTTTCAGCTTTTCAATTGCCATCGCAGACGAAGTCGCCGTTTCGATGGTTTTGATGCCGTTATCCTCGAGCATGTTTTCGACGTCCATGGCGATCAACATCTGATCTTCGACGAGTAATATTTTCAACGGCTCCTCCCGGTTATAGCGGCTGGATTGCCGCGCGGGCTCATTTTCTGTGGGTACTTCGACACTTTCGGTGGCCGACGAGACATGACGGAAGGGCAGCATAATTTCTGCCTCCAATCCATCGGGCAAATAGCGCAACGTACTGCGTCCGCCGAGATCGTAAGGAATGCTGCGGCTGATCAGCGCCGTGCCGAAGCCGGCGCGGGATGGCGTCGGCAGTTTGGTGGTCAGCACTTCCCGCCACTCGATTTCGCAATCGCGGTTTTCGTTGACCCACCAGCGCACATGCAATTGCCCACCGTTCTGCGAAAGCGCGCCGTATTTGGCGGCGTTCGTCGCCAGTTCGTGCAGAACGAGCGCCATGACGGAGAAGGCGCGCGAATCAAGTGTGACGTGGGGACCTTCGAGTTTCACCGTCGTTTCCGGGGAACGATGCGGCGACAATTCCGCGTCGAGAAGATCGCGCAGCGCGCCGCCGCCTTCGCCTCGGATGATCTGATCATGGGCAAAGGACAAGGCTTGAATACGGCCCTTCAGGGCAGCCACATATTCCTGCAGGGTCTTGCCTTCCTGTGAGGGATTGCCGACCAGCGATTTGATGATGGCGAGAACATTCTTGACGCGGTGGTTGAGCTCCTCGTTCAACATGCGCTGGCGCACTTCGGCGCGTTCCCTTTCGCCGGCCATTAGCTCGCTGTGATGGAAGGCGACCTCGACCAGCGCAATTCTGGCGGCTTCTGCTATTTCCCGGTCATCTTCCGACCAGGGCTGCGCCCTCTGATGCACCGTCTCTTTCCAGATCGCGAAACTCTTGCGTGGTGTGAGACGGTCCCCCATCGGGCCGGTTTCATAAGATTTTTCCGGATTGCCGGCCCAGTTCAGATTTTGCACGATCTCCTTGCGGAAAAACAGGAGATAGTCCTGTTTCACCTGAGAAAGTGGGATGGCGAGCATTCCAGCTGCCGTGTCGGCGTAGATTTCCGCCTCAGGTATCGCCTGCGACAGCGCATGGGTCGCCCAGACCCTGCCTTCCGAAGCCGAGGCGACGAAACGCGCGAGCCTTGGAATGGCGTCATGCGGTGGTGTTGCGCCATGGCCGTGCCAGTTGTTGTCTACCCAGAGGCCGACACCATCACACGGCATCAGATCGGCAAAATCCTGAAAACTGTCGATCAGCAGTTCTTCGATATTGGCGTGGTGCGCGGCTAGCCGCAGGAAGCGATCGAGCGCGGCATGGGCATGGTTGACGGTGTCCAGCCGACGTTTCTGCTTGAGGACCTGCAAATGCATGGAGAAGAATTCTCCAAACATTTCAGCGGCAATCCTCACCGGCATGGTCAGGACGCGCGGGGAATAATGGTGACAGGCGATCAGACCCCAGAGGGCGCCATCGACAATCACCGAAATCGACATGGAAGCGGCGACGCCCATATTGCGAAGATACTCGCAATGGATGGGAGAGACGCTGCGCAGATGCGCGAAAGAGAGGTCGAGCGGTTCGCCGGAGATATCGAGGGCTGGCAGCACGGGAATTCGTGTGCCGCTGGCATCAGAGATAATGCGGAGCGTGTTCTTGAGATAAAGCGTGCGGGCCTGCTGGGGTATGTCGCTGGCGGGGAAATATTGGCCGAGGAAGCTTTCCAGTTCCGGTTGCTTTGCTTCCGAGACGACCTTGCCGGCTCCATCTTCCTCAAAGCGGTAAATCATTACCCGGTCGTAGCCAAGCGTCGCCTTTACCAGCCTGGTCGTTCTGGAGATGAGGCTTTCCACGCTGTCCGCCTCGCGAATGCGATCCACCATCTTGCGTGCGGTGCCCAGGGGCTGGGTTTCGCTGCGGGACGGTTCGAATTCGATGATCGTGGTGGATTTGTAGCGGTGGAGCGAAATGTCGAAGCTTCGGCCGTCGCCCATTTCCGTTGCGGGCAACATGGCCGGGCGCGTTGTCCTCCCGGTTACAGTCAGCGCGTTGCGGAGGTTGTGTACGAGGTCCTTGCCCAGAACCTCTTCGGCGGTCCGGCCATTGATATCACCTTCCACACCCAGAATGTCGCAGCAATTTGCCGAATGCCGCAGCACCATGCGCAAAGCGTTATCGCAGGCGATGAGACAGCCGTGGGATTGAATATAGCCGGGGATATGGATGGGCTCGCGGTCGCAATTGGTCAGATCGACACGATAGTCAGTGGGTGCCATGAGAAAGTCTTTCGCACCCTGTGTCAGTCCTGCGCTGTAAATGCCGTGTTTGTCTATAGAAGGGATAGCCTGGATAATTCATTATGATATTGCCAACCCTTCCCCGTTTTATGCAACTGCAGTGGCGGTTTTCCGTTCTGCTGTCATGGGCTGTTATCGCCCTGTCGTCTTATACTTATCGCCATCGGATAGAATTTGACATGGTGCAACGTTCGCAGCGCCGATTTTGTTCCCGACTATTTGAAAGAAAAACGTGCCGCAAAAGAAAATAATCATCTCTACCCACGGGCAGGGCCTTTACGAGTTTACCTCTGAAGCAAAAGGCTTCGTAAATCAGGCCGGCGTAACGGAAGGCTTGCTGACAGTCTTTGTCCGGCACACGTCCTGTTCCCTGCTCATCCAGGAAAATGCCGATCCCGACGTCCGGCGCGATCTCACGGAGTTTTTCTCCCGTCTCGTCCCGCCTTCTAGCGATCCTTCCATGCGGTGGGTTGTCCACACCCTGGAGGGGCCCGACGACATGCCCGCCCACATCAAATCGGCGCTCACAATGGTTTCCATCGGCGTTCCCATCACGGATGGCAGGCTCGTGCTTGGCACCTGGCAGGGCCTTTATCTCTTCGAACATCGCGATCAGTCGCATCGGCGCGAAGTCGTGCTGCATATCTCGCCGTGATGTGCGGATCCTGATCGGGGTGTGCGCGTTAACCACCCTGAACGCCTGCTGAACATTCGGTTCTGCTGATATTCAGATGGACGAGTCTAGGGTCTCGTCAATCGCCGGGGGATGTTCCCCCGCCGTCAAAGAAACAAACGGAGTGAGTTCATGTTCAGCACCTTCGCAAAAGCCGGCCTGGCTGCCCTCATCGCCCTTGGTGGTATTTCCGTCACCGCTCCAGCTGCTTCGGCCGGCTCGGATGTACAGTTCCGAGTTCAGGTTCAGGATGGTTATGGTCATCGTCCCGGCTGGGGCCGCCCGGATCGCCCGCGCCGTGGCTGCTCGCCCTGGCTTGCGGAAGAAAAGGCAAGCCGCATGGGTCTTCGCCGCGCGCGTGTTGTTGATGTATCTCCGCGCCGCGTCGTCGTTGCAGGTTTTGACCGCCACGGCCGTGACCGCATCGTATTCGCCAATGAGCGCGGCTGCCCGGTAATCCGCCGCTAACGGCAGCGATCCTGATCGATCTGCCGGCATCCCCGTCCCGGCAGATGGACAAAACGCCCCTCGCTTCCTGAACGGTGGCGAGGGGCGTTTCATTTTATCTGTGCTATGGCGGAGGCCGAGCCGGTGCGGGCGACCCAAAAGCCGCCCCTTGCCGATTATTGCTCGAGCGCGAAGGTGACGTTGACCACAACGCTGTAGCTGTTTTCACCAGAGGCAATCGGGACACTGTCCGCTTCCTTCGCCATGGAGGCGCGCATCATGGCCTGCGGCACCGGCATCGGGCGCTGCGAGTTTTCGGTGATCTGGATGACACGGCCGAGCTTTACGCCAGCAGCTTCCGTCAGGGTCTTGGCCTTGGAAAGAGCGTCGGCCACGGCCTGTTTGCGAGCCTCGGTGACGGTGGCTTCAGGCTTGTCGTTGGTGAAGCTGATGTCTCCACCCTGGTTGATGCCGAGCTTGACGGATGTATCGAGGATCGCGCCGAGTTTCTTCAGGTCCCGCACCCGCACGGTCAGGCCGTTGGACACCTGGTAACCGGTGATTTCGGGAGCGACATAGACGCCGTCCTTTGGCTCATAATGCTTGTAGAGCGGCTGCACCGAGAAGTTGCTGGTCTGCAGGTCACGATCCTCGATCGCCGCCTCCTTCAGCGCCTTCAGAACATCGGCCAGCGCCTTTGAATTTTCCGAAAGAGCGGCCGCCGCGGTCTCTGCCTGCTTGACGACGCTGAACGACAGGATTGCCATATCAGGAGCGATGGCCGCCTGGCCTTCGCCGGAAACGCTGATTGTGGCTTCACGCGGGGTGGCCTCCTGCGCGAGCAACTGGCCGGAGAGCGGCATCATGGCTGCTGCTGTCATTGCGGTAAGTGCAAAAAGGCGGGCCGATTTTGTCTTCATGGTGTTTCCTCGTTGATTGAGTCCCTTGAACGGGTATTGCCTTAGATTGTGTAGCTAATACGGCGGCACTGTTTAGCGAAAGCATCAATGGCTTGTCGGGCTGTAAAAATTGCGTTAGAGCGTGACCACCGGATTCGAACCATTGCGAAACCGGTGTTTCGGATAGCGTTTTCCGAAGGGGCCTGTAGCTCAATGGTTAGAGCCGGCGGCTCATAACCGCTTGGTTGGGAGTTCGAGTCTCTCCAGGCCCACCATTTTTCTTTTTTAATCAGATGGTTGTTGATTTTCTGTGCTGATCGCAGGGGTGCTGTCGCGCCTCACGCAGTGTCGGTGAGAGCGCGTGGTGGGGATGAAAATCGTGTCCCGCAATCTCATTCGCTGAAAGCAGCCCGGCTTGCCATTTGAAGCAAACCGGGTCGCAGGATCGGACATCAGTTGCAGACCCGCATGCTTTCGGTGTGCCAGCCGCCGTCATAGGAATTCGGAACCCGCCGGTCTTCAAACCAGCAGCGCGGCGGCGGCGGTGGCGGTTCGTAATAACGGGGGCCGCTATTATTGGCGATGGCGCCGCCGATCAGGCCACCGATGACGCCTGCGGCGAGGCCTCCGGCAATGGCTGCGCCATCGTTGTGGCGACGGTGTTCGCGATAGGGCGGTGGCGGCGGGCCGCCACGGTCGTAACCGCGATCGTAACGCGGACGGTAGGGATAGTCCTGCGCGCCGGCGCTGCCATAGGATGCGAAGATGCTGCCAGTGGCAACAAGCGCGGCAATCGTGGAAAGAATTATCTTTTTCATCGGGCTACTCCATAAGCCTGCTTCGGGAGATAGAGGCTCATTATGCTCGCATGATGGCACGGAACTGCTGAACGGCTTGTGAATGTTTCATTTTTACGGAGTTCATATTGTTCCGTTTTTTCGCAGAGCGGATCGTAGCCTGCGCTGATCTTCTGCAACGAAAAAAGCCCGGCGGATGGCCGGGCTTCGGGTCTACAAAACTCGATTGTGATCAGAACTTCACGCCGAGGCCCACCTTGACGGTGTGCTGGTCAAGGTCGGTATTGATGCCAAATATGTCCTTGTCGCCGTAATCGTTGTAACGATATTCCAGCCTGCCAAAGACATTGTCGGTGAAGGCGTAATCCAGACCTGCGCCAACGGTGTAGCCGTTGAAGGTGGCGCTATCCTTGCCGGCGCCGGGGGTGTCGATGAAACCGCGTGTGGCGGTCCAGCCGGCGGTGCCATAAAGCAGGGCGCGATCGAAGGCATAACCAACGCGGCCACGAACGGACCCTTGCCAGTCGGTGCCGATATTCACACCCGCATAATCATTGTCATTCCAGTTATAGTCGACGTCACCCTCGATGCCGAGAACGAAATTATTGTCGAACTGGTAATTGTAACCGGCGAAGGCGCCGAGAATGCCGCCATCGAAATTATCCGAGCCTATGGGGGCACCGGCCGAAAAATCACCATTTGCCCAGCCCGCGCCACCTTGAATACCAAGATAAGGACCAGACCAGGTGAAGACCGGCAACGTTTCCTGTGCGACCGGGGGCGCCGGTGTTTCGTAGACGGCATCCGCGGCCATTGCGGTGCTGGCCGAAAGGGCCAGGAGCGACGTTACGATCAGCGTTTTCATCGTTTTCTCCCTGAGCTGACTGATATGTAGCATAGTTTAGTAACTTTTAATATGGGGTGGCTTTCGGCGGTGCCAAGGGGCGGCTTGTCGTCCCTGCCGGCTGGCCTACTGACCTCCATGCCGCGGCGTTTCGTTATGTCCCGCCATGCTGTTCTGATGCTGCGAACGTCTTCGGCGGCGTTTGGTTCCCTTCGCCGTTCTTTCTGAGGACGGCAATGCCAGCGCCACCTGTCACGCTTGGTTGTCTTGACACCGGGGGGAGCGCCCATAGAGTTGTGGCTGACGGCTGCGATGCCGGTACTTCGCGCCATATGCTAGAGGCTTGAGCCGCCGTCGAGATAATACCCAAACGACCGCCTCGCGCGGCCGTTTGTGGCTGGAAGGGCATGGGAGGGCAGAAACGTATGGAGCTTTATTTTAGCGGAGGAGGGGCGACGTGATTGTCGGAGCCGTTCTCAGCGCCATTCTTCTCCTCACCCTTATTGCATTTCCGCGGCATCTCAAACCGGTGGTCATTTGCCTGCTCCTGATATGGGCCGGCACGGCTGCCTTTGTCATTTACGACTGGCGTCGCAGCAGCCAGCGGTTGGAGCATATCGTTGCGACTGCCGGGTTCGAGGCCACCTGTCCGGATCCTGCACTGCCCATTCGCGTCAGCTTCCGCAATGATAACAATGTCGCGGTGCAGCGTCTGACCTACACGCTGGAGGGCTTCGAACCGGCCTTTCGAGCTTCCGTATCGTTCGATCCCTATCAGGTGAGCGAAAGGCGGATCGAAGCCGGGGAAACCTTCGCCGCCTGCCGGACATTTCGCCTGCGCAACAACGAGCGGGTGGAACCGCAAAGGCTGGAGTGGCGGGTTACCGTCATTTCCGCCGAATTTGATTGAAGAGATCACGCCGGTGCCGGCAATCACGGTATTTTGAGAATTTATGCTTGGGTCCAAAGGCCCTGCATTGCAACCGCTCCATGGGCCTGCCGTGCCCGGCTGCTTGCGAAGCGCACAGGCCGCCACGGGGCGTGACTTGTTTTCGCCGGTTTGCGGTGTCATCTGCCACACATTCGATTGATGTCGCGGGTTGATGTTTTGCGTATTTTTCTGAAGTTTTTGAAGATCACGGCCATTGGCCTCGTTGCCCTCCCGGTTTTGGCCGGCGCACATATGGGCATCGGCCAGCTGACGGGGAATTTTCACGAGGTCATCCCCGGCGAGCTTTATCGTTCGGCTCAGCCGAGTGGCAAGGACATCGCCGCTTACGCCAAGGCCTATGGCATCAAGACCATCATCAACCTGCGCGATGAAAAGCGTGAAGCCTGGTATGATACCGAAAGCAAGGCCGCGAAAAACAACGGCATCCGGCTGGTCGACTATCCGCTGAGCTCAAGCGAGAAAGTCTCGGTGGAAGATTCAGAAACGCTGGCGGCGGTGCTGCGCAACGCGGAAAAGCCTGTTCTCATCCATTGCGAACATGGGGCGAACCGCACCGGGCTTGCCTCTGCGATCTATGTTGCCGCCGTGGCAGGCAAGAGCGAGGCGGCCGCCGAGTTTCAACTTTCGCCCTATTACGGCCATGTGCCGATCCCCGGCATCGGGCGTTATGAAATGTATCAGTCCTGGGATGACTTCGAGGAAACAATCCGGTTTTGACTGTTGCTTTATCCTCGGCCCAATGCCGGGGATCTAACCGCGTTGCGTCCGGCCGATAGGCTGCAGATGCCCGGGACAAGCCCGAGCATGACAGTGGAGAAGTCTTCGAACGCCGTTGCGAACAACGCGCTTAATAAACCCCGCCGCTTTCCCCGATCACCCTTGTCAGGCTGCCCGTAGCCGGGAAAAGCGGGATGAGGCAGGCCTGGAGGGCGTGGTATATATCACCCTTGCCTGGGAACAGCGTGTGAGCGGGAACCAGATTTTCCGTCAGTTCCTCATGCCAGCCGCCATTTTCATGGTCGATGAAGCTGTTGGCGATCGTGCTCCAGATGCGGCGGTAGCTGTCTTCATAGAAAGGGTCCGCCGGCAGGTTTTCGTTGAGAAAATGGGCCGCACCCGCCGCTTCGCACATTGGCCACCAGAGCTTTGCCCGCTTGTCGGGAGTGTCGTTCCAGTCGAGCGTATAAAAGAAGCCGCCCTTTTCCCGATCCCAGCCAAGCGCCATGGACTGCACGAACAGCGATTTGGCGGCCACCGGCATCCAGTCGTGGCGGCGATCACCCAACACCCAAAGCTGGAGTAGGAGGCGCGCCCATTCCAGCCAATGGCCGGGGGTGGAGCCGGAGGGACGGAACATCTCGTTGCCGCGATAGTCCTTGTCGAGTGTCCAGTTGTCGTCGAAATGCTCCGGAACCCGGAAATCCAGTTCACCGGCGCGACGGCGGATGAGAAGATCGGCGATGCGTTCGGCCTTGCCGAGGTAGTTTTTGTCGCCGGTCACCTCATAGGAGGCCATCAACGCTTCGGTCAGATGCATATTGGAATTCTGGCCGCGATAATTATCGATGGGCGACCAGTCGCGGTTGAATTCCTCGGCGATCGCGCCGTGTTTTTCTTCCCAGAAACGGGTTTCCAGCACTTCGGTAATATCGGCCAGCATCTGGTCGGCGAGCGGGTGGCCGACGGTCTTGGCGGAGGAGGCGGCCAGAAGCACGAAGGCATGGCCGTAACCCTGCTTGGTGGCGTCCACGGGGCCGGCATCGTTAACCTGCCAGAAATAGCCGCGATGCTCGCTGTCGCGATGCCTGTTCCAGAGATAGGTCATGCCGTGGTCGACAATATCGCCACAGCCCGGACGGCCGAGCAGATGGCCGATGGAGAAGCAATGCACCATGCGCGCGGAGGCATGGATGCCGCGCACGGGATCGTTTGCCTGCAACGGCGCGCCCTTGACATCGAGATCGAAGAAGCCGCCGGCAGGATTGAGCGCCCGGTACTGGAAGAAGTCGAAAAGCCCCTCGGCCTGTTTTACCAGCCACTGGCGGTGCCAGGGCAGGGTATTCCAGTTTCGGCTGTTGTGATCGTCCTCAGACATCGCGTCCTCCATGCGGTTTGCTGCTTCGGCTTATATCCTTGCCGTATAAACCTGTCATCTGTCAGCGATATTTCGTAACGTGACGCAACGACGCAAAGCCATGCCTGTCCCTTGAAGATATATTGACATAAACATATCTTTATGTGACTTGACGACTTGCGATCTTGCAAATCGAAATGAGGAGTGTGCCCGTGTTTGACGATCTGTTTGGCCCTGAGGGGGCAAAGCGCGACGGCGCGGAAATTTTCAAGGCGCTGCGCGAAGCCGCCAGCGAGCGCATCCTCATTCTCGACGGCGCCATGGGCACGCAGATTCAGGGTCTCGGTTTTGACGAAGATCATTTTCGTGGTGACCGCTTCATCGGCTGCGCCTGTCACCAGAAAGGCAATAACGACCTTCTGATTCTGACCCAGCCGGACGCTATCGAAGACATCCACTATCGCTACGCCATGGCGGGTGCGGATATTCTCGAAACCAACACGTTTTCCTCGACCCGCATCGCGCAGGCCGATTACGAGATGGAAAATGCGGTCTATGACCTCAACCGCGAGGGTGCGCAGATCGTTCGCCGAGCCGCCCAGCGCGCCGAGCGGGAGGATGGCCGCCGCCGTTTTGTCGCTGGCGCCATAGGCCCCACCAACCGTACTGCCTCGATTTCGCCAGATGTCAACAATCCCGGTTACCGCGCCGTCAGCTTTGACGATCTGCGTATCGCCTATGGCGAGCAGATCGACGGCCTGATCGACGGCGGCGCCGATATCATCCTCATCGAGACGATCTTCGATACGCTGAACGCCAAGGCGGCGATCTTCGCCTGCGAGGAGCGTTTCGAGGCCAAGGGCATCCGCCTGCCGGTCATGATCTCGGGCACGATCACAGACCTATCCGGCCGCACGCTTTCCGGCCAGACGCCGTCTGCCTTCTGGAATTCGGTGCGCCACGCCAACCCCTTTACCATCGGCCTCAACTGTGCGCTCGGTGCGGATGCCATGCGTCCGCACCTGCAGGAGCTATCGGATGTCGCCGATACCTTCGTCTGCGCCTATCCGAATGCAGGCCTGCCGAACGAGTTCGGGCAATATGACGAAACGCCTGAGATGATGGCGCGTCAGGTGCAGGGTTTCGCCCGCGACGGCCTCGTGAACATCGTTGGCGGTTGCTGCGGCTCGACGCCGGAGCATATCCGGGCGATTGCCGAGGCGGTGAAGGATTACAAGCCGCGCCCGATCCCCGAGCACAAGCCCTTCATGTCGCTTTCGGGCCTTGAGCCCTTCGTGCTGACCAAGGACATTCCTTTCGTCAATGTCGGCGAGCGCACCAACGTTACCGGCTCGGCCAAGTTCCGCAAGCTTATCACCGCCGGTGATTACACGGCGGCGCTGGCCGTTGCCCGCGATCAGGTGGAAAACGGCGCGCAGATCATCGACATCAACATGGATGAAGGCCTGATCGATTCCGAAAAGGCGATGGTCGAGTTTTTGAACCTCATCGCTGCCGAGCCCGACATCGCCCGCGTGCCTGTCATGATCGACTCGTCGAAGTTCGAGATCATCGAGGCAGGTTTGAAATGCGTTCAGGGCAAGTCGATCGTCAATTCCATTTCGCTGAAGGAAGGCGAGGAGAAGTTTCTCCAGCAGGCGCGGCTCGTCCACAATTACGGCGCGGCAGTCGTTGTCATGGCCTTTGACGAGGTGGGGCAGGCGGATACCTATCAGCGCAAGGTGGAAATCTGCGCGCGGGCCTACAAGCTGCTGACCGAAAAGGCCGGCCTGGCGCCTGAGGACATCATCTTCGATCCGAACGTCTTTGCTGTCGCGACCGGTATCGAGGAGCACAATAATTACGGCGTTGATTTCATCGAGGCCACCAAGACCATCCGCGAAACCATGCCGCTTACGCATATTTCCGGTGGCGTTTCCAACCTTTCCTTCTCCTTCCGCGGCAATGAACCGGTGCGCGAGGCGATGCATGCCGTGTTCCTGTATCACGCCATCCAGGTTGGCATGGATATGGGCATCGTCAACGCCGGTCAGCTTGCGGTTTATGACAATATCGACCCGGAGCTTCGCGAGGCCTGCGAGGACGTGGTGCTGAACCGCCGCGATGACGCGACCGAACGCCTGCTGGAGGTCGCGGAGCGTTTCCGGGGCACGGGCGCCAAGGATACCAAGGTTCAGGATCTTTCCTGGCGTGAACTGCCCGTCGAGAAAAGGCTGGAGCACGCGCTGGTCAACGGCATCACCGACTATATCGAGGCCGATACGGAAGAGGCGCGCCAGAAGGCGGAGCGTCCGCTGCACGTCATCGAAGGGCCGCTGATGGCCGGCATGAACGTGGTGGGTGACCTCTTCGGTTCGGGCAAGATGTTCCTGCCGCAGGTGGTGAAATCCGCCCGCGTGATGAAGCAGGCCGTGGCGGTGCTTCTTCCTTACATGGAGGAAGAAAAGCGCCTGAAGGGCGGCGAAGAGAAGAAGGCGGCCGGCAAGGTGCTGATGGCGACCGTCAAGGGCGATGTGCACGATATCGGCAAGAACATCGTCGGTGTCGTTCTCGCCTGCAACAATTACGAGATCATCGATCTCGGCGTCATGGTGCCGACGACGAAAATCCTCGAAACGGCAATCGCCGAAAAGGTGGATGTGATCGGCCTTTCCGGCCTCATTACCCCGTCGCTGGACGAGATGGTGCATGTGGCCGCAGAAATGGAACGGCAGGGTTTCGACATCCCGCTGCTAATCGGTGGTGCGACGACGAGCCGTGTGCATACGGCGGTAAAAATTCATCCGCGGTATGAGCAGGGGCAGGCGATCTATGTGACTGACGCCTCGCGCGCCGTGGGCGTCGTGTCAGCACTGCTCTCCGCCGAGCAGAAGCCGGCTTATATCGAGGGTATTCGCAGCGAATATGCCAAGGTGGCAGAGGCTCACGCCCGCAACGAGCGTGAGAAGCAGCGCCTGCCGCTTTCCCGCGCCCGCGAGAATGCGCACAAGATTGAATGGTCGAGCTATAGCGCCGTCAAGCCGCAGTTCTTCGGCACAAAGGTATTCGAGACCTATGATCTGGAAGAGCTTTCTCGCTATATCGACTGGACGCCGTTTTTCCAGACCTGGGAATTGAAGGGCCGCTTCCCCGCGATTCTCGATGACGAAAAGCAGGGCGAGGCGGCGCGTCAGCTCTATAGCGATGCGCAGGCGATGCTGAAGAAGATCATTGAGGAGAACTGGTTCCGGCCGCGCGCGGTGATCGGCTTCTGGCCGGCTAATGCGGTGGGCGACGATATCAGGCTATTTACCGATGAGAGCCGTAAAGAAGAGCTGGCGACCTTCTTCACGCTGCGCCAGCAGCTTTCCAAGCGAGACGGACGTCCCAATGTGGCGCTGTCCGATTTCGTCGCGCCTGTCGATAGCGGTGTTGCCGATTATGTCGGCGGCTTCGTGGTAACGGCGGGTATCGAGGAGGTGGCGATTGCCGAGCGTTTCGAGCGGGCGAATGACGATTATTCGTCCATCCTCGTCAAGGCGCTGGCCGACCGTTTCGCGGAGGCCTTCGCCGAGCGCATGCATGAGCGGGTGCGTAAGGAGTTCTGGGGTTATGCACCGGATGAGGCTTTTGCCGGTGATGAGCTGATTGGCGAGGCCTATGCAGGTATCCGCCCGGCACCTGGTTATCCGGCCCAGCCCGACCATACCGAAAAGAAGACGCTGTTTGCCCTGCTCGACGCCACCAATGCGGCGGGCGTGGAATTGACGGAAAGCTACGCCATGTGGCCGGGCTCTTCCGTGTCGGGCATCTATATCGGCCACCCCGAAAGCTATTATTTCGGCGTTGCCAAGGTGGAGCGTGATCAGGTGCTGGATTATGCGCGCCGCAAGGATATGCCGGTTGAGGAAGTGGAGCGCTGGCTCGGCCCTGTGCTCAACTACGTGCCGACGAACGGCGAGGAGAAAATCGATAGCGCGGCCTGATGGTTCACGCATTGCCGGGACAAATAAAAAGCGCGGGTCTTGCCCGCGCTTTTTTGTTTACTGTGGAACCTATGACCGCAACGCCGCCAGTTCCTCAATGCCGACATGGCTCTCTATCTCGCTGCCGCGCAGATAGAGGTAGAGACCGATCGCGAAGGCGAGGACGGCGATGAAGACCAGATACCAGGCGTGGGCCATGGGGTTGATCGCAAGCGCCGTCGTCACGCCGATCGGCGTCAGCCCGCCAAAGACGGCATAAGAGACGTTGTAGGCGAAGGAGAGGCCGGAGAAACGGACGGATGCCGGGAACGCCCGCACCATGACATAGGGCACCGCACCGGCCATGCCGACCGAAAGGCCCATGACGCCGTAAAGCAAGAACATGGTCTGAAGCGAGGTGCCGGCGTAGCTGTAGAAGGTGAAGGTGGCGATGCCGAAGAAGATGCTGGCGCCCATGAAGAAGAGGCCGGAGCCGATACGGTCGATCAGCGCGCCGGCAATGATGACGCCGAAGATCAGGAACAGCGTGCCGAAGCTGGTGCCGGCGAGCGCCTGCGTTGGCGTATAGCCGTAGAGCTTTTGCAGGAAGGTCGCCGTCATCAGCGTGGTGACGACGATTGCCGCTGACAGAACCCAGGTCAGCAGGGCGGAGATGATCACGCCGCGCATATGGTGCTTCAGCACCAGCCCGAGCGGCAGCTTGTCCGTAAGTGACTTCGACTTCTTCATTTCCATGAAGATCGGCGTCTCTTCCAGCCAGCGGCGCAGATAAACGGCGATGAGGCCGAAAATGCCGCCGAGCAGGAAGGGGATGCGCCAGGCGTAACCGGCCACGTCTTCCGGCGTGAAAAGCGAATTGATGGCAAAGGCGATCAACGAGCCCAGCATGATGCCAAAGGAAAGACCGGAGGTGAGGAAACCACAGGCGAGGCCGACGCGGCGGAAGGGCACGTGTTCGGCAACGAAGGTCCAGGCGCCGGGCACTTCACCGCCGATGGCGGCACCCTGCAGCATGCGCAGGATGATGAGCAGGATGGGAGCGGCCACGCCAATGGTGGCGTAGGTCGGCATCAGTGCCATGCCCAGCGTGGAAAGAGCCATCAAGAGGATCGAGAAAGCGAAGACACGCTTGCGGCCGTAACGGTCGCCATAATGCGCCAGTACGATACCGCCCAGCGGCCGCACCAGATAACCGGCGGCAAAGATGCCGAAGGTCTGGATCATCACCAGCCAATCCGGCATCTCAGGCGGGAAGAACAGATGGCCGATCACGGTCGCGAAAAATACGAAAATGATGAAGTCGTAAAATTCGAGCGCACCGCCCAGGGCCGAAAGGCCGAGCGTTTTGTAATCCTGGCTATTGAGGGGCCGGGCTGCCGCCGGTGTGGTGGTGGGAGACATGAGGCTGCTTCTTTTCTAAATTTCGTATTACTTATGGGAATGCGGCAAGCGCAGCGCGATTTCAAGCCTTATGCTGTTCAATCACTCAGGTATTTCGATGGGCTGTCGAGAAAGCGCCGCAGGAAGATTATGGTCTCCAACTCGTCATAAAGACGTTCGGTGATGCCATCCTCGTCGAAATGATAAATCGTTGCCTCTGGAATGGCCAGAAGGACGGGCGAATGGGTGGCGATGATCAATTGCCCGCCTCGATCGGCCGCATGGCGGATGAGCGCGGCGAGTTCGAGCTGTTTCTGCATTGAAAGCGGGCTTTCCGGTTCATCCAGAAAATAAAGACCGGCACCGTGCAACCTCTGCTGCATGATGTCCATAAACCCTTCGCCGTGGGAACGGCGGTCGAGTATATTGTTCCTGACGATCCTGCGAAATGTCTCGGGCGTCTCCTCCGGAAAATCCTCGCCTTTTTTCAGTGCCTTATCCCGCTCCCAGCGAAAATCGTCCAGCGCTTCCTCATTCTGGCGGCGGATATAACCAAGCACGTCTTCGGCGCGCAGAAACATGCGGATTTTCGGATATTTCTTGCGGGCGAAATAGAACGACTTCGCCACGGTCTCGGCGTGCTGAAGGTAAAGGTCGCCGGTTACCTGACCGTGATTGCCGATGGCATAGGCAGTCATTCCCGCCGCCAGTCCTTCCAGCAGTGTTGATTTGCCCGAACCGTTATTGCCGGCGAAAAAGGTGATCGGCGTCTTGAACTCAAGACGTTGCAGATGGCGCAGCGCAGGGACGGAGAAGGGGTAGACGTCGCTTCCGTCGAGGTTCTCTTTTGTGGTTACGCTATCGAGAAACAGCATGTTTGGCTCCTCCTGACGGAAGACACTTAAACGGTCACCGTGTCAAAAGCCATTATCCCTATTCGAAACGGTCGATGATGCTGATGCCGCTTTCCCTGAAGCTGTCCATGGCGGGCAAGGCAGCTGCGGCCTCGGTCAGGGAGATGTGGCGGCCGATCAGCTTTTCTGGCGCGAGCCTGCCGCTTTCGATCATAGCCAGCATATCGTCGTAACGCCACGCCTGCATGCCGTGACTGCCGTAGATTTCCAGCTCGTGGGCGATCACCCGGGCCATAGGGATGGCGGGCATGGCGTGGTCTGCCAGCATGAGGCCCACCTGCACGTGACGGCCGCGCCGACGCAGATTGCTGATGGAGTTGCAGCAGGTTTGCGGGTGACCCAGCGCATCGACCGAAACATGTGCACCACCGCCAGTGATCTCGCGCACCGCTTCGGAGACGTCGGCCACGGACCGGCTGTTGATGGTGGCCGTTGCGCCGAGCTGACGGGCCATTTCGAGCTTGTCTTCGGCGATGTCGATGGCGACGACCTGCGCACCGAGGCCGGCGCCGATCATAATGGCAGACAGGCCGACGCCGCCGCAGCCATGCACCGCCAGCCATTCACCGCCCTTCAGGCGTCCCTGATCGGTCACTGCCCGGAAGGAGGTGGCAAACCGGCAGCCGAGGCCGGCCGCCGTTGCGTAGCTCATCGCATCGGGCAGATGCACGAGGTTCTGATCGGCGTAATCGATCGCGACATACTCGGCGAAGGAGCCCCAATGGGTGAAGCCGGGCTGGAACTGCGCCTCACAGACCTGCTGGTTGCCGGAGCGGCATTCGTGGCAGTGGCCGCAGCCTGAGACGAAGGGAACGGTAACGCGATCACCGGTTTTGAAACGGGTGACGTTCTTGCCGACAGCGGCAATCACCCCGGCGAATTCGTGGCCGGGAACATGCGGCAGGCGAATATCCGGGTCATGTCCCATCCAACCGTGCCAATCGCTTCGGCAAAGGCCGGTGGCCTTTACCTCGATGACCACACCGCCATCTGTCGGTTCCGGATCCGGCAGGGACGCGACAACGGGGGTCTCACCGAATCGTTCGTAATAAAGCGCGCGCATCATGGCCTCACATCGTTGGTATGCAGGTTTGAAGTCATACCTGCTCTACCATGTCCCGCAAATGGGCGAAGCGGTTTTGCGTCTGGAAAAGCGTTTTAGTCCTTGATAAGCATCAGGTCGCCGGCTGCGAATTTCAGCGTGACCTGCTCACCGACGGCGGGCGGTGCTGTGCCGGGATCGTTGAACATGTCGAAAGACAGCGTCGAACCGCCCAGATCAAGGCGTGTGCGGATGACCGAGCCGAGGAACTGGCTGGAGGTGACGAGGCCGGAAATGGCGACGTCGCCTTTCGCATCGCTGCCGAGGGAGCCCGCTTCCGGGCGAAGCGCCAGCGTGATTTTTTCGCCATTCGCGGCATCGACCGGCTTCGGCAGGGTGATCTGCTGCTCCCCGACCTGGATGGTGTTGGACGAGGAATCCACCACGGTCGCGTCGATGAGGTTCAGCGTGCCGACGAAGGAGGCGACGAAGCGGGTGGCGGGCGTGTTGTAGATATCAAAGGGCGAGCCGATCTGGTCGGCGCGGCCGGCATTCATGACAACGATGCGGTCGGAAATCGACAGGGCCTCTTCCTGATCGTGGGTCACGAAAATGGTGGTGATGCCGAGTTTCTGCTGAATCTGGCGGATTTCCTCGCGCAGCGAAACACGAATCTTGGCGTCGAGTGCCGAGAGCGGTTCGTCCAGCAAAAGCACTTCCGGCTTCGGCGCGAGCGCACGGGCCAACGCCACGCGTTGCTGTTGGCCGCCCGACATCTGGTAGGGATAACGGTCAGCCAGATGCTCCAGGTGGATGAGCTGGAGCATTTCTTTCACGCGCGCGTCGATTTCGGCTTTCGGTTTGCCTGCGACTTTCAGGCCGAAGGCGACGTTTTCATAGACATTCATGTTCGGGAACAGCGCATAAGCCTGGAACACCATGCCAATATTGCGCTGGTTGGGCCGGAGCGTTGTCTGGTCCTTGCCGTTGATGACGATCGACCCTCCGGTCGGGATTTCGAAACCGGCGATCATGCGCAGTACCGTGGTCTTGCCGCAGCCCGATGGCCCGAGGAAGGAGACGAACTCGCGCTTTTCGATGGCCATGTTGAAATCATGTACGACCTGGACGGAGCCGAAGGATTTCTTGATGTTGCTAAGTGTCAAAAAGCTCATGAAATATTGTCCTCAGGCCTTGGGAGGCGCGCCCTTCTGGTAGCGTGAAACGAGTTGGATCAGACCGAGGCAACCCCAGGTAATGCCGAAGGAAATCACGGCAAGCGCTGCCGGTTCATAGGCGCGGTTGGCACCCAGCAGCTGCATGTAGGGGCCGAAGGCCGGGCGGTTCAAAAGGGCTGCCATGGTGAATTCACCGATGACGATAGCGAAGGTCAGGAAGGCGCCCGACAGCACGGCGACCAGAACATTGGGCAGGATGATGCGCGAAAGGATGGTCGTCCAGCCCGCGCCGAGGCTCTGCGCCGCTTCCGTCAGTGTCGCCACGTCGATGGTTCTGAGGCCGGTATCGACGGCGCGGTACATATAGGGCAGGGCGAGCGTGGCATAACCGAACATCAGAAGCAGGTTGGTGCCGAAGCTCGTGCCGGTCAGCGGCAGCCAGCTGGAGGTGTTGTAAAGCCTGATATAACCGAAGACGATGACGATGGCCGGGATGACCAGCGGCAGAAGCGTGATGAATTCGATATAGGGGCGCAGGCCCGGCAGTTTCAGACGCACCCAATAGGCTGTCGGTACCACCAGCAGGACGCCGAAAATGATGGTGAACAGCGCCATGACGACGGAATAGCTGAAGGTTTCCTGGAAGCGCGGGTCGCCCAGCACCTTGGCATAAGCGTCGAAAGAATATTCGCCGCGCCGCATTTTCAGCGAGAAATTGGTCATGCCGATCAGCGGCAGGGCGAAATAGAGCAGGCCGAAAATCAGCGCGCCCCAGGCGAAGAAACGCTTCATTTCAGCCACCTTTCGCTGCGGGCGCGCAGCCAGATATAAAGTGCATTGGCAATGCCTGTCACGACGATCATGCCGAAGGCGAGCGCGTAACCGAGATGCGGATTGCCGAGAACGTCGCCGCGAATCTGCGCGAAGAGCAGGATCGGTACGATGTTGAGCGAGGAGCCGGTGAGCGCAATTGCGGTGGCCACTGCGCCGAAGGCATTGGCAAACAGCAGCGACATGGTGCCGAGCAGCGACGGCAGCAAGATCGGAAAGGCCACCATGCGCCAATATTGAAAGCCGGTGGCTCCGAGAATTTCCGCCGCTTCGCGCCATTCGCGTTTCAGGCCGTCAAGCGCGGGCGTGATGATGAGGATCATCAGCGGAATCTGGAAGAACAGATAGGTGACGGTGAGACCCCAGAAGGACAGGATGTTGAAGCCGAGCATCCTGAGATCGATGCCGACCTGCGTCTTCAGGAAGACGGTCAGGAGGCCGACCGGGCCAAGCGTGGCGATGAAGGCGAAGGCAAGCGGTACCCCGGCGAATTGCGATGCGACGCCTGAAAAGGTGAGAAGCGGTCCGCGGATACGCTGCGGCAGACCACCGAGCACTACGGCCGCGGCTACGGCAAAGCCGATGAGGCAGCCGAGCGCTGCAGAAGCGAGGCTGATCTTTATCGAGATCCAGTAGGCCGAAAGGATGGATGCGGTAAAAAGCCCTGCAATGTTTTCAAGCGTGAAAGTTCCGTCTGTCCGCTGGAACGCGCCAACGACGATCTTCATCGTCGGCATAATCAGAAACAGCAGCACAAAAACGGCAAAAGGTACGACGCCTATCCAATGCAGCGGCAGCTTTCTGCGCGCGTCGGATGGTCCGCCGGTGTTGGTTGATGGCATCCTTGTCCCCAAACGCCGTTTTCAAACGGTCTGTCTATAAAGGTCTATATTATAAAAGAAGCACCCCGGCTTTGATCGGCCGGGGTGCGTTTTCAACAATTTACTTCACGTTCGCGCCGACAACGCTATCCCAGCCGCCAGTGACGGCCGCCTTGTTGGCATCGACTTCCTCGAGCGTCGGGAAGATCGCCTTTTCATAGGCTGCTGCCGGCGGCAGGCTGTCGATCAGGTCCTGCGGAACCTTGCCGGCCTTGACCATGGCGTTGAAGCGGATCGGGTGGCAATAACCCTTCAGCCAGCCGAGCTGACCGTCGTCGGAGTAGAGGTGCTCCATCCACAGCTTGGCAGCATTCGGATGCGGGGCGTAAGCGGAAATGCCCTGCACGTAAACACCGGCGAGAACGCCCTTTTCGGGAACGACGACTTCCGTCGGCGGGTTGTCGTTCAGCGTCTTCTTCCAGGACAGCGCATTATAGTCCCAGGCAACGATAATCGGCGTGGCACCCTGTGCAAGTGTACCGGCCTTGCCAATAGTCGGCAGGAAGTTGCCAGCCTTGTTGAGGTCGGCGAAATATTTCAGGCCGGCTTCACCGGCTTCCTTGCCGGATTTTGCTCCGGTTGAAAGACCGGCGGCGAGAACACCGAGGATAGCCTGGTTGGAGGCGCGCGGGTCACCCGCAAGCGCGACCTGACCGGAATAGTCAGCCTTCAGAAGGTCTGCCCAGTCCTTCGGCGTTTCCTTGACAAGATCCTTGTTCACGAAGAACGACATCACGCCGTAATAGTCGCCGTACCAGTAACCTTCGGGATCCTTGACGTTGTCAGGAATTTCGTCCCAGGTGGAGACCTTGTAGGGCTGCAGCAGGCCTTCGGCCTTCATCTGCGGGCCGAAAGCAAGACCGACGTCAATGACGTCAGGCGCCTGCGGGCCCTTATTGTCCTTGTTTGCCTTAACTGCTTCGACTTCGTCGGCGGAGCCGGCGTCGGGGTTCAGTTCATTGACGGTGATTTCCGGATATTTCGCCTTGAAGGCGGCGATCACGTCGCCGTAACCACACCAGTCGTGCGGCAGGGCGATGGTGGTCAGCATGCCTTCCTTCTTGGCGGCGGCGATCAGTTCGGCGCTCGGCTCAGCGGCGGCAATAGCGGTGGAGGCGATGACCAGTGCGGTGGTTGTAGCAAGCAGTCGGCGGCAGTGAGAGATCACTTTTTTCTCCTCTTCGTGTTCTCATATTGCGGACGCTGATACGGATTCTCGATGAAGCTAATGTGACGGCTGGATGGCAATTCATTTATCCGGATTCCGCCACTTTAAACCCATTTTCCGCCATTATCGGGCTTTTTGCCAGCAATTGCGCGAGTTGACCGTTTTTGTCCGTTAGACCAGATGCGTTCCCCAGCTTGGTTTTTCCCCTGCTTTATCGTGCTGGTAGCGATCGCAGGTATCCAATCAGCGTGCGGCATCGGCGTCAAGTCGTATGCCGGCTACGCATATTCACGTTCTGTCAGGGCGTCGGAACAGGCGTGTCTGTTCAAACAGGCCCTCCAGTGCGTTCATGCGTTCCTTGGTTTCGTCCCACGTGCCGCTCTGCACCGCTTCGATCAGCGCCTCGACGACAAAAAGCGTAACGACAGACGAATCCCACGCGGACGGGGCCTCTATTTTGACCCGGAAAATATGCAGCGCATGACGCGCCACCGGCGATGTCCACTGGTCGGTAAAGAGGATGATCTGCACCCCATTTGCCTTGGCCACCTCTGCCAGCGTCGTCATATCGTGCTCGTAACGGCGGATGTCGAAAATGACGAGCACATCGCCGGCGCTCATATTCAGCATATATTGCGGCCAGGCGCTGGAGTTGGACGACATCAGCGTTGTCTTCGGTCGGATCACCTGCATGTGGGTGAAGAAATATTCGGCAACCGCACCGGTGATGCGCCCGCCGACGAAGTAGATGCTGCGCTTGCGGTCGGAAAGCAGCGCGGCGGCATTGTCGAAGACGGCGGTATCGAGATCACCAAGCGTATCGCGCAGATTGCCGGTAATGGCGTCGGCGAAACGGTTGAGAATGTGCAGGCCCGGCGCGTTGGTTGCCCAGCGGTCATGTTTGGCCACCGGACCGGAGATCGTCGCTTCCAGCTCCTGGTGCAGATGCGCCTGAAATTCGGGGTAGCCCTTATAGCCGAGCTTCTGCACCATCCGCGCCACTGTCGGGGTGGAAACACCGGCATTTTCGGCAATCGTGGTGATGCTGCCGAGGCCGGACACCGGATAATTGCCGAGCAGGCTTTCTGCCAGCCGTTTTTCGGAACGTGTCAGCGCGTCGTAATGGGCATGGATGACATCCGACACGGTGGCCGCGGTGTTGCGCAAATCTTTCCCCTTCCGGTCTTTCTGCCGGTGTGTGCGCTAAAATAAACATCTCTGCCCGTGATTGAGTCAATGGAAAAATGAAGAGAAAATTTCAAAATTCCATTTGACACCCGCCATAATGTGAAGAATTCTTTTCGCCGTTAGTGAAGACGGTTTTCCGGGTGGGGTACGTGCATGACGGTGCGTTCGCGGTTTTTCACAGAAGCGGAAGGGCAGGCCGTTGGCATCGAAAATGCCGGTGCGGCGGGCGATGTCCTGCTTGTCTGCGAACATGCTTCGGCCACCGTCCCGCAAAGATTAAGCACGCTCGGCCTGTCGCCCGAGGTTCTTTCAAGTCATGTGGCATGGGACCCCGGCGCTCTGGCCGTTGCCCGTCTGCTTTCGGAGAAGCTCGACGCGACGCTCATTTATCAGAGGTTTTCCCGCCTGGTCTATGATTGCAACAGGCCCCCCGAATCGCCGTCCGCCATGCCGGTAAAAAGCGAAGTATATGATATTCCGGGCAATTTCGACCTCACCGAAGCGGAGCGGTTTGCCCGAACGTCAGCGCTGTATGTGCCGTTTCACGACCGGGTGAGCGAGATCATCGCCGAGCGGCAGGCGAAGGGCCGCAAGGTGGTGGTGGTGACCATCCACAGTTTCACGCCGGTTTATCACGGCCGGTTCCGCGAGGTTGAGATCGGCATCCTGCATGATACCGACAGCCGTCTCGCTGACGCCATGCTGACAGGCGCCGAAGGGGCCTCGCTCACGGTCAATCGCAACGATCCTTATGGCCCGGAAGATGGCGTGACGCATACGTTGCGACTGCATGCGCTGCCGGACGGGCTTTTGAACGTCATGATCGAGATCCGCAACGATCTGATCGCCGATGAAGGAGAGCAGGCGAACATCGCCGCATTTCTACACGAGCTTATGGGGAAGGCACTCGCATCGATCGACGAGTGAGGGAGCAGGGGCCGGCCGATGGTGAACACACCGGGGTCAGGCATCGAAGGGAGACTGCCGCCATCCGGTCAAAGAAGCCGGGAAAACGAAGCGGTACGGGAACAGCAGATGCGTGCGGCGCGATCCGGGAGTTTCCTGATGGCGCCGAAGACTGGGGCACAATCGGCCAATAACGGCTGACTGGCTTGTTTTTTTCTTATCAGGAGAGAAGGGCATGGACAGTTCATCGTCAGGCGTCAGCTACAAGAAAGCTGATGCATCCTATTTCGAAAAACGCGGACTATCCCGTTATGCGGGCGTGTGGTCGCTCTGGTCGCTTGGCGTCGGCGCGGTCATATCAGGGCATTTTTCCGGATGGAATTTCGGTTTCTCCACCGGCGGCTGGGGCGGCATGCTGGTGGCGGGCATCATCATCGCCATCATGTATCTCGGGCTGACATTCTCGATCGCCGAAATGAGCCCGGCGCTGCCCCACACGGGTGCGGCCTATTCCTTCGCTCGCACGGCCATGGGCCCCTGGGGCGGCTTTATCACCGGTCTTTGTGAGAATGTTGAATACGTGCTGACGCCGGCGGTCGTCGTCACCTTCATCACAGCCTATGTGAACTCGATTCTCGGCCTCGATCCGGCCTATTCACCCTTCGTGTGGATAGCGTTTTACGCGATATTCCTTGCGCTCAACGTCTTCGGGCTTGAGCTTTCCTTCAAGGTGACGCTCGTCATCACACTGATTTCGCTCGCCGTTCTGGTGTTCTTCTGGATCAGTGCCATTCCCAATATCGATTTTTCGCGTTTTGCGCTCAACATCGGCGTCGGACCTGATGGCAAGGCGGTGGAACTGCCGGAGGGCGGTGGCTCGTTCTTCCCGTTCGGTTTTTCGGGCGTTCTCGCCACGCTGCCTTTCGCGGTCTGGCTGTTCCTCGCCATCGAGCAGCTGCCGCTCGCGGCTGAGGAATCCGTCGATCCGAAACGCGACATGCCGAAGGGAATCATCCTTGGCATGGTCACGCTGATGGTTTCGGCCTTCATGATCGTGCTGCTCAACCCGTCGCTGCCGGGCGTCGGCGCCTTCCATCTCAGCTCCTCGCTTGAGCCGCTGCTTGATGGCTTCAAGGCGATCTATGGCGATGGCGGTGTGGTGCTGCTCGGTCTCGTCGCGCTTACCGGCCTCATCGCCAGCTTCCATACGATCCTCTATGCGCAGGGCCGCCAGATCTATTCGCTGTCGCGTGCGGGTTATTTCCCGACGGTGCTGTCGATCACCCACTCGAAATACCGCACGCCATACGTGGCCAACATCACCGGCGCGATCGTCGGCCTTGCGGTCATGCTGGTCATCTGGTTCGCGCTGGGTGCGGAACAGGGCGGCAGCATCATCGGCAGCGTGCTTTTGAACATGGCCGTGTTCGGCGCGATGTTCTCCTACATCATGCAGGCGATTTCCTTCATCCTGCTCCGCAAGAACCTGCCGCATATCGAGCGGCCGTTCCGTTCGCCCTTCGGCATTCCAGGTGCGGTGCTGACTGTCATCATCGCCATCGTCACGCTGCTTTACCAGATCCAGGATCCGAACTTCACAAAGGGCGTGCTCTGGGTCGCCGTCTGGTTTGCGGTCGCCATCGCCTATTTCGCTTTCATCGGCCGTCATCGCCTCATCCTCTCGCCGGAAGAGGAATTCGCGCTGGAGCACAAGCAGGCTGCCATGGCAGCGGCGGCTGCAAAGGCCTGATGCTTAAACAAGCGGGCGGCCGCAACCCGGCCGCCCGGTCACGACAATAAAGGGAACGGATAAAATGACGAGCTACACATTTGACGCGCTTAAAATGGATGTCGCCGAAGGGCGCATCGACACGGTTCTGGCCTGCCTTGTCGACATGCAGGGGCGTCTGATGGGCAAACGGTTCCAGGCTGAATTCTTCGTCGAAAGCGCCTTTGAGGAAACCCATAGCTGCAACTATGTGCTTGCCACCGATATGGAGATGGAGACCGTTCCCGGTTACAAATCCTCCAGCTGGGAGAAGGGTTACGGCGATTATGTCCTGAAGCCCGATCTTTCGACGCTGCGCCGTGTGCCGTGGCTGGAAGGCACGGCGCTGGTGCTGTGCGACGTGCTCGATCATCACACCCACGAAGAGGTTCCGCATTCGCCGCGCGCGCTTCTCAAGAAGCAGGTGGCTCGGCTGGAGGCCATGGGGCTGAAGGCCTATATGGCGACCGAACTTGAATTCTTCCTCTTCGACCAGACTTTCGACGCGGCGCGCGCCAGCGGTTACAAGGGGCTGAACCTCGCCAGCGGCTATAATGAAGATTACCATATCTTCCAGACGACCAAGGAGGAAGATGTGATGCGGGCGCTGCGCAAGGGCCTGCAGGGAGCCGGCATTCCGGTTGAAAATTCCAAGGGCGAAGCGTCCGCGGGGCAGGCGGAGATCAATGTTCGTTATGCCGATGCGCTGACCATGGCAGACAGGCACGCGATCATCAAGAACGCCACCAAGGAGATCGCCTGGTCCAAGGGCAAGGCGGTGACGTTCCTCGCCAAGTGGAACTACAATGCCGCCGGCAGTTCCTCACATATTCACCAGTCGCTGTGGAGCCTTGACGGGAAGACGCCCGCGTTCCTGGACAAAGATGCGGAGCACGGCATGTCGCAATTGATGCGGCATTATGTTGCCGGGCTGCTGGCCCACGCCAGTGAAATTACTTATTTCCTCGCCCCGTACATCAATTCCTACAAGCGTTTCATGGCGGGTACCTTCGCGCCCACAAAAGCGATCTGGAGCCTCGACAACCGCACGGCGGGATATCGCCTCTGCGGCGCCGATACCAAGGGCATCCGCATCGAATGCCGCGTGGGCGGCTCCGATCTCAACCCCTATCTCGCTATGGCCGCCCTGCTTGCAGCAGGCATTGACGGCATCGAAAATAAACTTGAACTTGAGCCCGAATTTGTCGGTGATGCCTATGGCGGCAAGGATGTGCGCGAGATACCCAAGACGCTGCGTGACGCCACTGCGTTTCTGGACGGATCGAAAATGCTGCGCAGCGCCTTTGGCGACGATGTGATCGATCATTACGTCCGCGCCGGGGCGTGGGAACAGGAAGAATACGACCGCCGCGTGACCGACTGGGAAGTGGCGCGCGGTTTCGAACGAGCCTAATCATTACGGGAAAACATCATGACCATGATCCAGAATATCTCGCCCATCGACGGCTCAGTTTATGCCGAGCGGGAGGCGATGTCGCTGGAGGCGGCACGGGCCGCCGTTTCAGAGGCGCGCAAGGCGCAGAAGGACTGGGCACGACGCCCGCTTGAGGACCGCGTTCAGCTGGTTCTGAAAGGCGTCGCACGCCTCAACGAAATGGTGGACGAGGTCGTGCCGGAACTTGCCCATATGATGGGCCGTCCGGTGCGCTATGGCGGCGAGTTCAAAGGCTTCAACGAACGCTCCAACTATGTCGCCTCCATTGCAGCCGATGCGTTGGCGCCGCTCGTCATCGAGGAAAGCGGCAATTTCGAACGCCGCATCGAACGTGAGGCGCATGGCGTGGTCTTTGTCATCGCGCCCTGGAACTATCCTTACATGACGGCGATCAACACCGTCGCGCCGGCTTTGATGGCCGGCAATACGGTCGTCATCAAACATGCGGCGCAGACGCTGCTGGTCGGCGAGCGCATGGTGCGGGCTTTTGTCGAGGCCGGTGTGCCTGACGATGTCTTCATCAATGTCTTCCTCGACCATGGCACGACCTCGGCGCTCATTTCCGAGGGCCTTTTCAACTTCGTCAACTTCACCGGTTCAGTGGAAGGTGGCCGCGCGATCGAGCGCGCCGCTGCCGGCACCTTCACCGGTCTAGGTCTTGAACTCGGCGGCAAGGATCCCGGTTACGTCATGGAAGATGCCGACCTCGATGCCGCCGTCGATACGCTGATGGATGGCGCCACCTATAATTCCGGGCAATGCTGCTGCGGCATCGAGCGCATCTACGTCAACGAAAACCTCTATGACGCCTTTGTCGAGAAGTCGGTCGCGTGGGTGTCGAACTACAAGCTCGGCAATCCGCTGGAGCAGGAAACCACGCTCGGGCCGATGGCCAACAAGCGTTTTGCCAAGGTGGTTCGTGCGCAGATTGCCGATGCCGTCTCGAAGGGGGCCAAGGCGTTGGTCGATCCAAAGCTGTTCCCTGCCGATGATGGCGAAAGCGCCTATGTCGCGCCGCAAGTCCTCGTCAACGTCGATCACTCCATGGAGTTCATGACCGAAGAAACCTTCGGTCCGGCGGTCGGCATCATGAAGGTCAAGAACGACGACGAAGCCATCGCGCTGATGAATGACAGCAAATACGGGCTGACCGCTTCGCTCTGGACGCAGGATGCCGCCCGCGCCGGGCGCATCGGCCGCGAGATCGAAACCGGAACCGTGTTCATGAACCGCGCTGATTATCTCGACCCGGCGCTTTGCTGGACCGGTGTGAAGGAAACGGGCCGTGGCGGTTCGCTCTCCGTCCTCGGCTTCCAGAACCTGACCCGCCCGAAATCCTACCATCTGAAGAAAGTCACGAAATGAATATCGTCGCCAACTGGAGCTACCCCACCGCCGTCAAGCTTGGCCGTGGCCGGATCAAGGAACTGGCGGAAGCCTGCAAGACGCTTGGTATCAAGAAGCCGCTTCTTGTGACGGATCGCGGCCTTGCCAATATGGCGATTACCGCGCATGCGCTGGATGTGCTGGAAGAGGCGGGCCTCGGCCGGGCGATCTTCGCCGAGGTCGATCCGAACCCGAACGAAATCAACATGGAAGCGGGCGTGAAAGCTTACCGCGATGGCGGCCATGATGGTGTCGTCGCTTTCGGCGGCGGCTCGGGGCTCGATCTTGGCAAGACCATCGCCTTCATGGCCGGGCAGACCCGCCCGGTCTGGGATTTCGAAGATATCGGCGACTGGTGGACACGGGCGGACGCTTCCAAGATCGCGCCTATCGTTGCCGTTCCGACGACGGCCGGCACCGGTTCGGAAGTCGGTCGCGCCAGCGTCATCACCAATTCGCAGACGCATGTGAAAAAGATCATCTTCCATCCGAAGCTCTTGCCCGGCGTCGTCATCTGCGATCCGGAGCTGACGGTTGGTATGCCGAAGGTCATCACGGCCGGCACGGGCATGGATGCTTTCGCCCATTGCCTGGAGGCCTATTCCTCGCCCTTTTATCATCCCATGAGTGCCGGTGTGGCGCTGGAGGGTCTGCGTCTCGTCAAGGAATTCCTGCCGCGCGCCTATAAGGATGGCACGGATATTGAAGCGCGCACCAACATGATGGCGGCGGCAGCGATGGGGGCGGTTGCCTTCCAGAAGGGCCTCGGCGCCATCCATTCGCTCTCGCATCCGATCGGCGCTGTCTACAACACCCATCACGGCATGACCAATGCCGTCGTCATGCCGGCGGTGCTGCGTTTCAACCGTCCTGCCATCGAGGACAAGATTGCCCGCGCCGCTGCCTATCTTGGCATTTCCGGCGGTTTCGACGGCTTTTATGACTATGTGCTGGAGCTTCGCAAGGAACTCGGCGTGCCGGAGAATCTCACCGCCATGGGCATCAAGCCGGATCGTATCGACGAACTGGCGGCGGAAGCGATCAAGGACCCGAGCTGCGGCGGCAATCCAGTGCCGATGACGCTGGAAAATACGAAGAAATTGTTCGAGGACTGCTTTTAAGGGGTAGGCACAGCACCATGAGGTTTTCAGTTTTTTCGCCATTGCTCGCAGTGGCGTTTCTAAGCATACCCGTCGTGGCGCAGGCCGCTTCATTTAAGGAGCTTTCCGGTCAGGGCTATAAGGTGGGGGCCCTGACGAACAATAGAGCGGGAAACCAGGGATGGAATTTGTCCAAGGGCTCAGATCGCTATTTCTGTGAAATGCGCGCAACTATGGCGTATTCGGGAAAGAAGGGCATTGTGTCCTTCACCAGCGCTGGACGCTTGATCAAGCTTGATCGCGCAACTGTTGAGAAAAGGGTGGGCGGTTCCCTGGATCTGCCAAAATATGAAGACCTCAAAGCCGGCCGCCTGCGGGCTGACGATGTGGGTTCCTGCCGAAAGCTAACGTGATCAATATGATGGCAGAGGCCCGCGATATCAGTCGCGGGCTTTTCTCATAGCGCTTCGCCCCGGCGTTAGCGTTTTATTAACCCTGTTCGTTAAGATTATGGAAAGCACCATGAAGTGCGTCGGTGCGTGAATGAGCATGAAACGGCTCTGACAAACAGGGGGTATCATGTCAGTCATCACTTTCGCCAATACCAAGGGCGGCGCCGGAAAAACCACGGCTGTGCTGCTTCTGGCGACCGAACTCGCCCGTAGCGGCCATCGGGTGACGGTTCTGGATGCCGATCCGCAATTGTGGATTTCCCGCTGGTACGAACTCTCGGGCATGGTAGCAAATCTGTCAGTGATTTCGCATGTGACGATGGCTTCGCTTGAAGGCCACATTCGCGAAAACCGGGCCAATACAGACTGTTTCATCATTGACCTGCCCGGCGCAAAAACGCCGCTTTTGACCATGGCTCTCGGTATTTCCGATCATGTTCTGATCCCGGTGCAGGGATCGGCCATGGATGCGCGCGGTGCTGCCGAAGTTCTCGATCACATCGAATTCCTGAACCGCAAGATGGGCAAAGCGATCGCCCATTCCATCGTGCTGACACGGGTCAACGCCATGGTGGCAACGCGTTCGCTGTTGCTCGTCAAGATGCTGCTGGCGGAAAAGAACGTCTCCGTGCTCAACACGGCGATTGTCGAGCGGGCGGCCTATCGCGATATTTTCGACTATGGCGGCACGCTTCTCTGTCTGGATGGCAAGAAGGTTAGCAATATCGACAAGGCGGTAGAAAATGCGGCGGCCTTTGCCGAGGAAGTCATCAACCTCCTGCCGAAAAGACTTCCGAGGCGCGTTGCGCACCTGGCACGTCTCGTGACACGCAGGGCTGCCTGACCTCGCGTTGCGAATCCCGCCCGGTTGCGGCGACGGTGCGACGGTTTGGTGAAATGGGTTCCCCACAAAAATGCGGAGAAGAGGCGCCTTTACGAGGCGCTCCCGCGACCTCTTCATGGCGCGAAATTTTTGCTTGATTTGGAAACGATCGTTTCCTATATTCGGCTCATGAGCAATTTCAGCCAGCCCCATTCCCCGGAACAGCGCCATCGCGGCAGACCGCGCGAGTTCGATCTTGAACGCGCGCTCGATGGCGCGATCAAGGTATTCTCGCGGCGCGGTTACCACGCCACCTCGGTAGGCGATCTTACCGATGCGATGGAGCTGGCCCAGGGTAGCCTCTACAAGGCCTTCAAGGATAAGAAAGCCGTCTTCATCGCGACGATGGAGCGCTACAGGATCATACAGACCGAGCGTTTTGAGGCAGCTGTGGCCGGTTTCGACACCGGTTATGAGAGGCTGAGAGCGGGGCTGATGTTTTACGCCGAACGATCCCACGGCGGTGTCGGCTCCGACGGATGTCTGGTGGTTGGTGCCGCTGCTGATCTGGCGGCACTGGACGACGACATCGCCGTTGTGGTCGAGAGGGCCGTGAAGGCGAGGGAGCGGATCGTCGCCCGCCTCGTTGCCGAAGGGCAGAAGGATGGTTCCGTGCGGTCCAAGGCTGATCCCGATGATCTTGCGCGGGCGATGCTGTGCATGATGTACGGTATGCGCGTGGTGGGAAAGACAGGGCGGAGCCTTAAAGACATGGTGGCCGTGGTGGATATTGCCATGAGGCTTGCCGAGTAATTTTGTGAATATTTAGGAAACGATTGTTTCCATATTGGAGAAAATGATGACGACGCGTGTGATTGATGGGGATGATATTCAGGCACCATCCATTTCCCCGGCTTTGACTTTCCTGCTGGCGACAGCCTGCGGATTGATCGCGGCCAATCTTTATTATGGTCAGCCGCTTGCCGGCATCATCGGTGCGGAGCTTGGTCTTTCCGCTGGCGCGACGGGGCTGATCGTGACCCTGACACAGATCGGTTACGGTATCGGTCTGCTGTTTGTCGTGCCGCTCGGCGATCTCGTGGAAAACCGCAAGCTGGTCGTCGGCTCCGTCTCCATGGCGGTGCTTTCCCTTGCGGCCGCAGCATTCGCGCCACATGCGACGCCGTTTCTGATCGCAGCCTTCCTGGTAGGGGTCAGTTCGGTGGCGGTGCAGGTCATCGTTCCCTATGCGGCCCATATGGCGCCGCACGCCATTCGCGGGCGGGTGGTCGGCAATGTCATGAGTGGGTTGATGGCCGGCATCATGCTGGCGCGGCCGGTTTCCAGCCTTCTGTCGGAAATTGTCTCCTGGCGCGGTGTGTTTCTGACGTCTGCGGCCGTCATGGCGCTTCTTGCCGTGGTGCTTTTCCGGCTCCTGCCGACCCGTATGCCTGAAGCGCGGCTGAGCTATGGCGCCTTGATGGCTTCGATGGGCCGGCTGGCGCTTCACACGCCGGTCCTGCGGCGGCGGGCGATCTATCATGCGTTTCTCTTCGCGGCCTTCAGCCTGTTCTGGACCACGACGCCTCTTTATCTGAGTGGGCCGCATTTCAATCTCAGCCAGGGTGAGATCGCACTCTTCGCACTGGCTGGTGCGGCCGGCACCGTCGCCGCCCCGATTGCCGGGCGGATGGCCGATCGCGGATGGACGCGGGCGGCGACATTCTTTGCACTGCTGGCGGTAGCACTCTCTTTCGCCGTCACGCATCTTGCGCCCGAGGGATCGCATCTGGCGCTCGCCATTCTTGTCATTGCCGCAATCGTTCTGGATTTCGGTGTCACCACCAATCTGGTGCTTGGGCAGCGGGCGATCTTCACGCTGGGGGCGGAATTCCGCAGCCGCCTGAACGGCATCTATATGGCGACATTTTTCATGGGCGGTGCAATTGGTTCCGCCGTTGGCGGCTGGGCCTATGCGGTTGGCGAATGGCAAGCCGCCTCCTGGATCGGCTTTGCTCTTCCGGTAGCGGCGCTGCTATATTTCCTGACGGAAAAGCGCGACTGAAACGTCATAACTAAAGAAGCCCGGACCACCGGGCTTTTTCTTTTTCTTCCAGTCGATTTACTCCGCGAATTCGACCACCACACCGGGACGGACCATTTTCGCTAGTTCGGTGGCATCCCAGTTGGTCAGGCGAATACAGCCATGGCTGTTCGTCTTGCCGATCTTCGAGGGTTCCGGCGTGCCGTGAATGCCGTAGGTCGGCTTCGACAGGGCGATCCAGACCGTGCCGACAGGACCGTTCGGGCCCGGCGGGATCTGCAGGATCTTGTCGTTCTGACCCTGCTTGAAGTTGATCTTGGGATTATAGGTGTAGCCCGGATTGAGCGCGATACGCTCTACCGTATGGGTGCCGCTTGGCGAGGGGGTGTCCGTGGAGCCGATCGTGGCTGGATAGGCGGCAATCAGATTGCCGTCCTGGCCATAGGCGAAGACCTGCTTGATACCCTTGTGCGCAACGATGCGGGCGACCTGCCCCTTCTTCGCCTCGCCGGGATTGACGACCTTGATGATAGTGCCGGGCACGGAGAAATCGACGCCGGGGTTCAGCTCTTTCAGATAGTTCTCATCCATGTGGAAGCGTTCGGCCAGCGCTTCCGAGGTCGACGTGAAGGAGAGGGCAGGCAGCTGCGATTTCTCGGCATAGTCGTCCGGGATGGAGGCCACGTAGGGGCCGGCGGCATCGGCGGCGGTGATCGTGTAATCCACAATCGGCATGCCGCCCGAGGCGCGCAGGCGCTCCAGAATGTCTTCTGAATTGTTCGGGTCGAGCTTTTCGCCCGTCATGTCTTGCCAGGCGGCTATGGCCTTGTTGACATTGTCGCCCATCTTCCCGTCGATCACGCCGGGGGAGATGCCCTCGCGGTCGAGGAAGGTCTGGAGCGCGACGATTTCCTGGCGGGAACGGTTGACCGGCGTCGTTACCGGCGTATGCCGCTCGATCAGGTGGTCCGGTTGCGGAACGGCGGCCGTGGTGCTTTCTCCCGGCATCGGCTGGCCGAGCGGGCCGCTTTCCACCGCGCCGGGGGCTGGCACGGAACCGGTGTAGAGATTCTCATCGGAGCCGTCGCCGCGATATTCGCGATAATCGCGCACGTTGCCGTTGTCCTGATAACCGTAGTCGCGCGGCGGCTCACGATACTGGCCACCGGGGGCGGGTGGATAATAGGTGGTGTCGCGCTGGCGTACCTGCTGCCGCTGCTGGTAGCCGGAGGGCATTTCGGTGGCCAGCAGGTTGCCGTACTGGTCATAGAACACGGTACGGCCCATCGCATCACGGCTGATGACGATGTCGCCACGTTCCGGCATGAAATCGAGAACGCGGCCATCCGGCGTAACCAGCATGGTCTGTTCGCCATAACGCTGCTGCGCGCCAGCCTGTAGCGGAGCGAAAATCGACGCCACGGCGATCGTCAGGCCCAGAGCTGCGTTAAGAAACTGTTTCACGATTCTGCTATCCCTTGCTTCGTCACCGATAAACACACCGTAATCTTGACCCTATTGTGAAAAAGGTGAATTCGCGGTTAATGCAATCTTAATTTCCGTCACGGTTAGTAGCGTTTCCGTGAACCATGCGTTTTTACTGCCACAGGGAGGTTGTCTTGCGTTCGTTTCAGGCTGGCAGATCGCCACGCATTTTCCTCGATGAGACCTCCGTTTTCGATATCGGCGCCTGCGTCGTCGATGGCATAGACATCGCGCCCGGCCGCGCCATTCCCGATGATGGCGATGCGCGTATCGACCACTCGCTTGAAGGCTTTCTTTTTACCTGTGGTCCCGATCATATCCGTCATCCCGAACCGATTGATGGTGACCGCGAGGGGCGTCGATATCCCTTGCATGGCTCCTTCTCCTCGCATCCCGCAACGATCACCGCGTTCGATGTTCTCGAGTCCAATGCGCTGGCGCGCGTCGAGGTTCCCGTGAAGCTTGCCGATGGCGGCACGGCGCTGCTGGAACGGACATGGAAGATCGATGGCGAAAGCGGCGAGGTCAGCCTCGATGACAGGATCGTCAATACGTCCGGGCGGCCGATTCCAGTATTCCTGATGTACCATATGAATGTCGGCGGCCGCCTGTTTGACGATGCGGTGCGGCTTGAAGGCGCAATGCTGGATGGCGGCGGCCATGGCTGGCGTTTTGGCGAGGAGCCGGGCAGTGTTTTCTGTGTCTCGGCCGGCAAGACTGAATGGGCGGAATTGAAACTCGGCCCGATTACGGCCATTGGCGGGAAGACGCTCACCGTGCGTTTTCGCACGGAGACGCTGCCCTATCTGCAGATGTGGCGCAACCAGCAGGCACCGGCGAACGTGCTCGGCATCGAGCCGGTTTCGCATCGCTGGGTGGGGCGTAGCGAGCTTGAGGCAGCCGGTGAGTTCAATATTCTTCAGCCGGGCGAAAGCCGTTCCTTCGGTCTGCGCTTTTCCATCCTCTGAGCCGTACCGAATGAAGACCGGGCATCATTGACGCATGGGATTTGACCGCTTACATCGGATGCGGATTTCAAGGATGACGGCCAGCGGCGCGGACGCCGGTTTCAGGAGGCATGACATGGATATCAGGCGCATAGACGACGAATATTCGGTAACTGGACAGATCAGCGTCGCCGATCTGGATGAGATCAAGGCACTCGGCTTCAAGTCGATCGTCTGCCACCGCCCGGACGGCGAAGAAGACGGTCAGCCGCTTTTTGCCGATATTGCCGAGCGTGCAGAGCAGCTTGGCCTGACGATCATGCATGTGCCGGTCGGCCGCTATGGCGTCGACGCCGATGCCGTTGCCGGCATGGTGGATGCGCTCGATGAATTGCAGCGCCCGATGCTCGGCTATTGCCGTTCCGGCGCGCGCTCCACGGCGATCTACGAGAAGACCCATCACCTGCGCGGCTGATTTTTCGCGCATCATTCTATTTTTCAAGTGCCAATCAACAGGAGTTTTCCATGACCATCAAGCGTATCGAGCCGGGCAAGCGCATGAGCGGCGCCGTCGTTCACGGCAACACCGTTTATCTGGCCGGCCAGGTTGGCGAAGGTACGAGCGTGACGGAACAGAGCAAGTCGGCTCTCGCTGAAGTCGACCGCCTGCTGGCTGCTGCCGGTTCCGACAAGTCAAAGATCCTGCAGACCATCATCTACCTCTCCGACATGTCCACCTTCGGCGAAATGAATGCTGTCTGGGAAGGCTGGATCGACCCGGCAAACCCGCCGGCCCGCGCCACCAGCGAAGCCGCGCTGGCAACGCCGGATTACAAGGTTGAATTCATCGTCACCGCTGCTCTCTGAGCATCAGTCTGATCTTTAAGAAAAGGCCGGGTCGCGGAATGCGGCCCGGCCTTTTTTGATGGGATGGGGTCAAAAACTCGCCCCATCATGCCGGGCTTGACCCGGCATCCAGCCACGGCGCGTCTGCGCCGTGAAAAGAGTCTCTCGCGATCAAGGACTTGATCGCGCTGGACCCCGGATCTAGTCCGGGGTGACGGCGCGGCGCGGCGACATGGCCACAAAATGCCAAGTAGAAGCAATTTTCATGTTTTTTGAATCGCTTGCGTCCGTCACCTCACCGGCGAAGCAAGCGCCTTCTCAAACTGCTTCAGCGTCGTCACCCGCTCCGTAAACCAAAGCCGGGCCAGATCGCTGGCCGAGGCGAAATCGATACCATCCGGATCGATGGAGGTGATCGTCCAGCGGCCAGCCTTTGCGCCAGCTAGAGCGGCGAGCCGAGCTGCTTCGCCCTTGATGGCGTTAAGGCGGGTCGCTTCGCTTTCCGCCGCCGCCATCAGTTCTTCTGCGCCTGACAGATCGGTGCGCAGATCGGCGGGGATGATATTGCTGGCGTTGCGGGCCGGGCCGCCATTAATCTGCACGCCTTCCGTCCGCAGCCGGTAAAGCCTTGTGTCGGGAAGGGAGAGATAAAGTTTCGCTTTGGGGTAGCGGGCAACGTAGCGCGCGATGGCGATCGGCACTTCATCCGGGCTGATTTGTTCCGCCCTGCCCACCAGTGTCAGGCGCGGCAGCGTCAGCGCGTCACCCTTGCCGAAAGGGGCGAGTGTCAGCGAGATACGCGAATCGCTTTCCATGTTGCGGGCGTGCAGCGTCAGCCCGGCCGCAAAGAAGAACGGCGTGCCATCCGGCTCGATGCCGATATTGGTCGCGGTTGTATAGGGATAACCGCTGACGGGATCGAGCGTGGCGAGTGCTGCCGTGCGGGACGCGTGCAGCACATCGCGGGCCACGCGCACTGCCTCGAAAGGCGCGCCGGCCGAGGGCTCGATCTTCGCGCCGCGTGGGGTGATGACGGGAGGGGCTGTATCCGGCATGGCGTTTCCTAAGCTGTGAGTCACAGTCAGGATTTACACCATGCCGAAGCCATGTCCATGCGCGATATCAGCTTCGGGTTCTGATCTGCGTCAGGGTACGCGTCGGCGTGATCGCTTCCGCATCCAGCTTCACCTCGATGATCGCCGGTTTGCCGCTTGCCCGTGCCCGTTCGAAGGCGGCGGCGAAGTCTTGCGTTCTTTCCACCGTTTCGCCGTGTCCGCCATAGGCTTTGGCAAAGGCGTTGAAATCCGGATTGACGAGATCGGTGCCGCTGACACGACCGGGATATTCCCGCTCCTGATGCATGCGGATCGTGCCATAGGTGCCGTTATTGACCAGCACGGTGATGATTGGCAGCCCGTAACGCACGGCGGTGATGAATTCCTGCCCGTGCATCATGAAGCAACCGTCACCGGCAAAGCAGATCACCTCGCGTTCCGGGAACAGGTGCTTGGCGGCCACCGCCGCCGGCAGGCCGTAACCCATGGAGCCTGATGTCGGGGCCGATTGCGTATTGAAGCGGCGGAAGCGGTGGAAGCGGTGCAGCCAGGTGGCGTAATTGCCGGCGCCATTGGTGAAGATGGCGTCTTCAGCAACGTTCGCCTCGATCCAGTCCATGATCGGACCCATCTGCACGGCGCCGGGGCCTGTCTGCGGCGGCGTTGACCATTTGAGATAGGCCTCATGCATTGAGGCCGTGCGATCGGCCCAGGCGGCATTGCCGGCAAGATCGATGGAGGCAAGGGCGGCAACGAAATCGTTCGGGGAGGCGCAGATAGCGAGGTCCGGCCGATAGACGCGGCCAAGCTCTTCCGCCTCCGGATAGATATGGATGAGCTTCTGCGACGGGTAGGGAATATCGAGCAGCGTATAACCGGAGGAGGGCATTTCGGAGAGGCGGCCACCGAGCAGCACCACGAGGTCGGCTTCCTTGATTTCCCTGGCCAGTGCCGGGTTGATGCCGATGCCGACATCGCCTGCGTATGAGGGGCTCAGATGATCAAACAGCATCTGGCGGCGGAATGAACAGCCCACGGGAAGTTTGTGCTTTTCTGCAAAAGCCTTGAAGCCCGTGACGCTTTCCTCGGACCAGCGGGTGCCGCCGGCGATGAAGACCGGGCGTTTTGCCTCGCCCAGCATTTTGGCGAAGGCGGCCATTTGCGACAGGCCTGGATGTGCCTCGACGGGCGTATAGGGCTTTGCCTCGGGAGCTTCGACCTCTTCCACCAGCATGTCTTCGGGCAGCGTCAGCACCACGGGGCCGGGGCGGCCGGAAGTGGCGACGGCAAAAGCGCGGGTAACGAATTCGGGAATGCGGCGGGCATCATCGATCTCGCCCACCCATTTTGCGAATTCGGTAAAGGCGCGGCGATATTCCACTTCCTGAAAGGCCTCGCGCTCGCGGGCATCCCGCTGCACCTGACCGATGAACAGGATCATCGGAATGGAATCCTGCCTTGCAATGTGCAGACCGGCCGAAGCATTTGTGGCACCGGGGCCACGGGTCACCATGCAGATGCCAGGCTCACCCGTCAGCCGCCCCCAGGTATCGGCCATCATGGCTGCGCCGCCTTCCTGACGGCAGACCACGGTTTCGATGCCGCTTTCATAAAGCGCATCCAGAACGGCCAGATAGCTTTCGCCCGGAACGCAGGAAACGCGGGAGACACCATTGGCCTTCAGCGCTTCGACGATCAATTGCCCGCCTGTTCTTTTCATTCCGGCTGCAGTCATGGCGTCGTGGTCCTTTCGATGTTTTCCAGTTCGGCCAGCACCTGCGCCTGATGTTCGCCGAGCTTAGGGCTCGGGCGTTCATAACGCAGCGGCGTCTGAGACATGATAATGGGTGTGCGGACACCGGGGATGACAGTGCCGTCTTCCGCCTCCAGATCGATACGGAGGCCGCGTGCCTTCACCTGCGGATCCGCGAACATTTCCTCGATGGAATTGATCGGTCCGGCGGGAACGGCGTTCTTCTCGCAGGCGGTCAGAAGATCGCGCTTCTGCCATTTCAGCGTCTCCGTGGAAACGATCTGCCGCACCTCGACCTTATGCGCCACGCGGGCCTTGTTTGTCGCGTATCGCTCGTCATCGGCGATCGCGCCGATGCCGAGGATATTGCAGAGGCGGCGGAACTGACCGTCATTGCCGACCGCGAGGATCAGGAAGCCGTCGGCCGTTGGCACCACCTCATAGGGGGAGATATTCGGGTGGGCGTTGCCGAGCCGGACGGGAGGCCTGCCGGAGATCAGGTAATTCATGTTCTGGTTGGCGAGCACGGCCGATTGCACATCGAGAAGCGCCATGTCGATATGCTGGCCTTCGCCAGATCGAATGGCGTGGATCAGTGCCGCCTGAATGGCCGATACGGAATAGATGCCGGTGAAGATATCGGCGACCGCCACGCCCGCCTTCATCGGCTGTCCATCGGCTTCGCCCGTAATCGACATGAAGCCGGACATGCCCTGCACGATATAATCGTATCCGGCGAGATCGGCATAGGGCCCGGTCTGGCCGAAGCCGGTGATGGAGCAATAGATCAGCTTTGGATTGAGCGCCCTCAGGCTTTCGTAATCGAGGCCATATCTGGCAAGCCCGCCGCGCTTGAAATTCTCGATGACGACGTCGGCGGTGCGCACCAGCCGGCGCACCAGTTCGCAGCCCTCGGGTGTTTTGAGATCGGCGACGATGGAGCGTTTGCCGCGATTGGTGGCGTGGTAATAGGCGGCGGAGAGGTTTTCTCCGTCATTGCTCTCAACGAAGGGCGGTCCCCATGCACGTGTATCATCGCCGCCTTCGGGGTTTTCGACCTTGATAACGTCTGCGCCCATATCGGCCAGCATCTGCCCCGCCCAGGGACCGGCGAGAACACGCGCCAATTCGATGACGCGGATGCCCGATAGCGGCGGTTTCCTGTTCGGCTTGTCGGTCATCTATCCCCCGGTACTTGGTGTCTGCCGGTTTATAGACCGCTGCTTGCCGCGTCGCATGTGATTTTATCTCATGGACTTATTCCGTTTTGGAACGGCACTAAACTGGGGTTGACACGGCAGCTTCGACATTCGGTATTTTGAGAGTCCCCTAATTCCGTCATTCCGGCTCAAGGCCGGAATGACGGGGAGGGCGTTTTACTGTCATCCACGACGCGGCCGCACCAGGCGGCGAAATCCGCTACGACGGGCTGCCAGCCGATTTCGTTCAGGGTTTCGTGCCGCATGCCCTTGTAAATCGTGTGCTCGACATGGCTGAAGCCCGCCTCCCGGAAACGTTCGGCAAGCCACACGATCTCCCTGCCGTCATTGGTGGCGGCGTCCTCATCACCGCTCACCAGCAAAAGCGGCAAAGCCTTCGGCAGACGCTCGATAAGTTTCGGGCCGCGATAGGAGAGTGCAAAGACATCCTGCCAGAGGGAAACGCTCGCCTCGAACTGGCAGAGCGGGTCTTCCACATAGGCGTCCACCGCCGCCTTGTCGTGGCTCAGCCAGTCCGCATGGGTGCGCTTTTCCGGCATTTTCGCGTTCCAGGCGCGGAAAGTGGCTTTCGGCAGGATGGCGCTCGGCACATCCGAGCCTTTCAGCATTTTTTCCAGCCGCAACACAATCTGCGCGAAACGGCCCATGAGACCGGGATTGAGATTGGAATTCCAGATCGACAGACCATCGAAGGCGTCGGGGTAACTGACAGCGGTATTGAGCGCCACGAGGCCCCCCATGGAGTGGCCGAACAGGATCACCGGCAGGCCGGGATGCCGCTCGCCGGCCAGCCGGCGCATCGCCATGACGTCGGCCACGACCTTGTCCGCGCCATCCTTCCAGGCAAAACGGCCAAGAGGCGCATCCGCCGCTTTCGTGCGACCGTGGCCGCGATGATCGTGGGCATAGACCTCGAAACCCTGCTGCGACATGACGTCGGCAAAACGGCGGTAACGGCCGGCATGTTCCACAAGGCCGTGGCAGATCATCAGCACGCCGCGGGCGGGCGCAAGGGCGGAAGGTTGATGACGGAAGGCGATGGATGCGCCGGAAGGGGCTTCCAGCCTCTCAATCCGGCTGAATGCGAAGTTATCGGTCGTCTCATTCATCGTCGCACCCGTCGTCTCATCGCGCAGCGTGTCATAATCATGGGGTCATAATCGTGCCAGAGGTTGCCCCAAGGTCCTATTTACCCTACATAGCGGCAAATTTCCCGATACGTACTCTTAAAAATCCGATGTGGAGCATTCGCTACAATGGCACGTCAATTCATCTATCACATGGCTGGGCTGAACAAGTCCTATGGCGCGAAGAAGGTTCTGGAGAATGTGCATCTCTCCTTCTACCCTGACGCCAAGATCGGTATCCTCGGCCCGAACGGCGCGGGTAAGTCGACCGTTCTCAAGATCATGGCCGGCCTTGACAAGGAATATACCGGTGAGGCGTGGCTCGCCGAAGGTGCGACGCTCGGTTATCTCGAGCAGGAGCCGAAGCTCGACGAAAACAAGACCGTGATGCAAAACGTCATGGAAGGCGTGGCGAGCAAGACGGCGATCGTTGACCGCTACAACGAGCTGATGATGAACTATTCCGACGAAACGGCGGAAGAGGGCGCGAAGCTTCAGGACATCATCGACAGCCAGAACCTGTGGGACCTCGAAAATCAGGTCGAAATGGCCATGGACGCCCTGCGCTGCCCGCCCGGCGATTCGCCGGTGACCGGCCTTTCGGGTGGTGAGCGCCGCCGCGTGGCACTGTGCCGTTTGCTGCTGTCGCAGCCGGACCTGCTGCTGCTCGACGAACCGACCAACCATCTGGACGCTGAAACCATCGCCTGGCTCGAAAAGCACCTGCGCGACTATCCCGGCGCCGTGATGATGATCACCCACGACCGCTACTTCCTCGACAACGTGACGGGCTGGATTCTCGAGCTCGATCGTGGTCGCGGCATTCCTTACGAGGGCAATTACTCCGCTTATCTGCAGGCGAAAGCCAAGCGCATGCAGCAGGAAGCCCGCGAAGATGCTTCGCGTCAGAAGGCCATCAGCCGCGAACAGGAATGGATCGCCTCCAGCCCCAAGGCCCGCCAGACGAAGTCCAAGGCGCGTATCAAGGCCTATGACGAGCTGGTGGAAGCAGCGGAAAACCGCCGTCCCGGCGATGCGCAGATCGTCATTCCGGTCGCTGAGCGTCTGGGCCGCGTCGTCATCGAGGCTGAGAACCTCACCAAATCCTATGGCGACCGCGTGCTGATTGAGAACCTGTCCTTCAAGCTGCCCCCGGGCGGTATTGTCGGCGTCATCGGCCCGAACGGCGCTGGCAAGACCACGCTGTTCAAGATGATCACGGGTCAGGAGCAGCCGGATAGCGGTTCGATCACGGTCGGTGATACCGTCCAGCTCGGTTACGTCGACCAGAGCCGCGACGCGCTGGCGGGTGACAAGACCGTGTGGGAAGAAATCTCCGGCGGCAACGACATCATCAAGCTCGGCAAGTTCGAAGTGAACTCGCGCGCCTATTGCGGCGCCTTCAACTTCAAGGGCGGCGATCAGCAACAGAAGGTCGGCAACCTCTCGGGTGGTCAGCGCAACCGCGTGCACCTTGCCAAGATGCTGAAGGCGGGCGGCAACGTACTGCTGCTCGACGAACCGACCAACGACCTTGATACGGAAACGCTGGCGGCACTTGAAGAAGCTCTGGAAGCCTTCGCCGGCTGCGCCGTTATCATCAGCCACGACCGCATGTTCCTGGACCGCCTCGCGACCCACATTCTCGCTTTCGAGGGTGACAGCCACGTGGAATGGTTCGAAGGCAACTTTGAAGACTACGAAAAGGACAAGGTCCGTCGCCTCGGCCCGGAAAGCATCAAGCCCGGCCGCGTGAGCTACAAGCGTCTGACACGCTGATCCGTTTGTCATCACTTCAAAAAGGCCCGCCGCAAAGCGGGCTTTTCTCCGTGTAATAAGTGGAGATGATCGTCTCGCGCGGCACTTTGCGCTTGCATCTCGCGCCGCATCGACATAAAGATATCTTTATATCTTGATTAGCTTGCGAGGCGCGGCAGAGTGGCGTTCGGTCTGGACAAATTGGTGGATCTCCTGAAGGCGGCGGGTGAGCCGACGCGCTTCCGGTTGCTGGCGCTTCTTTCGGCCGGCGATCTGACGGTGACCGACCTTACGGAAATCCTTGGCCAGTCGCAGCCGCGTATCTCCCGTCACCTCAAGCTTTTGACGGAAGAGGGGCTGATCGAGCGTTATCAGGAAGGTGCGTGGGCCTATTTTCGCTTGCGGCAGGATGGCGAGCCTGCGGGTGTCGTTCGGCAGTTGCTTGCAGCGGCCTCGCCTTCCGACGCGGTTCTTCAGCGTGACAGTGAGCGACTGGCCGCCGTCAAGCGGGTGAGGGCGGAGCGGGCGCAGGATTATTTCAGCCGTAATGCGTCCGCCTGGGACGAACTGCGTCGCCTGCATGTCAGCGACGAAGCCGTGGAAGGCGCGCTGCTGAAGCTGGTGGGCACCACGCCCGTCGATTCGCTGCTCGATCTCGGCACGGGCACCGGCCGTATCCTGCAGCTTCTGAGCGGCATTTATCGCCGTGCCATCGGCGTGGATGCGAGCCGCGACATGCTTTCGGTGGCACGCGCCAATCTGGACAAGGCGGGCGTCGTGAACGCCTCCGTGCGCCATGGCGATATTCTCAATCTGCCGCTTGAGGGACAGGATTTCGATCTGATCGTCATCCATCAGGTGCTGCATTTTCTCGACCAGCCGGAGATCGCCCTTTCGGAAGCCGCGCGTATGCTGCGTCCGGGCGGTCGGTTGATCGTCATCGATCTTGCGCCGCATTCCTTTGAATATCTGCGCGACGAACACGCGCATGTGCGGCTAGGCTTCTCGCACCCGCTGATGGAAGAGTGGATGAAGAAGGCCGGGCTTTCTCTGGAACGTGCCGTCGATCTGCGTTCTGAAAAGGCGTCCGACGAGGCTTTGGACGTTACGATCTGGGTTGCCCGCGACCAGCGGCTGCTGATGGCAGACGATGTGGCGCAAGAGGCGGTTTTACTTCGCTCCGGGAGGGCATGATATGTTGAGGTCGGAAACCGCACGCCGTGATGGCGACATCCGGTTGTCTTTCGAATTTTTCCCGCCCAAGAACGCCGAGATGGAAACCCAGCTCTGGGAAACGGTTGCCGAACTCAAGAAGTGGAACCCGGATTTCGTCTCCGTCACCTACGGTGCCGGTGGTTCCACCAAGGCGCCGACGCTGGACGCGGTGCGCCGGATGATCGGTGACAGCCACCTGGCGACGGCCGCACATCTGACCTGCGTGGACGCGAGCCGCGATGAGGTGCACCAGGTCGTCGACGAGTTTCGTAATGCGGGCGTTCGTCATTTCGTGGCGCTGCGCGGTGATCCCTCCACTGGTATCGGCACGGCTTACCAGCCGCATCCGCAGGGTTACGAGAACGCCGCGGCGCTGGTAAAGGGCCTCAAGGAGCTGGGCGACTTTGAGATTTCCGTCTCTGCCTATCCTGAAAAGCATCCGGAAAGCGCAAGTGAAGCTGTTGATATCGACATGCTGAAGCGCAAGGCGGATAATGGCGCTACCCGGGCGCTGACGCAGTTCTTCTTCGATAATGACGTGTTCGAACGTTACATGGAACGGGTTACGGCGGCGGGGATCACCATTCCAGTGGTTCCGGGCATCATGCCGATCCAGAATCTCACCCAGCTCAAGCGTTTCGCCGGACGTTGCGGCACAAGCATTCCTGCGTTTCTGGATGAGCGTTTTGAAGGCTATGACGAGGATCTGGAGGGCCGCGCCCGCGTGGCTGCAGAGGTTGCGGCCGAGCAGATCGCCGATCTCCAGCGGCGCGGCGTCAATGAGTTCCACCTCTATACCATGAACCGCGCGCCGCTGGTGGATGCCGTGCTTGAAAATCTGGGCCTGGAGCGTCTGCGCCGCAGCGCCGCGTGATTTCAGCCAGTCTATTTTCGGACAGAAAAAAGCGCAGGTCCCTCGGGACCTGCGCTTTTTAAATTCGTGTCATCTACGGTTCTTCACTGCGTTTGGTCTTCACGTCTCGTCAGATGAAAAGCATCATCGCTACGAACAAAAACGCCAAACCGACTGCCAAGGCATTGAGAGATTTTGTAAGTCCCATGGGTGCCTCCTCTTGTTGACAGCTTCGATAATATGACCGTTTTGTGGCAGTTGAAAAGCGGTTTTTGTGATGCGGTGCAGCACGTCTTTCAGGGCCTCAAAAAAGGAATTTCCGTAATTATTTGAAAATGAATGGTTATTTTCTTATCACGCAGTGCTTCATGTGTTTAAAAAAAGTAAATGACCGGGGTTTTATCCCCAGTCATCCGGTCGAGATTAACGATTTCCGCCTTGATTCCGGCCGACAGATTAAGGGCCGGAGAGCAGCGTTAAGACAGGTTAAAGCGCCTGTAAAAGAGCTGCCGTAGGCCAGCCGTCCGCCGGCATGCCGAGGCGCTGCTGTTCCTTCTGGATGGCGACGCGGGTGCCAGAACCGAGAATGCCATCCACCTTGCCGACATTATGGCCGCGTGCTTCGAGCTTGGTCTGAAGCTGCTTCATGGTGGCGTCATCAAAGCCGGGATCTGGGTTGCCCTTGTCATAGACCGGGCCGCCCATCAGGCGGGTAGCGAAATAGGCGGCCGAGGTCGTGTAGATGAACGACTGGTTCCATTCCAGATAGATGTTGAAGTTCGGATAGGTGAGGAAAGTCGGACCTTTGCGGCCCTGCGGCATGATGAGTGCGGCGGGAAGGGCGGCGAAGTTCTTGTTGCCATCGCGCGGTGTGACGCCAAGCGCAAACCATTCGCCGGCGGTCAGCGGACCGCCAAGGCCGGATTTTTCCCAGGGCAGGTTCTCGGGCAGGGAAACTTCCTGAATCCAGGGTTCGCCCTTTTTGAAGCCGAGGTGCTGGATGAATTTTGCAGCCGTCAGAATGGCATCGGGCGCACTGCTCTTGACGTTGATGTGGCCGTCACCGTCACCATCGACGCCGAAGGCGATGATATCCTTCGGCAGCATCTGCACCTGGCCAATTTCGCCGGCCCATGCGCCCGTATTGGTGGCAGGATCGAGATCGCCATGCTGAACCATTTCGATCAGCGCGAGCAGCTGCGGGCGGAAGAGCTCCGGGCGGCGGCAATCATGCGACAGGGTTACCAGCGCGTTGCGGGTATTGAAATCGCCCTGAACGGCGCCAAAATCGGTCTCCATGGCCCAGAAGGCGGCAATGACGCCAGCGGGCACGCCGAACTCGTTTTCGGCGCGGGCGAAGGTGGAGGAGAGCTCCTGCAGCTTCCTGCGGCCGATATCGAGACGAGCCTGGCTGACGGTGCGCTGCGAGAATTCGAGGAAAGTCTGGCGGAAAACGCCCTGCGCGCGGTCACGCGATAGCACCTTCTGGTCGATCTGTGCGCCCGCCAATGCCTTCTGGATCGCATCTGCCGGAATGCCCTTGGCAAGCGCATCGGCCTTGACGCCTTCAAGAAACGTACCGAGATCACCACCGCAGGCGACCTGCTTAGGATCGTCAGGCGATGCAACCGGTGGCGTGGCGAGGGCTGCGCTGGAAGACAAAAGAGACAGAGCGGCGGCAAAGATGATGCTGCGCGACCGGAACGTGGGCATGGGAATTTCCTCGATAGGTTGTTAGCCCGCTTTACCCATATGTTTGCGACAAAAAAACGGATCGGGCGATCTGACGTGGTTGAACAACGCCGAATTTTGGAAAGTGTTGCTTCTTGGCCGTCCTATTTGGCCGAAGCGATCCATTCCCGCCAGTTTTTCTCGCTTCCGGCAAAGACGTTGATGTCGGTCGGGCCATTTACGCCGGGTACGACGCCTGTTGCGGTATATTGCCAGAAGGCCCATTGCCGGTCTTCATAGATCTTGGTCGGATGCGCGGCGACGGACCGCACCCAGAAATGATAGTCCTTGAACTGGCCGACGAGATTGTCGCGGTGGAAATCAACCGAGGTATAGATAATCGGACGTTTGCCGTAATGGGCTTCGATGCGATCGAGGAAGCGCTGCATTTCGGCGCGTACGATGCCGGGGGCCGGGCGCGTCTTGCAGGTGGGGGAGGCAGGGTTCCACTCGACGTCGAGAACCGGTGGCAAAGTAACGGCGTCCTTCGGCACGTTGCGAATGAACCAGTCGGCCTGCGCGTCTGCCGTCGAGCAGAAATAATAGAAGTGGTAAGGCGCATGCAGAATATTCGCGGCTGCGGCGCTGCGCCAATGGTCGCCGAATTTCGGATCGATTCGATCCGACCCCTCCGTTGCCTTGATGAAGACGAATGACACGCCCGACTTGCGCACGGTCTGCCAGTCGACATCGCCATTCCATTTGGACACGTCGATGCCGTGCACCTCATGGCGGTGCGGGTTGTTGACGCCGAAATCCTGCGGGTCGGTATCGGAAAATTTTGGCTTGGATACGGACGCGGTTTCGAGCAGATCGTAACTCGTGGAGTTGCAGCCGCCGATCAACAGCAAAGCCGACAATAGTGCCGATAAACGCAGCCGCATTGGAACCCTGATGAAAATATTGCCCCTATACGGCCGCCAAAACCGCGCGCCGTATCTCCCGATTTACGCATAACATGGTAAACAAACTGATATGGCAAGTGGCAACGTGCTTTTTGCACCCGACAGTCGCTGGATTTGAAGCGATTTGCGCATTCATCGCCGAATAAGGCGCTGCAGGAGCCTTGACGGTGACGCCCCTCGGCGCTGCGCGGGGTCCGTTCTACCTTCTGCAATCAGGCCTCGGCCAGGATGCGGTGGATTTTCGGTTGCTGCGCTTCAGTGACCGGAAGGGTAATGACAGCCCGCCAAGCGTAACCACGGGCGATTTCCTCAAATTCGAGGTTGCCATCAAAACAGCCTGCCATATTGGCCAGAACATAGCGAAGATTGGCGCGGGGCGTAACATGGAAGCGCGTGAGCCAGCCGTGCAGGAGCGTGCGGAACCACTTCGGCAGCTGTTCCTGCTGGCCGAAATCGACAATATGCAGCGCGCCACCGGGTTTCAGCGCCTTGAGCGCCTGTTCCACTGCCTTTTCCCAGTCCGGTATCATCGACAGCGCATACGGAATCATGACCCGGTCGAACCCGTCGGGCTGACCGAACTCGGAGGGGCGGAAAGCGGTGGCGTCGGCCACGCGTAAAATCGGGCGTTCCGCCCTGCCGGCGAAATTCTCGGCTGCGGTCAGCAGCATTTCGGCGGAGATGTCGAGGCCGAATAGTTTCGCGTCAGGAAACCTGCGGCCGGCCAGCAGCAGGTTGCGACCGGTGCCGCAGCCGACTTCCAGGAGCGTGCCGCCCTTTGGTACGTTCAGGCCGGAAATGGTCCGGTCGCGGCCAAGAAGGTAATATTTGCGGGTGATATCGTAGATATGCCGCTGGTGGCGATACATGCGGTCCATCAGGCTCGCATGTGCACTATCTGCAAGACTTACATTCTCACCGACGGTTTTCATGCCATAGCCCTCTGGTAAATATGGAAACCGCCATAAATGGCCGAGCGGTCCAAGGCGTTGAGCTCGCTGGAGCGCTCTTCCAGATAGACCCACTGATTGCGGATATCGGGGGAAAGCCGGCCTTCGATCACGCTCTTTTCGGCTGCGGTGCGGAAGATGACGCGAGCGCCCGATGCGGCGGTGCGGCTGATCTGCGACCACAATTCGTTGAGCTGCACATCCGTCATCCAGTCCTGCGCGTCCAGGAGGATATAGCGGTCGACGGCGCTTGCCGGCTTTTTGGAGAGAAGCTCGGTGTAGGTGGCGTGATGCACGGTGACGCGTGCCGTATTGTTGCGGATTGTCTCGTAATATTCCGACTTGAGATAGGCGGGCAAAGAGCCTTCATGCGGCTCCGGATAACGGCGTGCAAAGGCCTGCCAGGCAAAATAATTGTCGCTCAGCGGAAAGTTGCAGGCGAGTTTCTCCAGCCGCTGCTTCAGAACCGAGGCAACCGTGCCGTCATCGGAAAGGCTTGCCAGTTCGTCATATTGGCGGGGCGGAATGCCGAGACCGAAGAGGGAGCTTTTGCGTTTCGTCAACCAGCGGACCACCTTCTTGTCGAAGAGCGGCGCGACCTTGCTGTCGAAAAACTGGCGCTGTTCTTCGAGCGTCCGGGTCCTGGCCATTTCGGTGAGCTTCACACCGTGCAGCCTGGCCATGAGATGGCCTGCGCCGATGAAGCGTCCGAGCAGGCCGGTGTGATAGATGTTCCTGTCAAACACCGAAATGCGACGACGGCCAGAAAGCGTGCGCTTCGACCAGTAAGCCTTGGTCGTGGCATCGAGATGTTCGGCGATGAAGCGATCATAACCGTGGCTATTGCTGCGCATATTGGCGCGGCCGAAGTGACGCACCACGTCCTGATGGGCGGGCAGATGGCGGAAGGCGGCGAGCTTCAGCTTGTTCAGCGCAATGTGATGCGGATTGAGGTCAACCACGTCGATGCTGGCCGGGTTGCGCGAGAGATAGGCCAGCATGTTGCAGCCGCCGGAACCGATGGTGACGATACGGTGACCTTCGCCCAGCTCCATCGCCTCCATGTCGATCTCGGGATCTTCCCAGATTTGCGGATAGACGAGGCCGGAGAAGAGAACGCCGAAGAACCGCTCGGAGAGGCCGCTTTTCGAGAGAGCCTTGTGCTGGAGCAATGCGGACTTCAGTTTCGTGTTCTTGCTGAAGCCGGTCTTGGGTGCCGCACTCGTCATTTGTTCACCTCTCAGTCGATTGAGAGGCGTCTACAGCCGTGACGCTACAGTTTGATGACAGGGGCTGTGGGCGAAGGTGGGGAATGATGGAGACGCTGGAAAACCAGACGGGGCCGGCACTGCGGGACACAAAGAACCGCCCCAGCGACGGACGGGGAGGCAACTGGCGCCGCTACGGATACGTCGCCTCGGGCTCGTCCCGAGGATCTGCACGTCCTGATATTTGCGAGGTTTTCAAATCCTTGGGACAAAACCAGGGATGGCGAATGGAAAATGCTCGACGCTCAAGGAAGGCGAACGGCTGCACCGCGCTCAGAGCGACGCCAAAGGCGATCACTTGCGCAGAACGTGCAGCATGCCCTTGCGTTTTGCATCGTAATAATAACCGCGCGCGTAAAGCCTGACGGCGTTGTCGCGGTCGTTGCCCGCTACCACCCATGCGCCGCGTAAATATTTTACGGCGTATTTGAGATTGGTTTCGGCGTCGAACAGGCCCGAGGCGGGGCCATCGAAGCCCATGGAGCGTGCCGTAGCGTGCCTGATCTGCATCAGGCCGAAGTTACCGCTGTTATATGCGCCGGGATTATACCGGCTTTCGCGCTGCACCACGCGATGAACCAGGTCTTCCGGTACATCATACATGCTGGCGTATTTGGAAATCAGCCCGCTCAATTTTTCGCGTCCGGCAGGTGGCGTATTAAGCGGCGCAGTCATCGCTTCATTCTGCCGGATGGCGGCAAGGGCGGCGTTGGTCGGCCCGGCGGCATAGGCGAGAACGGTGCTGTCCGGCTTGGGCAGCGGAATGACTTTGCGTTCGGCCGTCAGTTCGGTGCCGATGGAGGGTGAGCCGGGTGGCGGCGGTGCCGGCGGGAAGCTGCCCTTGACGGCAACCACCTGCGGCAGATAGGCCGCGGCATTATGGGAGGCAGGTTTGGCCGCCGCAGCCGCCGTTTCGATGGCTGCCGCCGCGGGAGCGGCGCTTGCCGGTGCGAGTGCTGCGGCCGCGGTGGGTGCAGATGCCGCCACGGCGGCTTGGGCGACCTCGGTCTGCTGCGGCTGCATCTGGGCAGTGATCGCAGCGGCGGCAGCTATTTCGGTAGCCGGCGGCAGCGCCACGCGTCCGCCCTTGACGGCGACGGCTGTGGGAAGTGCTGCTGCCTGAGAAGAGGCTGCGGTTTCGGCGGTCTGAACCGATGCAGCTGTCGGGGTTGCTGCTGCGGCCTCGGTCGCTGCCGGCTGCGCGGATGTCGACGCAGGAGTGGTCGCGGGGTCGACCGTTGCGATTTTAGGGCCGTTTGGCCCATCCTTCGCGGTATATTCGACGCTGGTGCATGCGCTCAATGCCAGTGCCAGACCCACGGTGGAAGACAGAAGAAGTGTCCTTCTTCCGCGGAATTTGCCCGAATTTCGCATGTTGCCGCCTTCGTTATGCCTGTCTTTCGATACCCCCGCGTCGAGCGAAGCAGGCAGTGTCCCGTCGAGCTTCATTAACCTATTGTAAGGAAAGCGGCAAGCCGGGAGGCGACTTGCAGTGTTTCAGGCCGCGATGCGCCTGTATCCGGCGCTGACCGCGCGGCCCGAAATGAAGTGCGTGCGGTACTTCTGGCGGATTTTCTTGTCGCCAGACATGCGCCGCACCAGTGCCAGAGTCGATTCGGGAAACAGCCCCTGCACGATGAGAATGGCCAGAGCCAGTAGCAGGACTGCGGCCTGCGCCACGGCAAACGTCTCTACCGCATTGCCGGTGGTGGAGATGAATTGCGGCAACAGCGCCAGGAAGAAGGTGAAATAGCGCGGTCTCAGGGCGGCGGTTGCATAACAATCGCGGAACGTTCCGCTCCCGGACTTGCCAGCCAGATTGTCATTATCGGCATTGGCCGCCTGGGCGGCGGGAGTGGCGAAAGTCCACAGGAAAAACAGCATCAGCCAACCGAGCCCGGCCCATTGCACGATTTCCACGAAAGACTGCGGCATATAGGCAAAGCCGGCCACAGGAATGGCTGAAATCGTCATGGCGGTTACGATACCGAGAGCGCCGCCGCTGACGGAAGCCAAAAGCGTCTTTTTGCCGCGGATGGCGGCATAAGAGGCGACAGAAAATACAAGGGGAGAGGGGAGTGCGAACACCACGGCACATGCTGCACAAAAAATCAGCCAGGCCTGTCCAGACATTCTCTTCCTCCTTGCCCTCCCTGTCGCCGTCTTATTTTAGCCTACCGTAAAATCAGGCCGCTGTGAACGGCTGACCGACATGTTCCATCACTTCGGTAAACCATTTGGCAGAGAGGTCGAAATGCTTTCCGCCCTTGATACGCGGAAATTCGATGGTCCGCAATTTGCCATTCTGGTCGTCGTCGTGGCCGGTGACACCGGAGACCTTGTTGAGTGCGCTTTCCACGGCGAGATCCACCATGCCCTGGATGAGGCGCAGATCGTCACCATTGGCGGGGGCAGAGCGGGCGAAATAGCCCGATTTTTGCACCATGGAGCGTTCTGCGCCGATGAGGCTGGCAAACTGCTTCTGGAACCAGCCGCCGACATTGATCGTGTCGATCTTCACATGGCCGAAGGCATCGCGCTTTACCGCTTCGCCGGAAGCCTCGCGTTCAGCGACGATGGAATCGAGACCGGCACCTTCGGAGACGAACAGCGTGACGTAGCCGTGTCTGTCCATGATTTCCTTCAGGCGCTCGGCTTCCGCTTCGATGTCGAAGGCCATTTCCGGCAGGTAGATGCCGTCGATGTTCTTCATCTGCGTGTTCATCATCAGGCCTTCGACATATTCGTTGCCGTTGGTCTTCTGGATATAGGCACGGGCGGTAGCCGCCGTCAGCCAGCCGCAATGGCGGCCCATGACTTCGTGGATAACGAAGGTTTTGGGGGCTGCGCTCTGCTCGTTGCTGACATTGTCGAAGAAGGACGCGCCGACTTCGGCGGCCGTCCAGGCGCCAAGCGACTGCTTGATCGGAACCACGTCATTGTCCACCGTCTTCGGCAGACCGACGACGGTGAGGTCGTAGCCGTTGGCGCCGAGATAGGCGGCGAGGTCCGCTGCGGTCGTATTGGTGTCGTCACCGCCGATGGTATGAAGAATGGTGACGCCGTCAGCCGCCAGCCGCTCGGCAGCGACACGAAGCGGATTATCGCCTTCCTTGACGAGGCCGCGCTTGGCGCAATCGGCGGCGTTGGTAAGCTTGACGCGGCTGTTGCCGATCGGCGAGCCGCCGTAACGATGCAGCAGATGCGCCTTTTCCCGCATGTCTTTGCTGATTTCGATGCGATCACCCAGAAGCACGCCCTGATAACCGGAGCGGTAAGCGATGATGTCGATCTCAGGCGCTATATCGCTGTATCGTTCGATCAGGCCGCCCACGGCCGAAGAGAGACAGGGCGCAAGGCCACCCGCGGTCAGCATTGCGACTTTCTGTTTGGCCATCATGGCTCTCCTTTTGCGTATACTCAAACACATGTCTGGACATGTCTGGCAAATGGATGCGACAGCCGCGTGTAGGTGTAAAGTGAATTTATCAAGAAAAACGCCGATTTCTCGCGCTTTTTCAGCGGCTTGACCTGACCGGGCGAATATAATCGTTTCAATAGGCCCATTGCGGACACGGGCCCAGTGCCCTGTGGAAAACTCAGAGTTCCGTTCACCCCGCTATCTTGTTCCTGAAGCAAAACTGTCGCAAAGATGAATAAAAGTTAATGCCGCTTACCCGCTGTGGATATTGCATTCGCGGCAATATCCCGTCATGCTTGCGGTCATGATGTTCGATTTCGCCTGTTTGCAAATTTCATCCCTGTGGGAACGGCTGCTCGGCGCAATCGGCGACGCGGCAGGCAACGCGCTTGGTCGCGTGGTGGAAGCCATCCGCACCCTGTTCGAAGGTGATCCGGAAACGCGCCGCAAGGTCTCTTTTTCCGTGGCCATCATCGCGCTTTCCGCCAAGATGGCGAAGGCCGACGGCATCGTCAACGATGCCGAGGTGCGGGCCTTCAGGCAGATTTTCGATTTTCCGGAAGAAGAAGCCAAAAACGTTGCCCGTCTTTATAACCTCGCGCGTCAGGACGTTGCGGGTTACGAAGCCTATGCGGAGCGGCTTGCCGGTCTTTGCGGTTCCGGTCACGATAATTGCGAGATGCTGGAAAGCGTCATCGACGGCCTGTTTCATATCGCCAAGGCGGATGGCCTGATCCACGAGCGTGAGCTCGCCTTCCTCGGCCGTATCGCGGAAATCTTCCATATCACCGAAGATCATTTCGAAACGATCATGGCGCGGCATGTGCATATGGATGGGCGCGATCCCTACCGCGTGCTCGGTGTTTCGCCGTCCGACGACTTCCTGGATATCCGCAAGCGTTACCGTTCGCTGGTGGCGGAGCATCATCCCGACAAGCTCATCGCCCGTGGCGTTCCCATGGAATTGCATGCGGCTGCGAATGAGCGTATGGCGGCTCTCAACGCCGCCTATGCGGCCATCGAGAAAGAACGCCGCGTCGCATGAGTGAATGCCTGCCGGATTTTACCCCGGATTTCGGGGGCGCAACTGTTGCGCCTTCGCCTAATCACGGCGAGAGGATCGGCGTGCCCGGTCCCGATATCATTCTTCTTCATTATACCGGCATGACGACAGCCGATGGCGCTCTGTCGTGGCTCTGCAATCCCGAAAGCCAGGTATCGAGCCACTACTTTGTTTTCGAAGACGGGCGCATCGTCCAGCTTGTGCCGGAGACCCGACGTGCATGGCACGCGGGAAAAAGCTCCTGGGCCGGGGACGAGGACATCAACTCCCGCTCCATCGGCATCGAAATCGCCAATCAGGGTCATCCCGGCGGGCTGCCGGAATTCCCCATGGAGCAGGTGGAAGCCGTCATCGAATTATGTCGCGATTGCGGCCAGCGGTGGCATATCGCCCCTGAAAGGGTGCTTGCCCACTCGGACGTGGCGCCGATCCGCAAGGTCGATCCGGGCGAAAAATTCCCGTGGGACATCCTGTCGCAGCACGGTGTCGGCCATTGGGTTGAACCCGCGCCAATCCGCGGCGGGCGTTTTTTCCAGCGCGGCGACCATGGCCAGCCCGTCGAAGCGCTGCAGTCGATGCTGTCCATCTACGGTTACGGCGTTGAAATAACGGGCAATTATTGTGAAAAAACCGAGGGCGCCGTGGCGGCGTTCCAGAGGCATTTCCGGCCCGCACTGGTGGATGGCATTGCGGATTTTTCCACCATTGACACCCTGCACCGGCTGATTGCCAGCCTGCCGAAATTTTCGGTCGCCTGAACGCAGATTCTGGAAAACAAATCCCGGTTTGCCGCGCTCCGCAAGTCGCTTTTTTTGGGTTGCCACAGTTAATCCGCATTGAGGAAGTTTAAGAACAGCACTGTATGCGGTGATGTTCTTCAGGGGAACCTGCCGTCAATATCAATCAAGGAGACCGGACAGCGGAGAGTCGCGATCGACTTTCCGGGCGTTGACTAATTGTGCCGATTCATTGTTCCGGTCCTCCGATCTGGAGACTTTTTCTACATATGAACAGGGTTGTTGTTGCTGTCGTAGTGGGTATTGCTGTACTCGCTTCGCAGGCGGGGATTGCTTTTGCCAAAGATGAAGACGTGAAGACCAAAACCGTGACGCTGGAGAATTTCTTCCGCAAGCCCGGTTATCCCATGCCAGAAAAGAGCCTGCCTTCTTCGCTCAGGAACGATTATTCCGATCTGATCGTCAAATATGCCAAGCGTTACGGCGTTCCCACCAATCTGGCGCATGCCGTGGTTTCGGTTGAAAGCAAGTTCAACCCCAAGGCTCGTGGCAGCGCCGGCGAGGTCGGGCTGATGCAGATCAAGCCGGCAACGGCGCGGATGATGGGTTATCGCGGCACGACCAAGGCGCTGTACGACCCCGAGACCAACATTCGCTGGGGCATGCAATATCTGGCGACGGCGCATCAGTTGGGCGGCGGTCAGGTTTGCAGCACGATCCTGCGGTACAATGCCGGCCATGGCGCAACCCGCATGAACCCGGTCTCCAAGCGTTATTGCGGCAAGGTGCAGGCGCTGCTGGCCGGCTGAGGCCTCCATCGTCTGAGAAATTGCGAAAAGCGATTCCGCTTCCACCCGGCATGCTGTAGTCAGAAGCAAAGCTGATACGGAGCATGACATGCCGGATTTCAAATATATCGTCGTCGGGGCCGGGATGATGGGAGCGGCTGCGGCGCGGCATCTCTCAGTGCAAACGGATGGCGTGGTGCTGATCGGCCCGGGTGAACCCGCCGATCCCAAGACCCATAAAGGCGTGTTCTCAAGCCATTACGACGAGGCGCGCATCACTCGCGGGTTTGACGGCGATCCCGTCTGGGCGGAACTGGCGCAACGTTCCATCCACCGTTATGACGAGATCGAGGCTAAGAGCGGCATCCGCTTTTTCACCGAAGCGGGCTGCCTGTTCACCGGCAACGGCAAGGGTCTTGCCGGTGATTATGTCTCGCGCGCCCTTTCCTCGGCCGACCGTCTAGGCCTTGGCGTAGAGACGCTGGGCCATGATGTGCTTGCCGACCGGTTCCCGATGTTCTCCCTGCCAGCCGATCACGGCGGTTATTTCGAGGCGCGGAATGCCGGTCACGTCAATCCACGGGCCCTGGTGAAAGCGCAGTGCGCCATTGCGGAAGCGCAGGGCGCACGGTTGCTGCGCGAGACGGTGGCGCATATTCGCGATACCTCCCGTGGCGTTGAGGTTTCGACCCGCGAAGGGGCCATCCACACCGCCGAAAAGGTCATCGTAGCCGCCGGCGGTTTTACCAACATGGCAGAACTTCTTCCATCGCCGGTCGATATGGCGGCAACGGGCCGAACCATCGTGTTTTTCGAGCTGGATGAGGCAAGGCAGGCCCTGTTTGGAGCGATGCCATCCACCATCGTCCTCGCGGAGACCGAGGACGACATCGTCTACATTCTGCCGCCGGTGCGTTATCCCGACGGCAAGGTCTATCTGAAGATCGGCGGCGAGAGCGAGAAGGGCAGGCTAGAAACGCTGGCTGACGCGGTTGGCTGGTTCCATTCGGACGGCACGCCTGAGGAGGTGGAGTTTTTGAAGAAGCGGGCGATATCACTGATGCCGGAGCTTGCCGGCTGCCCCGTGACCTCCGGCTCCTGTGTCGCCTCCATCACCCGCAGCGGCTATCCCTACATTGGCTATACGCAATCTTCCAACATCGCCGTTCTGACCGGCGGCAATTTCGTTTCCGCCAAATCTTCGGACGAAATCGGACGGCTGGGAGCCGTGCTGCTTTTGAACGGTCAGCTGGCAGAGGATGAGTTCGCCGCCGAAATGGCCCCGGTTTTCGTCTGACATTTTCGGGCGAAGCGGCTAAAAGGTTTCAACGGAAGTGAGTGGGTAAAGAGGGGCGGCATGGCGGGACATTTCAAATATATCGTCGTGGGCCGCGGCATGATGGGCGCCGCCGCCGCCCGCCATCTGGCCGAAACAGTGGATGGCGTCGCGCTGATCGGTCCCGGTGAGCCTGCAGATATAAAATCGCATCAAGGCGTCTTCGCCAGCCATTACGACGAGGCGCGGATTACCCGCACCATCGATGGCGATGCCGACTGGGCGTTGCTCGCTAACCGTTCCATTGCACGTTATGGCGATATTGCGACACGCAGCGGTGTCGAGTTTTACGCGCCGGTCGGCTGCCTGATGGTTGGACCTGAGCGGGGCGGCGCCAATCCCTTTGTCGATGATGTTCTGAAGGCGGCTGCTCGGCTCGGGGTTTCCACGGAACTCCTGGATGACCAGAGCCTGAAAAGCCGCTTTCCCTATTTCTCCTTCGAACAGAGCTGCGAAGGCGTCTTCGAGAGGGATAATGCCGGTTACGTCAATCCCCGCGCGCTGGTGAAAGCACAGACCATACTGGCGGAAAAGGCGGGTGTTACGCTGATCGACGATATCGTTGTTTCCACGCGGGAAGAACGTGGTCGGGCATCGGTTCATACGGCATCAGGTGCGGTTTACACCGCAGACCGGGTGTTGGTGGCGGCTGGCGGCTTCTCGATTACCAAAGATCTGTTGCCCCAGCCGGTAGCGCTGGATGTCTATGCCCGCACCGTTGCTTTCTTTGAGATAGATGAGGGTGATCTGGATCAATATGCCGGCATGCCGTCGCTGATCTACGAGCCGCGCGATACGACAAAACATATCTATCTTCTGCCGCCGGTCCGCTATCCCGATGGCAAATTCTACCTGAAGATTGGCGGTGATCCCGATGACAAGCGGCTCGGCAGTGATCCGGAAATCCGGGAATGGTTCCGTTCCGGCGGACGTGAAAGCGTGCGGGATCATCTCGCTGACATCGTCGGAACGCTGGTGCCTGCCATCGATCTCTCGCGTGTCTCGATGGCCGCCTGTGTCGTCTCCAAAACCGGCAGCGGTTATCCCGCCATTGGTTTCACAGCCTCGCCGCGCATCGCCGTTCTGACCGGTGGTAACGGCACGGCGGCCAAGAGCTCCGATGAGATCGGACGGCTTGGCGCGTTGCTGCTACGAGACGGAGAAATCGCCGACGGTGCTTTCTCGACGGATTTCAAACCCGCATTTCTTTAATCTTGGCCGTCGCTTTTCGGTGGCTTTCGCTGCGGAACATGGTTATGCAGCCCATGCCAGTTGGCCGGGCAGCCGCGCTTTACCAATGTCGAAAGACGGTAAGGTGAGGAAAGTCCGGGCTCCACGGAAATACGGTGCCGGATAACGTCCGGCGGGGGCGACCCCAGGGAAAGTGCCACAGAGAGCAAACCGCCATGCATCGCATGGTAAGGGTGAAAGGGTGGGGTAAGAGCCCACCGCGCTTCTGGTAACAGCGGCGGCAAGGTAAACCCCACCGGGAGCAAGACCGAATAGGGATGACACGGGGCGGGCGAAAGCCCGTTCACAGCCGGTTTCCGGGCCCGTCATCCGGGTGGGTTGCGCGAGGCGGCATGCAAATGCCGTCCCAGATGAATGGCTGCCACGTTCCGGGTCAAACCGGGGCCATACAGAACCCGGCTTACAGGCCAACTGGCGAATTTCTTCTTCGGCTTCGAGGGCGGAAATTTTGGCAGGATGAAGACATCCTGTTGTTTCATAAAAGAAAATAGATTTTTCCATGATGCATTTTTGCGTCGTGAAAGCGGGTTGCTGCGCGCAAAGTAAACCATTCGTTAAACTTAACGGCTTATGAATTTCCGATGCGAAGGCGGTATCGTGCCGGCTTCATCCCATTGACGCCCATAGTGTCCCATGGTATCCCAAATGCACACCACATTGGGTCGTGTTTTTGACCCGCAATCGCTGAAACGAGTGAGGAGCCTGCAAGGGGCTGCTGCAGGGCACGTCGCCCTGGCGCTTGGCGATGTGTCGTGCGTACCGGTGTCGGCTGCGGGGCGGATGAATCGCTTTGCGGCATGCGGTTTTGGCGAGTTGAGTAATGGACCGCTTTTTATCGAACGTGACGAACAGGATCGACGCCAAGGGGCGCGTTTCGGTTCCGTCTCCGTTTCGTTCGGTGCTGGCCAAGCGCGGCGTTCAGGAGCTTTATTGTCTCCAGGATTTTGCGTTTCCGGCAATCAGTGTCGGCGGTCCGGATCTGCTGGAGCGCTACGAGCGGCAGATTGCGTCCATGGATGCCTTCTCGCCGGAAGCGAACGCAATGTCGCTGCTGGTTCACGGCGGCGGTGTTTTCATGAAGCTCGACCAGGAAGGTCGATTGATGGTGACGGATTTTGTGCGGGAATTCACCGGCATCACTACCGAGGTCACCTTCGTCGGACGAGCGGATCATTTTCAGCTTTGGCAACCGGATGCGTTTTTGGCGGCGCAGGCGGAAGCAAGAGCGGGGCGCGGTTTTTCGGCTGCTCGCCCCGCCTAGGACGGGGACACTCAATGGCGGCGAATTCTGGCGGACGATCTTCTGATGCCGATGGCGGACCTCAGCGCCATATCCCCGTGCTGCTTCGTGAAGTCATCAGCGCGCTTGAACCCGCCCCCGGCAAAATTATTCTGGATGGCACTTTCGGCGCCGGCGGCTATACCCAGGCCATTCTCGATCGCGGCGCAAATGTCATCGCACTAGACCGCGATCCAACGGCGATCTCCGGCGGTCAGGCAATGGTCGCAGCCAATGGCGGCCGGCTTTCGCTCATCCAGTCGCAATTTTCCGATCTCGCGAAACATGCGCCCGAGGGCGGCCTTGATGGCGTCGTTCTCGATATCGGCGTATCCTCCATGCAGATCGACGAGGCCGAGCGCGGTTTTTCCTTCCAGAAGAACGGCCCGCTCGACATGCGCATGTCCGCTTCCGGCGTTTCGGCAGCCGATGTCGTCAACCGCGCCAAGGTTGGTGATCTCATCCGCATCTTCGGTTTTCTCGGGGAAGAAAAGCAGCCGGGTCGCATTGCCCGCGCTATCGAGAAGAGGAGAGCGGAAGAGCCTTTCCGCACCACCCGCGATCTGGCGGGCCTGATCGAGATCGTCACGCCACGGAAAGCCAAGGACAAGATTCATCCGGCAACGCGGGTCTTCCAGGCGCTGCGTGTTTTCGTCAATGATGAGCTGGGTGAGCTGGCGCAGGCATTGTTTGCCGCCGAGCAGGTTCTGAAGCCCGGCGGTCGGCTGGTCGTCGTCACCTTCCATTCGCTGGAAGACCGTATCGTCAAGAAATTCTTCTCCGACCGTTCGGGCAAGGCAGCCGGTTCCCGGCATCTGCCGATGGTGGAGGACAAGCCCTCCATTTTCGAGAATATCGGGAAGCCGATGATTGCTGCCAGCGACGAGGAGGCGGAGCTTAATCCGCGGGCCCGTTCGGCCAAGCTCCGCGCTGGCCTGCGCACCACGGCACCGGCGCGCGCTGCGGATTTCTCGATATTCGAGCTTCCCGATCTCGCCAGCCTTGAAAAGATGGGAGGCTGATATGCTGCGCACTTTCGATGTCATCTTGATGGGGGTCATGGTCGCTGCGGCGGTCGTGACCTATTCGATCAAGCACAAGGCCGATCTCAAGCTTGAGGAGGTCCGCAAGCTGGAGGCGGAAATCAAGCTTGAGAAAGATACGATCGATCTCCTGCGGGCTGACTGGGCGCTGCTGACGCAGCCGAACCGTCTGCACCGTCTCGTCAATGCCTATCAAACGGAACTCGGTCTTTCGCCGACACTGCCGACGCAACTGGCGCAGCCGCGCGAGCTGCCGATGCTGCGTTCGCAATTGCCGCAGCCGCCCGAGCCGGAAGGCATGAGCGTCGAGGATGTCATCGCCGCTGCCGTCAATGGCTCCAAACCCGGCGCGACGCTGGGTGGCGCTTCCAAGCCAAAATCACCGCCGGCAGGCCAGATTGCCGTCAACGGCGTGCCGGTGCCTACGCCGCGTGCCCGTGTTTCTCGCCCGGCACCGGCACCCGTGCCCGTTGCCTCCGCCACCGCCGGTGATGAAACCGACATGGACGACACGATAACAGGATCGGTGAACCGCTGATGTCTTTTCTCTCCCGCGCCATGGTTTTGAAGAGCAAGGCTCACTTTTCCGCCAGCACGACCGGCATCCACACCGATCATGCGGCGTTTGAAGGCGCGCGCAAGAAGCGCGCGGCGCAGGCGAAAAGCCGCGTCGGCCTTCTCATTTTCGGTTTCGTCGCCTTTTACGCCGTCGTCGGCGGCCGTCTGGTGCAATATGGCATGGCAGAGCAGGAGACGGTGTCGAGCATCGCGCCGGCCGACAGGCTGATGGCGTCGCGCCCTGATCTTCTCGACCGTAACGGCGAGGTGCTGGCCACCGATATCCGCACCGTCTCGCTGTTTGCCGAGCCCCATCGTATCGTCGATATTGACGAGGCCATCGAAAAGCTGCGCACCGTCCTGCCGGATCTCGACCAGCGCACGACCTATCAGAAGCTCTCCTCCAATTCGCGGTTCCAGTGGCTGCGCCGCCAGTTGACGCCAAAGCAGCAGAGCCAGATTCTCGCGCTCGGCATTCCCGGCATCGGCTTCCGTCCGGAAAAACGTCGCTTCTATCCCGGCGGGCCGACCGCAGCGCATGTCGTCGGTCACGTTAATATCGACAACCGCGGTGTTGCCGGCATGGAGCGTTACGTCGACAGCCAGGGTCTTGCCGATCTCACGGCGCTCGGCATGACGAGCGATCAGCCGCTCGAGCCTGTGAAGCTTTCCATCGACCTGCGCGTGCAGTCCATCGTGCGCGAAGTCGTGACTTCGGCCATCACCAAGTTCCAGGCGATCGGCGCCGGTGCCGTGGTTCTGGATGTGCATACCGGCGAAGTGCTGGCCATGGCCTCGGTGCCGGATTACGATCCGAACAACCCGGCCGAAGGCGCGAAAGAAGGCTGGCTCAACCGCATGTCGAACGGCACGTTCGAAATGGGCTCCACCTTCAAATCCTTCACCATTGCCATGGGTCTTGATTCGGGCCGCGTCCGCCTCGGTGATATGTTCGACGCGCGTTACCCGATCCGCATCGGCGGCTTCACCATCAAGGACTTCCACGGCAAGGGCCGCATGCTCTCGGTGCCGGAAATCTTCCAGTTTTCGTCCAATATCGGTACGGCCAAGATTGCCGATACCGTTGGCACCGAAGGGCACAAGGAATTCCTGACGCGGCTTGGTCTTCTCACCCGCATGCAGACCGAACTGCCTGAAGTGGCGCTGCCTTCGCAGCCGCGTGAGTGGAAGAAGATCAACTCCATCACCATCTCCTTCGGCCACGGCGTTTCAACCACACCGCTGCAGACGGCGGTTGCCGGTGCGGCACTCGTCAATGGCGGCAAACTCATCGAGCCGACCTTCCTGCCGCGCACCCGTGAACAGGCGGATCAGGTGGCAAAGCAGGTGCTGAAACCCGGCGCCAGCAAGGATATGCGCTTCCTCTTCGAATGGAACGGCGTCAACGGTTCAGGCCGAAATGCGCGCGTCGATGGCTTCAACGTCGGCGGCAAGACCGGCACGGCCGATAAGGTCGTCAACGGCCGTTATGTGCACGACAAGAACTTCAACGCCTTCCTGTCGGCTTTCCCGATGGATGATCCGCAATATGTGGTGCTGTCCTTCATCGATGAACCGAAGACCGATAAGGGCAATGGCGCGGCACTCGCCGGCACGTCCGCAGCACCCATGGTGCACGATATCATCAGCCGCACGGCGGCGGTGCTGGGTGTGAAGCCGAAGTTCGGCAAGGATGGCTCGGCCTTGCTCGTGTCTTATTGATTGTTAGCTTATGATGTTCCGGCGATTCGTGCCGGGGGGACAAGACGGAAACAGTCGATGAATTTGCGAGATATATCCGGAAATGCGTTTCCGGAATTGAAAGAATTGCTCCTGTCTGAGATCGGGGCGATCGAAATCGGGGGGATCACCGCAGACAGCCGCAAGGCTGCGCCGGGCAGCCTGTTCGTTGCGGTTTCTGGCACCAAGGCTGATGGTGCGACCTATGTGAAGGACGCGGTTGCCAAGGGGGCCGTTGCCGTTGTTTCCGGGCACGCGGTGGAAGCCGAAGTGCCGGTTCTGGTCGTGACCGACCCACGCCTTTATCTCTCCCTTGCCGCCTCCCGCTTTTACGGAAAACAACCGGAAACCATGGTCGCCGTCACCGGCACCGCGGGAAAGACCTCGGTTGCTTCCTTCGTGCGGCAGATCTGGGCTTTCGCCGGCCATGCCGCAGCCCAGATCGGCACAACCGGCGTCATCGCTCCCGGCCGGGAGGATTATGGCGCGCTGACGACGCCCGATCCGGTGACGCTGCATGCGCTTCTGGCCGAGCTTGCGAGCGAGGGCGTCACCCACGCGGCGATGGAAGCTTCCAGCCACGGTCTCGACCAGCGCCGCCTCGATGGCGTGCGCCTTTCTGCCGCCGGCTTTACCAATCTTGGCCGCGACCATATGGATTACCATCCGACCGTCGAGGATTACATGGCCGCGAAGATGCGGCTTTTCGATACGCTGATGGAAAAAGGCGCTCCCGCCGTGATCTTCGCCGACGATTCTTGGTCGGACAAGGCGGTTCATGCGGCGCGCGAAGCGGGTCTCGATGTCCGCACCGTCGGACGGAACGGGCAATATCTCGCTTTGAAGCGCGTCGAGCATTTCCGCCACAAGCAGATGATCGAAGTGCATCATGACGGCGTCATCCATGAAGTCGATATCCCGCTGGCGGGTGATTTCCAGGTGGCCAATGCGCTTGTTGCCGCCGGTCTTGCCATGTCGACGGGTGTTGCCGCCGCAACGGCGCTCAAGGCGCTCGAAAAGCTTGTCGGCGCTGCCGGCCGTCTCGAATTAGTGGGACAGACGAAAAACGGCGCGCTTGCCTATGTGGATTACGCCCATAAGCCCGATGCGCTGGAAAACGTGCTGACCTCGGTCCGGCCCTTCACCTCCGGCCGCATCATCACCGTGTTCGGCTGCGGCGGCGACCGCGACAAGGGCAAACGCCCGATCATGGGCGAGGTCGCGACCCGTCTTTCCGACATCGTCATCGTCACGGACGACAATCCGCGCTCGGAAGACGCGGCGACGATCCGCTCCGAGGTGATGGCGGCGGCGCCCGGCGCTCTGGAAATTGGCGACAGGTCCGAGGCGATCCGCCATGCGGTGTCGATGCTGTCGCATGGCGATACGCTGATCGTCGCGGGCAAAGGGCATGAAGAAGGGCAGATCGTTGGCTCCGTGACACTGCCTTTTTCCGATCATGAACAGGTGCGCACTGCACTGGCAGCGCTGGAAGGATCGAAAATTTGAGCTGGTTATGGACAGTCGCCGATATGATCGCCATCACCGCAGGACGCCCGGTGGGCAACCTGCCGACAGGAATCACCGGCATTTCCATCGACAGCCGGACGGTGAAGCCGGGTGAAGCTTTCTTCGCCATCAAGGGTGATCGTGTCGACGGTCACGACTATACGAGTTTCGCGGTTGCCAACGGGGCAGGACTTCTGGTCGTTGCTGAAGCCAAGCTGCCAGCGCTCGGCCGCCTGACGGTGCCGATGATCGTGGTCGAAGATGTTCTTGCAGCCCTTGGCAAGCTTGCCATCGCGGCGCGTCAAAGAACATCGGCGCGCATCATCGCGGTGACGGGCTCGGTCGGCAAGACGACGACGAAGGAAATGCTGCGGCAGGCGCTCGCGCCATCGGGCCGGGTGCATGCGGCGGTGGCTTCCTTCAACAACCATTGGGGTGTTCCGCTGACGCTTGCCCGCATGCCCGCCGATACTGAATTCGGCGTGTTCGAAATCGGCATGAACCATTCCGGCGAAATCCGGCCTTTGGTGAAGATGGTCCGCCCGCATGTGGCGATCATTACCACCATCGCGCCTGCCCATCTCGGCAACTTCAACAACATCGAAGAGATCGCCGCCGCCAAGGCGGAGATTTTCGAGGGCGTGGAGCAGGGCGGTTCCGTCATCCTCAACCGCGACAATGCCCAGTTCGAGCAGCTTGAAGAGGCGGCGCAGGAGCAGGGCATCGAACACATCCTGACCTTCGGTCAGCATGCCAAGGCGGATTTCCGCCTCGCGGATTTCGAGAGCACGACGACTGGCTCGACGATCTGGGCGATCCTGAACGGCGAAACCAGCGAGCTGCATCTCAACATTCCGGGCCGGCACATTGCGGACAATGCGATGGCGGTACTTGGCGCCGTGGCGATCACGGGCGCTAATCTCGACCGTGCTTTCGAAGCGCTGGGATCGCTTGAGGCGGTGAAGGGGCGTGGCCAGCGCCACCATCTGCAGATCAACGGCGGCTCCTTCCTTCTGATCGATGAAAGCTACAACGCCAATCCTGCCTCCATGCGGGCGTCGATCGCGTTGCTGGCGGAAACGCCGACGCAGGGCCATGGCCGTCGCGTTGCCGTCCTCGGCGACATGCTGGAGATGGGCGAATTTTCGGCGCAACTACATGAGGAATTGGCCGGGCCATTGCTTGCGGCGGGTATCGAACATGTGTGGCTGGCGGGCGAGGCGATGGCCGCTTTGCGCGACGCGCTGCCTGATAGCGTCACCGTCATCTGGTTCCCGACGACGGCGGAACTCACCGATTTCGCCCTGCAATGGGTGCAACCGGGAGACGCGCTGATGGTAAAATCGTCACTTGGGCTTGGTTTCGGCAAGATTGTCGCCGCCCTGCTTGACAAGTATCCGGCATTCCCCGAGACGGAACGCCAAGTCTGAAATAGCCTTTTGAAAGGGCAATTATGCTGATCTGGCTCGTCGAACTGTCGGATAAAATTCAAATCTTCAACCTGTTCCGGTACATCACCTTCCGGGCGGGGGCGGCGATGTTCACCTCTGCGTTGATCGTCTTCCTGTTTGGACCGGCCATCATCAATTCGCTGCGCGTGCGCCAGGGCAAAGGCCAGCCGATCCGCGCCGATGGACCGCAGACGCATTTCAAGAAGGCCGGCACCCCGACCATGGGCGGCTTGATGATCCTCGCCGGCATTCTCGGCGGTTCGCTGCTCTGGGGCGACCTGTCGAATGTCTATGTCGTCGCCGTTCTAATGGTGACGCTTGGTTTCGGAGCCATCGGCTTCTATGACGATTATCTGAAAGTGACGAAACAGAGCGACAAGGGTTTTTCCGGCAAGGCTCGTCTCGGCATCGAATTCCTGATCGCGGCGATTGCCGTGTTTTTCATGATGAAGATGGCGCTTGCCTCGGCACCGCATGGCGGCACGCTCGGCAGCTCCATCGCTTTTCCCTTCTTCAAGGAATTTGTGATCAATCTCGGTTATTTCTTCGTGCTGTTCGGTGCTTTCGTCATCGTCGGCGCGGGGAATGCGGTGAACCTGACCGACGGTCTCGACGGTCTCGCCATCGTGCCGGTCATGATCGCGGCCGCCACTTTCGGTGTGATCGCCTATCTCGCCGGTAACGCCGTTTTTGCCAATTACCTGCAGATCAATTTCGTGCCCGGAACGGGTGAACTCGCCGTTATTGTCGGCGCCGTTATCGGTGCCGGCCTCGGTTTTCTGTGGTTTAATGCGCCGCCCGCGGCCATCTTCATGGGCGATACGGGTTCGCTCGCGCTGGGTGGCCTGATCGGCTCCATCGCAGTCGCCACCAAGCACGAGATCGTCATGGTCATCGTCGGCGGCCTCTTCGTCATGGAAACCCTGTCGGTCATCATCCAGGTCTTCTGGTTCAAGCGCACCGGCAGGCGCGTCTTCCTGATGGCGCCGATCCATCACCATTTCGAGAAAAAGGGCTGGACGGAAAGCCAGGTGGTCATCCGTTTCTGGATCATTTCCGTTGGCCTCGCGCTGCTTGGCCTCGCTACCCTGAAGCTGAGGTGAGCGATGATCCCGGTCACGTCGTTTAAGGGTAAGAAAGTCGCTCTTTTCGGGCTCGGCGGTTCGGGTCTTGTCACGGCCCGGGCGCTGGTCGCCGGCGGTGCCGACGTCGTGGCTTTCGATGATAATCCCGACAGCGTCGCAAAGGCCGAGGCCGAGGGCATCAAGACGGCGGATCTTCGGACGATTGACTGGTCGAGTTTCTCCTCCTTCGTGCTGGCACCGGGCGTGCCGCTGACGCATCCGAAGCCGCACTGGTCCGTCGATCTGGCGAAAGCCTCCGGCGTCGAGATCATCGGCGATATCGAGCTCTTTGTCCGAGAACGTCGTGCCCACGCGCCGGATTGCCCCTTCATTGCGATTACCGGGACCAACGGCAAGTCGACCACCACGGCGCTGATCGCACATATTCTGAAATCGGCTGGTCGCGATACGCAGCTTGGCGGCAATATCGGTACGGCGGTACTGAGCCTCGATCCGCCTAAGGCGCAGCGCTTCTACGTTGTTGAGTGCTCATCCTACCAGATTGACCTGGCACCCACGATCAATCCGACTGCCGGCATTCTTCTCAACCTCACTCCCGATCATCTCGACCGGCATGGCACGATGCAGCACTATGCCGACGTCAAGGAACGGCTTGTTGCTGGCAGCGGCACGGCGATTGTCGGTGTCGACGACAGCTACTCGACGCTGATTGCCGATCGCGTTGAGCGTGCCGGCGTCAGGGTTGAGCGCATTTCCAAGCGCAATGTCGTTTCCGAAGGTCTTTATGCCGAGGGCAGCCGCATCCTGCGGGCGCATGGGGGAACTTCGTCGTTACTGGTTGATCTCGATGGTATCCAGACGCTTCGCGGCAGCCACAATGCGCAAAATGCGGCGGCGGCAATTGCGGCCTGCCTCGCAGTCGGTGTTTCCGAGGATGAAGTTCGTGCAGGTCTCAAATCCTTCCCCGGCCTCAAGCATCGCATGCAGCCGGTTGGCCGACGCGGCAATGTCACCTTCGTCAATGACAGCAAGGCCACCAATGCAGATGCGGCGGCACCTGCGCTTTCGAGCTTTGACCGCATTTACTGGATTGCCGGCGGTCTGCCGAAGGCCGGCGGGATTACCAGCCTTTCACCGCTTTTCCCGCGCATTGCAAAAGCCTATCTGATCGGCGAGGCGGCGGCGGAATTTGCAGCGACGCTCGGTGAAGCGGTGCCCTATGAAATATCCGGCACCCTGGACAAGGCCGTGCAGCATGCGGCGGCGGATGCGGAAAAAGACGCGACGCCCGGCAATATCGTGATGTTGTCCCCGGCTTGCGCAAGCTTCGATCAATATAAGAACTTTGAAGTCAGAGGTGATTCGTTTGTCGCGCAGGTCGCGGCGCTCGATGGCATGACGATGCTCGTTCACTCTGGAAAAGGGGGCTGAAGGCCATGGTAAGCCGAGTTGATCGCGGTCCGGTCGCGGAATGGTTCTGGACCATCGACCGTTTCTTTCTGGCGGCATTCATCGCGCTGATGGGCATCGGCCTGATGCTGTCCTTCGCGGCGTCGCCGGCCGTTGCCGAGCGTATCGGCCTCAACAGCTTCTTTTTCGTTGAGCGTCAGGCCATGTTCATGGTGCCATCGCTGGCGATCATGGTCGGCTTGTCCTTCCTGTCGCCGCGCCAGGTGCGCCGCGTGGCGGTCATCATGCTGATCGCCTCGCTGCTGATGATGATCTTTGCACTGTTCTTCGGCATCGAGGTGAAGGGCGCGCGGCGGTGGATTTCCATCGGCACTTTCTCGATCCAGCCGTCGGAATTCATGAAGCCGGCTTTCGTCATCGTCTGCGCATGGCTTTTTGCAGAGCGGGCGCGCCATCCGGAAATTCCGGGCAATCTCTTTGCGATCATCACCTTCGGAATCGTGGCCGCACTTCTCATCGCCCAGCCTGACTTCGGCCAGACCATTCTGACCTCCGTTGTCTGGGGCGGCATGTTCTTCATGGCAGGTGTGCCGTGGTTCTGGATCATCATGCTCGGTGGTCTCGGCGTCGGCGGCATCATCTCCGCCTACCTCATGCTGCCGCACGTGGCCGGCCGTATCGACCGGTTCTGGACGGGTGAGGGTGATACGTTCCAGGTTGATACCGCACGCGAAGCGATCATTCGCGGCGACTGGTTCGGTCGCGGGCCGGGCGAAGGTATCGTCAAGCGCATCATTCCCGATAGCCATACCGACTTCATCTTTTCGGTGGCTGCGGAAGAATTCGGCATCGTTTTCTGCATGTTCCTCGTCGCAATCTTCGCCTTCATCGTGCTGCGCGGCCTGTCGCACGCCTTCAAGGAAAAGGACGATTTCTGCCGCTTCGCCGTGGCTGGCCTTGTGCTGCAGATCGGCATGCAGTCGATGATCAATATCGGCGTCAATCTGGAACTGATGCCTGCCAAGGGCATGACCTTGCCGCTGATTTCCTATGGTGGTTCGTCAATGATGGCGATATGCGTGACCGCCGGTTTCCTTCTGGCATTGACACGCCACAGACCTGAAAAGCGGGCGCAGGAGCGGAGTTTCTTCCGCGTTGGTTCCGGCGTTCCCGCGGAGTAAACGATCATGAGCAAGGGTATTGTTCTTCTTGCCGCCGGTGGAACCGGCGGCCATGTGTTTCCGGCAGAAGCGCTGGCGCATACGCTGAAGGCACGCGGTTATCAGGTGCATCTCGTCACCGACAGCCGCGCCGAGCGTTATGCGGGCAAGTTTCCGGCAGATGAAATTCATGTGGTTCCGTCTGCCACCATCGGCTCCAAAAACCCAATTTCCGTGGCGGGTTCGCTCTGGAAGCTCTGGGTTGGCCTGCGCGCGGCGCGTCGGCTGGTCGCAAAACTGAAGCCGGTCGCGGTTGTCGGTTTCGGCGGTTATCCCACCGTGCCGCCGCTGCTGGCCTCCACCGGGCTTGGAGTGCCGTCGATCATTCACGAACAGAACGCCGTGATGGGCCGCGCCAACAAGGCACTTGCCGGGCGGGTAAAGGCAATTGCCGGCGGCTTCCTGCCGCCCGCCAATGGTCAATATTCCGAGAAGACCGTCGCGACCGGCAATCCGGTGCGCCCAGCGGTGCTGGCCGCCTCTGAAATACCCTACACCGCCTCGCAGACAGGCGAGCCTTTCCGGCTCGTCGTCTTTGGCGGCAGCCAGGGCGCACAGTTTTTCTCGAGCGCGGTACCCGCCGCAATCTGCCTCCTGAAAGACGAGCAGCGCAAGCGCATCGTCGTCACCCAGCAGGCGCGGCCGGAAGACAAGGACAGCGTCATCGCGTCCTACCAGAAGCTCGGCGTGAAGGCGGATGTTTCGCCTTTCTTCGGCGATATGGCGTCGCGTATCGGCGAGGCCGATCTGGTCATCAGCCGCTCGGGCGCTTCGACGGTATCGGAGCTTTCGGTGATCGGCCGTCCGTCGATCCTCGTGCCTTATCCGCATGCGCTGGATCATGATCAGGCGGCGAACGCGGCTGCGCTTTCGGCGGCGGGTGGGGCAAGCGTCATCAAGCAGGCGGAGCTCTCGCCGCAGAAGCTCTCCGGCCTGCTGTCCTCGGCGCTTGCCGAACCCGAGCGGCTTTCCGCAACGGCGGCGGCGGCGAAGGCAACCGGCAAACCGCACGCGGCGGATGTGCTGGCCGATCTGGTGGAGGCGATTGCCTCCGGCCGGTCCGTACAGGAATTCAAGAAGAATATTGAAGGAGTTGGGGCATGAAGATGCCGAAAGCCATAGGCCTTGTGCATTTCATCGGCATAGGCGGGATCGGCATGAGCGGCATTGCCGAAGTGCTTCACAATCTCGGCCACCGGGTGCAGGGATCGGACCAGGCCGACAGCGCCAATGTGCAGCGTCTGCGTGACAAGGGCATCGAGGTTTTTGTGGGCCACACGGCTGACAATATCGGCGATGCAGAGGTCGTCGTCGTTTCGACCGCGATCAAGAAGAACAATCCGGAGCTCGTCGCCGCGCGGGAAAAGCACCTGCCGATCGTGCGCCGCGCGGAAATGCTGGCCGAGCTGATGCGCTTCCGTAACGCCATCGCCATCGGCGGCACGCACGGCAAAACGACGACGACCTCCATGGTCGCCACGCTCCTGGAAGCCGGCAATCTCGACCCGACCGTCATCAATGGCGGCATCATCAATGCCTATGGCACCAATGCCCGCATGGGTGAGGGTGAGTGGATGGTGGTGGAGGCCGACGAGTCCGACGGCACTTTCCTGAAGCTGCCGGCTGACGTCGCCGTCATCACCAATATCGATCCGGAACATCTCGACCATTACGGCAATTTCGACGCCGTACGCGCCGCATTCCGTCAGTTCGTCGAGAACGTGCCTTTCTATGGTTTCGGCGTCATGTGCCTCGATCATCCCGAAGTGCAGGCATTGGTTGGCCGCATCGAAGACCGCAAGGTCATCACATATGGCGAGAACCCGCAGGCCGACGTGCGGTTTTCGAATGTCCGCATCGACGGTACGCGCTCGGTCTTCGACGTGGAAATCCGCCGTCGCCGCACCGGCAAGATTTTCTCTTTCAAGGACCTCGTCCTGCCGATGCCCGGCCGCCATAACGTTTCGAATGCGACAGCGGCAATCGCGGTTGCCAATCGTCTCGGCATCTCGGAAGCCGACATCAAGAAGGGGCTTGCCTCCTTCGGTGGTGTCAAGCGACGTTTCACGCTGACGGGCGAAGCCAACGGGGTGCAGGTTTTTGACGATTACGGTCACCACCCGGTCGAGATCAAGGCCGTGCTGAAGGCGGCGCGGGAAGCCTGCAAGGGCCGCATCATCGCCGTGCACCAGCCCCACCGCTACAGCCGTCTTTCGAGCCTGTTTGATGATTTCGCGCATTGTTTCAACGATGCCGATACGATTCTTCTTGCTCCGGTTTATGCAGCGGGCGAAGATCCCATCGAAGGCGCAAGCTCCGAAGCGCTGGTTTCGGCCATCAAGGCCGCTGGCCACCGTGACGCGCGTTTCCTCGAAAAGCGGGAGGACCTTGCGTCACAGGTCGCAGCCATTGCGAATCCGGGTGATTTCGTGGTTCTCTTGGGGGCTGGGAATATCACGCAATGGGCAGCGTCGCTGCCTTCGGAATTGAAGAGCATATCAGGAAAGTCTGAATGAGACAGGTCGATGGGGTTAAATTGCTGGGGAGGCTCGGCGACGGGGTAAAGGAATTGCGGGGACGTCTGACACCGGATGCGCCTATGGACCGCGTGACGTGGTTCAGAGCCGGCGGTCTTGCGGAGGTGATGTTCCAGCCGCACGATACGGATGATCTGATTGCCTTCCTGAAAATTCTGCCGGAAGATGTGCCGCTGACCGTGGTTGGCGTCGGCTCGAACCTTCTGGTGCGTGACGGCGGTATTCCGGGCGTGGTCGTGCGCCTGTCCGCCAAGGGCTTCGGTCAGGTGGAGCTTGCCGGTGAAAACCGCATCAAGGCGGGCGCGATCTGCCCGGACAAGCATATTGCAGCCATGGCCATGGATAATGGCATTGGCGGCTTCCACTTCTATTACGGTATTCCGGGCTCCATCGGCGGAGCGCTGCGCATGAATGCGGGCGCAAACGGCGGCGAGACGCGTGAACGTGTCGTGGAAGTCTATGCGGTCGACCGTCAGGGCAACCAGCATGTGCTTTCCAATGCCGATATGGGCTACAGCTATCGCCATTCCGGCGCCGACGCAGGCCTGATCTTCACCGGTGCGCTCTTCGAGGGCTATCCCGAGGACAAGGCGAAAATCCGCGCCGATATGGATGCGGTGCGTCATCACCGCGAAACCGTGCAGCCAATCCGCGAACAGACCGGCGGCTCGACCTTCAAGAACCCCGAAGGTCATTCCGCATGGGAGCTTATCGATGAGGCGGGCGGTCGTGGTCTTGTGATCGGCGGCGCGCAGATGTCATCACTGCATTGCAATTTCATGATCAATACCGGCCATGCGACCGGTTACGATCTGGAATATCTAGGCGAGACCATCCGCAAGCGCGTGTTTGACAAATCGGGCATCCGGCTGGAATGGGAAATCAAGCGGCTCGGGCTGTTCATGCCCGGTCGTGAAGTGGAGCCTTTTCTGGGGGCTTGATGCCAGTCGGCCTTGCTAAGATGTAAACACATTAAAGCCCGCGAAACTCTCGTTTCGCGGGCTTTTTGTTACTGTCGGTATCTATGGACTCAGACTTCGTCCTTGCGGGACAGAAGAATGCAGGCGAGCGTGATGAGCGCGGATACGCAGAGGTAATAGCCGACATAGCCCATGCCGTAGTTCACCTGCAGCCATGTGGCGATGTAAGGCGCCAGCGACGCGCCGAAGATGCCGGCCATGTTGAAGGTGATCGAAGAGCCGGTATAGCGGACGCGGGTCGGGAAGGGGGCGGCGAGCGCCGTTCCGATCAGGCCGTAGGTCATGCCCATCAGCATCATCGCGAGAGCCGCGAAGACGAAGATCGAGCCTTCGCTGCCGGTCATCAGGCCGGGCAGCAGGAAGGAGAACAGGCCGATCAGCACTGTCGTCAGGATCAAAATTTCGCGGCGACCGAATTTTTCCGCAAGCTTGCCGGCGATCGGAATGAAGATACCGAAAACGACGGAGCCGAGGATCTGCACTTCCAGCGCGTCGAGGAACGGAATTTTCAGGACCTTGACGTTGTAGGACAGCAGATAGGCCGTGCCGATGTAGAAGAGCACGAAGGTGGCGAGCGCCACAAAGGTGCCGAGCACGAGGCTGCGCTTGTGGTTGCGGAACAGTTCCGCAACCGGCACGGCCACACGTTCTTCCTTTTCGATGGCCTTCTGGAAGTCGGGCGTTTCGGTGATCGACAGGCGAACCCACATGCCGACAGCGATCAGGATGATCGAGGCGACGAAGGGAATGCGCCAGCCCCAGCTGAGAAGCGCTTCCTGCGACATGAAGTGCAGCAGGATCCAGAACACGCCTGACGAGAGGAACAGGCCGACGGGTGCGCCAAGCTGCGGGAACATGCCGTACCAGCTGCGCTTGCCGGGAGGGGCGTTTTCCGTCGCGAGCAGGACGGCACCGCCCCATTCGCCACCAAGACCGAAGCCCTGGCCGAAGCGGCAAAGTGCGAGCAGCAGCGGCGCCAGAACGCCGGCCGTCTCATAGGACGGCAGCAGGCCGATCACGACCGTCGAGACACCCATGGTCAGCAGCGCCGCGACAAGCGTCGTCTTGCGGCCAACGCGGTCGCCATAGTGGCCGAAGACCACGGCGCCGAGGGGGCGGGCGAAAAAGGCGATGGAGAAGGTTGCGAAGGACGCCAGAAGCGCCGTCATCGGATCATTGTTCGGGAAGAACAATGTCGGGAACACGAGCACTGCGGCCGTGGCATAAACGTAGAAATCGAAAAACTCGATGGTCGTACCGACCAGACTGGCAGTGAGAACTCGTGCAGGCGAATTTGTCTTTACAGCGTTCGAATTGTCAGCGGTCGGCGATACCGGAGATATCGCGTCGGTCATGGTATTGGTTCCATTTTGGATGATTGCAATGTCATGCCTTGGGAGGCGACATCTGCGTTAACGCAATTTTTGTTCTTATGGAATGCTAAAAAAGAAATAATGCAGATAATGTGATCCATCAGGGCGACACGTGTGGTCACGGCCTCGGAGAATGTTTGTCGATTGAGAGACTGATTCAGGCCGCGGTTTTAAAACCCTGAAACCGCAGATAATTTGCCTGGGGAATAATGCTGTCTGTTAACGTTTCGGCCTTGCCTTTGTCGCGCAGCAGCAGACGCGCCGGCGTCGTTTTATTTCCGATCATTGAAAACCTGCATGTTGCATTCCGCGCAACTCTCTGATTCCAAGGAGGGAATTCGGATCAATGCTGATTCTTTAACAAACTCGGCATGTTGGGCGCGGCGGTTAACGAAAGTAAACGATTCATTAACCTTAATGGCGTTTAACTGGTCTCAAGGGTCATGTGCCAGAATCACCGTTCGTGAAATCCGGTCGGTTAGGAGCGTGGTCCGTAACGGAGAGTTGGTGTCAGAGGTATCGATGAGCGGCAAGCACGTAGCTGTTCTTATGGGTGGATTTTCGTCGGAGCGGCCGGTCAGCCTGTCGTCGGGCAACGCTTGCGCGCAGGCTCTGGAAGGCGAGGGCTACAAGGTCACCCGTGTCGATGTCGGCCGCGATGTCGCCGCCGTGCTTGATGCGCTGCGCCCGGACATCGCTTTCAACGCGCTGCATGGGCCCTTCGGCGAAGACGGCACCATTCAGGGCATCCTCGAATATCTCGCCATTCCCTATACCCATTCCGGCGTGCTCGCCTCGGCGCTTGCCATGGACAAGGCGCAGGCCAAGAAGGTTGCTGCTGCTGCCGGCATTCCTGTCGCCGCCGAGCGAGTCATGAACCGCTTCGATTTCACCAGCGAACATCCGCTGGCGCCGCCTTATGTGGTGAAGCCGGTGCGCGAAGGCTCGAGCTTCGGCGTCGTTATCGTCAAGGAAGACCAGTCGCACCCGCCGCAGATACTCACGTCCTCTGAATGGAAATACGGCGACCATGTCATGGTCGAGCGTTATATCCATGGCCGCGAACTGACCTGCGGGGTGCTCGACGGCGAGGCGCTGGGCGTCACCGAAGTGGTGCCGCTCGGTCACAATTTCTATGATTACGATGCGAAATACGCTGCTGGTGGCTCGAAACATGTCATTCCCGCAGAAATTTCACCGAAAATTTACCAAAAAATTCAAACACTGGCGGTTATGGCGCATCGGGCGATCGGGTGCCGTGGCGTAAGCCGTTCAGACTTTCGTTACGACGACCGTTTCTCAGAAGATGGCGAAGTTATCTGGCTTGAAGTGAATACGCAGCCGGGCATGACGCCGACCTCCCTGGTGCCTGAAATGGCGGCCCATGCTGGCCGCTCCTTTGGTAACCTTGTCAGCTGGATGGTGGAGGACGCTTCGTGTTTGCGGTGATCGGCAAAAAGTCGACGGCAAGAAAGCGCGAGCAATTCGCGGCGGCGGCCAGTGCCGACGATCGCATGGTGTTGCCGCGTCCGCTGCGTCGCGTCGTGCGTTTCGGCGTCAGCCTTGCGACCGGACGTATCCACATTCCCGCCCATACCGGTACGATTGCGGCCGTCGCCTTTTATGCGGCGACCGGGCTTTATGGCATGTCACTCGGCGGCCATACGAATATCGTCACGCAGGCAACGACCTCCGCGGCCGGTTTCGCCGTTGAGGACGTGAAGGTCTCCGGCAACCTGCAGACCTCCGAAATCGATGTCTTCCAGCTTCTCGGTCTCGATGGCAGCACGTCCCTGATCGCGCTCGACATCGACGCCGCGCGCCGCAAGCTGGTGCAGCTTCCCTGGGTTGAGGATGTCGATATCCGCAAGATCTATCCGAAGACGGTCGAGGTTCGTCTGAAGGAGCGTGAGGCTTTTGGCATCTGGCAGCACGGCTCGGAGCTGTCGCTGATCGAAAAGAGCGGCAGTGTCATCGCGCCGCTGCGTGACAACAAGTTTGCCTCGCTGCCGCTTTTCGTCGGCCGCGACGCGGAAACCGGTGCTGCCGGTTTCGTCGAGCAGCTGGCTGACTGGCCGGAAATCCGCAGCCGCGTCCGAGCCTACGTGCGTATCGCCGGCCGCCGCTGGGACCTGCATCTCGACAACGGCATCGTCGTCAAGCTGCCAGAAGAAAACCTGCCGCAGGCGCTGCAATTGCTCGCGCGGCTCGATCTGGAAGAGAAAGTTCTGTCGCGCGATGTCGCTGCCGTGGACCTGCGCCTGTCCGACCGTACAACGATCCAGCTGACCGAAGGTGCCGCCGAACGCCGCCAGGCTGCCGTCGATGCGCGCACCAAGGCTCTCAAGAAAGCGGAGAAGAACACATGAGCTTTTTCGGTTCTTCCCATTTCGGTCTGCCTCGTCTGAAGCCGCTTTCTTCCAAACGCAGCCACATCGTTTCGGTGCTCGACATCGGCTCGACCAAGGTCGTGTGCATGATCGGCCGGCTGACGCCCCGTCAGGAAAGCGAAATCCTGCCTGGCCGCACCCACAAGGTCGAAATCATCGGCATCGGCCACCAGCGTTCGCGCGGCGTGAAGTCTGGCGTGATTGCTGACCTCGACGCGCTGGAAGGCGTCATTCGTCTTTCAGTCGATGCGGCTGAGCGCATGGCGGGCCTGACCGTCGACAGCCTGATCGTCAATGTTTCGGCAGGAAGACTAGCAAGCGATATCTACACCGCGAGCATCGATCTCGGCGGGCAGGAAGTGGAAGCAAGCGATCTGCGCAAGGTTCTGGTGGCGGCAAGCCAGCAGTCCATGCGTCAGGACCGGGCGATCCTGCATTCGCTGCCGACGGGCTATTCGCTGGATGGCGAGCGTGGTATCCGCGATCCGCTGTCGATGTACGGCGATCTTCTCGGCGTTGACATGCATGTGGTGACTGTCGAACGCACGGCGCTGAAGAACCTCGAACTTTGCGTCAACCGCGCGCATCTGTCCGTCGAGGGCATGGTCGCGACGCCCTATGCCAGCGGTCTAGCAGCACTGGTGGACGATGAAGTCGAACTCGGCTGCGCCGCCATCGACATGGGCGGCGGCACGACGACGATCTCGGTTTTTGCCGAGGGCCGGCTCATCCATACGGACGCGATCGGCCTTGGCGGCCATCACGTTACGACAGATCTTGCACGAGGCCTCTCGACACGAATCGAAGATGCGGAGAGACTGAAGGTGGTGCATGGTTCGGCTTTGCTGAATGGCGCGGATGAGCGCGACATGATTTCGATCCCGCCGATTGGCGAAGATGATCGCGATCAACCATCGCAAGTTTCAAGAGCATTGGTTACCCGCATCGTGCGGGCGCGTATCGAAGAGACGCTGGAATTGATTCGTGATCGTATCCAGAAGTCCGGCTTCAGCCCCATCGTCGGCAAGCGCGTCGTCCTGACCGGCGGTGCAAGCCAGCTGACGGGGCTGCCGGAAACGGCGCGGCGCATTCTTGCCCGCAACGTTCGCATCGGCCGCCCCATGGGCGTGGCTGGTCTTCCGGTCGCGGCAAAGGGCCCGGCATTTTCAACCGCCTGCGGACTGATGATCTATCCGCAGGTGGCGGACATCGAAATTCATGCGGCGCAAGGCGGAATGTTCTCGCCGTTTGGTAACGGTAGCGGCCGGATAGCCCGGGTGGGGCAATGGCTGAAAGAGAGTTTTTGAGTAGCCTCGGGGCGCAAGCCGGAGGTTTCAGAGTTGAGTTTCAAGAATCGGCCAGCGGGGCGATGCGGCCAGAGAAAGAAGGAATGTTAAAATGACGATACAGCTGCAGAAGCCTGATATCACAGAGCTGAAGCCACGCATCACCGTCTTCGGTGTCGGTGGCGGTGGTGGTAACGCTGTCAACAACATGATCACGGCTGGCCTCCAGGGCGTCGACTTCGTTGTCGCCAACACGGATGCCCAGGCGCTGACCATGACGAAGGCAGATCGGGTCATTCAGCTCGGCGTCAACGTCACTGAAGGTCTCGGCGCCGGTTCCCAGCCGGAAGTCGGGCGCGCTGCCGCTGAAGAATGCATCGACGAGATCATCGACCATCTGAACGGCACCCACATGTGCTTCGTCACCGCCGGCATGGGCGGCGGCACCGGCACCGGTGCTGCTCCTGTTGTCGCGCAGGCTGCGCGCAACAAGGGCATCCTGACGGTTGGCGTCGTCACCAAGCCTTTCCACTTCGAAGGCGGCCGCCGCATGCGTCTTGCCGAACAGGGCATCGAGGAACTGCAGAAGTCCGTCGATACTCTGATCGTCATTCCGAACCAGAACCTCTTCCGTATTGCCAATGACAAGACGACCTTTGCGGACGCCTTCGCCATGGCCGACCAGGTTCTCTATTCCGGCGTTGCCTGCATTACCGACCTGATGGTGAAGGAAGGTCTCATCAACCTCGACTTCGCCGACGTCCGTTCGGTCATGCGCGAAATGGGCCGCGCGATGATGGGCACCGGCGAGGCTTCCGGTCCGGGCCGCGCAATGCAGGCTGCGGAAGCGGCGATCGCCAACCCGCTGCTCGACGAAACCTCGATGAAGGGTGCACAGGGCCTCTTGATCTCCATCACCGGCGGTCGCGACCTCACCCTGTTCGAAGTCGACGAAGCTGCGACCCGTATTCGCGAAGAAGTTGATCCGGATGCGAACATCATCCTCGGCGCAACCTTCGATGAAGCGCTTGAGGGCCTCATCCGCGTCTCCGTCGTTGCAACCGGCATTGACCGCGTTGCAGGCGTCGGCGAACAGAACGTTGCCGAAATGCGCGCCGCAGCCGCCGCTGCAAAGCCGCTTATCCGTCCTTCCGCGGCCGTTGCTCCCGCTCCGGCCGCAGTACAGCCTGCTGCAGTTTCGCAGGCACCGAAGGCCGTAGACCCGATCGCCCAGACCATCCGTTCGGCTGAGGCCGAAATGGAACGTGAACTCGGTTTTGCCGCACATCAGCAGCCGGCCCAGGACTTCCGTCCGCAGAGCAAGCTGTTCGCATCCTCTCCGGCTGAAGCACCGGCGGCGCTCCGTCCGGCCCAGCCGGTTCAGCAGGCCGCTCCGGCTCCGGTTGCTCCGGCACCGGTCTATCACGCTCCGGAACAGCATGCTGCTCCGGCACCGCGCATGCAGCAGCCGCAGGCTCCCGTCTATCAGGAACCTGCACCGGTTGCCCGCCAGCCTGAGCCGGTTCGCATGCCGAAGGTCGAAGACTTCCCGCCGGTCGTGAAGGCCGAGCTGGACCACCGCACCCATGCCGCTCCTGCTGCCCAGGAAGAGCGTGGCCCGATGGGTCTTCTGAAGCGCATAACCAACTCGCTTGGTCGCCGCGAAGAAGAAGAAGTTCCTTCCGACATGATGGATGCGCCGAGCATGGCGCCGCAGCGCCGCGCACCGCTTTCGCCGGAAGCAAGCCTCTACGCACCCCGTCGCGGCCAGCTCGACGATCACGGCCGTGCAACGCCTGCATCGTCCAGCCACCACGATGATGACCAGCTGGAAATCCCGGCCTTCCTGCGCCGCCAGTCCAACTGAGGGCGATTCCATTAGCCTCTCGAAACGCCCGGATCCGACGATCCGGGCGTTTTGTTTATTTTACGTCATTAACACTAAATTAATTAGCGTTATCAGCTACTTACGCATGTAACAATCCGAAACGAACAGTGATTTGTCGTGGCACGTACATGTGCGTATGTATGAGGCTGGGTAAAGGAACAGACTGACTTCGCCGGTCGTTAAAACCCGGCTTGAAAACTTGAACGGCGCTGGCCCCAAGCGGCGCGGTTTGCAAAAAAGGCATACACTAATGACTATCGGACTGCTCGGATTTCAGACAACTATCGCACATGCCGTTCAGCTTAAAGGCATTGGCGTGCATTCCGGCAATCCGGTCTCGATGACGTTCCAGCCCGCAGAAGCTGGAACGGGCATCGTCTTCCATCGCCTCCATGACAATGGCAGCGTCACCGAGCTTAAGGCAGTGTCTGCCAATGTCGGCAATACCGATCTGTGCACCGTGCTTGGCCGTTCGCTTTCCCAGTCAGTAGCGACGATCGAGCATGTCATGGCCGCCATCTACGCCATGGGCCTCGACAACCTTGTCGTCGAGGTAGACGGTCCGGAAGCGCCGATCATGGATGGCAGCTCTGCTCCCTTCATTGAAGCGATCGAATCGGTCGGCATCAAGAACCTTGGCGTGAAGCGCCGCTATATCAGGGTCACCAAGCCGGTGCGTATCGATTCGGGTGCGTCCTGGGCGGAGTTCCGTCCCTATGACGGTACGCGCTTCGAGGTCGACATCGATTTCGACACGCCGCTGATCGGCAAGCAGTCCTGGAAGGGTGACCTGACGGCAGAGACGTTCAAGAACGAACTGTCGCGTGCCCGTACTTTCGGCTTTATGCGTGATGTCGAGCGCCTTTGGGCCGCCGGTTATGCACTGGGCTCCTCGCTTGAGAATTCGGTTGTCATTTCCGACGACAACAGCGTCATCAACATGGAAGGCCTGCGTTACGCCAAGGACGAGTTCGTCCGCCACAAGACGCTTGACGCGGTGGGCGACCTGGCACTTGCGGGCGCTCAGTTCATCGGTTGCTACCGTTCTTATCGCGGTGGTCACAAGGTCAATGCCAATGCGCTGAAGGCCCTGCTGAGCGACCGTACGGCTTACGAGATCGTAGAGGCTCCGGCCGCACGCAACCAGATGGTGCGCGCCCGCGAATTTGTGGCCGTCAATATGCCCGAATTCGCGCCCTGGTCCGCGTAAGGTCTTTTGAAGGCTATCAATTGACAGAAAAAGCCGCTCCTTCGGGACGGCTTTTTCGTGAGACGGAGCAGGAAGTTGCAAATTATCGCCGGATAATCGTGCGATTGCATGGGGTGATGCCATAAAAATGCGTTAATGCGTCATCATTGCGTTGCCCTGCGGATGCTTTTATGGCTAGAACGCCAATACAAAGCCGATGCTTATGTATTTGCGCGGGAAGTGGGAACTGTCGAATGAAGCATGTAGGGTCTGGTGCAATGAAGGGTACGATGCGGGGGATCGCCGTTTCGTTGATGTTGGTCGGCGCGAGCGTCGTCGTCACTGCCTGCCAGTCCGATCCCGATATCGACATCACCAAGCTTGGCGTGGAGACCGATCCGCCTGACGTTCTGTACAAGCAAGCGCTGGCGAACATGAACAAAGGCAATATGACGGAAGCCTCACGCAAGTTCGAGGCGATCGACAAGCAGTACCCCTTCACCGAATGGGGCCAGAAGGCGCTTGTCATGCAGACCTTCATTGCCACGCGCACCAACAAGAACGATGTGGCAATCACCACCGGTAGCCGTTTCCTGCGGCAATATCCGCGTTCCAAGGACGCCGCTTACGTTCAGTACATGATCGGTCTTGCCTATTCGAAGCAGATTTCCGACGTCACGCAGGACCAGCGCGCCGCGCAGCGCACAGTTGAGGCGATGAACAAGGTCGTCAACGACTATCCCGATTCGGAATATGTCGCGGATGCGCAGGCCAAGATCCGTTTCGCCCGCGATCAGCTTGCCGGCCGCGAAATGCAGGTCGGTCGTTATTACCTTGAGCGCAAGGAATATCTCGCCGCCGTGTCGCGTTTCCGCATCGTCGTCGAGCAGTACCAGAACACCAACCAGATCGAGGAAGCGCTGGCGCGTCTGACGGAAGCCTATTACGCGATGGGCCTGGTGGACGAAGCGCAGACTGCGGCTGCCGTTCTCGGCAACAACTATCCCGACAGCCAATGGTATGCGGATTCCTACAAGCTGCTGAAGGGCCAGGGCCTGGAGCCGCGTGAGAATAAGGGGTCCTGGATTTCGCGCGCCGGCAAGAAGCTCATCGGCGCCTGAGACGGGGCATAGGCCATGCTGGTCCAGCTCTCAATTCGCGATATCGTTCTCATCGAAAGGCTCGACCTCGGTTTCGAGGCGGGCCTTTCCGTGTTGACGGGCGAGACGGGTGCGGGCAAATCCATTCTTCTCGATAGTCTCTCGCTGGCGCTTGGCGGCCGCGGCGATGGCGGCCTTGTGCGCCACGGGGAGGAAAAGGGGCAGGTCACCGCGACTTTCGAGGTGCCGAACAATCATCCGACAAGGCTTCTCCTGCGCGAAAACGGTCTCGATGACGATGGCGACCTGATTTTCCGCCGCGTGCAATCTTCCGACGGGCGCACCAAGGCCTATATCAACGATCAGGCCATCAGCGTGCAGATGATGCGCCAGCTTGGTCAGATGCTGGTCGAGATTCACGGCCAGCATGATGATCGTGCGCTTGTCGATACGGATGCGCACCGCACTCTGCTGGATGCCTTTGCCGGGCTGAGCGAAGAGGCTCGCGCTGTTCAGGCATTCTATCGCACCTGGAAAGATGCTGACCGGGCCTTAAAGACGCATCGCGCAAAAGTCGAGGCTGCGGCGCGAGAGGCGGATTACCTGCGCTCTTCCGTCGAGGAATTGGAAACTCTTTCGCCGCGCGATGGCGAGGAGGATGAACTGGCCGAACGCCGGGCGGTGATGCAAAAATCCGAACGCATCGCTGGCGATATTGCTGAAGCCAGCGAATTCCTGAACGGCAATGCTTCGCCCGTGCCTGTCATAGCATCCATGATGCGGCGTCTGGAGCGCAAGAGCCATGAGGCTCCCGGCCTGCTGGAAGACACCGTGCAATTGCTGGATGCCGCGCTGGACAATCTTTCCAATGCGCAGATGGAAGTGGAAGCGGCGCTGCGCCGCACAGAATTCGATCCGCGCGAGCTGGAGCGGGTGGAGGAGCGGCTGTTCGCGTTGCGCGCCGCCGGACGCAAATATAATGTCGCCGTGCCAGACCTCCCCGCTCTCGCCGAAAAAATGGTGGCCGATCTCGCCGATCTCGACGCCGGCGAAGAAAAGCTTGGCAAGCTCGAGGCCAATCTCGGCGTCGTGAAGGCTGATTTTGACCGTGCCGCGCAGTCGCTTTCCGACAAACGCCGTAATGCAGCGGAAGCGCTTTCCAACGCTGTCATGGCCGAGCTTCCGGCGTTGAAGCTGGAGCGGGCGCGGTTTACCGTCGAGGTCACCTCCGATCCCGAGCAGGCGACGGCCGACGGCATCGACACGGTGGAATTCCACGTGCAGACCAACCCGGGCACGCGCCCAGGTCCGATCATGAAGGTCGCATCAGGCGGCGAATTGTCCCGCTTCCTGCTGGCGCTGAAAGTGGCGCTGGCGGATCGCGGTTCGGCACCGACCCTGGTGTTCGACGAAATCGACACGGGTGTCGGTGGCGCGGTGGCGGATGCCATCGGCCAGCGGCTGCGCCGCCTGTCCAAAACCGTGCAGGTCCTTTCCGTCACCCATGCGCCGCAGGTGGCGGCACGGGCGGCGACCCATCTTCTCATTTCAAAGGGTCCGTCCGGCGATGGAAGCGAGCGTATCGCCACGCGCGTCGCCACGATGGAGCCGCAGCACCGCACCGAAGAGATCGCCCGTATGCTTGCTGGCGCGTCCGTGACGGACGAGGCAAGGGCTGCTGCCGCTCGTCTTCTAGCAGCCAAGGACTGACCCTTCGCGGCAATGCCAGTGCAGTGCCTTTCGGCATTGTGAGTCCAGCGGCAAAACTGTTTTTAATGTTTGTTATTTCGGCTAAAAGCGTTCGGTAATTCCGAAAAGAGGCCGTCATGTCGAAAGACCAGAAACCCGTTGAAAACCTCACCGAGCTTGAAGCCTCTTCGGAGCTTGCATTTCTGGCGGCCGAGCTTGCCCGCCATGACGCGCTTTACCATGGCAAGGATGCGCCGGAGATTTCCGATGCGGAGTATGACGCGCTGAAGCGGCGCAACGACGCCATCGAAGCGAATTTCCCGGCGCTGGTGCGGGCCGACAGCCCATCGAAAAAAGTAGGCTTCGCGCCGCTTCCGACCTTTGCGCCCATCGTGCATGCGCGACCGATGCTGTCGCTCGACAATACGTTCTCGGAAGAAGATCTGCGCGACTTCGTCAGTTCGGTTTATCGTTTCCTTGGGCATCTGCCTGATGACTCCATTGCTTTCACTGCGGAACCGAAGATCGACGGGCTTTCCATGTCCATCCGCTACGAAAACCGCAGGCTGAAGACAGCGGCGACGCGCGGTGACGGCACGACCGGCGAAAATGTCACTCCCAATATCAGGACCATCAAGGAAATTCCGAACGAGCTGCCCGCCGATGCGCCCGATGTGGTGGAAGTGCGCGGCGAGGTCTATATGGCCAAAAGCGACTTTCTGGCGCTGAACGCCCAGATGGAAGCGGAAGGCAAGCAGACCTACGTGAACCCGCGCAATACTGCCTCCGGCTCCCTGCGTCAGCTGGACGCCAATGTGACGGCGAAACGCAAGCTGCGGTTTTTCGCCTACGCCCTCGGCGAGGTTTCGAATGGCGGTCAGCCGACGCGGATTGCTGATACCCAATATGGCATCGTCGAGAAGTTCAGGGAGTGGGGTTTCCCGGTTAATCCGCTGATGAAGCGATTCACGTCCGCCCAGCAATTGCTTGAGCATTATAATGAAATCGGTGTTGCGCGGCCCGATCTCGATTACGATATCGACGGTGTGGTCTACAAGGTCGACCGGCTTGATCTGCAGGAACGGCTGGGCTTCCGCTCGCGCAGCCCGCGTTGGGCGACCGCACATAAATTTCCAGCAGAGCAAGCCTTTACGACGGTTGAAAATATCGAAATTCAGGTTGGCCGCACCGGCGCGCTGACGCCTGTCGCGCGTCTTACCCCCATCACTGTCGGCGGTGTCGTCGTTACCAATGCCACGCTGCATAATGCCGATTATATCGAGGGCATCGGGAATAGCGGTGAGCGCATCCGCCCGGAAGATCACGATATCCGCATCGGCGACACTGTTATCGTGCAGCGGGCCGGCGATGTCATTCCGCAGGTTCTGGACGTGCTTCTGGAAAAGCGACCGGCCGGGGCGGCAAAATACGCCTTCCCGGAAAAATGTCCGGTCTGCGGCAGCCATGCGGTGCGGGAGCGTAATGAGAAGACCGGCAAGCTCGATTCGGTCACGCGCTGCACCGGCGGTTTCGTCTGCCGGGCCCAGGCGGTGGAGCATCTGAAACATTTCGTCTCGCGTAATGCCTTCGATATCGAAGGGCTGGGCACCAAGCAGATCGATTTCTTCTTCGAAAGTGACGATCCTGCGCTCTCGATCAAGACCGCACCCGACATCTTCACGCTGAAGGCGCGTCAGGATGCTTCCCATCTGACCAAGCTCGAAAATATCGACGGTTTCGGCAAGGTCAGCGTCAGGAAGCTGTTCGACGCCATCGATGCCCGCCGCGAGATCGATCTGCACAGGCTCATCTTCGCGCTGGGCATCCGCCATGTGGGTGAGACTACGGCGAAGCTTCTGGCGCGCTCTTATGGCACTTACGACCATTTCGAAGAAAGCATGAAGGCGGCGGCGGATCCCGCAAGCGAGGCTTGGGCCGAGCTTAATGCCATCGACGGCATCGGCGAGGTGGTGGCCCGCGCCATTGTCGAGTTCTACAAGGAGCCACGCAATCTCGACGTCATTGATCGGCTGATAAGGGAACTTCGTCCGAAAGACGCGGAAAAGCCTTCAACGGAAGGCAGCCCGGTGGCAGGCAAGACGGTGGTGTTTACCGGCTCGCTGGAGAAGTTTACCCGCGACGAGGCGAAGGCCCGGGCGGAAAGTCTGGGCGCCAAGGTTGCCGGTTCCGTTTCGAAAAAGACCGATATTCTGGTGGCGGGGCCGGGAGCGGGCTCCAAGCTTGCCAAGGCGGCGGAACTGGGCGTGCAGACCATGGATGAGGACGAGTGGCTGGCGCTGATCGGCGGCTGAGGGGCCGTCATGGAAATAATGTCCTCTGCCGCTAGAGCTTTGTGCCTGAGACGGAGGATAAGGCATGGATGACCGCATCGTCGTCAGCGCAGAGCAGGTCCGGGCGCTGGTTGTCAGCCAGTTTCCTCAATGGGCGGCGTTAGATGTTCGGCCGGTGGAACTGAGCGGCTGGGACAATCGCAGTTTTCGCCTTGGCGATGAAATGCTCATCCGCATGCCGAGCGCCACCCGTTACGTGGCGCAGGTCGAGAAGGAGCATCGATGGCTGCCAACGCTTGCGCCTTTCCTGCCTTTTCCGATCCCTGCTCCAGTAGCGCTCGGGCAGCCGGGGCAGGGTTATCCGTTCCGTTGGTCGGTCTATCGCTGGCTCGAAGGGGAACCGCTTGCTCAGCATCTGGAGAAGGTCGATCTGTCGGTCATTGCCATTGATGTCGCCACGTTCTTGAGATCATTACACGAGGCGGATGCTGTGGATGGCCCGGTCGCAGGGGCGCATAACTTTCATCGCGGGGGCTCGCTTGCAGTCTATGACGGGGAAGCGAAGGCCTCGGCGGCGCGGCTTGCCGGTGAGGTGGATCAGGCGCTGGCTATCGAGATATGGCAGCTTGCGCTTTCGAGTCATTGGCAAAAGCAGCGGGTGTGGGTGCATGGCGACATTGCCGAGGGCAATCTGCTGGTGAAGGATGGCAGGCTTTCGGCCGTCATCGACTTCGGCAGTTCCGGCGTAGGCGATCCGTCTTCTGATCTCATTCTCGCGTGGAATGTGCTTGATGCTGAAAGCCGGGCTGTTTTTCGCAGAGCGCTCGATCTGGATGAGGCCACATGGCAGCGCGGGCGCGGGTGGGCCTTATGGAAGGCGCTGATCGTTCTGGATGCCGAGCGCGGCCGTAACGAAAAAATGGCCGAATGGTCGCGCCGGACCATTCGGGAAGTGTTTGCCGACCACTTGCGCAGCTAACCGACTATCGAAGTCGTGCCATCACGTGGGCATCAACGTATTTGCCATCTCGATAGGCGTCGTTGCGCAGGGTGCCTTCAAGTTCAAAACCGAATTTCTCGTAAAGCCGGATCGCGGGGAGATTGTCGGTGAAGACGTTGAGTTCGATGCGGCGGATATCGTGCCAATTATCGGCGGTGTCGATCAAAGCCGCCAGAATATATGTTCCGACACCTCTGCCGGCAAAATCGTCGTGGACACTGATTACCAGATCAGCAATGTGGGACTGTCTTCCTGCCCTGCGGAACAGTCCTGCATTGGCAACGATCTTTCCCCGCCATTCGCCAACGATGGCGATATCGTTGGGGCCGCGGTTCTCCATCGATTTTCGTGTTTTTTCAACCGACTGAAATGGTTGTCGAAGCGTGCCGTGACGGACGCCGGGCAGGTTGAACATTTCTGTCAGGGCTTCAGCGTCGTCCAGACGCGCGGCGCGCAGGACGACTTCATTCAAGCTGAATTGCGAATCTTCATTATCGGCAAATTTCACAGTCTGCATGCCTGTCTCCTCGGGCGTATGGGAGCAGGAGTGCGAACCCTGCTCGACTGGCAGGGTGGAAATGGATCGCTTAACGCGACGACATACCTTCCCCTGCCGGGTGGCCGGTGATGGTGTGACGACGGGTGGTGTTCTGCTTCGCGATCATGGGCGCACAATGCTTTTGCCGTGTAATTCTGTCAAGCAGGTGCGTTGCCCAGCAGGCTTCTGAGTTTTGACGGCAGCCTGCCGTCGATCGCCGCAAGACCCGCAGCAATCATCGCCATGCCGGCGAAGTGCTTCATTTCCAGTTGCTCCCCTAGAAGCAGGGAACCGAGCAGGATGGCGCTGACGGGGATGAGGAAGGTGACGAGGGCAAGGTTGGTGGCGCCGGCGCTGGCAAGAATGCGGAAGAAAATGAGATAGGCGAGCGCCGTCGAGAGCAGTGCGATGCCGACAAGCGCGCCCCACGTGCCGAGGCTCGGCATGGCGAGTGTCCATGGCTTGTCGATGAGAAGGGCGGCCGGGATCAGCATCAGTGCCGAAGAGGAAATCTGGCCGGTGGCGGTCATCAGCGGCGGCACGCCCATGGCCTTGAAGCGGCGGCCGAATATGCCCGCGAAGGCATAAGAGATGGCCGCGCCGAGAACGGCGATCTGGCCCCAGAGGCCGGATGAGCCGGTAAAGGCGGCGGGGCCGATCATGGTCGCCACGCCGGCAAAGCCGACCAATACGCCGGTCAGCTTATTGCCGGTCATCTTTTCATCAGTGGTGAGAAAATGCGCGACGATAACCGTGAAGAGCGGCGTTGTGGCATTGAGGATCGAAGCCAGTCCGCTGGCAATATGGGTCTGGCCCCAGACGATCAGGCAGAAGGGCATGATGTTATTTAGAAGGCCCATGCCGAAAAAGGCGCGCCACACCGCCCATTGCCTCGGCAGGCGAAGGCCCATGATGCGGCAGACGATCTGAAGCGCGATTGCCGCAAGGGTAACACGCAGTGCGACGATGGTGACGGGAGGTAGTTCCTTGACCGCAACACCGATGAAAAAGAACGATCCGCCCCACAGGAGCGAAAGCGCGACGAGCATCGCCCATTCGCGGGCATCCATCTGTTTCTGTATCGCCATTATCATCTCCAACGCATGAGCATCGACATGATCGCAGACGGGATCCCCGCCATCCACCCGATATTGGTTGAGTTAATCTCAAGCTCGGAGGTGATGGGTTTTCACGTCGCTCTGTGTCTGGTTGCGTCCATTTACTCTCTGTTTTATGGTGTTTTCAAACGATTGTTTCTCGTTCGATAATTGAGTTGAGCTAAATCATGTCCGCCGAACTCCCGTCTCTGAAAGGGTTGCAGGCCTTCGAGGCCGCAGCGCGCTATCGCAGCGTCACGCTTGCCTCCAACGAGTTGAATGTCACGCCCGGCGCCGTCAGTCTGCAAATCCGGGAGCTGGAGGCGCGGCTTGGTGCGCAATTGTTTTTTCGCAAGCCGCGTAGCATCCAGCTGACGCGCGAGGGGGAGCGTTATTACGGCGCGCTCCGCACCGCTTTCCGGATGATGCGCGAGGCGACGGCGGAGCTGACAGCGCGGTCCGAGATCACCGTTTTGACGCTGAGCTGCACACCGACCTTCGCCGTCCAATGGCTGATGCCGCGATTGCCCGCCTTCCAGCAGCAGCACCCGCAGGTGGATGTGCGCATCAGCGTCACGAACCGATTGGTGGATTTTTCGAGGGACGACGTCGATCTGGCCGTCCGGCACGGTTTCGGACGGTACGAAGGGCTTGAGAGCATCCGCTTCATTGATGACAGCACGTTGCCGGTCTGCTCGCCCCAGCTTCTTGAAAAATACGGCCCGCTACGGGAAGCGGGCGATCTGAAATCGGTCCCGCTGCTGCATGATGAAAACCGCAATGAATGGCGGCGCTGGCTGGAAGCGGCAGGTGCAGCGGAAGTCGACGCGTCCGGCGGCACCGTTTTCATCGACAGCAACGGCGCGCTGGATGCCGCCAAGGCCGGGCATGGCATTGCACTGACCCGGCGTTCGCTCGTTTCCCGCGAGCTTGCCAAAGGTGCATTGATTGCGCCATTCGGTAAGGACATGGCCAGCACGCTCGCCTATTTCCTCGTTTATCCCAGGCGTATGCTCGATAATCCCGATCTCGTGACGCTCATCGACTGGATGCTTTCGGAAGCGCATTCCAGCGAACCCGGTTCTCTTTGAGGCCGATCCGGTTTATGCCGGAAGAAACAATGGGAATCACTCTTGAAAACCATCGCCATCGACTTCGAAACCGCCAATGAAGAGCGGGGCAGCGCCTGCTCCGTCGGCCTTGCCTGGATAGAAGACGGGACGATCGTTCGTGTCGAGGAACGGCTGATCCGGCCGAAGGACATGCGGTTTTCGCCCTTCAACATCGCCGTGCACGGCATCCGCCCTGCCGATGTCGAGGATGCGCCCGAATTTCCCGAGGTGATGGAGGAGTTCATCGACGACTTCCATGGTGCGACGATGATAGCCCACAATGCCGCCTTTGATTTCAGCGTCATGCGCGCGTCCTTCGACAAATATCGACAGTCCTACCCCGACCTTTCCTATCTGTGCAGCGTCAAGATCGCCCGGCATGTCTGGCCCAATCTGGCGTCGCACAAGCTGAATGTGATCGCTCATCACCTTCAGCTGCGTTTCGTTCACCACAATGCCGCGGAAGATGCCGTTGTCTGCGCGGCCGCGTCGATTGCGGCGGCCAAGGCATTGAGTGTTGCCCATATCCACGATCTGCCGGAGAAAATCGGCATGGTGGCCGGTCGACTTACCGCCACGGGCTACCAGCCGTGCAGCATGAAAAAACGGCCTGCCGCCCGGGTTGCGTAACGGTGGCTTCCACCTATGTTTGAAGCAGCGTAACGGAGAAGATGCGATGACAAAGAAAACTCTGTCGGGCTTGTTTGCGGGCTTTCTGGTGTTGCTTCCGGTGACTGCGGCGAATTCGCAGGTGGTTGGCGAGGTCGGCGTCGACTGGATCGGCAATGATATCATGATAGAGGCGATCGCTGATCCGAAGATCAAAGGCGTGACGTGCCATGTGACCTATTTCGAGCGTGGCGTCATCGACCGGCTGAAAAACGGCAACTGGTTCGAAGACCCCTCCAACAACGCCATTTCCTGCAGCCAGACCGGGCCGGTGGAGATTGGTGACATCAATCTTTCGAAGGGCGGCGAAGAGGTGTTTCGGCAGGGGATGTCGCTGGTCTGGAAGAAACTCGTCGTCAGCCGCGTCTACGACAAGGCCAATGATACACTGATTTATCTGGTGCACGCGCGGGAACTGACCGATGGTTCCGCCAAGATGGCGATATCGACGGTGCCGCTCTATAACCAGCAGGTGACATGGGAAAAGGGCAAGCCGTAAGGCTCGCCCCCGCAATTGCCATGTCGATGCCGTGGATTACGCGGCTTCGCGCGCCAGTTCGTCGGCGATAACCGTGTCGAGGTTGAGGAAGCAGACCATGCTTTTTTCCAACGCGACGATACCGCGGCAGAAGCTTCGCTGTTCTTCCGGAATGATATCGGGCGCGGGCTGCAGATCTTCGGAGCGGATGGTCATCATGTCGGAGACCTGTTCCACCAGAAGGCCGACCAGCTTGCCGCCGATATCGGTAACGATGATGGCGGAGCGCTCGGAGGGCTCGGTCATTTTCATGCCGAGGCGGCCGGCCATGTCGATGACGGGAATGACGGCGCCGCGCAGGTTGATGAGGCCGAGAACATAAGGCGGGGTGTGCGGCATCGGGGTCACCGGCGCCCAGCCGCGGATTTCGCGGATCGCCATGATATCGATGCAGAATTCCTGATCGCCCAGATGAAAGGAAACGATTTCGAGATATGCGCCGGATTGCTTGATGGCGTTGGACATGACGGCAGGTTTCCTCTGATGGCTCTCTAACAGGCCCACGCAGGATTGAGCTTTATGCGGCGGCCGGAGAATGGACCGGGAGACATCATGTCGAGGCTTGAAAAGCCGCTGGGGTCATAATGCATGGCAAGATTTTAAACTTTCCCTAACAATTCTCCATCTCGCCACGGCAAACTCCAGTATTTTACCGGTTTTCGACTGTGCGTGGACGGGCTATGATAGGAACATGAACGCGCTCGTTTCCCATCCTCTGAAGTTTATTCTGGCTGGACTTTCGGTGGTGGCTTCGCTTGCCATCGTGCTTCTTGCGTTTGACGGCTGGGTGCGGCACGGCACCGATATTTTCCTTTCCGCCGTGCAGAGCGGTATCGCCTGGTGCCTGTGACGCCGCGCCGTCGTCGGGCTTTGTGACAAATCAGCGCGGTCGGCTCAAATACGGCCAGTTGATTTGCCGTCGCCGCCGTCCTTCGCTATCTGTCTGTCGGACGCCCGGACACGGCGCAGGCTTTCGGGGTAGGATTGGACAATGAGAAATATTCGCATCGTATTGTGGGCGGTCGTGCTCGTTCTAGCCGGCGTCGTCAGCTGGCTGACGATCGAAATGACGAAGACCCGCGAGCAGATGGTGGAGACCGCCTATGGCGTGCCGTTCGAACTGACGGCTCAAACGGGTCAGCCGATTACCGAAAAAGCCTTTCAGGGCAAGCCGACAGCGCTTTTCTTCGGTTTCACCCATTGCCCGGAAGTCTGCCCGACGACCCTGTTCGAGCTGAATGGCTGGATGGAGAAGGTGGATCCGGCTGGCGACAAGCTGCAGGCCTATTTTGTTTCCGTCGATCCCGAGCGTGATACGCCTGAAATCATGCAGCAGTATGTGTCCAACGTGTCGAAGCGGATCACCGGCATTACCGGACCGGCCGACAAGATTGCCGAGACGCTGAAAGGCTATCGCATCTATGCCAAAAAGGTGCCGGTGGATGAGAAGGACCCGAATGGCGATTACACCATGGATCACACGGCATCCGTTATCCTTCTCGATGCCAATGGCCGTTTTGCGGGAACGATCGCCTATGGTGAAAATCCCGATGTTGCCGAGCAGAAGCTTCAGAACCTGCTAAAGGGCGCGAAGGTTTAATTGCGTTCGGCTTATTGGACTGAGGGCGGTTTTGTGGCAAAGGCAGATTGAACAGCCGAAGCCAGAGGAAACAGCCTGCCGTGAGCGAAATCCGACTTTACGTCACCACGACCGAAATCAAGGCCGGTGAAATTCTCGATTTGATGTCGGACTATTTCGGCGAGGAGGATGTTGCGATCGCCACGACCGAGGTGGACGAGAAGCGCGACATCTGGGAAGCCTCTGTCTATTTGATGGCGGAGCAGGAAGAGGAATTTCGCGAGCGCATCAGTACGCTGCTTGCGCCGGCCTTTCCGGGCCTTGTCATCGAGAAGGAGATTGTTCCTGATGTCGACTGGATCGCCAAATCGCTTGAAGGTTTGAAGCCTGTCCGGGCAGGGCGTTTCATTGTTCACGGCGCTCATGATCGCGACAAGGTGCGGCCGAACGATCTGGCCATCGAAATCGAGGCGGGACAGGCTTTCGGGACCGGCCATCATGGCACGACGGCGGGGTGCCTCGAAATGATCGAAGAGGTTCTGCGGGCGCGGCCCGTGCGCAACGCACTCGATCTCGGCACTGGCAGCGGCGTTCTGGCGATCGCCGTGCGCAAGATGCGTCCTATTCCCGTGCTTGCGACGGACATCGATCCCGTCGCTGTGAGGGTGGCGAAGGAAAATGTCCGGCTTAACGGCATTGTTTCGGGCATGGTGCTGGAGACGGCGCCGGGTTTTCACTCGGACGCCTTCCGCAAGCATGGCCCGTTCGATCTCATCATCGCCAATATTCTCGCGCGGCCACTCATCAAGATGGCGCCGCAGCTCGTCACGCATCTGGCACCCGGCGGCACTGTCATCCTGTCGGGCATTCTGGCGTCACAGCGCTGGAAAGTGCTTTCCGCCTATAATGGCGCAAGGCTTTCCCATGTCCGCACCATCTGGCGCAATGGCTGGGTGACGCTGCATCTTCGCAAGGACTGAAGCTCTCGCAACATTTATTGCGGACAAAAGAAAAGGCGGCGCTTTCGCGCCGCCTGAAAACCCGCGAGCCTGGGAGGAGCTTGCTCAAGCGGGTAGACGTATTCCTGTCCGGACGCGGGGTAGGGAGGAATGCCGCGCCGGATAAAATCAGAATACGTAGCTGGACTTTGCCTTGCGACGCAGATCGGCGCGGTTCATGCCGAGCGCTTCGAGCGACTTGTCGTCGAGGTTCAGAAGGGCGGCGTTGACATGACGGCTGACCTGACGCTCGCGTGCTTCAACGACGCGATCGAAGGCGGTGCGGAGGAAAGATTTTGCCATTGCTTCAAATCCTTGTTTGCCAGGAGAGTGTCTCTCTCGCTGTGTTGATCCTAATATAAGCGATGTGTTTTTGTTTGGTTAGAGGGTATATCTCAGGGTAGGAATGCATTTTTTGCATATCATTAAGCCTTCAGTATTACTTATTCCGCAAAATATGCCCAATTTATCACCGCAATCCCGGGCATCACTTATGTCTTGAAACCGGCTTTGTCCGCGTGGCATTGTCGTTGCGCGCCAACGATTTGATGGTGCCGACAAACAGCTTTCTCCATGTCAGTTCCCGAAAGATGCCCATGTTCCAGACCTTCGAAAACAAATCCGCGCCGCAATTCGGCAAGGCTCGCGTCGAGGCGCTGCGCGCCGGTTTCGATGCCCTCGGTATCGATGGGTTTCTGGTGCCGCGCGCCGATGAATATCAGGGAGAATATGTGCCTGAGTGCGCCGAGCGCCTCTCATGGTTGACCGGATTTACCGGTTCCGCCGGCATTGCACTGGTAACGCGGAAGGAAGCGGTGGTATTCGTCGATGGGCGCTACACGACGCAGCTAAGCTCGCAGGTTGACCAGACAGTGTTCACTGGTGGTGATCTGGTCGGTGCGCCACCTTCCGTCTGGCTTGCCGAACATGCTCCAAAGGGTTTCCGGCTTGGTATCGATCCGTGGCTGCACACCGGCGCCGAATTGAAGCGGCTTGAAAAGGCGATCGCCGGCAAGGGCGGTTCAATCGTTCTTCTGGAAAAGAACCCGCTCGATGCGCTGTGGCAGGACCGTCCCTCCGAACCGCTGGAGCCCGTCGTCATCCAGCCAGAGGCATTTACCGGCAAGCTGGCGAAGGAGAAGATTGCTTCACTGGCGGAAACCGTTTCCGCAAAGGGGGCAGATGCGCTGCTGGTGACCGACCCATCGTCCATCGCCTGGATTTTCAATATTCGCGGCAACGACGTGCCGCATACACCGCACCCGCTCGCCCGCGCGATCATTTATGCAGATGGCAGGGCCGATATTTTTCTCGACAAGCGCAAGACCGGCATCGAGGCCGAGGCCTATCTGGCGCAGCTCGCGACACAATTGCCGCCGTCGAAGATCGCGGATCGCCTGCACGCCATTGCCAGCGCCAAGGGCCGGGTGATGGTGGATGCCGATCTGACGCCAGTGGCGCTGACCGGCGCAATTACCGCAGCGGGCGGCTCCCTGATCGAGGAAGCCGATCCAGTGCGTCTGCCCCGCGCGCGCAAGAACAGAGCTGAGCTTGCCGGTTCCGCCGCCGCCCATGTGCAGGATGGGGCGGCCATGGTTGAATATCTCTGCTGGCTGGATCGTCAGCAGCCCGGCACGGTGACGGAAATCGACGCCGTCAAGGCGCTGGAGGCGGCTCGCGTCAAGGTGGGGCAGGGACTGCAAAACCCGCTCAAGGATGTCTCTTTCGACACGATTTCCGGGGCCGGCGCACATGCTGCCATCATCCATTACCGCGTCACGACAGATACGGATCGAACACTTGCCGATGGTGAGATGTTCCTCGTCGATTCCGGTGCGCAATACGTCAACGGCACCACGGACATCACCCGCACCGTTGCCGTCGGCAGCGTTCCGGAGGAGCAGAAGCGCTTCTTCACGCTGGTCCTGAAGGGCATGATCGGCATAAGCACCGCACGGTTTCCAAAGGGAACGCGCGGTTGCGATCTCGATCCGCTGGCGCGCATCGCTCTCTGGAAAGCTGGCGCGGATTATGCCCACGGCACCGGCCACGGTGTCGGTTCCTATCTTTCGGTGCATGAGGGGCCGCAGCGCATTTCGCGGCTGTCGACACAGGAGCTTTTGCCCGGCATGATCCTGTCGAACGAGCCGGGTTATTATCGTCCCGGTGCCTTCGGCATCCGTATCGAAAACCTCATCTATGTGCGCGAGGCAGAAGAGGTGGCCGGAGGCGACCAGCCGATGTTCTCTTTCGAGACGCTGACATGGTGCCCCATTGACCGACGGCTGGTGGTCACCGCACTTTTAACTGACGAGGAGCTCAACTGGCTAAATGCCTACCACGCAGGCGTCCTGGAGAAGCTTTCTCCCCTGATAACCGACGAAGAAGTCAAGGTGTGGCTCGTTGCGGCGACCAAGCCATTGGAGCGGGTTGCCTAAAGCAGCCCGAAATGCCGGATGGCGATGACGATGGCCCAGCCGATGGCGAGCATCGTCAGGCCGGGAAAGCGCAGGCAGACCAGAAGGGCGCCCACCATGCCGATCTTCACCTCGTATCCGCCTTCAAAAAAGGCGGGTGCGACGAGTGTGGTGAGAACCGCCACGGGAACGGCGTTCAGGCCCGCCTCCATCCGCGGCGGGATGGATTTCATCCGCGTCATCAACACATAACCGCCGATGCGGGTGAGATAGGTGGCGATGGCGGCGAGTGCGATCAGGAAAATCGTATCTGCGTGCAGAACGTTACTCATGGCGTTTCCACCCCATTCTCAGAATTCGTCGCGCCATTCGGTTTCGGCGGATAGAGGACCGCGACGAGAATTCCGGCGACGGCGCCGAGACTGACATGCCACGGCGAACCGACGATGTGATAGGCAACCGTTGCGCCGACTGCACTTGCCAGCATGACAGGGTAGAAATTTTCTCGCTGACGGAAGCTCAGCACCATGCCCATGAAATAGATCGGGAGCAGGACATCGAGACCGATGGCTTTCGGGTCGCCGATCATATTGCCGAGCGATGCGCCGAGAATGGTCATGGCCAGCCACAGCACATAAACGGGTGCCGCAAAGCCCATGTACCAGGAAAAGCCCACCGTGCCGGTATTTTCGTATTTCCTCACCGATTCGGCGAATTGCGGATCCACCAGCACGAAGAAACCCGCGGCCTTCTGTAGGAATGACCAGTTCGAGATCATTCGGGCGATGGCGGCGGAATAGAGGATATGGCGGAAATTGACGGCGAACACGGAAAGAACGATCAGCCAGGGGGCAACCTTCTGGCCGAACAGTTCGATACCGACGAGCTGGCTTGCACCGGCGTAGACGGTGCCGCTCATGATCGTGGCTTCGGTGACGCTCAGCCCGTTATCGACCGCGACCGCGCCGAACAGCGCACCGAAAGGGGCGGCGGAGAGGGCGATCGGGAAACCGCCCTTCAATCCCTCGCGAAAATCTTTATTGAACATCTCTGGAACTCCTTGCCGCCGCTCTATCGCCGTCCCGTCCGACTGGCAAACGAATTGCATGAATGGATCGATTGATTAACTTGAAGCTTCCGTTACGGTATGGTGCCGGCTGACGGTCTCGTCGCCGTCTTCCGACGCCGCTAAATAATCAGACCATGGAAGATCGATGCTGGAGAAGCAGGAGAAGGCCGCGTTGGCCGCACGTGTCCGGGACTATCTTGCCCGGGAAGCCGAAGCTGAAATCGGCCTTCTGCAGGCGGAAATCTTCGTGGATTTTCTGGCGGAGGAATTGGGATATGTGTTCTACAATCAGGGGCTTCGCGATGCGCAGGCGGCGATTCTGAGACGTCTTGAGGACGGGGCGGGGGATATAGACGTGCTGGAGAAACCGAAGCCGCGCTGATGCACCCACTGCGCAGAGGCCTATCAAAAGGGCTCCTGTGGCGAGCACGGCAATCGGTAAACTGGTAGGCGCAGCTCCCTTTAATCGCCCAATATGTCGCGGCTTTTAAGAATGATCGCGCCTTTTTCACGCATCGTCGCAATAGCGGCTTTTATACCCTGCGGGTCGATGCCGCGGCTGGCATCTTCGATGAAGCGGACCTTGACGCCGGGCAGCATGTCCAGCGCATCGAGCACCGAAAAACTGACGCAATAATCGGTGGCGAGGCCACAGACATCGAGTTGCGTCACGCCCTGTCGGGTCAGATAATCGGAAAGCCCCGTCGTCGCGCCCTGGTCATTGTCGCGAAAGGCGGAATAGCTGTCGACAGCGGGGTTTTCGCCTTTCTGCTGAATGTAGTCGAAAGCTTCCGTCTTCAGATCCGGGTGGAATTCCGCATCCGCCGTGCCCTGCACGCAATGGTCGGGCCACATCATCTGCGGTTTGCCGGAGAGTTCGCCCATGTCGAAGGGTTTCTTGCCGGGATGCTGCGAGGCGAAACTGCCGTGGTTTTCCGGGTGCCAGTCCTGCGAGGCGACGATGAGGTCGTAGCCGCCATTGTCGATCAGGGCATTGGCAGTGGGCACAACCTTGTCTCCATCGGCAACGGCCAGATTGCCGCCCGGGCAGAAACCGTTCTGAATATCGATGAGCAGCAACGCCTTCATGATGGCCTCCCTTTTCCGGGCAGGATGCCAAGCTGCTCCTGGGGGATCAAGCCTTTTTCCGCCTGCCCGGCATGTGCTGTGGTGGGGAGCAGCGACCTTTCATGTCGCACTCCTGCCGCATTTCCAGCAAATTTCCGGCAAAGTCGGAAATTACCTGACAATACGGCGGAAATTTTTCAAGGCCAATGACGCCATTAGGGCGCTTCCCCGGGACCACGCGGTGCACAAGCACACGGTATCCGCGTAAGTCATTGTTTTGCCTTAGCCCCACAATGCGCAGACCTTAACGAAATATTTTTGCAGGGACTCGTAAACACTTTGGTTACCATAATTCGTCATGCTTCGAACCAGTCAGTTCCGAAAGCGGCCCGGTGTTCGCCCGTTCTTCGGATGTCCCAAAATCCCTCCGGCGTCGGCCGGGTATGCGTGAACGGTTCGAGTAACGAGTATCATGGCGTTTTCTGCTGCGGCCTATAACGGCGCCGGTCTTGCCGGTTCGCATTCCCTCAAGAGAGGCAAATCCTTCTCGTTCGGGCGAATGTCGGCGCTTCTTGGTGGCGGTGCCTTTGCCGGCCTTTTTGCCTTTGCCGCTTTCGCTTCGCTGCACAGCATGGCCGCCGCCTCGCATGGCGTCGGACAATTTGAAAAGACGCTTGTGGCAAGGCTGGATACCGCCGAGGCGGCGATTGCCCGCACGGCGGCGCGTGATATTCACGTCCGCAAGTTTTCGCGCCTGAGCGACCACAGTCACGGCCAGCAGAAGGCCGTCCGCCTTGCCGGCATCATGCCGGAGATCGGCGCGAAAGAATTCGGCGAACGATTTGGCGCGGCGGCAAACGCCAAAGGACAGGCGACCGTCAAGGAACTTGCCGCGCTTCAGCCTTCCGCGATCGTCGATTCGGCGCTTGGACGCACCTCCGAGGTTGCCTATCAGAGCGCCGTTCCGCAGCATCCGGCATTCGAAGTGGCGCTGGCCCGACCGCAGGTCGAGGAAGAGGCAAGCAGTCTGCTCCCCGACGACGTGCCGCTGCCAAGCTTCAGACCTGATGTCGCGACAGCTCAAACGGTCGAGCCGTCACCGCGTCCTGCGGCAACTGCCAAGGCGGATGAGCGCGTTCCCGCTGTCGCCTCTGCGCCTGCTTTCGATGCGCCCGTTCCGCTGCGGGCGCCGCAGGCGCCGAAACAGAGCACCGGCGCCATGCTGGCCTTCGCGAAACCGGATAATCCGATGCGTGAGCCAAGCAAGATGGATGCGGTTCCGTGGCCTGACCGTGGCAATGGCACGGCGATCTACGATATTTCTTCCGGTGTGGTGCACATGCCGAATGGCGAGAAACTGGAAGCGCATTCCGGTATTGGCAAGATGCGCGACAATCCCGATTATGTTCACGTCAAGATGCGCGGGTCCACACCGCCTTCAAGCTACAAGCTGACAATGCGCGAGGCGCGCTTCCACGGCGTTGAAGCCATTCGCCTGACGCCGGAAAATGGTGTCAATCCGCACGGCCGCGACGGGCTTCTTGCCCATACATACATGCTAGCGAAACGCGGCGAGTCCAATGGCTGCGTCGTGTTCCGCGACTATTCCCGCTTCCTCGCGGCCTTCAAGCGCGGTGAGGTCAAGCGCATGGTGGTCGTGCCGAAGCTGAACGGCAACCGCCCGACGCTCGCGAGCAGCGGTGGTAAAAGCGGCGGCAAGACGCTGCTCGGCATGTTCTCGCGCGGCAGCGACTCGTGATTGCGCGAATATTTAACGGCTGCGCCGCTGCGTCAGCACCATGCCGGCCAGAATGAGCAGGATGCCGAGAGCGCTGGCCCAGATTTTCGGCGGATGATCGCTGAAAAGATCGAGCATCACACCTGAGACCATCTGGCCGCTTATGACCAGAAGCGCGGTGTTGACCGCGCCGATGCGGGGGATGAGCCAGCTTCCCGAAGCGATGAAGACGACGCCGATGGGGCCGCCGATAAAGGCAAGCCAGGGTGCATCGGCCGCACCCGGTGGAATGAGGCCGCCGACAACGAGTCCGATCACGGTCAGTACGGCAAAGCCGACGATGTGGTTCCAGAAAGACGCGATGAGCGGCGAGTTTGACAGGCTGAGCCGGCCGTTGATCTGGCGGCTCAGCGCCACGAAGACGCCGCCGGTAAAGGCCATGGCGATCCAGACGATCATGCCGTTCTCCCGACAAGGATGATGAGTGCGCTGCCGCACAGAATGAGCGCCACTGCCGCCATGTCCCGAAGGTCCGGCTTTCTTCTGGGCAGTTCGAACAGACCGAAAATATCAGCCAGAAGGCTGAAGATGACCTGTCCACCAAGTCCGAGCGCAATGGTTCCCGAAAGCGCAAGCGGTGAATTGACGGCGGTGGAGGTGAGGATGACGATCGCGGCACCCACAACGCCGCCGCAATAGGCCCAGAGCGGCGCTTTCGGTTTTGCCGGGGCCGAAAGGTCTTTCTTCGAACGCATGATAGCCAGATAGACCAGCGCCGCCACCGTGCCGGTGCCGTGCGCCGTCCAGGAAGAAAACAGCGCGTTGCCGTAATGGGCCAGCTGTCCGTTGAAATGCACCATCAGCGTCAAGAGACAACCGCTGGCGAAGGCGGCGGCGAGATGCAGCGGATTCAGGCGTGGATGCGTCGTGTCTGTCATGTCGGATCGGAAAAGCTGAAGATGGACACGAGCTTTAGCCCATCTGCGCGTGAATCGGAATCGAATTGCGAGAGCTGGCGGATTTGGACGGGATTATCCTGTGCGTTGCGGAACAAGCGATGTGGCCACGCATTATTGCAGCATGAAGAAAACGACACGCAAACCGTTGAACCGGATGACGATTTTCGTCGTCTCGATTTTTATTGTCGGAGCCGTTGTGGCGGCAATTTATCTCATCGGCTTCACGCCCGGCGAAGTGTAAGACGGAGCGATCAATGACCGGCTGGGGCGGCGTTGCCCTTGCCGCGTTCCATTGCAACGCGCGCCCTGGCGACCGCGAAGCGAATACCGCGCAGCAGGAACCGGCTGGTTTCCAGATAGGCCCGATAGGGCAGGACAGTGAAATACCGCCAGCGCGGCAGGCGGTAAATGCGCAGATTGTTCTGGATCTGGCTTTCACCATCCGCATCCTGTGTGGCGCAGAGCGGATAGATGAAGGCGGCCTTCAAGCCGGAGAGATATTCAAGATCGAAGGCGATATCGTAGGCGAGCCGCATCGGGATGAGCTTCGATATCCATTGCCCGGCGCGACGGTTGACGAGATAGGCGCCTGAGCCTTTTTCGCGTGTCAGCGCAATGGCGAGCGAGCGACCGTTCGAGAGCGGACGGAACGGAAATTTCCGGCCATTGCTGACCGTCGTGAGACGCAGCAAGTCCCAGTCTGAGCCATTCAGCGCCGCCTCATCAATCGCATTTAGAAAATCATCATCGAAGATCACGTCATCCTCGAGGATGAGCGAGATATCGGCATCGCCTTCCATGAATTTTCGGGCGCAGGCGACATGGCTGAGATAGCAACCGATTTCCGGAGGTGACGTGCGGCGGCCATGCATCAGCATATAGGAAATTTCGCTGAATTCCGGGATTGGATAATTCAGCTCCCTGCCATTGACGCCTGGGATGCGCTCCGCCTTGAGACCCATGGCATCAAGGCGCGCGGTCATATCCGCGAGGCGCTTGGTGGCGCCGTCCATGTTGATCAGGAAAACCGCAAGCTTGCGCTGGCTTTTCGGCAATATATGCAAAGCAGTCCTCACCCGGTTCTCACATCCCATTGCAACTCCTTTATTGCAATGGCGTGACGTGGGCTATGGGAAAAGCGGCCTTCAGGCACTCATAGTTGTTGAATCAAACCTTTTCCACAAATCCATCCAGCACGCGCTTCTGGCCGGCGCGGTCGAAGTCGATGGTGAGCTTGTTCCCCTCGATGGCAGCGATATTGCCGTTGCCGAACTTGATGTGGAAGACGCGGTCGCCGACGAAGAATTTTGACGGCGTGTCGGCCACGGATTTGGCCACCAGTTCCCCATCAATAGTGCGGGTGCGCGGGCCGCTTTCGCCATAACCGATTCGTTCTACCGCATGGCCGGAGCGCGTGCCCCAGTTGTCGCGGGTGGCATCGCTACGGTTCTGCTGCGCACGCTTCCAGCCCGGGGTGGAATAGGTGTTCGCAAAGGGATCTGCCTTGTCGAAACGCGATTGTCCGTAGCCACCACGCCCGCCATAACCGCCGTAATTGCTGTCGGATGCTGCGACATCGACATGGGCGGGCGGCAGTTCATCCAGAAAGCGCGAGGGCAGGGTGGATTGCCACAGCCCGTGAATGCGCCGGTTCGAGACGAACCAGATATGGCAGAGTTTCTTGGCACGCGTAATGCCGACATAGGCAAGACGACGTTCTTCCTCCAGACCGGAGCGGCCGCCTTCATCCAGCGCCCGCTGGTGCGGAAACAGGCCTTCTTCCCAGCCGGGCAGGAAGACGGTGTCGAATTCCAGACCCTTGGCGGAATGCAGCGTCATGATGGAGACGGCATCGAGATTTTCGTTCTGCTCGGCATCCATGACGAGGGCGACATGCTCGAGGAAACCGCGCATGCTTTCAAAGGCTTCCATCGAGCGGATGAGTTCCTTCAGGTTCTCAAGGCGTCCGGGCGCTTCGGCCGTCTTGTCGGCCTGCCACATGGCGGTATAGCCGCTTTCGTCGAGAATCTGCTCGGCAAGCGTGGTGTGCTCGGTGTTTTCGAGCAGACCCTGCCAGCGGCGGAAATCCTGCACCACATCGAACAGCGCCTTGCGCGCCTTCGGCTTCAGCTCGTCGGTTTCGATGATGTCGGCCGCCGCCGCCAGCATCGGAATGTCGCGGGCACGCGCATAGTCGTGCAGGTTGCGGATCGTCGTATCGCCAAGGCCGCGCTTCGGCGTATTGACGATCCGCTCGAAGGCGAGATCGTCGGCCGGCTGGCAGACGAGGCGAAAATAGGCCATGGCATCGCGGATTTCGAGGCGCTCATAAAAGCGCGGGCCGCCGATGACGCGGTAATTGAGGCCGAGCGTGACAAAACGGTCTTCGAATTCGCGCATCTGGAAGGAGGCGCGGACGAGGATCGCCATGTCGTTCAGCAGGTGACCCTTGCGCTGAAGCTGCTCGATCTCTTCGCCGACTGCGCGGGCTTCCTCCTCGGAATCCCAGGCCGCATGCACCACGACCTTTTCGTCGTCAGGGCTGCTGCGTTCGGTAAACAGCGTCTTGCCGAGGCGTCCCTCATTATGCGCGATGAGGTGGCCGGCCGCGCCGAGAATATGCTCGGTGGAGCGGTAATTGCGTTCGAGCTTGATGACCTTGGCGCCGGGAAAATCCTTGTCGAAGCGCAGGATGTTGTCCACTTCCGCGCCGCGCCAGCCATAGATCGACTGGTCGTCGTCACCCACACAGCAGACGTTTTGCGGCTCGCCCTTGGCGCGCTGCGCAAGCAGCCGCAGCCACATATATTGCGCCGTGTTGGTGTCCTGATATTCGTCCACCAGAATGTAACGGAACTTCTGGTGATACTCCTTCAGAATATCCGTATGGCGGCGGAAGATGCTGATCGGGTGCATCAAAAGGTCGCCGAAGTCGCAGGCATTCAGCGTTTTCAGCCGGTTCTGATAGGCGGTATAGAGCTCGCGGCCCTTGCCATTGGCGAAGGCGCGGCTGTCTCCTTCAGGAATATCCGGCGGCGTCAGGCCCTTGTTCTTCCAGCCGTCGATCATGCCGGCGAACTGTTTGGCCGGCCAGCGCTTGTCATCGAGACCTTCGGCCTGGATGAGCTGCTTGATCAGCCGCACCACGTCATCCGTATCGAGAATGGTGAAATCCGACTTCAGGCCGACGAGTTCGGCGTGACGACGCAACAGCTTGACGCCGATGGAGTGGAACGTGCCAAGCCAGGGCATGCCCTCCACAGCGCCCCCGACGAGAACGCCGATACGTTCCTTCATCTCGCGTGCGGCCTTGTTGGTGAAGGTCACGGCGAGGATCTGGCTGGGATAGGCGCGGCCGGTGGCGAGAATATGGGCAATGCGGGTTGTCAGAACACGGGTCTTGCCGGTGCCGGCGCCGGCGAGGACGAGAACCGGCCCGTCCAGCGTTTCCACGGCATCGCGCTGTTCCGGGTTGAGGCCGGAAAGATAATCGGGTGCGGCACGCGTCTGATCGCGCGCAGCCATGGCGCGGGCGGCAATGCCAAGCCCGCCGCCGTTTTCCGAAGGGGCATTGTTCGTCGCCCTGCGCGGCGCCACGGGTTCCTCATCGAAGAACGGCATATCGTCAAAACTGTTGCTCATGCGGCCCAATGTAGTGATTCGGGATATAAAGGCCAGAACCGCGTTCTGCTTTTATTCCGGTATCGCCGCTCAAAACGCCTATTCCAAGGCATTATTTCGGGTTCATGCCCTCTGGTCGGCTTCAAAAGCGGCATCGACAGGCACTTGAAGGGCCACCGCAAGCTGGTTGGTCTTGGCGGCGAGCGCGATAATCCGCATCAGATCGGCATGCTGTTCATTCGTCATGCCCTTGGCTTTCGCGGCCGCCGTATGGGAATGGGCACAATAGGAGCAGCCATTGGTGACGGACACTGCGATGTAAAGCATTTCCTTCACCAGCGGGTCGAGCGCCGAGGGTGTCGCCATCACCGCCTTGACCTCGGCCCATGTCTTTTCCAGAAGATCAGGATCAAAGGCGAGGTAAAGCCACATATTGTTGATGAAGTCCGATTTGCGGGTGGTGCGGATATCATCGAACACCGCTTTCACGCGCGGATCGGCTTCGGGATTTTGTGTTTTCGTGACGGTGCTCATGGCTTCCTCCGGCTCATTTCGTGCTGACAGACTACCGCGCTGAACAATATTTGCGATAATATAGCGTTTATGGTGTGCTCGACGAGAATCCATCACAAATTACAATTACGTAAGAAACGTATTTGTGCGTTGCCTCGTTTTAAACGACGGGGAATACTGCTGATGTCCCGAAGCCTGAGCTTCAGGGGCTTTCTTATGCTGCGATGATCAACCGGAGAACTATATGCGGGTCTGGAAACAGGTGGGTGTCAGTCTGGCCGTGGTGGGGGCAGGTCTCTGTCTCTGGGGCGTCTATTCGCCCGACGCCCGCAATATGCTCGCCAGCATCGGGCTGGTCAAAGCACCCGCTGCTTCGGTCGAAGTCGCCGCAGCCGGCGGATCGGCGGCCGGCGCGCCGACGGGACAGAATGCGGGTGGTGCACGCCGCAACAATAACGCCACACTGGTTGTGACCGCTCCTGTGAAGAAAGGCACGGTCAACGACCGGTTGAACGCCATCGGCAATGGCGAGGCGATCCAGTCCGTCGTCGTCATGCCGCAGGTTTCCGGCACGCTTTCTGAAATTCGTACATCGTCCGGCGCACGCGTCGTGAAGGGGCAGGTGCTGGCGCGGCTCGATGACGAGGAGCAGGTGATCGAACGCGACAAGGCGCAGGTGGCGCTGCGCAGCGCCGTCGAAAAATCCAATTCCTACAAGAACCTGAAATCCGTTTCCCGCCTCGACGTGCTGGATGCCCAGATTGCCGAAGAAGCCGCCAAGCTTGCGCTGAGCACCGCCGAACTCAATCTCAAGCGGCGTGATATCGTCGCGCCCATCGAAGGCGTGGCCGGTATCGTCGCCGCCAATATCGGTGACAATGTCACGACGCAGTCCACCATTGTCAGCATTGACGACCGGTCTGAAATTCTCGTCAATTTCTGGGCTCCCGAGCGTTTCGCGACTGCGATCAAGATCGGCATGCCGGTGGAGGCCACGTCGATTTCGCGCCCGGGTGAGACTTTTAAGGGGGAGATCGAGGCCGTCGACAACCGTGTCGACGAGGCGAGCCGCACCATCCGCATCCGGGCGAAGTTCGGAAATGAGAAGGATGAGTTGAGGGCGGGCATGTCATTCGGCGTCACCATGCGCTTCGCCGGGGAAACTTATGCCTCGGTTGATCCGCTGGCCGTGCAGTGGGATGCGGAAGGCTCCTATGTCTGGCGTGTGGCTGACAATAAATCCAACAAGGTGCGGGTGCAGATCGTGCAGCGCAACCCGGATGCCGTTCTCGTCGAGGCTGAACTGGCGGAAGGCGAACCTGTCGTGATTGAGGGCCTGCAGCGCGTGCGCGAAGGCGGGGCGGTGCGGGTCGGCAACCAGCCCAAGCCCGAGGAGGTTGCCAGCCAATGACGACCCAGCCGCCTTCTGGTCAGGATTCCAAGCTCGCCTTTACCGCATTGTTCGTGCGTCGGCCAATTCTGGCCGCGGTCCTTAACACGCTGCTGGTCGTTGCCGGCCTCGCCGCTCTGGTCGGCGTCGAAGTGCGCGAATTGCCCGACGTCGACCGGCCGACGATCAGCGTCAGGACCACGTATGAAGGTGCCGCGCCTGAAACGATCGATCAGGAGGTAACGCAGACCATCGAAGGTGCGGTGGCGCGTGTCAGCGGCATCAAATCCATCGCGTCCAACTCACAATTCGGCACCAGCCGCGTGACGATGGAATTCGGCGACAATGTCGACATGGCCGTTGCGGCCAATGATGTGCGCGACGCCATTGGCCGCGTCACCAACCAGTTGCCCGACGATGCCGACGAGCCGCAGATCATCAAGGCGGATTCCGACAGCCAGCCGATCATGCGTCTTGCCGTTACATCCTCCACGCTCAGCATGGAAGACCTGACCAAGCTGGTGGATGACGAGATCATCGACCGCCTGGCCGCCGTCGATGGTGTGGCGGACGTGGAACTTTACGGCGATCAGGAAAAGGTCTTTCGAGTAGACCTCAATCAGGCGGCACTCGCCAGCCGTGGTTTGACGGTGACCGACGTTTCCAATGCACTGGCAAGTGCAGCGCTCGATGTGCCTGCGGGTTCGCTGAAAAGCACGACGCAGGATATCGTCGTGCGCGCCACCGCGAGCCTGACAAAGCCCGAGGATTTTTCCAATCTTCTCATCAAGAACAATATCCGCCTCAGGGACGTGGCGACCGTCATGCTGGGGGCGGACGACGAATCCACGTCGCTGCGCTCGAACGGCGTTCAGGGCGTCGGTCTTGGCATCATCCGCCAGGCACAGTCAAACACGCTCAGTATCTCGACCGGTGTGAAAGCCGCAGTCGACGCCATGTCGGCCAATCTGCCGGAGGGCACGCGTGTCGTCGTGACCAGTGACGATGCCGTCTTCATCGAAGGCGCGCTGCACGAGGTCGAACTGGCGCTCGGGCTCTCGGCGATCATCGTCGTTGTGGTGCTTTATCTCTTCCTGCGCGACTGGCGCGCCACCCTCATTCCCGCGATCACCATGCCGGTGGCGCTGATTGGCACCATTGTCGCCATTTATATGGTCGGCTTCTCCGTCAATATCCTGACACTGCTCGCCATCGTTCTGGCGACTGGTCTGGTGGTCGATGACGCCATCGTGGTGCTGGAAAATATCGTGCGCCGCCGGGCGGAAGGCATGGGGCCCCGGGCCGCTGCCGTTCTCGGCACGCAGGAGGTGTTTTTCGCCGTCATCGCGACGACGGCGACGCTGGCTGCCGTGTTCATTCCGCTTTCTTTCCTGCCGGGTCAGCTTGGCGGCCTGTTCCGTGAATTCGGTTTTGTGCTGGCCTTCGCGGTGGGGTTGTCCTCCATCGTGGCACTGACGCTGTGCCCGATGCTTGCTTCGCGCATGCTGAAGGAGGGACTGAAGGAGCCGACCGGGCCGCTCGCCTGGTTCGGTAATGTCTTTGCCTCCACATACAAGTCAACGCTGTCCGCCTGCCTCAACAACCCCCTCATCGTCATCGTCGTTGCGCTCATCTTTTCCGGCCTGTCATGGATCGCCTTCGGCATGATCCAGAGTGAATTGACGCCGCGCGAGGACCGCGCCTCTATCATGATGCGGGTCACCGCGCCGCAGGGCGTCAGCCTCGAATATACCCGCGACCAGTTGCAGCGGATCGAGGAAAACCTGCAGCCGCTACGCGACAGCGGGGAAATCCGTAACATCTACTCCATCACTGGCATGAACGGCTCGTCCAATACCGGCTTCATGGTGCTGACGCTGGCGCCCTGGGCCGACCGAGATCGCACTCAGAACCAGATCGCTGCCGATGTCACCTCTGCCGCCAACAAGGTTCCGGCGTTGCGGGGCAATGCGATGCAGCCGAACAGCCTCCGCATTCGCGGCGCCGGCAACGGATTGCAGATGGCGATGGTCGGCAGCAATTATGCGGCGCTGACAGAGGCGACGCAGAAATTGCTGCTTTCCATGGAAGAAAGCGGCCTGTTTGATACGCCACGTTTCGACAACGAACCCAATCAGGCGCAGATTTCGGTCTCCATCGACCGTGAGCGCGCGTCTGATCTCGGCATCGACATCACCGGCCTCTCTCGCGCCATGCAGTCGCTGCTGGAAGGGCGCTCGATTGTCGACGTCTTCGTGGATGGCGATGCGATCCCGGTGCGGCTCCTGTCCTCCACCCGGCCGATCAATGATCCGACCGATCTTGAGAATGTCTTCCTGAAGACGGGCGACGGCAAGATCGTGCCGATGTCGGTCATCGCGTCGCTCAAGGAAAATGCGGTCGCGCCGCAGCTCAACCGCGAACAGCAGCTTCCCTCCGTCGGCTTTACCGCCAACCTCAAGGACGGCGTTTCGCTGGGCGAGGCGCTGCAAAAGGTGAACGAGCTCTCGCAATCCGTCCTGCCGCCCGGTGCACGCTTGCTGCCGCTGGGCGAGGCTGCGACACTGGAGGAGAATTCGAGCGGCATGCTGCTCACCTTCGGTTTCGCGATTGCCATCATCTTCCTCGTGCTTGCCGCGCAGTTCGAAAGCGTGCTGAGTTCGATCATCATCATGTCAACGGTGCCGCTCGGCCTTGCCTGTGCCGTCATCGCGCTGCTCGTCACCGGCTCCAGCCTCAATGTCTACAGCCAGATCGGCCTCGTGCTGCTCGTTGGCGTCATGGCGAAGAACGGTATCCTGATTGTTGAATTCGCCAACCATCTGCGTGATCAGGGTGCGACCGTGCGGGAAGCTATCGAAAAAGCCACCAGCATCCGTCTGCGTCCTGTCATGATGACGATGATCGCGACCATCCTTGGCGGCGTGCCGCTGGTTCTGGCGCAGGGAGCCGGCGCCGAGGCGCGCATCGCGCTCGGCTGGGTCATCGTCGGCGGACTGGGCTTCGCGACGCTGGTGACGCTTTACATCACACCGGTCTCCTACCTGCTGATCGCCCGCTTCGCCAAACCGCAAGCGGATGAGGAAATCCGCCTTCACCGCGAACTGGAACTTGCCGCCCGCCGCAAGGCGCTGGAAGAGGACAAGCCGCTGCTTGCTGCGGAATAAAAACGGTTGCCGCCTTGCCGTCTGGCGCCATTGCGCGGCTGGACAAAGCGTTAACCTTATCCCATACCACCTGACGGAATTTCGTAACGGATCGAATCCTTTACGGGCTGATGTTGCGGTGGAGACGGACGATGGCGTTGAAAGATGTGGTGGCAGGAAAGCGTAACGAAGAGGGCATTGCGTCTGCGCTCGCCGTTCTGAAGCAGCAACTCGGCGACAGGCTCCAGACCGGACAGGCGTTTCGGGAGCAGCACGCCCACACCACCACCTATCTGACACTCCAGGCGCCTGACGGCGTCGTTTTTGCGGAGAGTGCTGATGATGTGAAGGCCGTCGTGAAGGTCTGCTCGCAATATAAGGTGCCGGTGATTCCGTTTGGGACGGGGTCTTCGCTGGAAGGGCAGGTGAATGCGCCCAGCGGCGGAATCTGCATCGATTTCAGCCGGATGAATCGCATCATTGAGGTGAATGCCGAAGATCTTGATGTGACGGTGGAGCCGGGCGTGACGCGCGAGGACCTCAATGTCTATCTGCGCGATACCGGCCTGTTCTTCCCGATCGATCCCGGCGCCAATGCCTCGATCGGCGGCATGGCCTCGACACGCGCTTCCGGCACAAATGCCGTGCGTTACGGCACGATGAAGGACAATGTGCTCGCCGTTACCGCCGTCGTCGCCAACGGCGAGGAAATCCGCACCGCGCGCCGCGCTCGGAAGTCGTCTGCCGGCTATGACCTGACGCGGCTTTTCGTGGGGGCCGAGGGGACGCTCGGCGTCATCACTTCGGTGACGCTGCGGCTGCAGGGCATACCGGAAAAGATCGCCGGCGGCGTCTGCACATTCGACAGCATCAAGGCGGCCTGCGATGCCGTCATCATGACGATCCAGATGGGGGTTCCGGTTGCCCGTATCGAATTGCTCGATGAGGTCCAGGTCCGGGCCTGCAATGCCTATTCCGGCCTGAACTATGCGGAGAAGCCGACGCTTTTCGTGGAGTTCCACGGCACCGAGGAGACGGGGGCGCTACAATCGCAGCAGTTCGCAGAAATCGCGGCTGAATGCGGAAGCATCGACTTCCGCTGGACAAGCGATGCCGCCGAACGCAACAAGCTCTGGAAGGCGCGGCATGACGCCTATTGGGCCTCGCGGGCGCTTGCGCCCCATCTCGACGGGCTTTCCACCGATGTCTGCGTGCCGATTTCGAGGCTGGCGGATTGCGTGGTTGAAACGCAGCTGGATATCCAGGAAAACGGCTTTCTCGCACCGATCGTCGGCCATGCCGGCGACGGGAACTTTCATGTCCTTATTCTGTTCGATGGAAAAGATGCGGAAAGCGTAGCGAAAACCGAAGCCTTCGTTGCCCGTCTCAACCGCCGCGCCATCGCCATGGACGGCACCTGCACCGGCGAACACGGCATAGGACAGGGCAAGATGAGTTTCCTCGCCGAAGAGGCCGGCAATGCATTGGATGTGATGCGCGCCATCAAAATGTCGCTCGACCCGGACAACATTTTCAATCCGGGCAAGTTGTTCCGTCTTGTCTGATCGTTCTCACATTTGATTGGTACAAAAGGCTGCTTGCCGTTAAGGCAAAAAAGAATAGGTTTGCAGCGTTCGTGAAGGGAGATGCAGGTCAGTGCTCGGGCGTATTCTGGTTTTTCTGGGCGGACTGCTGGCGGTGGTGCTGTTTTCGGCGCTGCTTATTCCCTATTTCGTCGACTGGACGGATTTCCGCCGTGATTTTGAGGATCAGGCGAGCCGTATTCTCGGTAAGAAGGTTGTGGTGCATGGCCGCGTCGAGGCCCGCATCCTGCCGTTCCCTTCGGTAACGTTGCATGACGTCCGGGCCGGGACGGATGCCGATGGATCGCCGCTCATCCAGGTCGCGCGTTTTTCCATGGACGCCGAGCTCGCGCCCTTCCTTTCCGGCGAGGCGCGCATCTTTGACATGCGCATCGAGGAACCCAAGGCGAAGATCAGGCTGCTGAAAGACGGCACGCTGGACTGGATGCGCGGCAGCCGCGCGGAAATTCCCGCCCGAACCGTGGTTCTGGAAAGCGTGCAGATTGAGGGCGGCCAGATCGAGTTCATCGACGAGCAATCGGGCCGCAACCGCCTGATCACCGGTCTTACCGCCGATATGTCCGCCAATTCGCTGGCCGGACCATGGAAGGCGGACGGGCGGGCTGCCGTCGACGGGCATCCCGGCTCTTTCTCCCTCTCAAGCAGCGAACCTGATTATGCCAATGGCCGCATGGGCCTTCGCGTCCGTGTCGTGCCGGATGAGCATCCCGTCGAGGTCGATCTGGATGGCGTCATTGCCGCAGCGGCGGGAAAGCCCGCCTATAGCGGTTCCTTTTCTTTCAGCTTCAGGGAAGACGAAAAGCAGAAACAGGCCGGGCAATCACTCTTCTCCTCGCCGCGCACCCGCGGCAGTTTTGAACTGACCAATGAGAGCGTGCGTATACCGAGCTACCGCATGGAACTCGGCGGTAACGAAAATCCCTATGTCGTGACCGGAGAGGCGACGCTCGATACCGGCGCCAAGCCCGAATTCCTGCTGACGGCCGATGGCCAGCAGATCGATGTCGCACGTTTTGCGCCGCCTGTCGTGCAGACGGGCAAGACCTCGCGCCAGCCCACCGTTTCCGTGCGCCAGCGCATCGAGGCCTTTGCCGCCATGGTGGCGCGCATTCCCGTACCGCCGGTGCCGGGCAAGGCGAGCATCAGCCTTCCCGCCCTGGTTTCCGACGACACGACCATTCGTGACATCCGGCTGGATGTTCGGCCGCAGGGCAGCGGCTGGCAGGTGGTGAATGCGGTGGCGACGTTGCCAGGAAGAACCCAGCTGGAGGCCAAGGGATCGTTGACCCTGCTTGGTGGTCCGGCCTTCAACGGCAATATGCTCGTTGCGTCCAACCAGCCCTCGGGGCTGGCGAACTGGCTTTCCGGCTCCGTCGATCCGGCCATCCGGCAACTCAATGCCGCCGGCTTTTCTGCCGATGTCTCGTTGACGACGCTGAACCAGCGCTTCGACAATCTGGAGCTCGCCATCGGCGACGCGTCGCTGAAAGGCGAGCTGGAACGGCGCTCCGACGGCAAGACCTCCAATCTTTCGATCGATCTTGCGGGCAACGAAATCGACCTGGACGCGCTGAAGGCACTCGGCAGTCTGGCGCTCGGCGATCAGGTCGGAAGCTCGGTTCTCGACCACCGCATTACTGCGAAGTTCAAGGCCGACCGGTTCAACATAGCCGGGGTGACCGCCAATCATGTCGAGACCGCCTTCACGATGGCGGGCGGGGTTCTTTCGCTGGAAAATATGACGGCCGGCGATATCGCCGGTGCAGAGGTCAGGGCAAAAGGCGAATTGCAGGGGTCGTTGCTGAAATATGCGGGGAAGGGCACGGTGAACCTGCACGCGGCGGATATGCAGCCGTTCTTTACGATGCTGCAGCAGAAACTGCCTGCTCATCCCTTCCTGAGCCGCCTGGCGGCCAGCGCGCCATGGTACGCCAATTCCGACCTTGCAATGGATGTCTCGGTCAACAGCGAAAACGGCGGCGCCAATGTTGCCGTCTCCGGTACCGTTAACGGCAGCCGGCTGTCCGCCGTCGCCAAGATGCCGGATTTCCTGTCGATCACCGATGACACGGCCATGTCGCTGGAAGCTGTCTTGAAAAACCAGTCGACGGCCATCCTGTTCGGCCAGGCCGGACTTGACCCGTTGCCCTTCGACGCTGACGGCGAGGGCCTCCTGTCGGTCAAGCTCAATGGCACGCTCGGCGCGCCGGCACAGACCGATATCCGCTTCTCGACGGAACGCACACATTTTTCGGCGAACGGCTCCTTTGCCGTTTCAGCTGCCAATTTCGGTGAGGGCAGCGCCGATGTCGTTCTCGAAAGCGCTGATATCGAGCCCTATCTCATCATGAATGCCGTTGGGCTGCCGCAGCTCGGTGGGGGCATGGCGGTGAAGGCCAATGCGAAGGTTGTGGTGGATGGACAAAAAATTGCGCTTTCTTCTGTCGGCGGACAGGCAGGCGGTAATCCCTTCTCCGGCAATCTGACGTTCGAACGCGCCGCGCCCCATTCCGTCAGCGGCGATCTCTCAGTCCGGACCGCCGATCTCGCCTGGCTTGGCGACGCAATCTATGGTCCGGTGATCGATCCGGAAACCGGCGGCCTCAATGCCAAGCCGCTGGCCATGCCGGCTTTCCCGCAGCTCAAGGCGTCTCTCTCGCTCAAGGCGGAAAGCTTCGAGGCTGGACCTTTCGGCACGGTCACGGGTTTGACGGCCAAGGTAACGCATGATTCGGGCAGTCTCGCACTCGACGACATCACCGGCGGCTTCATGGGCGGCAAGATTGCAGGACGGTTTGCGATGTCCACGGGCGAGGGGGCGGGCATTTTCCGCACCAAGATCGCGGTAACCGACGCCAACCCGGAGCCGATCCTTTGGGCGAATGCGAACGGTCCGGTTGCGACCGGCCGCGTGGCCATTGATCTCACGGCAGAATCGACCGGCAAAAGCGTTGGTGAAATGCTGAAATCAGCGGGTGGCTCGGGTGAAATCCGGGCCAGCGGGCTGGTGCTGAAGGGGCTCAATCCCGGTGCCCTGCCGCCAATCCTGCAGGCGGCGGATGGCTTGCAGCAGCCGATCGATGCTCCGAAAGTTCGGCCGCTGGTGGACCAGAGCCTGTGGCAGGGCGAGATCGGGCTCGGCGATGTATCCCTGCCGTTCTCGGTGAATGGTGGTGCGCTGCATTTCCAGAATTTGCGGGCGGCGATCGATCCATTGACGCTGACAGCCGATGCGACGGTTGATCTTGCTGCTTTCACGGTGAATGGCGACTTCGATCTCCTGTTCAATCCCGGCACCGAAACGGTTGCCGGCGCCGAACCGTCTTTGCGCCTGAATTACAACGGTCCGCTTGCTGCGCCAGCCCTGACAACCGACGTTTCGGCGCTCACCAACTACCTGTCCCTCCGGGCCTTCGAAAAGGAGCGGCGCAGGGTGGAGGCAATGCAGGCAAGCGTCCTTGAAAAGCAACGCCTGCGCCGCGAAGTGGCGCTTTATCGTTTCCAGGCGGCTGAGCGGCAGGCGGAAAAGGAACGGGCGGAGGCGGAAGCCAAGGCGAAGGCAGAGGAAGAAGCACGGCTGAAGGCTGCTGCCGAAGAACGTCTGCGGCAGGAAAAGGAACAGCAGGAACGTTTGCAGCAGCAACAGCAGCAGCCCGTGCCGCAGCCGCAGTCAGCGCCGGTTCTGGTGGTGCCACCGACGGAAAATGCAATCCGGGAACTCGCCCCGGAAAATGCTCCCGCCAATCCGTAATTTTCCGAAAAGGGCTCGGCGTCGCTTTTCATCTCTGCTTCGGTTCCATGTCCGCGGTCTGGACCGGCTCCGGTCGCTACCCCGCAATCCGGACTTTCAGGTCCGAAACGGTTGAAGAGACAGTGAATGAAGGGGAGAAAGCTTGGCTGTTCCCGGAGAAACCCTGGGTATCCCCATCGGGGGATGTCTGGACGGGGAGGTTCGGACAAAGGCAGGAAACAAGGCTACGCAATACGGGAATGCCTTGCAGCGCAGATTAGTCCGCGAATGTTTAATGAATACTTTCGCAGCGTTACCAGTTTTCGGCGGGAATGTTTTGTAGTCGGCGAACATAAATTGCGGGCTGGCGTCGCCGGGTGACTCCGTCGTGAATTTATCGGGTCTTGAGCCAGTTCAGCACATAAACGCGTAGCGACGAAGACAGATTGCTGTCGGAGGGGCGGTTGTCATCGATTTCGGCCAGCAGGGCTGCGAAGCTGATCTTGCGTCTTTCCGCGATGATTTTTAACTCATCCCAAAAGGCGTCCTCAAGCGAAATACTGGTCCGGTGGCCGTGCAACGTCGTGGAATGCTTGCGGATCATCAGATCGGTCTTTGGCTGGAAATCTGAATCATGTTTTGCCGGCAAGCCCCTGTTTTACGATTCTTTTCCGATTTGCTGGCTCTGTCTGTCCCTAGGCAGGCCGGTCTCAGTCCTTCCGGGGCTCGTGAGCGTCGTTTTCGAGCCGGCCCTGGTCAAGTGCCTTTTCGGCCTTTTCATTCAGGGCTGATGTGAGGTTCTTTTCCGCTTTGGTGCGTCCGAAGGACAGGCGGTTCTGCTCCGCCTGTTTTTCTTTTTCGCTGCGGGCTTTCTGCTTCCGGAACTGGCGCAGATTGACGATATCGGCGGCCATGCGGATACGTCTCCTCGGGTTTCGCGCTCAGGCAGGCGTTATTGCTTCTTGCGGAAAGCATCCAGCGAGACGACGGAGCCTTCCTTCTTTTCCTCGCCGGCCTTGGGCGTTTCGGAAGCGGAAGCCGGCTTCGCCTCGTGCGACACCGGATATGCGGTGATTTCCGCGTCTTCCACTTCTTCCTCGTCCGCCAGGGGGACATCGAACTCAAGTTCGAAATTCACGGAAGGATCGTAGAAACCGCGGATGGCATTATAGGGAATGACGAGCTTTTCCGGTGTATCGGAGAAGGAGAGACCGATTTCGAAGCCGGTTTCGGTGACCTTCAGGTCCCAGAATTGATGCTGGATGACAATGGTCATCTGCTCGGCATATTTCGCCTTGAGGTGCTGCGAAATCCGCACACCGGGTGCACCGGTCAAGAAGGTAATGAAGAAATGGTGGTCGCCGGGCAGACGGCCGGTGGCGGCCACTTCGCCCAATACCTTACGAATAACGCCGCGAAGGGCATCCTGTGCGAGAATGTCGTAACGGATATGATCCTGCCCCATGCGGTCCTGTCTTTCCCTTATTCGAACGTCTTTTTCATGCACGGCGCGCCTTGGGTACCAAGGACGCTGTAACACTTTGAATCTCTGCGTAATCCTTGAGCCGGGATCAATTCCGATCCGGATGGTTACGCTTTGCTCAAGTATACGCAATGTCCCGAACGGCAGCAATGGAAAAGCCGATGCTGTCCGCAAGTCAGCTATCATATAACCAATTCAGGCAAAATGGAGAAGGTGGAGGTTTCTGTTGCCAGGTACCTCCGAACCCCGCCTCACGGGGCTAACCGTGAGGGCTTTAGAGCGGAATTCCCGCACCGCCATTAGGCAGCGAGAGCGTATTCCTTAGCGTTGTTGTCGTTTGCAACTACACTTGTGACCCGATAACGGCGGTATCATGCCGAGCAAAAGTTCGATCTTTACACCCTTGTCGATCCTATTTCGCCCCCATCAAAAGCCGGCCTTTCATCTTAAAGCCGCCGGTTTTTGGTGGAGGCGCCGGGTACCGCCCCCGGGTCCAATAGGTTTATTACACCGACCGTTTATCGCCATAGCCGGGTTGCCCCGGCAAGGCTCATATAGGCGTTTCGACCGGCTGAGAAAAGGGGGGAGATGACAATTCGATGAAAAGGTTTCGTGTTTGACGCCGGCAATTTAGACAATTCTTGACGACGAGGGATTGCTGTCTCATTCTCCCTGCAACCGGTCATTAGAAGCAACACCGGGCCGGGGACACACGAAGGAGTGGACATGACTGACTATCTCGCAGATGTGAAGAAATACGATGCAGCAGCCGACGAAGCCGTTGTCGGCAAGATCGTCAAACATCTCGGCATTGCCCTGCGCAACCGGGATTCCTCGCTGGTGTCCGCGTCCGATCCGGAAGAGCTTGCACGTGTGAAGGCTAGCTGGTGCGGCAAGAAGCTTGGTGTCACCGATGACAGCGCCGACAAGGCAATCGATGCCGTTGCGAAAGCCATGGCCGCCGACCGCTCAAAATCGCGCGTGACCTTTTATTACCTGGTCGCCAAGGAACTCGGAAAGCTTCAGTCGCTCTGATTTTCCCGGAAAAACGGGGATAAGCGTTTCCCCGGTGATTGGTTCTGCCGCCCTGTGCTATTATATCTGCCTGATATCAGGGAATCGGCGGCAGAACGCATGAAACAATATCTCGATCTTCTCCGGCATGTGATGGAAACCGGCTCCGACCGCGGAGACCGCACCGGCACCGGCACGCGCTCGGTGTTCGGTTACCAGATGCGTTTCGACCTTGCAGAGGGGTTTCCGGTCCTCACCACCAAGAAGCTGCATCTGCGGTCCATTATCCATGAACTCCTGTGGTTCCTGAACGGCGATACCAATATCGCCTATCTCAAGGAAAACGGCGTTTCCATCTGGGATGAATGGGCCGATGAGAACGGCGATCTAGGCCCGGTCTATGGCGCACAGTGGCGGTCCTGGCCCGCGCCGGACGGACGCCACATCGACCAGATCGCGCTTCTGATCGAGGGCCTGAAAACCAACCCGAACTCGCGCCGTCATATTGTCTCCGCCTGGAACCCGGCGCTGGTGGACGAGATGGCGCTGCCGCCCTGCCACTGCCTGTTCCAGTTCTATGTTGCTGACGGAAAGCTCTCCTGCCAGCTTTACCAGCGTTCCGCCGATATTTTCCTCGGCGTGCCGTTCAACATCGCGTCCTATGCTCTTTTGACTCTGATGGTCGCGCAGGTGGTTGGTCTGAAACCGGGCGATTTCGTCCACACGCTCGGCGATGCGCATATCTATGCCAATCATTTCGAACAGGCACGGCTGCAGATGACTCGCACGCCGAAGGCCTTGCCGACGATGCGCCTCAATCCTGATGTTAAGGACCTTTTCGGCTTTAAGTTCGAAGACTTTACGCTGGAAAACTACGAGGCCGATTCAAGCATCAAGGCACCGATTGCGGTATGACCGAGCCGCGTATCATCATCATCGTCGCAGTGTCCGAGAACGGCGTCATCGGCCGCGACCTCGACATGCCGTGGAAGCTTTCCACCGACCTCAAGCGCTTCAAGGCGATGACGATGGGCAAGCCGCTCATCATGGGCCGCAAGACGTTTTTATCCGTCGGCGAGCGTCCGTTGCCCGGCCGCCCGCATATCATCGTCAGTCGTAATGCCGATTACCGGCCGCAGGGTGTCGATGTCGTCTCATCACTGGAGGAGGCCTTGAAGCTCGCCAAAAGCAAGGCTGCGGAACTCCGCGTGGATGAGGTCTTCGTGGCCGGTGGTGGAGAGATCTACCGTCAGGCCATGCCCTTCGCCGATCAACTTTCCGTCACCCACGTCCCGGTAAAGCTCGATGGCGACACTTTTTTCCCGGAGATCGATCCCGTCGTTTTTGAGAAAACCGAGGAAATCCCGGCTCCCGCTGGGGAAAAGGACAATTATCCCGTTCTGTTTACCACGTATATGCGGAGAGCCGCGGCAAAGTGAACTATTTACCCAGATTGGGTATTTAGTTACCACCTCTGCGTTGAAACGAACGCTTCTCCTTCCTATAACGGGTCGATATTCCCGCCGCACGCGAGCAATCGCTTTCGAACGGAACCGGGAGAGGCTTTTACAAAGAGGTATTGATGCCCTGGAGCAATCAGAATGGCGGCGGCGGCCCATGGGGCGGCGGCGGTGGAGGAAACAACCAGGGCGGCGGTGGCGGCCCGTGGGGGCAGGGGCCCAACCGGCCTCGCGGCGGTGGCGGCGGCAATGGCGGTCCGCCCGATCTGGAAGAGATCATCCGGCGCAGCCAGGACCGTTTCAAAAATGTGCTGCCCGGCGGTTTCAATGGCGGCGCAGTTGCCATCGTGGTTCTCGTCGTGCTGGTTTTCCTCGGCATCCAGTCCATCTACACCGTCCAGCCGGACGAGCGCGGCGTGGAGCTGCGTTTCGGCCGTCCGAAGGACGAAATCTCGATGCCCGGTCTGCATTTCCATCTGTGGCCGATCGAGACGGTTGAAATCGTCAAGGTCACCGAGCAGCAGCAGAATATCGGTTCGCGGGCCTCGTCGTCTTCGTCGAGCGGCGTGATGCTCACCGGCGACCAGAACATCGTCAACGTTCAGTTCTCGGTGCTCTATACGGTTTCCGATCCGAAATCCTATCTCTTCAACGTCGACAGCCCGGCCGAGACGCTGCAGCAGGTTTCCGAAAGCGCCATGCGCGAAGTCGTCGGCCGTCGTCCGGCGCAGGATATCTTCCGCGATAACCGTCAGGCAATTGCGGCGGATGTGCGCACCATCATCCAGTCCACCATGGACGGTTATGGCGCCGGCATTTCCATCAATGCCGTGGCCATCGAAGATGCGGCGCCGCCGCGTGAAGTGGCCGACGCGTTTGATGAAGTGCAGCGTGCCGAGCAGGACGAAGACCGCTTCGTTCAGGAAGCCAATCAATACGCCAACCAGAAGCTCGGCGCTGCTCGCGGTCAGGCCGCGCAGATCCTCGAAGAGGCGAACGCCTACAAGTCGCGCGTCGTCAACGAGGCGCAGGGTGAGGCGCAGCGCTTTGTCTCCATCTATGACCAGTATCGCACCGCGCCTGACGTGACCCGTCAGCGCATGTTCCTGGAAACGATGGAACAGGTCCTGAAGGGATCCAACAAGATCATCATCGATGAAAAACAGGGCGTGGTGCCTTATCTGCCTCTGAACGAGATCATGCGCAACAATCCGGGCGCAGCACCGCAGGGAGGCAACTGATATGGGTAACCGTCTTACAGCCGTTCTCGTCGGTCTCGCCGTCCTGCTTTTTCTCGGTTATTCGTCGATCTTCGTGGTCAACGAGCGCCAGCAGGCCATCGTCGTCCGCTTCGGTGAAATCCAGGACGTGAAAACAGCGCCGGGCCTCTATTTCAAGCTGCCCTTCGCCTTCATGGATGCTGACCGCGTGCAATATATCGAGAACCGCGCCTTGCGTTTCGACCACGATAATATCCGTGTTCAGGTTTCCGGCGGCAAGTTCTACGAGGTCGATGCCTTCGTGGTGTACCGTATTACGGATGCGCGCCGCTTCCGGCAGACGGTCTCCGGTGACCAGATGTCGGCTGAATCGCGCCTGCGCACCCGTCTCGACGCATCGCTGCGCCGGGTTTACGGTCTGCGCGGATTTGAATCGGCGCTGTCGGATGCACGTGCGTCGATGATGCAGGAAGTGCGTGACGATCTGCGTCCCGATGCGGAATCGCTCGGCATCAGCATCGTCGATGTCCGCATCCGCCGTACCGACCTGACGCAGGAAGTCTCCCAGCAGACCTTCGAACGCATGAAGTCGGAGCGTCTGGCGGAAGCCGAACTGATCCGCGCCCGTGGTAACGAAGAAGCGCAGCGCCGCCGCGCTATCGCCGACCGTCAGGTTGTGGAACTGGAATCCGACGCTCGCCGCCAGTCCGAAGTTCTGCGCGGTGAAGGCGATGCGGAGCGTAACAAGGTGTTCGGCGAGGCTTTCCAGCGCGATCCGAACTTCTTCGAGTTCTATCGTTCCATGTCGGCCTATGCCAACGCACTGAACGGCAATGGCACGACGCTGGTTCTGTCGCCGGACTCGACCTTCTTCCGTTATTTCAACAATATCGACGGTGCGGCCCCTGCCTCTCCGGCCGCGCCCGCACCTGCGCCGGCGAACTGATAGCGGATAAAATGAATTTGGAGGGGCCGGTTTTTACCGGCCCTTTCTTTTTGAGGTGTTGCGCTCTGAAATTCATAAAATTGTGGGTCAGCGGCAATAATCTTCTGTCTTTCATCATATGGAAACCGGAAGATGTCGCCTACGCCTGGCCACGACAGAGACAATTACAAAGCTGCTTTTACTTTCGCCATAGTAGGATTTGCAGCATTTTCATTGATGGACGCTGTTTCAAAAATTCTCAGCGGCTTGCACTCTCTTCCTCAAGTCCTCTTTTTCTCCGGAATTTTCGCGATCTTTTTCGGTTTGTTGCTTGCCAAGCCGTTGGGTGGATTCAAAATTAATTCGGTTAAGGGATGGGCGGTGGTCTCTGCTCGGGGACTCATGTCCGTCGCCATGATATGGCTGACGTTGTATGCGATCTCTCGTATGCCAATCGCCAATGTTTATTCGATTCGCTTCACGAGCCCGATCATCACGATATTTTTGGCTCTGGTGTTTTTGAACGAACGTCCTGTCGGGCTTCAGTGGCTGTCCGCCCTTCTAGGCCTTGCCGGCGTATTGGTCGTTCTGCAGCCGAGCGGCATAATAGACAGCCTAGCCGTTGCCCTCGCCTTTGCTGCCGCTTTTGCGCAGTCGGCATCGACTATCATGGTGAGACGATGGAGGGCCCAATCGACTCCATTGGCGGATACCATGCTGCCCGTCATTATTCTGGTTTTCATCACCGGTGTCCTTCTCCCGGAAAGCTATACTCCGCCAACGCCGATTGAGTGGCTCTTTTACATTGGGGCGGGTGCATTGCTGGCAATCGGGAGATTGTGCCTCACGCTTTCGATCCGCATGGCGCAATCGTCCATCGTCGCGCCACTTCAATATACCCAACTTCTGTGGAGTTTGTTGTTCGGCTACCTATTTTTCTCGGAACAGCCCGTTTTGCTTTTGTGGTCGGGCTACTGCCTTGTTTTCGTCAGCGGAGTTATTGGGCTAATGTTCAGCCGGACGACGCCGCCCGCTCGATGACCGCCGTGTGCCCTCTGCGTTTTTTTCTGGAAACCATTACTATTGACAATAGGTGTTTGCCTCGTCCTCGCTTTTCTGTACGGCTTTGAGACGCGATGAGGTGGCGGAATCGATTGCCTGTTCACGAAAAGGTATTTTTACACTTCATCATTCCGCCTTATGCTTTGACGATATATGCAGGGCAAGACGATTTGAAACGCGAGGACGCATATGGCCGTGACCCTTCTTTCGCCTTTTCGCAGCAGCATTTCCGCAGTCGCGGTAATAGCGCTTGTTGCGGGCAGCCTTGCGGCGCCGCTTCCGGCGGGCGCGCAAAGCCACGGGCCGGAATCTGTTGCCGATCTTGCCGAGCCGCTGCTGGATGCGGTGGTGAATATTTCCACGTCGCAGAACGTCAAGACAGATGGCAAGGGGCCGGTTCCGCCACGTCTGCCGGAAGGTTCGCCCTTCCAAGAGTTCTTCAAGGATTATTTCGACAGCCAGAAGCCGGAAGGCGGTGAAAAGGTCAATTCCCTCGGGTCCGGTTTTGTGATCGATCCCGCCGGTTATGTCGTCACCAACAACCACGTCATCGAGGGTGCCGATGCCATCGAGGTGATTTTCCCGAATGGCTCGAAGCTCAAGGCGACGCTTGTCGGCACCGATACCAAGACCGATCTTTCCGTTCTGAAGGTGGAGCCAAAAACGCCGCTGAAGGCGGTCAAATTTGGCGATTCGCGCAGCATGCGCATTGGCGACTGGGTAATGGCGGTCGGTAACCCCTTCGGGCTTGGCGGATCGCTGACCGTTGGCGTCATTTCAGCGCGCGGCCGCAATATCAATGCCGGCCCTTATGACAATTTCATCCAGACGGATGCGGCCATCAACAAGGGTAACTCCGGTGGACCGCTCTTCAACATGAAGGGCGAGGTGATTGGCATCAATACGGCGATCATTTCGCCGAGCGGCGGTTCGATCGGTATCGGTTTCGCCGTGCCGACGGAGCTTGCACAGAACATCGTTCAGCAACTGATCGAATTCGGAGAGACCCGCCGCGGCTGGCTGGGTGTTCGCGTCCAGCCGGTCACGGACGATGTGGCCGCGAGCCTCGGCATGGACAGCGCCAAGGGCGCGCTGATTTCCGGGGTCGCCAAGGGCGGCCCGGTGGAAAACGGTCCTATCCAGGCTGGCGACGTCGTGCTGAAATTCGATGGCAAAGATATTCACGAGATGCGCGACCTTCTGCGGATCGTGGCGGAAAGCCCGGTTGGCAAGGAAGTCGATGTCGTCATCCTGCGCGACGGAAAGGAAGAGACCGTCAAGGTCAAGCTGGGCCAGCTGCAGGATACCACGGATGAGAAGGCTTCGACTGACGACCAGCAGACTGACGACGGCGACAGCGGTGTGATCGCGCCGGAAGACAATGATGGCGGCGACGATCAGGCCCAGGATCAGACTCCGGAGGTGCGTGAAGCGCCGCAGAGCGTGCTTGGCATGAATCTCGTTGTGCTCAGCAATGAGTTGCGGACGGAAAAGGGCATTGCCGAGAGCGTTGAAGGCGTGCTGGTCGCAAGTGTCGATCCGGGTTCGCCTGCAGAACAGAAGGGCATGAAGGCAGGCGATGTGATTGTGGAAGTCGGACAGGACTTCATGGAGGTTCCCGGCGACGTGCTGGTGCGGGTGAATGGTCTGAAATCGGAAGGCCGCAAGAACGCCCACATGATGGTGGCCGATGCGCAGGGCAATCTGCGCGTGGTGGCGCTGCCGCTGGAATAACGCTTTCCGCACGGTCGGGCAGGAATCGGGTGGTTCCGATGCTGCCGGCTCTTTAAGCCTTGGCCTCCACCGAACGGAGACCAAGGCTATGAAATTACTTGAAAACAAAGTCGCCATCATCATCGGCGCGTCATCCGGCATCGGCCGCGCGACGGCGCGCCTGTTTGCCGCTCATGGCGCCGCCGTCGTCATCAATGCGCGCGGCGAAAAGGCGCTGGACGAGGTTGCCGCCGAGATTCGTGAGGCGGGCGGACATGTGCACACGGTTGCCGGCGACGCTGGCGTTGCGGAAACCCATTCCCGTTTGGCCGAGGCGGCCACCGACGTTTTTGGTGGTCTCGATATCGCCGTCAACAATGCAGGCGGCGTGGGTGCCGCCAAGCCGCTGGCGGAGATTTCGCCTGACGAATGGGATTACGTGCTTAACGTCAACCTGACTTCCGCCTTTCTTGGCGCGCGCTATCAGATTCCGCTGATGCTGAGGCGCGGCGGCGGTTCCATCGTCTTTACCTCAAGCTTCGTCGGCACCAGTGTCGGCATACCGGGCATGTCGGCTTATGGCGCTGCGAAGGCCGCGCTGATGGGGCTGGTGAAGGGTATTACCGCCGATTATGCCGCCCGCGGCGTTCGCGCCAATGCGTTGTTGCCCGGGGGTGTGGACACGCCGATGGCAGGGGATCAGGCACAAAAGGACTGGGCCGCCGGCCTGCATGCGATGAAACGCATCGCCCAGCCCGAGGAAATAGCGCAGGCAGCGCTTTTCCTCGCCAGCCCGATGGCGAGTTTTGTCGCTGGCGCGGCGCTTTTTGCCGATGGTGGCAACGCCGCGGTGAAATAATTCCGGACCGGCGGGTCACGACGTCAACGCGCCCGCCATTGCTCCAGCGTCAGCGCATAGGTGACGTGCGGACGCAGATGGGGATGCGTCTCTGCGGGCACGCGGGGATGGTCGAAATCCCGCGAGGGATCACGTTTCAGCCCGATTCGCTCCATCACGGCGGTCGAACGGTGGTTGTTCCAGACAGCGAAGGAGACGATTTCCGGCGTCTCCTTTTCGTCAAAGGCCATCACGAGCAGCGACTGCGCCGCTTCGGTGACATAGCCATGTCCCCAGAAACGGGTGGCGAGCCGCCAGCCGATCTCCATGGTGCCGACCGGGAAGGGCGGGTCGAGATTAAGGACGGGCGAAATACCGCAAAATCCCATGGATTCGCCTGTTTCCCGCTGCTCCATCGCATAGAAGCCATAACCACTGCCGCGGATCATGCCATTGATGGTTTCGAGAACCGCGTCCGCTTCCTGATGGCTGCGGCGGAAGGGGAAAAATTCCATGACCTTCTCGTCGGCATTGATTTCACGGAAAAGGTCTCGGTCGCTCTCCTTCCACTCGCGCAGAATAAGTCTTGGCGTCTCGCGAATGATCATGGGGTGACAAAGTCCGTCTTTCGATAACCCTGAATGTAAAGAAGCGCCGTCAGGTCGCCATGGTCGATGCGCATCTGCGCTTCGGCCGCCACGGCCGGCTTGGCGTGCAGGGCCACGCCCGCGCCCGCCACATGCAGCATGCCCAGATCATTGGCTCCATCGCCAACCGCCATCGCCTCATCTGGAGAAATGCCGAGTTTGGCGGCAATATCATTCAACGCATCCACTTTCGCCTGTTTTCCGAGGATGGGTTCGGCAACGGTGCCATCAAGCTCGCCATTTGCCTCACCAAGCAGATTGGCGCGGTTCTCGTCAAAACCGAGCACCGCGGCGACACGGCTGGTGAAGACGGTGAAACCGCCTGACACGAGGGCCGTGTAATAGCCTTTCGCCTTCATGGTGGCGATGAGTTCCTTGCCACCCGGGGTCAGCGTGATGCGCTTTTCGATGACGTCATCGATGACAGCAACCGGCAGTCCTTTCAGCAACGCGACGCGCTCCCGCAGTGCCGGTTCAAAGGCGATTTCGCCGTTCATGGCGCGTGCGGTGATGGCTGAGACCTTGTCCTTCAACCCGACTTCAGCTGCCAGCTCATCGATGCATTCCTGACCGATCATGGTCGAATCCATGTCTGCGATCAGGAGTTTCTTGCGACGCTGGTCCTGCTCCTGGATCACGATATCGATCGGCTGGCCGGCGAGGGTGTCAGCGATAGCCCTGTGTGCCTGCTCTATTGCGGTGCCGGAGGGCAGTGCGATATCGCAGGCAATCCCGTCCGCCAGCCAGTAGAGGCCCGATGCGTTCACGGCCTTCGCGGCCGCTTCGCCGAGGGCCGGTGTCAGAACAGGATTTGACGGATTGGCGATAAGCGTGGCAACCATAGCCATGATGAAAAACCTTGATGAGAATTTTGATGCGATCCTGATAACCGGCCCGACGGCTAGCGGCAAGTCCGCGCTTGCGCTTCGTCTGGCTGTGGAGCGGGACGGTGTCGTCATCAATGCCGACAGCATGCAGGTTTACGACACGCTGCGCGTGTTGACCGCCCGACCGTCCGAAGACGAGATGGAGGGGGTGCCGCATCTCCTCTACGGTCACGTGCCGGCGAGCAGCCTCTACTCCACGGGCGAATGGCTGCGGGACATCTCCGTCGTGCTTGCCGATCTGCGCGGGCAGGGGCGTTTCCCCGTCATCGTCGGCGGCACGGGGCTTTACTTCAAGGCGCTGACAGGCGGGCTTTCCGACATGCCTGCCATTCCGGACACGATCCGTGAGCCGATGCGAGCCCGGTTGATCGAAGAAGGCGCAGCCATCCTTTACGCCGAGCTTGTCCGGCGCGATCCCGTCATGGCCGACATGCTCCAGCCGGGAGACGGCCAGCGTATTGTCCGCGCGCTGGAGGTGCTTGAAGCGACCGGGAAGTCCATCAGGGATTTTCAGCTTGCCCGTGGCCCGATGATCGTTGATCCGGACCGGGCGCAAAAACTCGTGGTCCTGCCGGAGAGGCCGGTATTGCATGCGCGTATCAACCGGCGTTTCGAAGCCATGATGCATAGCGGTGCGGTGGAGGAGGTACAGGCGCTTCTCGCCCTCGATCTTCCGGCCGATGCCACCGTCATGAAGGCGATTGGCGTTGGCCAGATCGCTGAAATGCTGGCCGGGCGCATGAGCACGGCGGATGTAGTTGAAAGATCGGCCGCTGCAACCCGACAATACGCCAAACGGCAGATGACATGGTTCCGCAACCAGATGGATGAAGACTGGATGCGTATTCAGCCGTGAAGGAACTCAATCTTTCCTGTAGAGACTGCCGAGCGGTTTCTTGAGCAGGCTTTCACGCAGCGACGGGCGTGTATCACCCTGGGGACCATTCTGCGCCTGCATCTGGAAACCGGCTTTGCGCAACTCGTTGACGGCGCTGGAGGCGGTGTCGGTGCCTACCGGATTTTGTGATGCAGGCAGGGCGCGCCCAGGTAGCATGTCCGGGCGGTAGGGTTCGTATTCCTCGCTTACGGCCGCGCCCAACTCCCGCTTCCAGGGATCGATATCGGCGGCATCGAGAGGCCGCGCGGTCGGTTCCGCCGGATCTGAAAAGGCCGCTTCCACGCTCTGCTGAAAGCCTGTGATAACCGGTCTGCTTGCGGCGCGCATGCGGGTGACGATGGCGTTCAGGTCAACGGTATCGGGCGTTTCCTGGCTGGCGTGGCTGATCGTGCCGCTCGCCTTGGGCAATTTGATGGTGGGCACCCGGTCGAAACGCATGCGCATTGGCACCCCGACTGCCTCGCCGAAGGCGATGGCTTCGCCATTGCCGATGGAGGAAAGAAAGCTTGTGGTTGAGGCCGATGCGTTCGGCACAGCCGAGAGAATGATCTTCTGGTCGATCTCGTTCGACAGCCGCATGGCGAAAACAGTCGAACATTGCGACAGGATTGTCTGATCCAGCTCACTGGGTCTCTGGGTGATGATGCCCAGCGAAATGCCGTATTTCCGGCCTTCCTTGGCAATCTGGGCGATGGATTGCCGGGTGGGGAAAAAGCCGCGCTCAGGGTCGGCGGGAACATAACGGTGCGCTTCCTCGCACACCACGAGCATATGCAGCGAACCGCGCGCCAGCACCGCCAGTTCGAAGGACATACGGCAAAGAACGGAAACCACCGAGTTTACCACTTCGGACGGGATGCCCGACAGTTGGAATACCGAAATCGGTTTGCCTTCCCCGGGAATGCGGAAAATATGCGCCACGGTTTCCAGAATCGTGTCGCTGATCGTATTGCTGGAGAACATGAAATTATAGCGCGTGTCGTTGATGGCCGAAAGAATGCGGCCTTTCAGCGTGCGCAGCGCCGGTTTTTCGCCACGCCCCTCCAGCCGCCCGATGCGCTCGTCAATGAGGGCGAGAAGATCGGCGATGCGGTAGGGAACCGGCGTGTCCGGTGTGATCGCGCTCTTGTCGGAGGTGCGGCGAACGGCCGAACCTTCGGTTCCGCGAAACGCTTTTTTCGCCTCGGGAATCAGATCCCGCAGAACATCCATTTCCTCCGGCACGGGTTTGCGGCCGCGGAACACAACTTCCGCGAACTCCTCCAGGCGCATCAACCAGAAGGGAAGGTCCAGCGTATCGGTGTCGATGACGACGGAATGATCTGGGAAGGCGGCGGCGAATTCGTTGTGCGGATCAAGAATGAGGACACGCAGTTTCGGGTCGGTCTCGATTGCCTTGTTCAAAAGCAGGGAGACCGCAGTGGTCTTGCCCACACCGGTCGAACCGACAACGGCGAAATGTTTGGCCAGCATCTGCGGAATATTGATGGCGGCATTGATCGTATCGTCCTGCGTCAGCTTGCCGATGACGCAGGCGTCGCGCTTGCCGCCGTCGTAAATCCTGGAGAGGTCGCTCGCACGGATACGATGCGCGACCGCGCCGAGATAGGGATAACGGGAGATGCCGGTGGAAAAGCGTTCGCTGCCATCTTCGGTACGATAAACCTCGCCCACGAGTTCAACGTCGATCAGCAGCCTGTTCGGCTTGTCTGGCGCCCAGTATTCTTCGCCGGTCCGCATGGCAAAGACAAGCGCGGCGACGCGGCTCGTGCCCATTTCAATGGAGATCAGGCGTCCGACGGACCAGAGTTGCGATACGTCTGTGGTACCCGGTTCGGTTTCCGCAACAATGGTGGCGCGTGCGCCGTCGCAGGCGATGACACGGCCGAGCATGCGGTTGGCCGGCTGCTCGCCGGATCGCCGTTCGTTTTCGCCCATGCGGGACGCGTTATGAAACGTGTCGTTACTCACATTTTTTCCCGGTACATGCGGATGATCGCGGTGGTTCCGGCAGCATCTGCCTTCCCGGTATAAAAGATTATGCTTAACAACAGGTGTATCACTTGCGTTCGAAAATTTCGCGCAGACGCGCTTTCCGGTAATAAAAGAAGGCGACGGTGATTTTTTCATGCAATATGCGTTGACGGCTGGGGCTTTTGTGGCTAACACTCCGGCCCATGAAAAATCTTAACGTACTTATCGTGGTGGGACGGCGCATGGGCAGGATGGTGTAACCATCCGGCGAAAGCACCCATGCGCTGAACGAGGCTCCTCTAGGGGCCTTTTTTTATGTCTTCAAACAGGCCCTCGGGCTCCTCGATATCCAAAGCCAAAGCGGGATGGAAACAGGCAATGACGGATAAGGACAATACGGAAAACAGCAATCGCATGACAGGTGCGGAGATCGTTTTGCGGGCGCTGAAGGACAACGGCGTCGAGCACATCTTCGGTTATCCCGGCGGCGCCGTACTTCCGATCTATGACGAGATTTTCCAGCAGGAAGACATCCAGCATATTCTCGTGCGCCATGAGCAGGGCGCTGGCCATGCGGCTGAAGGTTATGCCCGCTCGACCGGCAAGGTCGGTGTCATGCTCGTCACCTCAGGTCCCGGCGCGACCAATGCAGTTACTCCCCTGCAGGATGCGCTGATGGATTCCATTCCGCTCGTCTGCCTGTCCGGCCAGGTTCCCACCACGCTGATCGGCTCGGACGCGTTCCAGGAATGCGATACTGTTGGCATCACGCGCCCCTGCACCAAGCACAACTGGCTGGTGAAGGACGTCAACGAACTGGCTGGTATCATCCATGAGGCTTTCCGCATTGCGCAGACCGGACGTCCGGGTCCTGTCGTTGTCGATATCCCGAAGGACATCCAGTTCGCCACCGGCACCTACACGCCGCCTTCGGCTGCCGTCCAGCAGAAGAGCTACAAGCCGAAGGTTCAGGGCGACCTTAATGCCATCCATGCCGCCATCGAACTGATGTCGAAGGCGAAAAAGCCGGTTTTCTACACCGGCGGCGGCGTCATCAATTCCGGCCCGGAAGCAACCCGGTTGCTGCGTGAACTGGTCGAGCTGACCGGCTTCCCGATCACGTCGACATTGATGGGTCTCGGTGCCTATCCGGCGTCCGGCAAGAACTGGCTCGGCATGCTGGGCATGCACGGTTCCTACGAAGCCAATATGACGATGCATGATTGCGACGTTCTCGTCTGCGTCGGCGCGCGTTTCGACGACCGTATCACCGGCCGCATCAACGCTTTCTCGCCGAATTCGAAGAAGATCCATATCGATATCGATCCCTCCTCGATCAACAAGACGGTTCGCGTCGACGTTCCGATCATTGGTGATGTTAGCCATGTCCTGGAAGACATGGTTCGCCTGTGGCGCGCTTTGCCGAAGAAGCCGGAGAAGGCGCAGACCGCAGAGTGGTGGTCACAGATCGAGCGCTGGCGTGCCCGCAACTCCTTTGCCTACAAGAATTCCAACGATGTCATCATGCCGCAATATGCCCTGCAGCGGCTTTATGAGGCATCGAAGGGGCGTGACACCTACATCACGACAGAAGTCGGCCAGCACCAGATGTGGGCGGCGCAGTTTTTTGGCTTCGAGGAGCCGAACCACTGGATGACCTCGGGCGGTCTCGGCACGATGGGTTATGGACTGCCGGCGGCCATCGGGGTTCAGGTCGCGCACCCCGAAGCGCTGGTTATCGACATTGCCGGTGACGCCTCGATCCAGATGTGCATTCAGGAAATGTCCTGCGCCATCCAGTACGGCCTGCCGGTGAAGATCTTCATCCTCAACAACCAGTATATGGGCATGGTGCGCCAGTGGCAGCAGCTGCTGCACGGCAACCGCCTGTCCAACTCCTATACCGAAGCGATGCCTGATTTCGTCAAGCTCGCGGAAGCCTATGGCGCGGTTGGCATGTATTGCGACGACCCGAAGGAATTGGATGACAAGATTGCCGAGATGATCGCAGTCAAGAAGCCGGTCATTTTCGATTGCCGCGTTGCTAATCTCGCCAATTGCTTCCCGATGATTCCGTCTGGTAAGGCTCATAACGAGATGCTGTTGCCGGATGAGGCGACGGATGAAGCAGTTGCCAACGCCATTGACGCCAAGGGCCGTCAGCTAGTCTGAGCCGGGAGAGGAAAAGGACATGAACGCACACCTACAACCCACCGGCTCTGCCTACTTCATCCAGAAGGAAACGGCTGCCGTCGAAAACCACACGCTGTCGGTTCTCGTCAACAACGAGCCCGGCGTGCTGGCTCGGGTCATCGGGCTCTTTTCCGGCCGTGGCTACAACATTGAAAGCCTGACGGTTTCGGAAACCGAACATGAGGCGCATCTGTCGCGCATCACCATCGTGACGCGCGGCACGCCCATCGTGCTGGAGCAGATCAAGGCGCAGCTGGAACGGATCGTGCCGGTGCACCGGGTTCTCGACCTGACCGTTCGCGCCCGTGAACTGGGGCAGGAGCGGCCGATCGAGCGGGAAGTGGCGCTGATCAAGGTTGCCGGCACCGGTGAAGTCCGTGCCGAGGCGTTGCGGCTTGCCGATGCGTTTCAGGCCAAGGTCGTGGATGCGACGGTGGAACATTTCATTTTCGAAATCACCGGCAAGTCGTCGAAGATCGACCAGTTCGTGGCGATCATCAAGCCGCTCGGCCTGATCGAAATCTGCCGCACGGGTATTGCCGCGATGAACCGTGGCTCGCAGGGGATGTAATTTCTCCGAGTGCAGAGCAAGTTCCCTTCGGTGCGAACCGCGGTTTGCGGCGGGCTGGACTTGTAAATGTTTTGAACGCTCTCTTCGTCATGCTCGGGCTTGTCCCGAGCATCTGCGAGATCTCAGTTTTGTTGGACGTGATTGAATCCTTGTCCCGAGCCCAAGGATGACGTCAACTAAATATCAATATTTTTCATCACCTTAGACCGCGGCACTCGCCGCGGTTTTTTTATAACCATCGCGCGGCTCAATATTCAACCATGTGGTTGACTTTCTGTGGCTCTCGTCTATATTCAACAACATGGTTGAATTATCCGCTTCACATCTAGACACTGTCTTTCATGCCTTGGGCGACGCCACGCGACGCACGATGCTGCGGGATCTTTCCCGCGGTGAGCGAACGGTGACACAGTTGGCTCAGCCGTTCGACATCTCGCTCGCTGCGGCTTCAAAGCACATCAAGGCGCTGGAAAATGCGGGGCTCATCCGCCGCGAGGTGAGGGGGCGTATCCATGTCTGCCGCCTTGCGCCGGAACGGCTGGAAGAAGCGCATGAATGGCTGGATTTCTACCGGCAGTTCTGGGGCAGCCGCCTCGATATTCTTGAGCAGATGCTCAGGGAGGAAGATCAGGGAAAAACCCCTGCAGATGGAGGAAATGACAATGGCTGATATTGCAATGCCTGACACCTATGGTCGCCTCGTTGAACCGACGACCCTGAAGATCGAGCGGCTGCTGCCGGGGCCGGTCGAACGGGTATGGGCCTATCTGACGGAAAGCGACCTTCGCCGCCGCTGGCTGGCTTCCGGCGAGATGCGGCTTGCCGCCGGCGCACCATTCGAGCTGGTGTGGCGGAATGATGAACTTTCCAATCCACCCGGACGCCGCCCTGAGGGCTTTTCCGAAGAGCACAGGATGGCTTCCCGCATCATTACGGTTGTTCCGCCGCACCGCCTTGTCTTCACATGGGGCGAGGGTGCCGAGGTTTCCATCGAACTCCAGGCTCTTGGTAAGGACGTGCTCCTGACGCTGATCCATCGCCGGCTGGCGGATCGCACCACAAGGCTCAATGTCAGCGCCGGTTGGCACGTGCACCTTGATGTTCTCGCTGCCCGCCTTCAGGAGGAGGAGCCGGGACCCTTCTGGGAAACATGGCTGGGTCTGAAAGAGGAATATGAGCACCGGATACCGCAATAGGCACGGTGCGTTCTCGTGATGCAACGGCGCGGCTTGCCGCGCCGTTTCGATTGGTCCGCCTGATCTTCCCTGGGCGACAGGGCTGACTATGGACCTGGCGTTCACATTCCGATCCAACCGCTTGAGCGATTGATTCCGAAGTGTCTCCTAACCGTTTGTTACGTCAAAGCATTTCCAGCGCCGTCTTGCGCGTTGGCGGGAGGAAGACGGCATCCAGGGCGGCCCAGTCCTCCTCGGTTATATCAAGATCGGTCGCGCCGCGATTTTCTTCGACGCGCGCGGGATTCGAGGATTTCGGGATCGCGATGACGCCTTCCCTTTCCAGCAGAAAGGCCAGAGCCAGTTGCGCCGGGGTCGCCTGATAGGCCTTGGCGATGCGTATGAGTTCATGGTTCTTGAGAATACGGCCCTGTTCTATGGGAGAATAGGCCATCAGTGGCACGCCGTGTTGCTGGCACCAGGGCAACAGCGAAAACTCCGGCCCGCGTCGGGACAGATTGTAAAGTACCTGATTGGCGGCGCAGTTCCTGCCGTCAGGAACGGCGAAAAGCTCTTCCATGTCGTCCGTGTCGAAATTGGAGACGCCCCAGTCGCCGATCTTGCCGTCCCTCTTCAGTCTTTCGAAAGCCGCCACGGTTTCTTCGAGTGGGTGCTCTCCGCGCCAGTGCAGCAGATAGAGATCGATGTGGTCGGTGCCGAGCCGGGCGAGGCTGCGCTCGCAGGCGTCAACAGTGCCGGTGGCACTGGCATTCCAAGGATAGACCTTGCTTACCAGAAACACGTCTTCGCGATGATTGACGATAGCCCTGCCGACTATCTCTTCCGATCGGCCGTCCGCGTACATTTCCGCCGTGTCAATCAACGTCATGCCAAGGTCGATGGCCCTTCGGATACTTTCGACCTCCTGCTCGGCGGATGATCTCGTCTCCCCCATGTTCCACGTCCCGAGGCCGAGGGCTGGGACCTCTTTTCCGGATGGGAGGGCAACGTAGGGAATGTCATCATACATCGTTTCGCTCCAGGGTTCTCGGGCGAAGAATAAGCCTTTGTTCCGACTTCTCAACCCGGCACGGACGGGATCGATCCATCAAAAAAATTGACCTCGTCGATCGGTTTGCCGGGCTGGTCTGATGGCGGTCCCGTGGGTAGGGTTGCCTTCACAGGAGAGATCATGACTGCCGAGACATTTATCGCGCTGGTGCTGTTTGCCTTCACCACCTCCATCACGCCCGGTCCGAACAATATGATGCTGTTTGCTTCCGGCGTGAATTTTGGTTTCCGTCGCACCGTCCCGCATATGCTCGGCATCGGTGCGGGCTTTCTTTCGCTGCTGATAGGGGTCGGATTTGGCCTCGGGGCACTGTTGCATTCGGTACCGGCACTTTATACCGGGCTGAAATTTGCGGGTGGGCTTTATCTCGTCTGGATCGCGTGGAAAATCGGAACGTCCCGCAGCCTCCATGAAGGCACGGCGGCTTCGCAGCCGATGAGTTTTCTTGCAGCAGCGGCGTTCCAGTGGGTCAATCCCAAGGCGTGGGTGATGGCGGTCACGGCAATGGCGACATATACGGATGAGACGCAGTATTTCCTTACCGTAATGCTTGTGGGGGTGGCCTTCGCTGCCGTCAATCTTCCCAGTGTTTCCACCTGGGCCGGTTTCGGCTCGGCGCTTCGCGACTGGCTCTCCGTTCCGGTCCGGCTCAAATGGTTCAACATCAGCATGGCCGTGCTTCTCGTCATCAGTCTCTGGCCGATGCTGAAATAGCGGCTCCACTCGGCGACTCTATGTCGGGAACTGCCGGTAACATTCCTCGGCGATCGCCTGTACCTCGGCTCGCGTCAGTTCCGCGGAGACGGCGTAACCCAGATCGTTGTCGATCCAGTAGAAGGTCTCGATTCCATCGGCGCTGGCCATGCGGAAACTGGTGGTGCGGTTTTCCTCGTTGTGGCCTATCAGCACCGTCACCCGCCTGCCGGTCCTGTCCTGGTACATCAACATCGCACCCGGCTTGCCGCTGACGGGGATAAGACGCCCACCGACGAGGTCATATCCAATCTTCGAAAGATCGGGAATCGCGAAGGGGTAGCCGAGCCGCTTGCCAAGCCAGGTTGCCAGATGCTGCTGTTCCCCGGCCCCCACCTCTACGGGATGACGCACTTCGCTCGCGTAGATGAGATAAGCGGATTTCGCCTGTGCAGGAATGTCCGTCGTCAGCGATGCCAGCACCACATCCTGCGGTGTGGAAACGGACCACGGCAGAAGCCTGCCGGCTGCCGCGCCCGCCGTGAAGATCAGGAAGGCTGCCGCGGTTCGCAGGAGAAGGGGTTTAAGCCGCCAGGCGCGTGCGACCTTTTCGCGAATCAGCATCGATGCGTCACGCGGATGTGCGGCGGCATAGGAGGCGAAGGCATTTCTCAGGCTGTCGGCCTGTCTCTTCCAGTCTTCCACCCGGCTCTGCTCTTCCGGTCTTTCCGCGAGCCATGCCTCGACAGCCGCGCGGTCATCGTCGGAGAGAAGCCCGTCGACATAGGCGTGCAGGTCGTCTTCGGTTATGGCATCAGCCCGTTTCATCGTGGTCTCCGCAGGGGAATGATATTATCCGCCGCCAGATGCTGGCGAAGGGTTTCGCGGGCGCGGGACAGTCTGGACATGACGGTGCCGAGCGGGATCGACAATGTCTCCGCCGCCTCCTGATAACTGTAGCCCTCCACCGTCACCAGCATCAGTACGGCGCGCATCTCAGGCGAAAGCAGCGCAAGCGCGCCGTGCAGGCGGTCGTTCTCCAGCGTATCGCCCAGCGTTTCGGCAGCGGCGATCGTTTCATCGAGACTTTCCGAAGGATGCCGTTTCTCTGTCCGGTGGCGGTTGCGATAAAGATTCGTCATTATGGTGTAGGCCCATGATTTCAAACCGGTTCCCCGCCATGTTGCTTTATTGGCCAGCGCCTTCTCGACGCAGTCCTGCAACAGGTCCTCTCCATCGGTATCTGAGCGCGAAAGGCTGCGGGAATAACGGCGCAGCATCGGTATCAGGGCCAGCATCTCCGCTTCGAAGCTGCCGGCCGCGGGGGACTGTCTCCCCCGCGTCGCAGCTTCCATCTCGTCAGGGTTTTGCTGCATCCCACACACCGTTCACGCCGTCGCCGGTGGCATCGCCCTTCTTGGTGTCCTTGATCCAGTAATAGAGCGGCATGCCGTCCTTCGCCCATTGCTTCTTGCCGTCCTTGCGCGTCACGATGGAGTAAACCCCTTCGGCTTTCGCATTCTCCGCAGCGAAGAAGGGCGGCCAGTTCGTGGCGCATTTGTCATAACAATTGGATACGCCCTTCTTGTCGTTCTTGAAAGTGTAGAGCGTCATGCCTTTTTCACCTGCGAGCACATTGCCTTTTGCGGTCTTGACCGTTTCGACCGCCGGGGCGGCATAGGCTGTTCCGGCAAAGGCCAGAACGAGGGCGGGGACGATGAAGCGGATTTTCATGGACATATCCTCCTTGGTTCGGGCGGGCTCGAGCCGCCGGCACAACAAGAGACACCGCTGGTCCGTGATTTATTCCCTTCGCAAAATATTTTTTTCAGCAGCCTGATGACGAACGGGGAAAACCGGTCGTAAACCTGCGCTTCAGCGCTCACGATATTCATCTTTCGTTCTTTTTCTGTTGCGTACCGGGCTCGAATCCTGCGATGAGGGCGCATGTTATTTTCACCGCAACAGGACGAAGCGCTCAAGGCTGTTTCCCGCTGGCTCAAGGAAGGCCGGTCGCCGGTTTTCCGGCTGTTCGGCTATGCCGGAACCGGCAAGACCACGCTTGCCAAGCATTTTGCGGAAAACGTCGATGGAGAGGTGCTGTTTGCGGCCTTCACCGGCAAGGCGGCGCAGGTGCTGCGTTCGCGCGGCGCGACCAATGCCCGCACCATCCACTCCCTGATCTACCGCCCGCGCGGAGAGGAGACGGTGGAAGACGAAGAAACCGGCAAGACCTCGATTGCCCCGATGTTCTCCATCAACCGCCAGAGCCCGCTCGCCAAGGCGGCGCTCATCATCATCGATGAATGTTCGATGGTAGACGAACAGCTTGGCAAGGATCTGATGAGTTTCGGCACGCCGATCCTCGTGCTCGGCGATCCCGGCCAGCTGCCGCCGGTTTCGGGCGGAGGCTTCTTTACCGAGCAGGAGCCGGATTATCTGCTGTCGGAAATCCATCGCCAGGCGAAGGACAATCCCATCATCCATCTTGCCATGGATGTGCGGGAAGGCCGGGAGATCATGCGCGGCGATTATGGTTCCGCGCAGGTGATCTCCAAATCCGAGGTGACGCAGTCGCTGGTGCTCGATGCCGATCAGGTGCTGGTTGGCACCAACCGCACCCGCCGCCGCTATAATCAACGTCTTCGCGAGCTAAAGGGTTTTACCGCCGATTATCCGCAATCGGGCGACAAGCTGGTCTGCCTTCGCAACGATCCTGCCAAGGGCCTGCTCAACGGCTCGCTGTGGCAGGTGATGAGTTCGTCGCGCGAGACGGTGAAGCCTGGTATCAACCTGATGATCCGGCCTGAAGACGACGATATGGATCGCGGTGCGGCCAAGATCAAACTGCTGAAGGCGGCCTTCGAGGACGTGGAGACCGAAATTCCGTGGTCCACGCGCAAGCGTTATGACGAATTCGATTTCGGCTATGCGTTGACGGTGCACAAGGCCCAGGGTTCGCAATGGAATAACGTGGTTCTCTTCGATGAGAGTTATGCGTTCCGGGACTCGCGCGAGAGGTGGCTTTACACCGCCATTACCCGCGCGGCTGAGACCCTGACCATCGTTCGCTGATCCTGATCAGGCGCGGATGACGCCGAGCAGAACCGCCTTGGCCACCGCCTGAAAACGGTTGCTGGCGCTGAACTTGCCGATAATCTTCGCTTCGAGGATGTTAAGCTCGTTTGCCGAAAGACCAAGGGCGCGGGCGAGCCTGACAGGGGCGTATCCTTCCGCCATGAGTTCGAGACATTTCCGTTCAAGATCGGTTAGCGCGATGTCGTTTGCCTGTCCCCTCTCGGCCGCGTCCGCGCCATCTTCGTCGCTATCGGTGACGAGCAGTTCCTCGATCTGCTGGGCCTGGCGCTGGAGCGTGGAAAGCTCCGCCGTCAACTCTCGCTTTCGCTGCCTTAGTGCGTCGCGAAATATATCGTCTGCCTCTTCCTGCGAGAGAGAACGGACCAGTTTTTCCATGATCTCCGTAATCGAAGCCACGGAAATACCGACTTCGCGGCAAACGTTGATAACGGCCATGCGCTGGACGTTGCGGTGAGAATAGACCCGCATCTGTCCGATGCGTTTAGACGTCAGCAGTGCCTTTTCTTCGTAAAAATGCAGGGTACGGTGGGTCACTCCGAAGATATTGGCCATGTCGGCGATCGGAACCGGTTCCGCGGGCAGCGATGAGGGCAGGCTTATATCCGGTAGAAAGCTGTTGACCCTTAGATTGGGTTTGTCCTCGTCGCCGTGACTTTCGAACGGCATCCGGCCATCCTGCATTGTCTCCCCCTTCGCGCTCTCCGGCAGCGTGTCTGCCTTTTTAAAGGCGTCTGTTGCTTATTCCCCCGCAACAGACCGTTTTTCGATAAAAACATAATGCCAAACGCTACATCAAAACCGGAACGTGTCATGCGCACTTTCGTTCCCAGTATGATAAAAAATTTATCAGCCTCCTTGCGGTCGGCGTCAACCTGCGTGAAACAGGATGTCAATTCCGAACCGGAGCCCGATGCCATGCCCGCAAAACTCTCTGTCAATCTGAACGCAATTGCCATGTTACGCAACCGCCGCGATCTTCCGTGGCCGGATGTCGCGCATTTCGGGCATATTGCACTGGAGGCGGGGGCGAGCGGGCTGACTGTACACCCGCGGCCTGACCAGCGCCATATCCGCTTCTCGGATCTACCGGCCCTGCGCGCGCTGATCGATGACAGGTTTCCCTCCGCGGAGTTCAACATTGAAGGATATCCGAGTGAGGATTTTCTCCTTCTGTGCGAAAAGACCCAGCCCGAACAGGTCACACTCGTACCTGACGATCCGTCGCAGGCAACCTCCGATCATGGCTGGGATTTCCGCGCGCATGCGAAATTTCTGAAGCAGGTCGTCGGACGGCTGAAATCGGGCGGCATGCGGGTGTCGCTTTTCGCAGATGGCGACGGCGAACGCGAGCCGGTGGAACTGGCGGCTGAGACGGGCGCTGCGCGTATCGAACTTTATACCGGGCCCTATGGCGGCTGTTATGACGATCCGCACAAGGCCGATGTGCTCGTCGAGACGCTTGGGCGGACGGCGGACCATGCTGCGGCGCTCGGACTTGCCGTCAATGCGGGCCATGATCTCACCGTCGCGAACCTGCCAAAGCTGATGAAACGTATCCCTTATCTGGCCGAGGTTTCAATCGGCCACGGGTTGACGGCGGATGCCCTGGAATATGGCATGGCGGAAACAGTCCGGCGTTTTCGGCAGGCCTGCGGTCAGGCTATTTCATAACCAAAGCCAATTTTTTCGCCTATGTTCTGCCTTGCGCATGCTCCGTGCGCGAGGGCGGCGGGAGATATGTCGGAACCGGTCCCGCCGAACTAGGTTCTGGGTTGAGTATCGGCGTTTCCGATAGTCGGAATTCACTTTCCGGACCGATGCTCGGGCTTTTGAAGGCAGAGACATATGCAAGAACATCATGTTGTCGTCGTGGGTGGAGGCTTCGGCGGTTTGCAGCTGGTACACGGGCTGGAGGGAGCCCCTGTCCGCATCACATTGATCGATCGTCGCAATCATCACCTTTTCCAGCCATTGCTTTATCAGGTTGCGACGACTGCGCTGGCGACATCCGAGATCGCGTGGCCGATCCGTCATCTCTACCGCGATCGCAAGGAGGTCACGACGCTGCTTGCCGAGGTGACCGGCGTAGATCGGGCGGCCCGGACCGTGCATCTCAACACCGGTGAAACGATCCGCTTCGACACTTTGGTGCTGGCTACAGGCGCACGCCACGCCTATTTCGGTCACGATGAGTGGGAGCGTTCCGCGCCGGGTCTCAAGACGCTGGAGGATGCAACGACAATTCGCCGCCGCCTGCTTCTTGCCTTCGAACGGGCCGAACTCGCGACCAGCGAAGAGGAACGACAGGCACTGCTAACCTTTGTCATCATAGGGGCAGGCCCGACCGGCGTGGAAATGGCAGGCATGATTGCAGAGCTTGCCCATAAGGCGCTGCCGGCGGAATTCCGCAACGTTGACACCCGAAAGACCCGTGTGCTGCTCGTCGAGGCTGGTCCCCGCGTGCTGCCGGTCTTTACGGAGGATCTTTCGGCCTATGCCAAGGAGGCGCTTGAGAAACTTGGCGTCGAGGTTCTGCTCGGAACGCCGGTGACGGCCTGCAGCGACGAGGGCGTGACGGTGGGCGAGACCCATTATCCATGCCGTACGGTCGTCTGGGCCGCCGGCGTGCAGGCTTCTCCCGCGGCCAAATGGCTCAATGCCGCCGCCGACAGGGCAGGGCGGGCCATTGTGGGGCCACAGCTTAATCTGGAAGACGATCCCGATATCTTCGTCATCGGCGATACCGCCGCCGTCAATCAGGAAAACGGCAAGCCGGTGCCGGGTATTGCGCCTGCGGCAAAGCAGCAGGGCGCTTATGTCGCGAAGGTCATCAAGGCGCGGCTTGACGGCAAGCCGTTTCCTTCACCCTTCCGCTACAGCCATCAGGGCAATCTTGCCACGATCGGCAAACGCGCCGCGGTGATCGATTTTGGCCGGTTCAAGCTCAAGGGCGTGCTGGCATGGTGGATATGGGGACTTGCCCATATCTATTTCCTGATCGGAACGCGTTCGCGGCTGGCCGTGGCGTGGAGCTGGCTTTGGATTTACTTGAGTGGCCAGCACAGCGCGCGGCTGATCACCCAGAAAGAAACGCTGAAGGACGAGGCGTGAGGCAAGTGACAAAGAAACGGCGGGAAGCATGGCTTCCCGCCGTTTCCTGTTTCGCCGTTTCCGGACGCATCAAGCGTCGAGCGACGCCATGTCGATGACGAAGCGGTAACGTACGTCGCTCTTCAGCACGCGCTCATAAGCCTCGTTGACGTCCTTGATGTCGATCTTTTCGATTTCGGACACGATGTCGTGCTTGCCGCAGAAATCCAGCATCTCCTGGGTTTCCTTGATAGAGCCGATCATAGAGCCAGCCAGAGAACGGCGGCCGGGGATGACCGAGAAGGCGTGCACGGGGATCGCATGTTCAGGCACACCGAGAAGCACCATGGTGCCATTGACCTTCAGCAGGCCGAGATAGGCATTCCAGTCGATTTCCGCCGAAACGGTGCACAGGATCAGGTCGAAGGTACCGGCGAGCTTTTCGAAGGTCGAGGCATCGCTGGTGGCATAATATTCCTTCGCACCAAGCTTAAGGCCGTCTTCCTTCTTGGAGAGTGTCTGCGAAAGCACGGTGATATCCGCGCCCATGGCTGAACCGATCTTCACGCCCATATGGCCAAGACCGCCCATGCCGACGATAGCCACCTTCTTGCCCGGACCGGCATTCCAGTGCTGAAGCGGCGAATAAAGCGTGATACCAGCGCAGAGCAGGGGAGCGGAGGCGTCGAGCGGCAGGTTTTCCGGAATGGAGAGGACGTAATCTTCCCGCACGACGATATGGTCGGAGTAACCGCCCTGCGTGGCGGTCTTGCCGTCGCGTTCGACGGAGTTATAGGTCTGCACGAGACCCGGCATGTACTGTTCATTGTCGAGATCGCGCGTGGCACAACCGACGCAGGAATCGACAAAGCAGCCCACGCCGACATGATCACCGACCTTGAATCTGGTGACCTTGGAGCCAACGGCGCGGACGACACCGGCGATTTCGTGGCCCGGAACGATCGGGTAGACGGCGTTCTTCCATTCGTTGCGGACGGTATGAATGTCGGAATGGCAGATACCGGCATATTTGATATCGATGACGACGTCGTCATCATTCGGCTCGCGGCGTTCGAAGGTGAACGGGGTAAGCGGCTTCGACGCATCTGTCGCAGCGTAACCTCTTGCAATAGCCATCTGAATATCCTTTCGGGAGTTGGGGACGGCGGAATATGCAATGGAAGAATGAACGGGCGTTAGAGCGATCCTCCTAGCTTTTTGCACGATCCTGCAAAAATATGATGGTGCGCTCTTTGCGCGGGCCGAGAGGCTTTCTAGATAGATGACATCAAATACACCTCTTCCGTCAGTCAAGGGATTTCCCCTATGTCCTTGTCGTTCAATGTCTATCAGGAAATTGCTTCCATCGCCGCGCGGCATGCCACCAGCGACGGCGAGGTGCAGACGGCAATCGGCTCCCTTGGCATCAGCCGGCGTACGACTCCGAGCGCTCCCTGCCACGGCAGTTATCGCCCTTGTCTCGCCATGGTGATCCAGGGATCGAAAAGCGTCCAATTGGGGACGGACACCATCAACTACGGTGCCGGCGATTATCTCCTGACATCGCTTGATCTGCCGGTTGCGTGGCGGGTGGTGGAGGCGAGCAGGGAAGTGCCGCATTTCTGCATCTCGCTTGCCATCGACAGTGAAAAGCTGCTCGATCTCATGCGGCGTGTTCCTATCGATCCGCCGGTGGAGCCGACGAATGCGCAGCGCGGCATCGTGGTCAACACAGCCACGCCGGAACTTCTCGATGCGGCCATCCGCCTGCTGCGCCTGCTCGATCGTCCCGCAGACATTGCCGCCGTGGCGCCGCTCATCGAACAGGAAATCCTTTATCGCATTTTGACCGGACCGGCCGGCGGGCAGCTGATGAACATCATTGCCGCTGGAAGTCACGGCAACCGCATCGCCCGCGCCATCGCATGGCTGCGCGAGAATTTCGCACGCCAGCTGCGGGTCGAAGACCTTGCAGATCACATCGGCATGAGCGTGTCGTCCTTCCATCATCATTTCAAGACGATCACGGCCATGACGCCGGTCCAGTACCAGAAGCAGCTTCGCCTGCATGAGGCGCGGCGGCTCATGCTGCTGGAGCGACTGGATGCCGGCACCGCGGGCCATCGCGTCGGTTATCAGAGCCCTTCGCAGTTCAGCCGAGAATATAGCCGCTTTTACGGGCTGTCGCCGTCACGGGACGTCGATGCATCGCGCGAGATTGCGGCGGGGTAGACTGGGGCTGTGCATTCGTAGCGGGTCGTCGGTGGGTGTGGCTTACCCCCCTCTGCCCTGCCGGGCATCTCCCCCTCAAGGGGGGAAATCAGCAAGAGGCCCCTTTCGCCACTCCATCCTCGACCGCTGAGATGGTCGAAACCTAGCCGCATATCGATCTCCCCCCTTGAGGGGGAGATGCCCGGCAGGGCAGAGGGGGGTAAGCCACACCCACCGACGATCCGCTACCACACACAACCGCTTGAAGACGTACCCCGCGTGCTATTCATCCCACGCCGCACCGCGTCAATTCTCATCCCCCTCTAAAGAATCCGCTTGACCGCAACGCCGCCTCCGCTTAAATGGCGTTCGAACCGTACCGTACGGTACATCAATCGAGCCCCTTGGAGTGGAAAGACTTGGCTTCCGACCCGATCACAGCGCAGGAATTTTCGCCGCGCCAGAACGCCGTTCTGGACCAGGCATTGCGTCTATTGGTCGAAGGTGGCGAGAAAGCGCTGACCACATCGGGACTGGCGCGCGCCGCCAACTGTTCCAAGGAAAGCCTTTACAAGTGGTTCGGTGATCGCGATGGCCTGCTGGCGGCGATGATCACATTCCAGCAGAGCAAGGTCCGCACCTTCGAAAAGGCGGGTGACCGCGTCTCCGCACCGCAGCTTGCCGATCACCTCGAGGTTTTCGCCCATGACCTGCTGGATGTGCTGGCAGGCGACGTGTCATTGGCGCTTAACCGTTTGGCGATAGGGCAGGCGAGCCGGGATGGCTCGAAGCTCGGTGATCTGCTGCTGGAACGTGGTCGTCGCCAGATCGACCGCCGCGCCCGTGGGCTGATCGAGGCAGGTCGCCGTTCCGGTTACCTGCGTTTCGATGATGCCGAAGAGGCATATCGCAGTTTTTACGGCCTTATCGTCTCGGATCTGCATGTGCGCATGCTGCTGGGCGAGGCGCCGGACAAGGATTTTTCTGCCCGGGCGAAGAAGGCGGTCATTGCCTTCCTGACCCTCTACGGCACGGAAAAGGTACATTCGGAACTGGGCGGCAAGGTCGCTTAAGCTTCCGGTTCAGACAACTGAGAGACAAGCATTAGGGAAGGACCATAAAATGCGCGTTTATTATGATCGTGATGCCGATCTCAATCTCATCAAGTCCAAGAATGTCGTCGTCGTTGGTTACGGCTCCCAGGGCCGCGCCCATGCGCTGAACCTCAAGGATTCCGGTGCCAAGAACGTCGTCATCGCTCTCAAGGCCGGTTCTCCGACCGTCAAGAAGGCCGAAGCCGATGGCTTCAAGGTCATGACCGTTGCCGAAGCCGCCAAGTGGGGCGACCTGCTGATGATGGCAACGCCTGACGAACTGCAGGCCGACATCTACAAGGCCGACATTGCCGGCAACATCCGTGATGGCGCAGCGATTGCTTTCGCACACGGCCTCAATGTTCACTTCGGCCTCATTGAGCCAAAGGCATCGCTCGACGTCGTCATGATCGCACCGAAGGGCCCTGGCCACACGGTTCGCGGCGAATACCAGAAGGGCGGCGGCGTTCCCTGCCTCGTTGCCGTTCACCAGAACGCTTCGGGCAACGCCCTTGAACTCGCTCTCTCCTACGCCTGCGGCGTTGGCGGCGGCCGTTCCGGCATCATCGAGACCAACTTCAAGGAAGAGTGCGAAACCGACCTCTTCGGCGAACAGGTCGTTCTCTGCGGCGGTCTCGTCGAACTGATCCGCGCTGGTTTCGAAACTCTGGTCGAAGCCGGTTACGCTCCGGAAATGGCCTATTTCGAGTGCCTGCACGAAGTGAAGCTGATCGTTGACCTGATCTATGAAGGCGGCATCGCCAACATGAACTACTCGATCTCCAACACCGCAGAATGGGGCGAATACGTCACCGGTCCGCGCATCATCACTGCCGACACCAAGGCTGAAATGAAGCGCGTCCTGCACGACATCCAGACCGGCAAGTTCACCTCCGAGTGGATGCAGGAATGGAAGGCCGGCGGCGCTCGCTTCAAGGGTATCCGTCGCAACAACGACAGCCACCAGATTGAAGAAGTCGGCGCCAAGCTCCGCGGCATGATGCCCTGGATCGGCAAGAACAAGCTGGTCGACAAGGCCGTCAACTAAGCTTCATTGCTTGATGAAAATTTTGGAGGCCGGGGCGAAAGCTCCGGCCTTTCGTTTTCGATGTGCCCTCACATGATGGCGTCGTCTTCCTCGACGATAACGGAAACGGGAAAGTGATCGGAAAAACCGCCGAGATTGACATTTTTGACCGCGTCGCCCTTCGACAGGCCGAAGCGGATAGGCCCCTCGTTCTTGCTGTGGCTGACCATGGCGGCGATGGCTTCGACCTTTGCGGTTTCTTCCCGCACCTTGAAACCGCTGCTGCCGACAAGAAGTGATCTGGAGACGAGAATCTGGTCGAAGATATTGGCATCGCCGTTAAAGTAGAGCGTGCCATAAATCGTTCGCGCTGAACCGACGGAATCCATCACCGGCTGGCGCAGGTAGTTCCAGGCAAGATTGTAGAACATGGCCGATTGCGAGTTTTCGACATCGTCGCGCTCGCGGGTGGAATTGGCGTGGTAGCGCAGCGAAGCATCGGAAGGATCGTCGTTGAAGTCGCCGAAGGCGATGACGGCGATGTCGTTGCCTTTCTCTTCCCTGATCCGCTGGTGCCAGTAGCCCAGCGTTTCGCCGGCTGTCATGCGAAAACCGGCGCTTTCCACTGCGCCGCCGGATCGCGACGGCCAGTGATTGGAAAGCGCGATAAGCTGGCGGCCCCCCTTGGTGATGAAGGTGCACTGGGTAATGTCTCGCGTGCCGGTGCGGCGCATGACGAAATGGCTGAAAATCTCGTTCTCGTTGATCAGCAGCTTCCTGCTGTCATAGATGAAGGCGGTGTCGATGCCGCGCTGGTCCTTGCTGGAATCGGCGTGCACAACGCGATAGGCTCGCGTGGGCATGAGATCGTTCAGATGTTCCGCCAGCGTCTCCAGCACAAAACGGTTCTCGACTTCGCAGACACCCAGCAGATCCGGTCCCGCGCCGCCGATCTGACTTATGATCAGGCCGAGCTGTTTGACCTTGGTTTTGAACAGGTCTTCGCTCCAGCCTTTCAGATCGTTCTTCAGCCGCTCGGCAATCCACGGCTCGCGCGCCGGATACCCCTCCGGCGCAAACAGGTTTTCGACATTCCAGAATGCCAGGACATATCGTGTCATGATACCTCACCCCTCCGGTTGGTTTTGCAAACCTAGGGGAAGTTTTTGCCACAACAACTTGAAATTGTCATGACGGGTGAGATACCCGGCCCATCTTGTCGTGCGATCTTACTTGCCCGGCGGGATGACGCCCTTCGTCAGAAGAAAACAGCCGTAAAACCGCGTCTCGCCCGTCGTGACGACGCAATAGGCCTGCTTGGCTTTTTCGTAGAAGGCAAAGCGTTCAATGCCGTACATGGGGGCGGATTTTCCTTCCGCCGCGTCAATTTCCCTCTGCACTTCGGCCTGCACCGGTTCCAGCTGATCGGGCGCGCCCATCACTTCCATGCGGCCGACCGAGGGCTGCAGCGGGGTATCGAGCGGCAGGACGGACAGGATCGCTTTCATTGCGCGGGCAGCGGAGACGTTGTCGATGTGAAGAACCTTGCCGACTGTGGTGTGGCGGGCAACAGAGTCGGAGGGGAAATTGGTGTCCGAGATCACCAGCGTGTCGCCGTGACCCATGGCGCGCAGCGCGTGCAGAACGTCGGCATTCAGTGCCGGGTCGATATTCTTCAGCATGTCCTCAAACTCCCATGATGCTTTCGCCGTGTCGTGGCTCGCGTGCAATCCAGCCGGAAAACCCCGTGGCGTCAATCGCAAAGGTGTGATTGTGAAGCTTTGCGCAAGGGTGTATTTGGCTTTGTCCGCGAAATCGGCCTCGATTGAGACCAGTTAAGGGCAATGTGCAGGGAGGCAGAAATAATTCGAAAAACTGATAAGTCAGTATTGCTGACGTATCGACATTTCTGTAAAGATGCACGCATAAAAACGACACAAGAGGAAACGTACCCATGCTCAATTGGGAACAAATTTTCGCCACGCGCTCTTCGCGCATGAAAGCGTCTGAAATCCGCGAGCTGCTGAAGCTGCTCGAGCAGCCCGACATCATTTCCTTTGCCGGCGGTATTCCGGACCCCGCTCTTTTCCCAGCAGAGGAGTTTCAGCAGGCTTACGCGGAAATTTTTTCCGGCGCGCAGGTCAACGCCGCGCTGCAATATTCCGTCAGCGAAGGTTACAAGCCGCTGCGCGAATGGCTGGCGGGCGAAATGGACAAGATCGGCATCGAATGCACCGCCGACAACGTCTTCATCGTTTCCGGTTCGCAGCAGGGTCTCGATTATCTCGGCAAGCTGTTCCTGTCGCCAAAGGATACGGCGCTGGTCACCTGGCCGACCTATCTCGGCGCGCTCTCGGCATTCAATGCCTATGAGCCCAATTATGACCAGCTGAACCCCGGCGGTAACCGCACGCCCGAGGCTTACCGCGAAACCGCGGCCAAGCTTGGCGGTTCGGTGAAGTTCGCTTATCTATCGGCCGATTTTTCCAATCCGACCGGCGAAACCGTCGATCTGGCCGGACGGCAGAAGCTCCTGGAGCTTGCTGACGAGCTCGATATCGCCGTCATAGAAGACGCGGCTTATCAGTCGCTGCGTTATGATGGCGAAGCCGTTCCGCCGATCATGGCGCTCGACATTGCCCGTTCGGGCGGCATCGAAAACACCCGCACCATCTATTGCGGCAGCTTCTCGAAGACGCTCGCTCCGGGTCTGCGCGTCGGTTACATCGTCGCTTCCGCCCCTGTCATCCGTAAGCTGGTGCTGATGAAGCAGGCCGCCGACCTGCATTCCTCGACGATCAACCAGATCGCCATCGAACGCGTCGCCTCGCGCGGCTTCGACAAGCAGGTGGCCAAGATCAAGGCAGCCTATAGCGCACGCCGCGATGCGATGCTGGCGGCGCTCGAGAAGTACATGCCGAAGACCACCAGCTGGACGAAGCCGGAAGGCGGCATGTTCATCTGGGTGACGCTGCCTGAGGGCATGGATGGGGCGGCGCTGCTTGCCAAATCCATTGCCACGGAAAAGGTCGCTTTCGTTCCCGGCCGTGCTTTCTTTGCGGATGGTTCGGGCACGAACACACTGCGCATCAGCTTCTCCTGCGCCAACGAGGCGATGATCGAGGAAGGCATGAAGCGCCTCGGGCGGTTGATTGCGACGGCTCAGGCGGAAACGGCTGAGGTAGTTCCGGCGATTTGAGGGTTGCGAGGTTTTTCGGCGGCGACGGGGGTTGTGGCTTCACCCCCCTCTGTCCTGCCGGACATCTCCCCCTCAAGGGGGGAGATCGACTCGCGGTTAAGATATCGCCTATCGCAACAGTTGAAAATGAAGTGCTGTCAACGCCTCTTGCCGATCTCCCCCCTTGAGGGGGAGATGCCCGGAAGGGCAGAGGGGGGTGAGCCGCAAGCACCAAGAGGCACTGTTCCCCTCAATCCCGCTGGCCCCAACAGATCACACCACTAAAATCCTGCCTGTCACATACATGTTATGCAATCATGTTTTAGCGGTCCCACCGAACAACAGGGACTGGATCCATGAAAACGCTGCTCTCCGCTTTCACCGCCATCGTATCGCTTGGCTTCATCGCCACTGCTGCCAATGCCGCCGATCTGGTGCTTTATACCAGCCAGCCGAATGAGGACGCGCAGGCGACCGTTGACGGGTTCAAGGCTGCCAATCCCGGTCTCGAAGTCGAGTGGGTGCGTGACGGAACGCCGAAAATCATGGCCAAGCTGATGGCGGAAATCAGCGCCGGCAATCCGGTTGCCGACGTGCTTCTCATCGCCGATACCGTGACGCTGGAGCGCATGAAGCAGGCCGGTCAGCTGCTCGCCCACAAGTCTCCCGAAGCCAAGAATATCGATGCCACGCTCTATGATGCGGACGGCTTCTATTACTCCACGAAGCTCATCACGACAGGCATAATGTACAATACGGCCGCCGCGATGAAGCCGACGAGCTGGAAAGATCTGGCGAAGGCGGAAGCCAAGGGTCTCGTGACCATGCCGAGCCCGCTGACGTCAGGTGCCGCACTGATTCACGCGCAGACGCTTGCCGCCGCAAATGGCCTCGGCTGGGATTACTACAAGCAGCTGAAGGCCAATGAAGCCATTGCCGGCGGTGGCAACGGCGCGGTGCTGAAGTCCGTCGCTTCGGGCGAAAAGGCTTACGGCGTGGTGGTTGATTACATGCCGATCCGTGAAAAGGCCAAGGGCGCACCGGTCGAATTCGTCTTCCCGGAAGAGGGCGTTTCTGCTGTCACCGAGCCGGTCGCGATCATCAAGGGCACCAAGCACGAGGAAGCGGCCAAGAAGTTTGTCGATTACGTGCTTTCGGAAAAGGGCCAGCAGGGCTTCGTCAAGCTCGGTTACATCCCTGTCCGTGCCGATGCCGGCATGCCGGAAGGTTTCCCGGCCCGCGACAAGATCAAGGTTCTGCCGCTCAGCGCTGCCGATGCACTGAAGAATTCCGAACAGGATCTCAAAACCTTCTCCGATATTTTCGGTTCCAAGGGCTGATAAATCGGAATGACCCGTTCCAAGGCTTATGGAAACAGCCAGCCGCGCTGGCTGTTTCCTTTTGTGGTGAGTGTTGTTTTTGCGCTGAGCGCGCTGCCGCTCGGACGCCTCGCCTATACCGGCGTCGTTTCGTCACTGAATGGTGATATATGGCGACTTCTGGCCGATCCGGCGCTCTGGGATGCGGCGCTGAACACGCTCTCCACCTCGTTTTCAGGCATGCTGATTTCACTCGGAATCGGCGGCGCTTTCGCGCTTGCCCTGACGCTCTGCGACATCCGCGGCAAGTCGATCTTAAGCTTCCTGTTCATGCTGCCGATGATGATCCCGCCGCAGGTGACGGCGCTGTCGTGGATCGGCATGACCGGCCCGTCGAGCACGCTGCTGAAGGCCATCGGTCTCGCGCCGGCGATGGGTTCGCCGCAGCCGCTTTATTCCATCGCTGGCATCGCACTCCTGCTCGGTGTGCAGCACGCGCCGCTCGTCTATCTGTCGCTGCGCGCGGGGCTACTCGCCTTGCCGCAGGATGGCATAGAGGCCGCCAAGCTTTCCGGGGCTTCACCGCGGCGCGTCTTGTGCGATATCATCCTGCCGCTTTCCACGCCTGGACTGATCGCGGGCGCGGCGATCTCCTTCGTCTCCAACGTCGGCAATTTCGGCATTCCGGCGATCCTCGGCATACCCGCTTCGATCTTTACCCTGCCGACGCTCATTTACAGCCGTTTTGCCAGTTTCGGCACAAGCACATTCGGCGATATCGCCATTCTCTCGACCATGATCGCCATCATTTCGGTCGCCGGGCTTGCGCTGCAGGAACGGGCGATGAAGGGGAGGGACTATCGCATCATTGGCCTTTCCGGCAAGGCGGCGACCTTCCGGCTTGGGCTGTGGCGGGTGGCGGCGGAGCTTGCCCTGTGGCTCGTGCTGTTCTTCATGCTGGTGGCGCCGCTGACGGCGCTGGTGGCAAGCTCGCTCGCTCCCGCCTATGGCGTGCCGCTCAGCCTCAAGACCGCGACGCTGCATGCCTATGAGGAGCTGTTATATCGGCAGAGCGTGACCCGCACGGCCTTCCGCAATTCGCTGTTTCTGGCAACCGCCACATCGCTTTGCCTGCTGGCGGTGACGGTGCTGACGGCCTACTTTCTGGTGCGTGGCAAAAGCCGGTTCATGTTCCTGCTCTCGGCGCTGGTGGATATTCCCTATGCGCTGCCGGGGGTGGTGATTTCCGTCTCTTTCGTGCTGCTTTTCGCCGCTCCCATTCCATTGCTCGGCATTACGCTTTACGGCACGATCTGGATCATTCTGCTTGCCTATTTCTCCTCTTTCTTCGCGGTCAGCCTGAAACCAATGGTCAGCGCTTTCCTGCAATTCGATCCATCGCTGGAAGAGGCAGCAAGGCTGTCGGGCGCGGGTTTCTGGCGACGGCTCAAGGATATTATCCTGCCGCTGGTCGGGCCCGCGGCAGGGGCTTCCGTCATCCTCGTGTTTCTGATCGCCTGCAACGAGCTGACGGTTTCGGCGCTCCTTTGGTCTGCCGGCACACAGACGCTCGGCGTGCTCATCTACAACCTCGATGACAGCGGCAGCTTCGATCTCGCCTCGGCGCTATCGGTGCTTGTCGTCATCATGGTGATTTTCCTCATGCTGCTGCTCGAAATTCTGGGGCGCTATCTGCCAAAAGGAGTTGTGCCTTGGCGAAACTGATCCTTAACCGCCTGTCGAAGAGCTTCGGTGCCGGTTCGAAACCGGCCGTGGACGATGTTTCTCTCACTGTGCGGGAAGGCGGCTTTCTGGCGCTGCTCGGACCCTCCGGCTGCGGCAAGACCACAGTGCTGCGCATGGTTGCCGGGTTCGAACAGCCGACGGATGGTTCCATCCTGCTCGGCGAGCGGGTGCTGGCCGATGCCGGCAGCATGGTGGCGCCGGAGCGGCGCAACATGGCAATGGTGTTCCAGTCCTATGCGCTGTGGCCGCACATGTCGGTTGCCGACAATGCCGGCTACCCTTTGAAGGTGCGCGGTATTACGGGCGAAAAATACCGCGAGAGGGTGCGTCAGGCGCTTGCCGCCGTCCGACTTGAGAGCTTCGCGGATCGCCGTCCCGCCGAACTTTCCGGTGGCCAGCGGCAGCGTGTTGCGCTCGCCCGCTGCCTCGTCACCGAGCCTGACGTCGTATTGCTCGATGAACCGCTCGCCAACCTCGACCGGCATCTGCGGCAGGAAATGGAAGAGACATTTCGGGATTTCCATGCCCGTTCCGGCGCGACGATGATCTATGTCACTCACGATCAGGCGGAAGCCATGGCGCTGGCAACCGATGTCGCCGTCATGTCGCACGGCAAGCTGCTTCAGGTCGCGGCGCCTGCGGAGCTTTACGCGCGGCCGGAGGGCAGGCTGGTCGGGTCGCTGGTCGGGCAGGGGACGATCCTCAGCCTCCCACTGCCGGAAGGGGCATCGCGCGATCTCGACTGGTCCGCACTTCGGGCGGCGATGGAGAGAGGCGCGGGAGGATCGCAGGCCGACGTGCTTGTGAGGCCGCAGGATGTGGTGCGGGATGCGGAAGGCATTGCCTGCACCGTCACCTCGGTTCTGTACGAGGGCGAGCGTTATGCCCTTCGTCTTGACCTGCCGGATGGGCAGGCGGTCAGAGCCTATTCGCGTGAAGCCGCAGCTGTGGGTGACAGGCTTCCGGTTGCCATTCGCAGCGGGTGGCGGCTTTGAGCGCACGCACTGCCGAACGCTGGAAAGGCGAAGCGACACCGGCTAAGCTGGGGTCGCAGCAATAGGAATGATTCATGTCGCTTCGGCTTGCCACCTTCAATATCGAAAATCTTCTCACCCGTTTCGATTTCACCGGCTTTCGCAACCAGACGCGACGCGACAGGGCGATCCAGCTTTTTGATATCAGGGACGAGGCGACCTGTCAGGCCCTTGAAAGTGCGCGAATGGTGTCCTCCACCGACGATACGCGCCAGCTTTCGGCGCTCGCCATCGCCGACGCGGATGCCGATATTCTTTGCCTGCAGGAAGTCGACAACATGGCGGCCCTGCAGGCCTTCGAATATGGCTATCTCTATCGCATGGTCGGCAATGGCTATCTGCAGAAATATCTGGTCGAGGGCAATGACAGCCGCGGTATCGATGTCGCGGTCGTCATGCGCGAGGAGACGCGGGATGGCGAGAAGATCGAGGTGGTCGACATCAAGAGCCATGCGGCGCTGACCTATCGCAATCTCGATCTCTTCAATCCGGCACTTGCCGCGACCAACCAGATCGATGACAAGATATTCAAACGGGATTGCCTTGAAATCGATCTGAGGATCGGCGGCAAGCCGCTGACGCTTTACGTCACGCATTTCAAGTCCATGACCAATGCCCGCGAAGCATTGGACGCCCGGCTCGGCACCATGCCCATCCGCGAGGCGGAAGCCATGGCTGTGCGCCGCATCATCGAAAATCGCTGGGGTGCGGGCAATACGCGCAACAAGAATTTCGCGATCTGCGGCGACATGAACGACTATCAGGAACGCGTCGCGATTGCCGGTGACAGGCGCAATGGCTACAGCTTCACGCCCGTCGAAGAGGCAAGAAGTGCGCTCGATGTCTTCACTGCCGACGATTTCGTCATCAATCCGATGCTGCGTCGCGATGTCATGGACCGCTGGACGCTCTATCATTCGCGGGGCCCACAGGAGCAGCATTTGTGCCAGCTTGATTACATCTGGCTTTCTCCGCGCCTGGCCGAAAGCAACGCGACGCGGGTTCCCGAAATCGTCCGCGCCGGCCAGCCTTATCGCACCATCTTTCCGCCGGGGCAGGAGGTGGAGCGTTATCCGCGCACCGGCTGGGACCGCCCCAAGGCTTCCGATCATTGCCCTGTCGTGATGACGCTGGACCTGATCTGACGTCGCCGGCGGTCGGAAACCGGTGGCTTCTAACCGTTGGCGGCTTTCGGGAAATAGGTGGCCCAGACCCGGTTGCGACCTGCGCGCTTGGCTTCATAAAGCCGGTCATCGGCAATCGCGATCAACTCGTCCCAGCTGTTGACCGCCCGCGCTTCCTGCCAGACGACGCCAAAGCTCGCCGTCAGCGACAATCCACTTTGTTCATCCACGATCTGGGCTTCGATCAGGCGGCGGAGGCGGTCGGCCGTTGCCGTTGCCGTGGCATGGCTGACATCCTGCAGCACCACGACGAATTCTTCGCCGCCATAGCGGGCAAGAATGTCGTTCTTGCGCAATGCACCCCGCAACAGAGCCGCGGTCTTTTGAAGTGCAATGTCACCCATGGCATGGCCATAACGGTCATTGATCGATTTGAAATGGTCGATGTCGACGATCATCACGCCGAGCGACTGACACTGGTCCTCGCCCGTCAACAGGGAACGAACGGCCTTTTCGAGCGCCCGTCGGTTGAAGACGCCCGTCAGCGCATCCGTCTCGGAAAGTGCGCGTAACTGTTCGGCCAGCGCGCGCTGCTGGTTCTCCATTTCGCCCTTCTGACGAAGCTGCTCCCGCAGGAAGTCGAGTTCCTGGAACATCTTCTTCACCTCCGGGGCGACCCTGTCCTCATGCTGCGCCTCTGAAAGATCGCCCGCGGCGATGGCCGCAATCTGTGCCTGAACGGATTGCATGGGCCGGAACAGCGCTGTTTTGTAGACAGATGTGAGCCGTAGCAGGACCAGAACCGCAATACCTGCGAGAAAAAGCGATGTGGCGCCGTAGATCAGGGCTTCCTGCTGCTTCTTTTCGAGTCGCGCGCGTGTCTCGGCCAGAATGAGATCGCGCAACGTATCGGATGAACGCATCCCCGAAATATAGTTCCTGGAAAATTCAAGCACGCTCGGCTGGGCGGACGGCATGGCGATCACGATCGTATTCTGCGCGTAGCGCAGCGCCTGTCCGAAATAATAGGTTTCGAGATCGCGGAATGCCCTGTCCAGTCGCGGCGTGGAAAGATAGGCGGCGGTGTAGTTGGTCAACGATGCCTTCAGTGATAGCAGGCTCTGCATCTCCGCATCGAACTTGGCGCGATAACCCAGCTTTTCCTGTCTGTTCGCCCGCAGCCCCATGATCACATAGGAGCCGAGGCGGCCGATCCTGTCCCGCATGACACCGGCGGTGCCCGTCATCGCGACGTCTATCGCCACATCGGGCGTCACCTTGATGATGGCACGCGCTGCCTTGCCACGCAGCAGATTGACACTGTCGGCGGCCTTGAACATCGATGATATGGCGCCCGACATGGCCGTGTGGCTGCGTGCTGACAGTGGAAGGGCGGCTACCTGATCCACCGCGTTGCGGGACTGCGCGAGTTTCTCGCGGGTCTCGGCCAGCGATTTCGCCAGCTCCGGCTGGGTCCTGATGTCGTCGGCGAAGGAAGCTTCCAGTTCCGACAGCTTGTCGTCCGTTGCCTTGCGCGCGGCAGCGAGAGCTGCGACCAAATCCTGTTCAGCGGTGGATGCGCCCATCACATTGTTCGCGGGACCGCGCTCGGCCGAAACAAGCCATGCGGACTGGAGAGCGGTTTCGAAGCGGGTGAGCTGCGCCGCGTTGGTGCGGTAACGCAGGTAGTTGGAAACGCTTGGCAGCGCGGCAAGTGTGGCCAGCAGGATGGAGCTCGCGGCGATGACGATTGTGCCCGTTAGCTGAATTTTCTGTATGCTTGCGCGCATTTGATGCGTTGTTCTCACTCGATCGGGTATAATTCATCACCATTTTAGCTACGCCGCGTAAATACTTCGCTTATATTGCTGCGCTTTTGCCGTCTTGACGATCCTGCCGCCAAGCCTGCGGGCATGGTGTGGAAAAGCGCGCCGCCCGTGCTGCACGATCAGTTTTTGCTTTACACCCGGTCAGAATCTGATAGTTGGCAAGGCACTGGATTGCCCTTGTAGCTCAGTTGGTAGAGCACCTGATTTGTAATCAGGGGGTCGCGGGTTCGAACCCTGCCGGGGGCACCAGTATTTTCAAGGATTTGGCCTGTCTTTCATACGCACTGCACGACTGATGTTCGTGCAGCGGCTATGGCTTTATGTGATAGAGCTTGTGTACGATCGTCCAGTTGCCGTCGTGCTCCAGCAGGGACAGATATTCGTAAAAATCCATACCGTCGAACCGGGTTGTCAGCTTTACCGAGGCGCTGTCTCCCTCCTTGTCGATGCCGAGGATTTCGAAGGCGGGGTCGTGATCGGGAAGGCCGCGTTCGGTTTTGCGGACCTGATCGACAAAGTCCTCCAGAGACAGCCATTCAGTCGCGCCTTCGAATGTGCCGACGATGCTGGCGCGCGGGTCAAAAACATCGCGCATCAGGCCTTCATCCGCATAGGCCATGGCGTGCACATAATCCGTCACGGTCTGGGTAATGGTTTGCGGCATCGGATCTTCCCTCCCTCGGATCCAAAAGGGGAGCTTACACCCCTTGGCGACATTCCACCATAACCTCCTGAAAATGCGCCTGTTCGGGGCACGTGACGATCTCTCGTGGCGGCCCGTGCTGGAGCGGTTCCGATGCCGGTCGACGTTTTGCTGCCACTGTCCACAATTTTGTCCCGGCTGTCGGTATAGTCGCCTTGGGTCCGACAAATTTCAGCCTCAAGGGCTTTTTCGCCAGAGAGACCCTCTCGTGCGGGAGCGCGTAAATTCGTGTTCTGCCGGTTTAAGCGCCGTCGCGGGGTGCCGCACGGGGCGGATTTGGCCTATGATCCGGTTGCTGACCGGTTGAGAGTGATAGCAGCGTGCGGGTAACAGTTTGCGTTTGAAGGTGTTTTTGTGATTGATCCCTATGTTTTGCTTGGCGTGGAGCGGGATGCCGACGAGGCGGCGATCAAGTCGGCCTACCGCAAGGTTGCGAAGGCTGCCCATCCCGACAGCGGTGGCGATGCCGAGCAGTTCGCGCGCCTGCAGACAGCCTATGAACTTCTGAAGGATCCCGTGCGCCGCAAGGTCTTCGATGACACGGGTTACGATCCGCAGCTTGCCGATGCCAAGGATCTCAAGGGCCTGCTGATGCTGGAAACGCTGGTCAATGAATTCATCCTGGACGAGCGGGAACCCGGGAGTTTTGATCCCGTGGCTGCCATGCGCCGGAAGCTGACCGACGATATTCTGAAAAGCCGCTTCCATATTCTGGAACTCGAACGGCACCGTACCCGGGTGCGTAAACATATGGACCGTCTCGGACGGAAGCCGGAAACCGATGTGCTGAGTTCGATGCTCCGCGCCCGAAGCCAGTCCATAGCCGAAGCCATACGCAACGCGGAGGCGCAGATCGAGGCGATAGAACAGGCCTATACCATGCTCGAGGGCTATTCCTACGAGCTGGAGAGCGTGACGCTCGCCGAGCCGTTGCTGAAGGGCGAGGCGGCGGAGTAACTGCCTGTCATGGGCCGTTGACGAGGGCGAGTATAAGCTGGTGAACCCGCCCGCCCGGGGACAGCTCATCCCGGTCGAAATCTCGGCCGCGTTGGCGCTGCTCGTTGGAAAGCTCACCTAACCTTTGCTGCAGAACAGCGCGCACCTTCTGGCATTTGGGATCGTCTTCTGCCCGTAGCCCGGTGCTGAAGGCTTCGATCTTTCTCACCATATCGAGAATGTGCTCGCCATGAACACGCTCATGGGTTTCCACCCCGGAAATGAAGGTCTTCCAGCTGGCGGCGACGGCGGCCGGCAGATGGGCAGGCGCCTTTGGCCAGGTGTAGATGATGGTGAGATTGGGTCTGGCACTGGCCAGCACACAGGCACCGTCGGGCTGCGGTCGGTAGTCTCTCCGCCACGTCAGCTTGAAGGTGGTGTGGGCAATGGCCTGCACGCCCGCAGTCGGGCCGCGCTCGCCGATGGACTGATAAAGCGCACCGCCCGTATTGCCGCTGACGGCATAGGTCTTTATCTGCTCGGCGGGTTTCCAGCCGGTGGACTGTGCGTATAGCGGGAGAGCGCTCAGCAACATGGTTGCGGCGCTGACGGTGAATTTGGGGAGGCTGTTGACGGGCACGCATCGATCCTTGCAGGTTGCGCGCCGAAGATAGGCGAGAGGCGGGCAGTGAGGCAAGGGTGCGAGCGGTGGGAATGCTGCCTGATGTTCAGACTTCCACGCATGAAAACCCCCGCGCCGGAGCGCGGGGGGACAAGCCTCGACTGCAGGGGTAATCAGTCGTCCAGCTTGTCGTAATCGAGCTTCGGAGCGTTCTGCAATGCATCCTTGGTGGTATCGACAAAGGCCTTCCATGTGCCGTTGTCATTATGAACGGCCACGGAGGCCGGATCGAGCACCACGTAGCTCTTGTCGATGCCCAGGAAGCCGCCGACGCTGGCCACGAGGCCGATCACCGCCTTGCCATCGCCGATCACGACGTCTTCGATTTCGCCGATGTTTTCATTCTGGGCGTTATAGATATCCATGCCATCAAGCTGGGAAGCGGTGAGATCGGTCTTCTGGACATTGACGAACTTCAGCGGGCCGGTTGCCTTCGTACCCATGGTAATGCCGGGGCCCGACAAGGTTGCATCCGCGCCGGCAGCAGGAGCCGTGGCAGCCGTCTGGGCAAATGCCACGGAAGAGGAGAGCGCTGCTGCGGCAGCGAGAGCGATGACATTGATTTTCATGATGTTTCTTCCCTTTTTATGCTGAACATTGCGTTCGGGGAAGAAACGGCAAAGAGCGGATTTGGTTCCTCATGGGATGACAGGAAAATTTGGTCTATGGTGAAAAAGAAACAGGCGTGCGTCGAAATCGGGAGGATGTCATGGCGAAAAACACGGTGACTGAAGATGCGGAGCAGACCGCACCATCAGACTTCATCGACCGGAAGATCGCGGAGCTGGGCGACTGGCGCGGCGAGACGCTCGCGCGTGTTCGCGCGGTGATCCAGAAGGCCGATCCGGAAGTGGTGGAAGAGGTGAAGTGGCGCGGCGTTCCGGTCTGGTCGCATGCGGGCATTCTCTGCACCGGCGAAACCTATAAAAGCGCGGTGAAGATGACATTTGCGAAGGGCGCCTCTCTGGAGGACCCGTCAAGCCTGTTCAATTCGAGCCTTGAGGGCAACACGCGGCGCGCCATCGATTTTCACGAGGGCGATGTCGTTGATGAGGAGGCGCTGGCAGCGCTGATCCGCGCTGCGGTGGCGTTGAACGTGGCGGGAAAAAGCGGAAAGAAGCGGGGATAAGGCCGGGCGGTGTCACCCGCAAAGAACGACAGATCATGATTTAATCGCGGTTGGCATCCGCTGTATTGTCCCACTCTCCGTCGATGAATTTCAGCGCATCAATGATCGAAGCCTTCCACACGGACCAGACGTGGTCGCCATCCGTCACCCGCAGTTCGGATTTGCGGTTGTCCGCCTGCAGGGTCTCATGCAGGGCAATGGCACCGCGCCAGAGGAAGAAGCCATCGTCATCTCCCACAGTCAAATAGGTGGCGGGGAGATCCTGACTTTCTGCGACATGCTGTGCGACGAGGGTGAAGACATTCTTTTCGTTAAAGAGACGTGCATCGAAAGGGGTGCCGAAGGCGCCGGAGAAATGATCACCGGTTGAGGGAAGCACGATGCCGCTGGTGACGGTGGTGCGGTCGACGCGGTGGAAAAAGGCGCTGTCCTGAATGAGCTTGAGTTCGGCGGGTGTCTTGTCGAGATCGGAGGCGGGCACGTTTTGCCAGATGGCGCCCGACAGGCTGGCGACGGCGCCATAGAGGTCCTCGTGGCCATAGGCGAGATGCAGGGCGCCGAAACCGCCCATGGAAAGTCCGGCAATGGCACGGCCTTGCCGATCCTTTCGCACCGGCAGCGTTTTTTCAATTTGGTGGCGCAGGTCGCCGGTCAGGGCGGTCTCGTAATCGCCGGGGCCACCGACGGCGGCGGAATCGACGTACCAGCTGTTTTTCACGCCGGGCATCACGACAACCAGAGGGCGGATGGCGCCAGCCTCGATGAGCGTGTCGAGCGTCTTTTCGATATTGCCGAGATCGCGCCAGCTGTTCTGGTCGCCGTCATGGCCGTGCAGGAGGTAAAGTACAGGCCAGCCGTTTTCGGGCGGCGGACCTTCGGGGCGATAGATATTGACAGGGAGCGGCGCGTTCAGGGCGGCGCTGTGAAAGGTGGCGTCTTCGATATGGCCGGCGAAGGCTGAACCGGAAGACATGAACAGACAGAAGGCCATAAGTTTTTTTCGATACATATGGGTCTCCTGTCATCATTCCGGAAAGCGATCAACGTTCCCCGGGCCTACGCGTTCCTGATTTCATAATGTTACGGCAATGCTGTTCGCGCAAGTTTGCGCGCGGTCTGGCGATTGCGACGCCGCAGACGTGGTTTGACAAGCCCACTTCATTAAGCTGCTTTTTTCAGGTTCCAATAGGATGACATTGCCATTATCGCGTTTTGCCTGCCTGTCTGTTTTTCTCCTGTTCCTCGCCGGTTGCATGACCGTACCGATCTCCAGCATTCCCAAGCTGATGCGGCAGGATTTTCTGACGATGGATTTCGAGTATGTGCGGGTCGGATTGCAACTGCCAGCCAATCTTTCCCTCCGGTCCGGTGACGCCGTGATGATCACCCGGAGCAGGACGGACGGCGCGGACGAAGAAACCGTTGCGACCTACGCGCTGGTGGCGGATACGGATGCGGCTGCGCTCGCTAAATTCCGGCCGGAAAAACGGGATGGTATGTTGGCGAGCGTATGGCGGGTAAAGCCCGAAGACGTCGGAAGGCTCGCGGAGCTACAGGAGCGGGTGCGCCGTTCCCGCGCTCAGGGTCCACGTATCAGGGGCAGTACCGAGATCAAGATCGTGAAAGCCTGCTTCAAAGGCACGTTTCCCGCCGGCCCGATCTATTCCTCGATCTATATGAAACCGGCGGAAAACGAAGACTATATTCCCACATCGCTTGATGCGGATCTGGTCAAGCTGTTCGGGGCAACCGCGGTCAAGTCGCTGATCACGCCTTGTGAAGGCTGACAGGCGCCGCCGGCATGCGCAGACGGCGCCGACATGAAAGATGGGAGCCTTAGCCGCTGTTCATGTCAGGCGGGCCTTGCACAGAGCGTATCAGCGGCCTGGACGGCCAGTCTTGCCCTTGGTCCGGCTTTTGCGCTTCTGCTCGCCGGCATCTTCATAGGAACCGGCGCCGATCTTGCCACGGACCAGCGGCCGCGGATCGTCCGTGGCGCGTTCGGGCTGGCCTTCCAGCAGCGGGGAGAACCTCTTGCCGGGTTCGGTCGCGGGCTTATCGGGCACCGCGCCCCTTACGGGCTTTTCGGTCCGACCCACGGTCATCTCGTCCAGCGTGTTCTTGCGGAAAAGCGGTTTTCCTGCGTCGGAGCCCGGACCCATCTCGTCCAGCGAAGGTTTGGCGAAGAGAGACTTCCCGCTTTCGTTCGTGGAAGCGGCATCCCCGTCTGCCCTGCCGGCTGTCTCCCCCTCAGGGGAGGAAATCGACAAGTGGCTCCGTCTGTTGTTTTTCCCGCCGCCTTCGACCGCACGTGCTTCTTCCTTGGCCATGGGGTCGTCCATGGTGGCAAGTTCGGCTGCCTTGAGGCGTTTGATTTCGTCGCGCAGACGGGCTGCCTTTTCAAAGTCGAGGTCCGCTGCGGCGTCGCGCATGGATTTTTCCAGCGCGTTGAGATGCGCCTGGAGATTGTTGCCGACCAGATGACCGCCATCGGCGAAGCCCTTGCCGGAAACGCCTGAAATATCGGCTCTTACGTGGTCGCGTTCATACACGGAATCAAGAATGTCGGAGATCCTCGCCTTGACCGATTCCGGCGTGATGCCATGTTCCTGGTTATAGGCCATCTGCTTTTCACGGCGGCGGGAGGTTTCCTCCATCGCCCGCTTCATCGAACCGGTGATATTGTCGGCATAAAGGATGACCTTGCCATCGACGTTACGGGCGGCGCGGCCGATGGTCTGGATCAGCGAGGTCTCCGAGCGCAGGAAGCCTTCCTTGTCTGCGTCGAGGATGGCTACGAAACCACATTCCGGAATATCGAGACCCTCGCGCAGCAGGTTGATGCCGACGAGCACGTCGAAAGCGCCGAGCCGCAGGTCGCGGATGATCTCGATGCGCTCCAGCGTGTCGATATCGGAGTGCATGTAACGAACGCGGACACCCTGTTCATGCAGATATTCGGTGAGGTCTTCGGCCATCCGCTTGGTCAGCACGGTGCAGAGCGTGCGGTAGCCCTTGGCGGCGGTCTCGCGGATTTCGCCGAGAACATCGTCCACCTGGGTGCGGGCGGAGCGGACTTCGACCGGAGGATCGATGAGGCCGGTCGGACGGATGACCTGTTCGGCAAAAACGCCGCCGGATTGCTCCATTTCCCAGCCTCCGGGGGTGGCGGAGACGGAAATGGTCTGCGGGCGCATGGCGTCCCATTCCTCGAAGCGCAGGGGACGGTTGTCCATGCACGAGGGCAGGCGGAAGCCATATTCGGCCAGCGTTGCCTTGCGGCGGAAGTCGCCGCGATACATGCCGCCGATCTGAGGAACGGTGACGTGGCTTTCGTCGATGAAGATCAGCGCGTTGTCGGGAATATACTCGAACAGGGTCGGCGGCGGCTCGCCCGGATTGCGGCCGGTGAGATAGCGTGAATAGTTTTCGATGCCGGCGCAGGAGCCCGTGGCCTCCAGCATCTCGACATCGTAGCGCGTGCGCTGTTCCAGACGCTGGGCTTCCAGCAGGCGGCCGGCTTTTTCAAGCTCGGCGAGGCGCAGCTTCAGCTCTTCCTTGATCGACTTGATCGCGCCGTTCAGCGTCGGGCGCGGTGTCACATAGTGCGAATTGGCGTAAATCTTCACCGATTGCAGGTCGCCGGTCTTATGGCCGGTCAGCGGGTCGAATTCGGTGATGGATTCAATCTCGTCACCCCACATGGAAATGCGCCAGGCCGCATCTTCAAGGTGGGCGGGGAAGATCTCGATCGTATCACCGCGCACGCGGAAGGAGCCGCGCACGAAGTTGATGTCCTGCCGCTTGTATTGCTGGGCCACGAGGTCGGCAAGAAGCTGGCGTTGATCCAGCTTGTCGCCCACCTGCATCTGGAAGGTCATGGCCGTATAGGTCTCGACCGAACCGATACCATAGATACAGGAAACCGAAGCGACGATGATACAGTCGTCACGTTCGAGAATGGCGCGGGTTGCGGCGTGGCGCATACGGTCGATCTGCTCGTTGATCGACGATTCCTTCTCGATATAGGTGTCGGAACGCGGCACATAGGCTTCCGGCTGGTAATAATCGTAATAGGAAACGAAATACTCCACCGCATTGTTTGGAAAGAAGTTTTTGAATTCGGAATAGAGCTGGGCCGCCAGCGTCTTGTTGGGCGCCAGAATGACGGCCGGGCGCTGTGTGGCCTCGATCACCTTGGCCATGGTGAAGGTCTTGCCGGAGCCGGTGACGCCGAGCAGCACCTGCGAGCGGTCGCCGGAATTGAGGCCTTCGACGAGATCGGCAATGGCGGTCGGCTGATCGCCGGATGGCTTGTAGTCCGTCACCATCTCGATGGCGATGCCGCCTTCCGATTTCGGCGGACGGGCCGGCCTGTGGGGTGTCCACAGCTTGCCATCCTTGAAGAGCGGGTTGCCGCTTTCGATCAGTTTGGAAAGCGCGTCCACCGTCGCCGTCACCGCGCCCGGTGCCAGGGACTGGGCATCCTCCAAGGAGACATCGAGCCCTGCCACAGGATTGAGACCCGCGGCGGCGCGCGTTTTCGGATCGCTCGACGCGCCGATCGAAACGCCGCGTGCCGTTTTTGACGCGGTGGTCTTTTTCGCCGTCTTGGTGGCGGCTTTTTCCGCTTCCTTGCGCGCTTCTATTTCGATCTTCTTGCGGTGCTTGCCCGCCTTCGAAGCGATTTCGCGCTGGGTCTCCACGGAGGATGCTTCCGCTTCCGCCTCAAGTTGCTTGACCCAATCGGCAACGCTGCCGCCGAGCGGCGCGCCTTCGAATGACGATTGCGGAGCTTCCTCGAAGCCCGAGGGCGAGGAGGTGGAGTTTTTCGGTGATCTGGCCATGGGCGAAATATGGAGAGAGTCACGCGCAAAGGGAAGGGGAGACAGTGAAAAAATGAGTACAAAAAGGAAACGGAGCATGCGGAACAAAATTCCGCCGGATGCGTTGCGTAGCGGCTGAACACGGCCTTGCCGCGATCCGTAGAAATCGATTCCGGTTTTCGGTCGGATGCGCTAGAGCAAATCCATTACGGCGGGATGAGGGATCCCCTCAGACTGCCTTCTTCCGCTGCATTTTCAACATCCCTCTTTTTCCAGGACCCATCATGCCGTTCTCAATCAGCCCTGCCCACATCTGGCCTGTCCTGATGCTCATCGCCTCCAATGTTTTCATGACCTTCGCCTGGTACGGCCACCTCAAGCACAAGGGCAGCGCGCTCTTTCTGGCGATTGTCGCCAGCTGGGGCATCGCCTTTTTCGAGTATGTGCTCGCCGTTCCCGCGAACCGCATCGGGTCGGAGGTTTACTCCACCGCGCAGCTCAAGACCATTCAGGAGGTCATCACGCTCGCGGTCTTCGCGCTGTTTTCGATCTTCTGGCTGAAGGAAAGCATCACCATCAACCATGTCATCGGCTTTGCGCTGATCGCTTTCGGTGCTTCCTTCATTTTCCGGTCCTGAATAGGAGGAGACCCGCGCTTTGCCTGCCCAGAACCATCGCAACGGACAAGAGGTGATGTATCGATGAAAATACGGCCTGCGAGACTTGACGATGCAAAGGGAATGGCAGCGGTTCAAAACGAGATATTCGCGGCCGGCCTTCGAAAAGCGCCGACGGACGTCGCGGCGGTGCTGGAGAATTACATCCAGCACGCCGACCGTATCGAGTGTTCGGTCGCGGAGGATGAAGACGGGCATATCCTGGGCTTCCAGTCGCTGCGTTATGCACGGGCGGACAATCCCTATGGCGTGGCGGAAGGGTGGGGCATCATCGGCACCCATGTCAGTCCGCAGGCGGCGCGAAGAGGCGTTGGATCCGCCCTCTTCGCCGCGACGCGCAGGGCGGCGGAGGCGCGGGGCCTCAAGAATATCGACGCCAGCATCGGCGCGGACAATGCGCTCGGGCAGAGTTATTATGATGCCATGGGCTTCATGACCTACCGCCAGCCGGAAGGGTTGGTCTGCAAGGTTTACCGACTGGACTAGATGCGGCGTGCCGCTGCCGGTCAGGTATTGCTCTGATGGTCAGCTGCGATTGTCGTTTTCGGAATATTGCAGGCGGGCCTTGCAGATGCGGACGTGGTTTTCGTCGGCCCATTGGACCAGCAATTGCATCGGTACCAGAAACGAGCGGCCAAGACCTGTCAGCTCATACTCCACGCGCGGCGGCACCTCGGCATAAAGCGTGCGCCGGATGAATCCATCCTCCTCCAGCCGCTTCAGCGTACGGGACAACATCTGCTTGGAAATGTCGTCAATCCTGCGGTTCAACTCGTTGAAGCGCAGCACGCCGCCCTGCAGCGCTTCGAGAACCAGAAGGCTCCATTGGTCTCCGATGCGGTCCAGCACATCCCGAATGGGGCAGGGCTGCTCGAAGTCGAAGATTTCTTTCGTCTGCGTATCCGACATTTCGATTACCCCATATCCTTGCAGGTCATCGCCGTGTGACCAGATCACCGGCTGCTGACTTCTTGCGGCCGAGGACGCGATACCATAGCTCTTTCTTTCGGTCTATTATTTAGACCAACGACAATAGCAACAAAAGGAAGAAGCCATGGCTAAAATCGCGCTCATCGGTGCGTCCGGCAATGCCGGGTCCCGTATTCTCAAGGAACTTTCCGACCGGGGGCATCATGTTACGGCCATTGCCCGCAGCCCCGAAAAGATTGCCACCCTGCCGAACGTCGTTGCAAAGAAAGGCGATGTCTTCGATCAAACCGGACTTTCAAAACTGCTTGCAGGTCACGATGCCGTGATCAGTTCGGTGCATTTCACGGCGAGCGACCCGGTGACGCTGATCGAGGCCGTGCGTGCCTCCGGCGTTCCACGCTACCTCGTGGTTGGTGGCGCCGGCAGTCTTGAAATCGCGCCCGGTCAGCGTGTCGTCGACCTGCCGGATTTTCCTGCCGCTTACAAGGCCGAGGCCACCAAGGGTGCGGAGTTTCTTGATTTGCTGAAACAGGAAAAGCAGCTCGACTGGACCTTCCTTTCGCCTTCCGCCGAGTTCGTGCCGGGTGAAAGAACGGGCAAATTCCGCATCGGCAAGGACAATCTTCTGAGCAATGAAGAGGGTAGCCGCATTTCCTTCGAAGACTACGCGATTGCGCTTGTCGATGAAATCGAGAAGCCGCAGCATTCCCGCCAGCGCTTCACCGTCGGTTATTGAGAGGTATCACCCATGAATGTCATGACACGTCGTCTCGCCATCGCCGCTCTCGCTCTTGCGCCCGCATTGACAGCCGTTCCGGTGCTGGCCGAAACCGCCGGGCGGGATTTCGCCCGGGAAGAGGCCAATCGCAAGCTGGTGATCGAGTTTTACGATACCGTCTTCAACAAGCACGAAGTGGAAAAGGGTGCTGCCGTTATTGTCGACAGCTACAAGCAGCACAATCCCATGGTGCCGGATGGCAAGAAACCGTTCGTGGATTACTTCACCGGCCACTTCAAGGAAAACCCGCAGTCCAAGGCGCGGATCGTGAGAAGCGCCACGGATGGCGACCTTGTCTATCTGCATATTCATTCAACAGAAAAGGACGGAGACCGGGGCAGGGCCATCGTCGATATTTTTCGGGTGACCGATGGCAAGATCACCGAGCATTGGGATGTAATCCAGCCCGTGCCGGAGACGGCGGCGAACAACAATACGATGTTCTGAGGCGACGAACTTTTGAGGCAGGCGGGCACGCCGGGATCGTGCCCGCTTGCCGGAACGGGTAAACTTCAGGCCAGAAGATCGTAAGTACGGAAAATCCAGGCGATCTGGTAAATCAGCGCAAAGATGACGAGAAACCGATGGAAACGGCGGTTCTCGATGAAGATCGCCAGCGTGAACAAAATGACGTAGATGGCGGTGCGTATAAGGTATTCCGGACCAAGTGAGGCGAGATAGTCCTGGCCTTTCAGCAAAGTATCCCCGACATCGGTGACGAAAAGCGCTGCCAGAAAGGCGAAGAACCAGCTTTTGCGGGAAAGGAAATAATCCTCATATCCCTTGTACTCCTTCATCTCCGTGGGAAAGAGCAGAACGCACAGGAAATAAAACAGCGAGCAGAACAGGATCAGGAAAAGGAACGCGCCGAAGCCCAGTACATGGCCTGTGGCAGAAAGCCGGTGCTCCCACCACCAGAAATGCACCAGCATCAGAAACAGGAACGCCACCCAGCCGATGTGCAGGGGATAAATCCGTTCTTTTTTGGGATGCTGCACGAAACCTGCAAGGCCGGTCAGCAATCGGGCGAGGCTGAGGCCGACCACCATGCCCATGACCGCGCGGATGTGCGAATAGGCTTCTGCGGCGTTGACGGCGGCCTCCATCGCTCCTACTCCGCCGGAGGAATGGGCGTCGGTTGCCCGTTTTCGTCCATCGCCACCATGATGAAGGTGCCGGCGGTTACCTTTTCCAGCTTGTCGTAACGCGACCGCTGCGCCCAGGCCTCTACCGTCAGCGTGATGGAGGTGCGGCCGACGCGGGCAATATCGGTATAGATGGACAGCGTGTCGCCGATCTTCACCGGCAGTTCAAAGGCCATTTCCTTGACTGCCGCCGTGACCACGCGACAGCGAGAGCGTTCCGCCGCACGAATGCCGCTCGCCAAGTCCATCTGTGACATGACCCAGCCCCCGAAAATATCGCCGGCCGGATTGGCGTCGGCCGGCATGGCGAGCGTTCTGAGCGTCAGCTCGCCGGTCGGTTTGATGGTCTGGTCGGTCATGTTGAGATGTGCTCCGTGCGAATGACAAAGGCGCAGCATGCGATGCGCTTTGTGATTTCGCAAGGAATGGCAAGCGTCAGGACGACGCTTTGCCCAGAAATTGCTGCGTTGCGTAAAGGGCGATGGCCGCCGCGTTCGACACGTTGAGCGATTTGATCGCTCCCGGCATATCGAGACGGGCGAGCGCCGAGACGGTCTCGCGGGTCTTCTGGCGCAGGCCCTTGCCTTCGGCGCCGAGCACCAGTGCGATTTTTTCGCCGCTGAAGGTCCGTTCAATCGGGGCGGGGCCCTCCGAATCGAGGCCGACCGAGAAGAAGCCGAGCTTGTGCAGTTCACCCAGCGCATCGGCGAGATTGGTGATCTGGATATAGGGGATGAGTTCCAGCGCGCCTGAGGCGGATTTCGCCAGCACACCCGACTCGGTCGGGCTATGGCGCATCGTGGTGATGACGGCGCCCGCATTGAAGGCGACTGCCGAGCGCATGATGGCGCCAACATTATGCGGATCGGTGACCTGATCGAGCACGAGAATGAGTGGGCTATCCTTCAGCGCGCCCAGCCGCTTGACCGGCAGCGGCCGGGTCTCCAGCATCACGCCCTGATGGATCGCCTCAGGCCCCAAAACCCTGTCGATATCCTGCGGGGATACTATCTCGACCGGGAAGGGCTGCGCCTCCGCCTCGCCGATATCGAGACGTGCAAAGGCATTCTGGGTAACCGAAAGCTTGACAATCTGCCGCTCCGGATTGGCAAGGGCTGCGCGTACGGTATGCAGGCCGTAAAGGTGCACCTGGTCTGGCGCAAGTTGCGGCGGCTTCCAATCGTCGGCGCCGCGGTTCCGGCGCTTCGACTGCTGCGGGGTCGGAATTTCACCGCGCTCGCGCTTCGCGTCGCGCACGGCACGACGCAGGTTGGCGTAATGTGTGTCGCGGGTGGATTTGTTGTTGGGATCGTCTTTGCTCATGGCGCCTTATATCTCCGGCGCGTGCCGCGCACCAGCCCCCGTGATAATCCACAGGGCTGCAAAGGGGATTGAATTTTTTCCCGAAAATTCGTGAAAGGGCGTGTTGACAGAAACGAACGAGGCCGTCATATACGCGCCACAGACGACGCAACGGCGCTTCGCCGCAGCGAAATCTGAAGAGCTTGGTCGCTTGATCCTCGCAGATAACTGGAGGGATGCCCGAGTGGTTAAAGGGGACGGACTGTAAATCCGTTGGCTACGCCTACGTTGGTTCAAATCCAACTCCCTCCACCATTCTGCACGGATCGAAATCGCCACCGCGGGTATAGCTCAATGGTAGAGCAGCAGCCTTCCAAGCTGAATACGCGGGTTCGATTCCCGCTACCCGCTCCAGCTTCCTCTCAGTAAATCACCTTATCGCTGCGCGACGTGTTTCGCGTCCTCGGGTATTTGTGCCGTGAGCATTCAGCCGATGCGGTGATGGGCTCTAATTTATCCTATACGCCATGAATGCCGCGCCCCCAGTCACGCTCAGTAAGGCGAACGGCACTGGCTTCTTGTGCCTGCGGGCGCCAGGTAGCTGTTGTCAGTAGGATGATAGGAGGCGTAACGCGCCGCGCACCATTTTACGTGATTTATTTCGGCCTGCGACAGGGCGTATCCGTCAGGCGTGGCTTCTTCCCCGGTTCCCGCGGCAAAGGCGGATGCGGGATAACCGCGCTGGCCTGAATTTTGTGCCTGCGTTTCATAGGCTGGCTGTATGAGGCTCAACGCCTCAGCGGGCATAACAAAAGCAGCAGATAATGCGACGCTAAGAGCGAGCGCGGAGATGGTCTTCGGCATCCTCAACATCGATAAATCCTCATTATTCGTTCGGGATGCTAACGAAAATTTAGGAATTTCGTTCCGATGGAGGCTTGACGCCACACGAAGACGTGATTCTTCGGCTTGATCGGAGAGCGTGGATTCGGAGCGGCCTCATGGGGAATCCGAGGCGCGGAAGGATGGATTTATGCTCGCTCAACCAGACTTTGTATCCATGCCGCACTGCTCGTTGACAAGCGGAAAATCCGGTCAGATAGTCGACCGGCAATCATGCAAACGGGAGTCTTCAATGTTGAACAGGGTTGTCATTCTCTCATCCTTTGCGCTGCTGGCATCGGCGGCGTTTGTCTCCCCCGCTGCGGCACTCACCATGAAGGAGTGCAGCGTAAAATATCAGGCAGCGAAAGCTGACGGGTCCGCCAAGGACATCAAGTGGAACGATTATCGCGCCAAGTTCTGCGGCAGCGAGGCGGCGGCTGAAGATGCGGCCGACGACAAGCAGGTCGCGGCCACAACCGAGAAGGAACCCGAAAAAGCGACGATCAAGGCTCCGAAGGGCGTCGCTTTCCCGAGCGCTGTTGACAAGAAATATTCAAGCGAGACGCCGGCAAAGGCCCGCCTGAAAACCTGTGTCGACTCCTATCACAAGAACAAGAATGACGGTACGCTCGGCGATCTGAAATGGATCCAGAAGGGCGGCGGCTACTGGAGCCTGTGCAACACGGCGCTGAAGAGCTGAGGCGGGCAGGGGCGGCGGTCGGTTTCCGCCGCCCTGTCCCGAGCCGATATCGCATGAAGCGTGTAGCGCTGGAGGCGAAGACCCGCGCGCTGGCGGATTTGTGCGTCCTGCTCCGTCCATCGACCCCATTTCGGGCGGGTAAAATATCCGAATAGCCTGTGATTCAGCCTCTTGGTAGACAGGCTGATCCCTGCGGTTTATCCGCATCCAGCAATTCAACGGTTACGGTTGTCGAGCAACGGCCGTCCGGCGATGGGGGCGGATGACCAGACGGTTTCGAAATTATCTCGTAGTTCTGGCCATATCCTTGGCGATGTGGGCTGTGATTCTCGGCATTGTTTACTGGTTGTTTCGATAGCCAGCCCCGCTTGGGGTGGATTGCAATGATGCACGCGTCCAGCGGCAATGAATCGGGGATATGGCGGCGGTTCCTGGAGCTGCCGCAATTTGGCTTTGCTGGCGTGACCTTATGACGGGGTCAAATCAGGAAGGCCCATCATGAAGAAATCCGTTGCAGCCCTCTATCTTGCCGCTCTAACCCTGCCGGCTGCCTCCAGCGCGCTTGCCGAGGATCTGGTGATTCCGCTTCCTGGGGATACAACGGTTGAAAAAACCGATGCTGTCTATCGGTGCGGCGCCGAGACGGTGGAGGCGGTTTATTACAATGCCGGCGACATCAGTCTTGTTCGGCTGGGCTTGAAGGACGGCGTTATCGTCGCCGCCAATGTTGTTTCAGGCTCCGGAGCAAAATACCAGGGCGGCGCTCGTGTCTGGTGGTCCAAAGGAGACGAAGCCGATCTCTACGATGTGATGGCGGATCCGGACATGAAACAACCGGTTCACTGCGTGGAAGAGAAAAAAACCTGATCGCCATGATATTCATGGAGCGGCGGCAGGGCGGTTTTGAAAACCGTGCCATGCCGCCGGTCAGTGTCAGGCTGCATGCTCAGCCAAGAACAAGCGACGCCAGAAGCGCCAGCAGAATGAGAGAACTGGCGACGACGCCAAGCTTCATTCGGCGAAGACGACGGGTACGTCCGCCGCTCCAGTCATAAGCCATTGGGAGCTCTACCTTTCTTTTTATTATTATGACTTATAAGTAGCTCCCTAGGCTTGCCCGTGGCTGACCTCAATTGCCAGAATCCACCGGCGACAAATCACGATTTCCCAATCTTCTCCGGATGTTGCAGCGAAGGCGACAGCTGATTCCCCGCTCGCTCCACCAACGCAAAGGCCGGGTGGTCGGTGAGCTGGCCCCGTCATGCAAAAGGCCCGGAAAGCGAGGCTTCCGGGCCTTTTGAAAGTGTGTTTCTGCAGGTGGCTCAGCCGAGATAGGCCTGAATGTAGGGCAGGACTTCGAGCGTGCCGTGATACAGCATGTTGAGCGCCACGTAGATGATGACCATCAGGCCGAGATAGGAAATCCAGCGGTAGCGGTGCAAAAGCTTGGCTACGAAGTTGGCTGCAAGTCCCATCAGCGCGATCGAGACGATGAGTCCAATGACCAGAACAGTCACATGTTCCTGCGCGGCGCCGGCGACGGCGAGCACATTGTCCAGCGACATGGAGACGTCGGCGATGACGATCTGGGTCGCTGCCTGGAAGAACGTCTTGTGGCCCTTGGTCAGGTCGGCCTCTTCATCCGTCACCTCGTCCTCGATGGATCCCGAAGCTTCGCGCAGTTCGCTCCACATCTTCCAGCAGACCCAGGCGAGCAGCAGGCCGCCAAAGAGCTGCAGGCCGACGATGGCAAGAAGCTGTACGGTGACGGCGGCAAACCCGATGCGGAGAACCGTGGCGGCGATGATGCCGACAAGGATCGCCTTGCGGCGGAGATGCGCGGGAAGACCGGCGGCGGCAAGGCCGATGACGATGGCGTTGTCGCCTGCCAGAACGAGATCGATCGCAATGACCTGTAAGAATGCCGTGAAACCGGCGGCTGTGAAGATTTCCATTGGCTGGTCCTGAAACGGATAGAGAGGCGGCGCGGGGAAAAGCGGCGGTCGAGACATGCATGGTAGCGCAGCAGCGCCCGTTTCCGCTCGCCCGTCTCCCCCCGGCGATGAAGTGTCCTTAAGCCATCGAGCCGCCCCAGGTAAAGAAGTTGTGATGGAAATATCTTAATTAGTGATCGGCTGCGACTGAAAAGGCGGCTCGTCTGTATCTCTGTGTGATGCCACGGCGCGGGTTTGAATGTCGCAAAACATACACCATATACGCCCCACAAGGCACGCTTAGAGCGCGCGCGAAGGCGCTTTCACAATTAAGTCTTGCGCATTCGCTTACAAAGCCTTAAACGGCGACACCAAACCGGTTCGCCGGGGAAACTACTTCACGTTCACAGGAAGCAATTCACATGGCAAAGAGCAAGTTTGAGCGGACGAAGCCGCACGTCAACATTGGCACGATCGGTCACGTTGACCATGGCAAGACGTCGCTGACGGCAGCAATCACGAAGTTCTTCGGCGAGTTCAAGGCGTATGACCAGATCGACGCGGCTCCTGAAGAGAAGGCTCGTGGTATCACGATCTCGACGGCACACGTTGAGTACGAGACGGCCAACCGTCACTACGCTCACGTTGACTGCCCCGGCCACGCCGACTACGTGAAGAACATGATCACCGGTGCTGCCCAGATGGACGGCGCGATCCTGGTTTGCTCCGCCGCTGACGGCCCGATGCCGCAGACGCGCGAGCACATCCTGCTTGCCCGTCAGGTTGGCGTTCCGGCCATCGTCGTGTTCCTCAACAAGGTCGACCAGGTTGACGACGCCGAGCTTCTCGAGCTCGTCGAGCTTGAAGTTCGCGAACTTCTGTCGTCCTACGACTTCCCGGGCGACGATATTCCGATCATCAAGGGTTCGGCGCTTGCTGCTCTTGAAGATTCCGACAAGAAGATCGGTGAAGACGCGATCCGCGAGCTGATGGCTGCGGTTGACGCCTACATCCCGACGCCTGAGCGTCCGAT
>NZ_JBBCAR010000026.1:0-446 GCF_037203725.1 Agrobacterium sp. CMT1
TTATAGGCTTATAATAGGAATAATATTCCAATTTATATATAGTACTTATAGTAGTAGCACTATTAAGAATAAAGTCCACCTTTTCTTTTATAGGATTTAATCCTATATTATCTAGCGGTCCTTTAGCGCTTACTTTAGTACTATATATTAAAAGAGGACATACCTCTTTATATTTATAGGTTTTATCTATATCTAGTAGTTAATCACTAGCTTCTTTAGGAGGCTGTGATTTAATACTAGTATATAGATTTTCATCTAGTTTATTAACTAGATCTGATATATCTATATCTTTAGTAGATTTAGGAGTATCTACTATATTAGATATAATATATTTATTTATTTCAGCTTAATTAGTAGAAGTCTTAGGGCTATTAGCTTTATTAGCTAATTTAGCTTTATAAGACTCTCTAGTAGCTGAAATAGGTGGCCTTATCACCTTTTTAGCC
>NZ_JBBCAR010000027.1:0-445 GCF_037203725.1 Agrobacterium sp. CMT1
CTACTATAACGACAGAACTATTGTTAGCGACGTTGTATCGAGGCCTACGCCATAAGCTGCCGAAAGGGTGATGATTTGTCGCGGAGAACACCTGTCGAGACTGTTGACCATGTGGTCCGCAGTACGAGCATGCGCCATTGGCTGTGCGCTGGGTCTTGTGATTTTTCCACTCTTCGACATGCTTCTTAGCGTATTTGCCTGTCGGCGGTGCATTCATCAGCTTGTCTTTCTTTCCATCTGATGTCGATGTCGATGCTGGCTGGCGGGAAGAAGCCTTTGGAGCTTTTGTTGCACTGGCTCCCAGTCCATCAATGCCGAGTCCTTTCACTTTGTCATGCATCTCAGTGCAGATCCTAAGATAGTCCTTCATGGAAATCTCTGTTGCTGGATCCTTGATGCTTTTCAACTCATTGGTTTTGATCTCGATTGCATTCTTCATTTCCGG
>NZ_JBBCAR010000001.1:0-513727 GCF_037203725.1 Agrobacterium sp. CMT1
TCAATGTTAGATGTCCCAACCGTAAGCGTGCCAATGTAGGCGTTCGAAATATCGACGTTGCCCAATACCGAGGAAAATGCCGAAAGCGTATTTGCCCTGATGTCGTTGGCGTAGAGAACGCCGTCCTGGACCGTGAATGGCCGCTTGATCGTAGCGCCGTCGTCGCTCGCGACAACGAACTGGCCAGCCTGGACAATGACGCGTGTCGGCAGTGCCGGGTTAGCGGGAACATCTAACAGGAGCGAAGCGGCTCGATACGCGCCATCATTGACCGCAGCCGTTACGCCGTACCGTGCCGCATATCCTGATGGAGCAGCAACAGCAGCCCAGGCCACGTTGACGAAGGCTGAGCTACCACCTAGCGCCGCCGTCAGTGTTTCGACCTTGCCCGCGACGGCCATGGTTTCGTTGACAGCAAGCTGGATCTCTTCTTTGTATTCAGCCCTCGCCTCGCCGAGCTCGACAGACAGTTCTCTGGCAAGCTTCCGCGTGTCTTTGTACGCGACCGTCGCCAGCTCCATCTGGGCGGCTATGAGGCCGTCGATGGCATCCTGTGCTGTTCGGGTGCTGTTGCGCAGCCAGCCCAGCGCTTCCTCAACACCCGTCAGATCGATATCAACGAACACATCCTTATCAGAGAGCAGGATGTTCGGCGTGATGACGGGAATGAACCCAGACCACAACACCGGCCTGTCACCCCCAGGGATGTATCGACCGCGGACAACGTAGCTTTCGGCCGGAAGGAGGCTTTGCGAGATGAGCATCGATCCAACCTGCGGCTGGTCGGTTCGGCCTTCGGAGATTTTCTCCAGCGTAGCCTGCAGCCTCACCTCGTATTCGATGCCGATCACGTCATCGAGACGCCCATCGCTGTTGTCCCACGTCAACCGGATAGCCGGTCGGCGATCTTCGCCGGAGCTGTCCTTCACCGTGGCCGGTTCAGCAAACCAATCAACAATCGGCTGTGGCGTTGGACGAATGACACCAAGCTGGCCGTCAACGGGCGGCTTGAATTCGGTATCGCTGCTCCAGTCATAATCGGCAGGATCAACCTCGGTGATGTCGATCATCACATCGAGATTGGCGCGGTCGGCAACCCCGTCGAGCCGCATCAGCTTGGCGATGTAGCCGTTCCGCTCTGACGTCCACGAAAACACCGTTCCCGGCGTCGCGTAGGCCCAGAACTTCGGCGGCAGCACAATCGTATGCCTGCGGAAGCGTCGAGCCTCCTCAAGCGCCGATTTCATCAAGCGCTGCACCTGTTCCGGATACGGAACGAAGTTCAGGTCGACGTCCGCCATCAGGCGGCGATTGCCGTCGCTTGCCTCAAGGTCGGGGCGGTATAGCGGCGGCGCTGTCTTTACGACCCAACCATCTGCCGGCGAAGGATAGTTCGCTGAAACCCCATTGATGGTGTCAGCAAGACCGAGGAACGGCGTAAACTCCTGCTCTTCCGTCGACAGAATATCATCGTCAGTGAAGGCGATGACGGGGGTCTCAGGCGCACCGGAGTGCAGATAGTAGACGCCACCGACTTCCGAAATCCTGCCTTGGCACGCTGTCAGCAACGCTTCGACAGCCGACGTGAGCGGTGCATCAACCTGGATCTCGCCGCCACTGCGGTAGGTGTTTACCCAGCCCGTCGATTCCAGCGTGCCAGCGCGATGTTTTTCGATCTGGGCTATCCACGCTGCGGCAGGCAGGCGGGACGAGGACAGGTTTTGCAGACCATAGAACCACTGGCCGTTGTAGGTGATGCCGCGCAGTAGATTGTAGATCTGTACTGCCGGCAGGAAGTCCCCATCGCCGCCCCACGTCGCCGGATCTGCATAGCGCTGCGGACCAGCACCGCCTTGCGTGCTGTCACGCGAGATGTCGTAGAGGCGCAGGCCTTCGAGCACGAACTTGAAGGACGGTACGCCCGAAAACATGTTCTTCGAGACGCGAGCCGTTACGATCGCATAAGCAACGCCGCGCCCGATACGATCCGGGTTCCACCACCTGTTGCCGTTCGATACGGACGTGAACAGGAAGCTGTCGGCCATCGTCTGCGTGCCGTCGTAAAACTTAACCCAGAGGCTGTCCGGATACTGGTTGACGGCATAGCCGCGATCCGTCAGCCCGCCGAGCGTCACGAGCTCGCCATTGACCCAGATCTCAGCAAGGCCACGCACGGGCAAATCCGACAGTGCTATGACCTGCGTCAGATAGGCGTTTGGCGTGTCGCCATCTTGGCCCCAGGTATTGACGAACACGAGAGAGCCAGCGGTAGCGGTGCGGCCCATGATGAAGGAGCGAGGCACATCGCCCCCGCCCTGCAGTGTGCCGTTGATTGAAAACGTCGGGTCTTTCGGCTTGCCAGCAAGCGACTGTGCAAGAAGGCTGAGGCCTAGGCCGGCCACGGCCTTCAACGCAAAGGCCGTCGCAGTCACGAAGAATGACGTTGCGCCAAGTCCCAGCGCACTGCCGATCGCCGTAGCGATCGCCGTGAAAATAGCCATCAATTTTCCTCGAAATGCGCGTCTGAGCGGCCGCTAGAGCGGCTTCATGAAGTGTGTTTCGACAGCGCTGTAGCCGCGCCGCTCATAGAGGCTGGAAACGTCATTGGTTGCCAGTGAAGCCATGCCAGCAGACACACAGCCGACAGACCGCGCCCACGTCTCGTAAGCATCAAGCATCTCGATCGCTCCCCGACCGCGTGCCGATGGAGTGACATACCAGACCGTTTCCTTGGCAATGCGCCCAGCGCCGAATGGATGTTCGAAAGCGCAGGCCATCAGCACGCCTTGCGCGGGAGCGCCTGCGACGAGAACGCAGGCCTTGTCCGACGCCAGATGCTGCTGAAACAGCCGATCGGCATAAGCCGCTCGAAACGGAAAGGTGAACTCTGCGGCCTCATGACTTTCACGCAGGAGCGCCACAACGCGGTCGCGGTCCTCAGCAATAGCGAAGCGAACTTCCATCAGAACAAACCTAAAAACTTTTTCCGCTTCTTCGGCTGCGTCGCGACCTTGCCCTTTTCGGAGCCCCAGAAGAACTCCCACTCGGACGAGGTGTCAGCATCGGTGTAGAATGCATCGCCAGCCTGACGTAGTACCTGCGTGGCATGACTGCGCGTCGAGGGGTTGGACCGCGTCATTTCCTGCGTATTGCTGGCGCAAACAATCGTCACGCTGCCTTCCTCGTTCTCGGAAGGAGTGTTGATCGTGATGGTATCGACGAAGCCAACAAATCGGCATTCGGCTGGCGCGACCATCTGGCGGCTATCCGGATCGAACAGGCCTCGGTAAATCTCGACGCGGGCTTGACGGCAATCATATTGCCGCACCAGCGTCTGCACGTGCTCGCTGACCTGCGACAGGCGGATATTGACGTTCTGGACCGAAAGGTTGGCGACGAGCGGAATGTTGTCGATCTGGACCAGGGTGCCGGAGCCGTACCAGTCACGCGTAACCGGCAACCCTGTATCCGGATGCACAATGGCCGCCGACACATTGCCGACGTCAGACCACATGCCATCGGTGACAGGCGCACCAGTCGCTCGATCGCGCACGACAAACCAAAGGAAGTCGCGCGCCACCAACTGCCGCGCCTCAAGCGCAGCAAGGTTTTCTGCGGAGATGTTTCTCATGATACCCCTTACCGGGCTTCAATCGCCTGAAACGTGACCGTGCCGCGACCGGTGGCCATGTCGGCTGTTGTCGAGATCGAGCCGGGCACGATCGCCATGATGCAGGACGGTTTGACGAGAGTTGCGGCAACGGGCGCCGTAACGCCCGGCCACAGATGCGGGCGAACCTCGAACTGCGTTGTCACACCGCCTGCGCCGGCCGTCACGGCCTCCATGACCATGTGAAGGTCTTTGTCCCCAATCTGGACGTAATCGCCTACCGAGACCTTGTAGCCAGCAGGCAATCCTGAAAGCGAGATTGCCTTGCGGTTACTCGCAATCGTGGCGACCTGCCCCACCCCGGCGAATGCGCCGCCGGTCGGCCAACTGCCGTTAGGATATGCCACCGGGAAGCAGCGAGACTTCGGGAATGCGCGGAACGTCTTGAGCCCGTTTTCCAAGCTCGTAAGCCGCGCACGCCAGTAATCCAGTTCGTTCGGCTTCATCGAGCGCGATTGCGCCGTCATCTGCCAGAGCGGCGACCCCATGTCCTTGACGACCGTCTGGCCGCCAGCCGTGCGCGACTGCTCTTGCCGCCAAAGCAGGTTGAACTCGGTCGACCAGCCTGGGAACTCGTCGAAAAACGAAGTTGGGAGCGGGTATGTGATTGTCATAAAGAAGGCCTGACGTTTCTACGCTGGGCGGAGGCTATTGCCTCCTCGACACGTCTCGGCAGGGAGGCTTTCAGATCGTCAAGTTCGCGCTGGAGTCTCGCCACCACGTCTTTTTCGGCGCCTTCGATGTTGGTCGACCCAACAGAGAGCGGGCCTATGTGGGCGTCTTTGTTTTCGACGTTGGCGAGATGACTGGAGATGTCCGCGAGGCTTTTAATCTTCACGTCCCCAACGTAGAGTTCGCCAGCTTTGAAGGTGACAGGAGTTGCTTTCGGGGTGGCGGGAACATCCATAAGGAAAGCAGCGGATCGATGTGGCGATGCGATCTTGTAGTCTCTTGGTCCCAGGAAACCGTCTGGCGGCGTGACGGCCGCCCACTTGACGTTGACCTTTGCCTTCTGCTGGCCTTCATACTTGCCGAGGAAGTCGAGCAAGCCGGCGACCGTGCCAATAGCCTTGCCGTTGATCTCGACCAGAGGTTCGCCATCTTCGTTTACGCTGCATCCGACGAAGATGGAGTTGGTGCTGTATTCGCTGCTGTCTACGACTTTAGTCATGGTGGATTCCTTTGTGACTCGACTCCCGATTGCAGCCGTGCTCCTTTTCTAGTGCCAAGCTAAAAAGGGAGTAACGCATGAAAAACGGACTATATAGCGTGAAATTTTCCGTCGCAGGCGGAGCAGGTGGGGGAGTAGTAGTCCTCAAGGATGGGAAGCTGCTCGGGGGCGAGCAAGGTTCAGCCTACATAGGAACCTACCGCGTCGACGGAACGAAGCTTGTTGCCGATGTCGAGGTCAAAACTCACACCATGATTCCAGAAATGACATACGTTCTAGGACCAGACGGCGGCTCTGTTCATCTTGAAGGGACCACCTCCGGAGATTCAGCCCATGCACTGGGTACATCTCCGAAGGCTCCCGGACTTACGTTCGATTGCCATTTCCAATGGCTCGCTGACTGATCGCCTTTTCGAGCGTCTTCTGCAAAAGCTCAATGGCGGCGATCAAACGGTCAACTTTGGTCGTCGCTTCATCTTTCTGAACACACATGACGTTTACCTTTTTCTAAGACAGTAGAGTCGACACCATTGCCGCCCTACCCCAACTTCACGTTTCGTTTCTGCGCAGACCTCACGCCAGCCTCGATGCGGCCCTGCATTTCGGCGTTTGTCTTTGCTAGGCCCCGCTCAAGGCGTGCCACGGCAGCAGCGTCCGCTCCGCGCGCGTCAATGTGGTAGACTGGCGCCAGAGTTACTGCGCTTCCACCTGACCCGCCCGTGATGGACTTCATATCCGGAATGCTGGGGGGCGAAAGCGCCGGCATTGCGCCGACGTAGCCGCCATCAGCGTAACCTTTAAGGCCTCGCCGCATGGCCTCCATGGCCGCGGGGCCACCGGCAGCCGCCACCGCCGCTTTGTCAAAAACGAACTCGCCTTTGTGGACGACGCCTGCGGGCTGGTACTTGCCGCCATCGCCGGTGTAGCCGCCTTCTGAATACAGGCCGCCCGGAGCCGAAGGGAAGCTGCTCTTGCCACCACCGCCAAACAGGCTGAAAAGGCCGCTCAGGAAACCCCCGCCGCCGCCAGCAGCATTGTTGACCTTGAAGATGCTATTCAACACGTCATCGATCAGCGCATTGCCAATCTTCTTGAGGCTGTCGGCCAAGATATCCGCCGCACTGGCACCCTCGACAAAGCCGTCGATAATGCCTCGCGTGACATCCTTGGCTGTGGCCATGGCTTCCTCGGCGCGCTGACGGATCTCATCTTGCTTTTCAGCCAGCTTTTCCGAAGCGACAACAGCATTCGCATAGCCAGCAGCCAGCCCCTCGATTGACTTTGTAAGCTCGGGCGTGATCTTGACGCCTGCCTCTTGGGCAGCAGTGAGCAGGTCTTGTTTCGCCCGGGCGAATTCAACCGCAAAGCCATAGTCGTTGATCAGCGGGTTGAGACCTGCCTGCGCTTCCGTCTCAGCTTTCAGCGCCGCGGTGCGCTTCGTGATCTGCTCGACCTCGCGCTGGTATTCGTTGGCGCGGGTTTTCTTTGTCTTGCCTTCTGTAGCTGCCCCTATTCCATTTCCGAAACCGGTCGTATCTCTCGTCGGCTTGGCCTTTCCAGAGGCATAGCTCTCAAACTGAGAGTTAATGCCTTCGAGGTCTTTTAGCTGTTTGTCCAACTGGTCAATGAGTTGTTGACGTTCTTTGACGACAGGGTTCTGACTGACTGTGTTCTCGACGTCAGTAGCGCCAGGTGACGGATACAACGACATTGATGGGTTGACTTCTTCACGCACTAGCGACGCCGCCAGAGCCTGTTCGGCCTTGGCTCGTTCTAGTGCCGCCTTTGCCGCCTCAACATCAGAAGCAATTTTTGTTCGGGTGGATGCGACTGCCGCGCTATTCGCGTAGTCCAGGTTCTCAATCTGGAATTTCAGCTCGTTGACAGCCTCGCCATGTGCTTTTGCTGCGCGCTCCGCGTCAGTGTTGGCGTCGTACATGAGGAATATGGCGGTGGCCGCAGCACCTGCAAGCAGCCCGACTGGCCCGAGCGCAGAGCTGAAGGCTGCGGCCGTGACTGTTCCTGCTCGGAGCGCAGCCAAGAATGCACCGAGAGCCGTCACCGCCTGCCCGAGCCCAACGACTGCTCCAGCGATAGCTCGACCAGTGAAGGCTCCAATCAGAACGGCAGAAAACGCCAGTACTGCGTCTGCAGTCTCTGAAAAGTTCGAGGCAAGGAGATTTAGCGCCTCGACAAGCTTTGCGCTCGCGCCGTTGGAATTGTCGGCAAGGCCTATGTATGCGGTGAATTCGTTGTTAAGGCGAGTGAAGCTGTCAGCAATAGTCGAATTAGTGGCTGCAAAGGCTGCTTCGATTGGCTTTTGCGAAGACAATATTGCTTTGAAAACTCTGTCCGATGTGAGCTTGCCTTCGGCCCCTAGGTCTTTCAGACCTGCAATTGTGACACCAAACTCTTTGGCGATCGCGTCGGCAATGAGAGGCGCGTTTTCTCTCAGCGAACGGAGTTCGTCGCCCTGCAACACACCGGAACCCAGTGCCTGCCCCAGCTGCAAAATACCGGCGGCTTGCTCTTGGGCAGACGCGCCACCAGCCTTAAACGCCTTCGAAACAATCGTCGTAGCAGTTGCGATCTCTTGTTCAGATTGGGCGACATTAGATGCAGATCGGATCAGTTTGGCATAAAGATCGACATAATCACCAAAGGCGGTGCGCGCCTCGTTGGCGCCGTCTTTCAGTTGCGTGAGAGAACGCGTCTGTACCCCAGCAATCGATGCAGCCGCAGCGATTTTGTTTCCAGCTTCAGTCCAAGCGTCCGCATACTGGATAATCTCACGGGTGCCCAGTATGCCGCCTAGTCCGGCCACAGAACTCGACAGCAGGCCCTTGAAGGAAGAATTGATGTTGCTGTTCATCTTGGCGAAACGGTTCTCGATCGCTCGCGCCTGCCGGTTGGTGATACCCTGCGCACGGTTAAGAGCGTTCTGGTAACCCTTCACGTCAGCCGAAAGCTGAACGACAAGTCGCTCGAGGTCTGTTGCCATTAAGTGTTGTCCTGATATGTTTGAGGCAACCTTAGGGAGGCCATAGTGAAGTTAAAGCAGAGGTTCACGCGTCTAGGAAAATGGGGGCTGGCGCTTTTCATCCTTGGCCCATGCGTTGCGATTGGCACGAGAGAGTGGCTCAAACATATGCTCACGTCGTTGCGCGGTAACATCCGCAACGCCTCAGAGATTCCAGACGTCACGATCTTTCACATACTAATAACGATCGGCGTCTTGGCCTTCCTTGCATCGATACCGATGATGATCATGGGGCGCGAATACGAGGGTGTAGAGCAGCCCAAGGATAACGGTATGTGGCGATGAGGATCGGCATCAAAGCCAATCCCATAGTTCATCGACTTCTTTCGCGGTAAGGGCTCCATCATCGGGGCTGTTAGCCTCGACGTAACCGTCAACCGCCGCCATGAACTGCCAAACCGACATCTCGTTGACCTGCTGCGGGGTGAATCCAATAACGGCGCCGGTCCCGTAGATCGCAGCAAATCTCAGCTTTCCGTTTGGGAGTTCGTCAAGCTGGCTTCGGTTTGATTTGCTGCGTCTGCCTCCCCCACAGCTTCCTCCGGCGCGCCCATGAGAGCGGCTGACAGAATCACCTGTGCCGGGATGAGGCTTTCCATCGGTGGACGAGCCTCGACGTATGCGCGCGTTAGCTTGAGCGCCGGCGCTGGCTCCATGCCGCCACCGATCAGGCCGAGCCTGATGATGTTGCTGACGTCTTCAATGCGCCACTCGCCGCTGTGAAGGCGCTGGAGCACCACATACGGACCAGCATCGCACTTCTCCTGAAGCTCGGCCAGTTGACCCCAGGCAAGACGGAACGAGTAAGTCCCGTCTGCCCAGTCGAATGTGACAGTTGCGTCACGCATTGTGCACTCCATCTCTCCAGTCGTCTCCCAGATACGGAGCCGATCCGGTATCAATGCGCCGCCAACAAAGCACTACGCCGCCCTTGTCGATGCGCATGGCCCCTCCCTCGTGATATGCCCAGCCTTCGCCTGTATCGAACATCTCTTTTGTGATCGAGTACGCCGCGCGTTCTTCTTCTGGAAGCCTGCCGATGGCCATTGCTTCGGCTTTGAAGCTTGCCTGATCGCTTTCAGGCAAGCCGAACCTTACGTATGGTGCCGCTGACATTACGGTGTGACCGGCGTAGTGACGCGAACCATTTCGCCGTCGCTCTGGAGAGAGACGTTGTTGGTCGCGCGCTGGCCGTTGTTGGCGCCGACTTCCATGCTTTCGATATGCATGCGGCCGGTCCAGGTGATTGTCTTGGCGGGGAACTCCCATTCGACCTTGACCGGGATGCTCTCGATGCTTTCGAAGCCTTCGAGCCAGGTATCCACGCTCTCGGATGCAAGCACGCCTTCGCCGGAGATGCCCATGGAAAGCGACGTCGCGTCACGGCCCACCCAATCGACCTTATCGGGATCGTCGCAGTCGGGAATGTTCACCTCTTCGAGGCCCTTGTTCAGCGTGATGGACCGCTGCGTGAAACCGCAAGGTGCAGCGTACACGATCGGATCAGCGTCGTTGCCGAGGAGCACGCGAATCTTGCCCCCCTTGATGGTGGTTGCCTGAGCCATTGCGGCCTCCTGTGTTGGCGTTTTCAGTGATGCTCGACGCCAGCGCGGAACGTGCTGGCGATCTGGGTTGTCAAGCCATCCGGCGCGCGCAGATCGCGGCGACCTTCAAACTCGAAATAAACAAGGGCGTTGTCGGCCAAGGGCAGGCTTTGCTCAGCCAGAGCCTTCTTGATGGCCTTGGCGATCTTGCGGCCTTCCATGAAGCCGGGATCGCGCGACCAGGCATCCAACTGGATGACCAGCTCAGATGCTTCGATGCAGTCGGCGTCCTCTGGCAGGTCCTGCACCGGCCCGAACGAGATATAGGGAAAGGTCGCCGTGATCTTTCCGTCAGTTGTTGGCACCCGGTCATAGATACGATTGCTGACCAGCGCGGCCACATCAGGGTCAGCCTTCAGGGCGTTGATGATGGCCACCTGCAGCTCGTGCGCAGCGTCGTTTGTCATGATCCTGCCGCCACCTTCTTTGCTGAGTCTCGCGAGGCCTTGCGTATCGCCCGGACGGTGCGCCGCTTGTTTGCCCGCCAGGAGACGAAGAAGAACGGCTGCGCTGTCGTTCCCGGATGAATTGAGCCTGCGAACAGGCCACCATTCTCGTGCCGCGCCGTGCCGAACTCGACCCATCGGGCATAGAACGCTTCCTTATTGCCGGCGTAGATCGTCAGCGTCATGTCGCTGTCGCCAGTCGCCTGAACTGAGGCGAGAGTAAGCGAACCCTTCGGGGCCTTGCCCCAAGTCCAGCCGATGCTGTCGCGCAGCGTGCCGTCATCGACCGGGACGAGATTTTTCATCATGGCGACGATTTCATTCGCCTTGGCTTCCATCGCCTGCCGGATCATCTGCTTGGCAACCGCGGGCAACTTCGCCAGCTTCCTGTTGAGGCGATCAAGGCCTTTGATTTTCGTCATCCGCTTGCCACGCCACTCTGACAGAGGAAATCGAGCCACAGCCGATCATTGGTGGGCGTCACGTCGCGGATATTGAACTCGGTTCCGGTTCGAGCATCCCTCACCCGCCAGTCCGTATCCACTGTCCGTGTCTGCGAAGACGAGCGAACGAATATGACCTGTGTGTGCTGCCCTTGTAGGCGATCAGCCATGACGCTTTCGCCGCCGCGCAAATGCGCAAAGCCTGCCCGGACCTGAAACTGCTCGACCCATTGACCAACAAAGACGCCATCTCCCCGGTCTATTTCTTCGCGCTTGTCGAATGCGACACGGTGGAACAGATCACCGGCTGATCTCGGCTTCGCCATCCTGCTTTGCCTCCGCGTCTTTACCGGCCCATTCTGCCTTACCGGCGGCGACGGCTTCTTCCGCGCACTCGCGCCTTACAGTGCCCTCCCAGCCCGCCTTGTAGGCGATTGTGGTCTGGGACGTGGGTTTGTAGTCGAAATCGTGTTTGAAGCGTACACGGGCCATCTCTGGGCCTCCTACAGCAACGGTCGGCGCCACTTGGCAATCAGGGCGCGTTCCATGTTGGCGATTGTCTGGCCGGCATCGGTCGCGGTCTGCTCATATCCGATCTGGACGCGGGCGATGATGGCGGTGAGGATGTCGGCCGGCACGGTTGGCTTGTCGTCTACGATTGGCCAGCCAGCGCGATAATCGACCGAGATTGCGGAACGAAGCGCAGCATCGGCCGACATAGTGAAGCCATCCACGAACCGGACATATGATCGGCCGGCGGCATCTGTCTCCACGGCATAGTCGGTCGTTGGTATCTGCGTCTCGGTCCCGGCGGCGTTGCGTGTCTTGACGGCGTCCACTGCGATCACCGGGCCGAGCGGAAGTCGAAGGCACTGGTCATAGCGATCATAGCTCTGCCGCCAGGTTTGCTCGACAAGGCAGATGCCCAGCACACCAGTCCAGCCCTCGTAGTGATCGACGGCAGACTGGATGAGGCTTGTCAGCATATCGTCATCATCCGCGCTGTCGACGCGCAGGGCCTTCTTCACCTCTTCGAGAGAGACTGGCAGCGCTTCTGGCGCGGTAACGCGGACGGGACGGTGCATGGATCAAGCGCTCTTGTTTTTCGGGGCGGCCTTCTCGGCCTTGTTCGACGGTGCGGGCTCAGCCTTGGCTTTCGTCTCGCGCAGCACGCCGTTGTTGATCAGGTGCTGAACTTCGCCCTGCGCGGCTTCGCGGGTGTCTCCCGGCATGTACATCTTGTCGCCGAAGTGCTGGCGAAGGACTTCATAGGTTTTCATGATGTTTCTCCTTCGGTTCATAGAGAGGGCAACCGAAGCTGCCCTCCTTGATGAGCCGAAGCCGATCAGGTCACGCGACCGAAGTCGCCATAGATGAAGGCTTCAGGGCGATAGACCGCCAGAGCAAGACGCTCTTCCGCAAGGATCGTGATCAGGTTGCGAATGAAGTCGTCATCGACGTAGGCCGCCTCGATCCGGGCATCCCAGCGGTCGAACACCTGGGCACCGAGCTTGAACGCGCCGACGAGAACCTTGTCGACCGTCATCGCCTGGGTTGCCACGACCGGCAGGCCCCACAGCGTCGGGCTGATCGTGCCCTGCGGATTACCGATGATGTAGCGGCCGGTGGTGTCCTTCAGCGTCTCGATCCACGCCCAATCGCTCGGGTGCATCACGATGCCGGTGGACGGATACTCGGCCAGCGCCGCCTGGAGCATCATCAGACGGATCATGTCGATGCTGGTCGGAGAAGCCAGAGTGATCGGCGCCGAGTAGGCGGTTGCCTGCGGGATGATACCGTTCAGGTTCTGGCCGGTGCCATCGCCGTTCAGCAGCTGGTTTTCTTCCACATAGGCGAGGCCGTAGAGGAGTCGCTGGTCGATCATTGAGCGAAGCTGCGAAATATCGTCCAGGACCTGCTTGGATGCCTTCATCCAGTGGGCGATTACCTTGGCCGACGTCGTCACCAGATCGAGCTTGAGATCGGACGAAGGCTTCAGAGCACCTTCGGCGACACCAGCCGCGTTGTTGGTGAAGCCGGTTTCCTTCACGTATTCCAGCGTGTTGCCGTCCATTCGGCCCTGCGAAAGCAGGTCGCGAACGGTGAGACGGCGCTGGGGCAGCGGAAGGATGCCAGGCAGGCGAGTATTGGCGATTGCGTCACCAACGGAGCCGGCAGCATCAGTCGTCGCCGACGTCAGCGTTGCCTTCACCTTCAGGTCGGCGCCGCGTGCGCTCTTGGAGAACTTGCTGTCCTGGAAAGACTTGAAGCCTTCCGATTCAACGAACTGCTCACCGAGAGTTTTTGCGGGATCGTCACCACCCTTGCCGCCGCGGGCCATCTTCTGCTCAAGCTCGGCCATCTGCTCGGTCAGGCCGTTCATTTTCAGAAGGGCTTCGTCGGCCTTTTCCTTGAGGGAAGCCGTCAGTTCTTCGCCGGACTTCGCCTTACCAAGGGCTTCCTCGGCAATCGCCTTGACAGCGTCAACCGCCTGGCGCTGCTCGGCCTTGATCTCGGCGGCGAGATCGGCCACCGATTTGTTTTCGTTGCTCATGGGTCTCTCCTAAGAGCGATGTTGGGGATTAGCTGGCTCGCAGAGCTTTCAGGAACGCAGCCGTGTCATTCGCCTTATCGCCCTCGGAATCACTCCGAATGGCCTTGGCATAGCCGTGCGAGGCGATCGCAACAGCCATGCTTTTCGGAACCCCTGCCTCGCGCAGGATGTCCTCGAAATCCTTGATCGGCATGGGATCGCCGTCGCGCAGTCGGCGGGCGAACTCATCCATGCGTTCTGATTTGACGCTCTCGATCCGGGCGCGGCGGTTGGCCGGGAATGTCACCGGAGAGATTTCGTACAAGTTGAGCTTCTTCAGGAGCCGGACAGCGCCGTCCTGGTCGGTATCTTCCTCGCGGTAGCCGATGGACAGACCGCCAATCGCCTTGTTTTTGGCAAGCGTGTGGACCTCGCGCGCCCGCTGGATGTCAAGCAGGAACCGGCCTTTACCCCAGAGACCCTTTGCATCCTCGGCCAGATCCTCCCATACGCCGATCGGCTGGTGGGCGTCATGGTTCCAGAGCATCAGGACGTTTGAGCCTTCGCGCTTGTGCTTGGCCAGGCTCTCCACGAAAGCGCCGGGCATCACCTTTTCGCCGTAGCTGTCGATGTTCCCAAAGATGGAACCGTAGCCTTCAAAGGTGCCGTCTTCCGACAGGTCTTTGACCTGCAGGGCGAAATCCTTCGTTTTCATGTCGTTCATTCCTCGTTGGGAGGGGGCAGTTGGGTCTGCGTTCCGGCCTGAGTGATCGGAACGTTCTGCATCTGCATACGCGGGACATCGCCGCCTTCGACGGCAGGCATGTTTTCGAGCGCTCTCACTTCGTTGATCGTCATCCAGCCGTTGGTGAGGCCAGACTGATAAAAGCTCGCCCTTGCCGCGCTATCGCCCCGTAGGAGGCCTTCAAGGTTGAACTCGATCGTTATTCCGCTGGCTCGGTCTTCCGGCTTGAGCAACTGCTTCTCCAGCGCCTGCTCGATGCGTTTCAGCCGGCGGCGAAGCGTGAACTTCTGGAACGCCAGGGTTTGCTGCTCAAGGCCCGTTCCCCAACTGGTGGACTTCTCAGTTCGGCCAACCATGTGAGGAGGCACGCCGAAGAACCGGCAGATTTCCTCAACGGAGAAGCTGCGAGATTCCAGCATCTGCGCGTCTTCGGGGGAAATTGTCAGCTGCTCCCATTTGGTGCCGCCTTCAAGGACCAGCGGCCTACCGGAATTAGCCGCCCCCAGGAACTTCTCTGTCAGCTTGCTTTCTGCCAGTTGCCTCTGTTCTGGAGAAAGCCACTCCGCAAACGTCAGCACGCCTGAGGGACGTAGGCCATTCTTGAACATCCCGCCGGCAGAGCGATCGATCGCCCGCGCCAAGCTGAAGGTGTTTCGGCCGAAGTGCAGCGTCGACATGCCACCCAGCGGGTTGCCGCCGAAGCCGCGGATATGCATCATGGCTCCGTCTGTCTCGACGTAGGACTTGCCGTCCTCCGTCCAGCGGTATTCGATCGATCCATTGCTCAGCCTGCGAACCGAAACAAGGTTCGGCGCGACGGGATGAAGGCCGGAAACTTGGCCACCGCTGCGCTCGATGCGGGCATAGGCGTTGCCCCACAGTTCGAGTGAAGCACTGACGAACTCCCAGAAGTCGACCGCCGTCTGGTCGTAGTTCGGGCTGTCGTGAAGCACGCGATACAAGCGATGGTCACGCGCCACTGTGCGCTTTCCCTGCGCATCGGTGCGGTAGACCATCAATGGCAGGCTGGCGATAGTGCCGGCAAGCAAGTTGACGCAGGCCCAGACCGCCGACAGAGACAGCGCAGTGCTGTCCGTCACCAGTTCGCCCGCATCGCCGCGCATGGCATCGGGATACCAGCCATCCGGCTCGCGAACGGTCAGGCGCCGAACAATCGCGCTCTTGATCTTCTGGATTGCGTTCACGCTGCACCTGCCAGGCTCTTGAAGTAATCTTCCATTCCTGCCCCCGGTGCTTCTGGATTTCTGCTCATGACCGTCACGGCGTCAAAAAGCGACATGACAGGGTCAATCTTTGCATCGCCCGCATTCTGTTTCGTCGCCCGAATGGCCGTAGCCGTGGGCTCGATCTTCAGGTTCGAAACACACCAGTCCATCAGAGCGGACGGAGCATGCCGGAGAGTGCCGTTGGCAAGCTTGCGCTCGGCGGTCTTGATGCTGTTCATCATCGCGTAGCCCTGAGGCGCACCGACGAGATTGCCAGCCTCTTGCGTCACGTCGATCTCGGCCAAAGCTTCGATCATCTCGCCAAGGCCGGCCGGGTCAACAGCGACCGATGCCAACAGCCCGCGGGCCTTGATGTCGGAGATGATCTCCACGATTTCGGAGATATCCTTCAGCTCGTCATCCACGATTGTCAGCAAGCCGTCGCGCTTGAAGTCATTGAGCTTCGAGGCAATCGACTTGCGCCGCTCCAAAACGCCCTTGTGGCACCACGCATGCGACCATGACAGCCAATCGCGGGAACCTCGTTCACGTCCCAGCACTGTCAGCCCGAAAAGGTCATCGAGGCCGCCGCCGTCGATCCCGACCACGACAACCTCCGAACGATCCAGAACGCTTTCCAGATCGATTGTGTCATCGGCCTTGTCGGCCCAGAAGTCGGCACCGGCCCAGCGGTTAGACCGGAGGTTCATTCCGATCTCGACATTCAGGTGTTTGGCGAGGAATGTGTTGCGCGTCTCGCTGTCCTTGGCAACTTCCTTGACCAGTTCCTCCTCGATCCACTCGGCGCTGACAGAGCGGCCAAGGTTCGGGTTTGTGATGTAGAAATTCTGCGGATCGAGATACGATTCCGCGTCAATCATCGCCTTCGGAAACTCATAGATCACGCCGAGGCTCTTGCGATCGGCAATCTTCCCGTCGCGCACATCTCGGAAGTAATCGAGCTTTGCCTTAAAGACGCCCGCTGGCGGCGCATCGCTCTGCGTCGACAGATAGATCACAAATCCCTCTGGACGCGACACAAGGCCGCCTGTGGCCTCCCTGAGCATGGCATCCGCGTTGTTGCGCTTGCCGAAGATCCACAGCTCGTCCACGAGGACGAAAGCCGCCTTCTTGCCGCCAACCGTATCGGTGTCGGCCGCCACCACCTTCAGCTTCGCTCCGGTCACCCGGTGGGTGATCGTGCGGAAGTTATCCTGAATATGCAGGAGGTCCGTCAGGTCTGGATCAGCGCGCACCATGTCCGCGGCCGGTCCATATGAGTTGTTCGCGATCTCGATCGTCGGCGCCAGGATCAGCAGTTCTGCCGAGTGTCGCCAGTTACGGATCAGCGCCGTCAGCATAATGCCGGCGGCGATGGTCGACTTGGAGTTCTTCTTCGAGATCAGCAGAAAGAACTCGCGGATATTCCGCTTGGCCGTCTCATGGTCATAGGCGCCGAAGATGGCCTTGACGAAATCGAATACCCACTCCTCGCAGGCCTCCCCGAAAGTCGGGCTGCCAGGGGCATCCACGATCTTGAGGGACTTGAAGACGTCAAGCGCGGCTTCAGCTTCCTCTGGGAACAGAGGATCGAACGGGATGAGCGATTCACCGCCGACAATGCGCCGTTCCCAATCCTGACAGCTTGTGTCCCACATCAATCATTGCTCACGATCAGCTTTGGCGCAGATGGCGTTGCAAAGCGGCCGCCGACGCTATGGGCGGCCAGCTTTTGCTCTTGCTTCTTGCCAATCTTCTCCGGCTTTGGAGCGCGTTTCTCGTGCGCTTTAACGGCGCCAACCTGCTCCAGCATCTTGTTCTGAGCGGTCACATTGCCCTTCATGGCTTCGGAATAGCGCGCCATCAGAATGTCAGCCGTCACCTTTGCGCTTGCGATTTCCATGTCAGCAGAAAAATGAACCACCAACGTCTTCACCGAAATGCCGATCGCCTCTGCAATTGCCTCCTGAGACATGCCGCTCGCCCGAAGAACTCGGACTTTGTTGCGATCATCGTCAGAAGGCGCAAAAGGCAGCCGACCGCTGTTTTTGTTACCTGCCATGGCTCCAAATTCTCGCTTCGGTAAAAAAATTGTGCGCGTGAGTGGGTCGCGGGTGGGGAAAGACGAGCCTTTTCAGACTTTTGACTACCCCCCCTTATGCAAAACCTCTGGCCTTGGCCCGCTTCTGTTGCATAGCCAGCCTCTCTGGTAGCAGTCTGTCGTAATGCTCTATCGTCTCCTTGAAGAAGACACGGAAGCTTTCAACCTCTTCCCTGAGCTTGGACAATTCACCCTCTAGGGCTTCAACGCGTTTCTCCAAGGGAGCAGACATCTCTACCAACGCGCCTGTGCGCGCTCCTCTCGTTGCTTCTGGCTGTCGTGGTACTCCTTGCTCACTGTGTGGATGTTGTTCTCATCCCAGAACAAGGCAGGATCGCCACGGTGCGGTATCTTGTGGTCAGCTACAGGGCTGTTGCCTGCGGGGTATTTGCCTATGCAGAGCGTGCCGGTCGCTTGGCAGGTGTAAGCGTCTCGGGCCCAGATACGTCGGCGCATCTGCTTCCATCGCTCTGTACCGTACCAGGCGCGCCACTCTATCTCCTGGTCACGCTGCCTTAGCCTTGCCTTCTCATCCCCTGTCGCTCTCCCTATCAGGGGCTTGATGGTGGCGATCTGGGGCTTGAGGGTGGTTAGCTTTGCCATTGCGCGAAAGTCTCGTGCCGTGCATTCTTGAGTACTGGCATGGGTAACCTTGGGGGATGCGGGTTGGGAGCGCTGGATAAAGAAACTCTTCTAGCTATGGACCATGATGCCAGGGCATTTACGCTCGTTGGCGCATTTATGGGCTACTTTGCGGTGCTTGAGCTGGGCATCAATAGCGCTGTCGGCGATGTCTTAGATATTGAACCCTTGAAGATATCAATCATCACCCGGAACATGTCGCTTAATGACAAGATCAACACGCTAAGAACGTTGGTGAACTTCTACGTGTTCGATAAGACGAAAGCGGATGAGTTCGACAAATGGGCTCTTAAAGCTCGCAAGATATCCGAAACCCGAAATATGGTTGCGCACACTGCATTTAGAGCCAGCTCAAAAACAGATGGCGTCGAGTTTTTCACCGTAGAAGCCAAGAAACACCTCAACCTGACAGAGACCCACTGGACCATTGACGATTTTATTTCCCGTATCGATGAGATCAACACAGTGGACAACAATCTCAGGGCAATCAAAAGCCGAATGTCACTGCAGAAAATCGCTAAAGCCTTGATGGCTTCTCCGCCTCGAGGAGCCTTTGGAGGCCTTCTGGGGTTGGGCGCCACTCTATCAAGCAAAGATGGCGATTGATCTCACTGCAAGCTACTCATGAGTCAGCCCCACCTTGTTACGGGCGGGGCTGATGAAATGGCTAACCGGGCCTTCTTAATCAAACAGATGAGATAGGTGGCCCGGCAGACCCTCTTTCTCCGTTGCTCCCTCTATCGCCATGGGCGCTTGACGAGGTGAGCCGAGCGCTTTCGCCTCTCGTGATTACGACAGGAAGGCCGGGGCATGATCCGTCACCAACCGGTGTCTACCGCGTTGATAGGCCCTAACGGCTCTCGCCTTCCTGATTTGCTGCGAGGGCCACCGGACGCCAAGCTCGAAGCCTTGGGTTTATGCGGTCAGTGGCTACCGTCGATACAGATAGCTTACGCCGCCTCGCATTCCGTTGCCCTGTTGGGCGAATTGGACGCTTTTGACTGGAGCGTGAACCAGCTAGAGGCTTTTCAGCGCGCCACCCCTAGATTCCGATCATTTGATCGTGTCACCCGCGAGAGCTAAGGCCGTCATCCGGTCGCGGGACCAGAGATCGACGGCAACCTGTTATCGCATGCCGAGCGCCAACTACTCGGATTACTCTACACCCTTGCGGGGAGGACGGCCTTGGCTAATTACCGCGTCATCATGCGAACTGGTTGAGGAGACTTTTCCGCCTCCCAAATTTCTGTTTCCGCCTCACCGTGACCACACACCCAATCTGCCCATTTGTCCCAATCGCGCTCAGGCGGGTACGGGCAATCACTGATGTGCGACTGGCGGTTCTTGAGGAAGGCTTCCCTACCTTCCTCCCATTCCGCACTGTTAGCCATCAAGCGGCCTCCAGTTTGGCGCGTCTTCGGGCTTCCCGCTCGCGCCGTTGGTTGCCCTCCATCAGCCTTTGATTGAGAGCGGCCAACTCCGGACTGCTCAAGTCCAGTATCGGCCTTGCATCCGCGGTCATTCCAAATGCGATACCGTTCTGCCTGATCGTGCCGCAGTTGTTCGACGTTACATCGGATTGATCGCTTTCTCCCTCATTTTCGGACAAGGAGCAATCCTCACTGTTCAACCGAACAAGGGTAATCTGGTTGAGATTGTTCGCAATTATCGAACAAAGCTTGACAATCTCGCGCCTCAACATTCGGTCCGACATGTCATTTTCTGCCGCGAAGGCCGCGATTTTCATGCCTTTTCTGACTTTCACCCACGACCAGGCATAAATCAACTTCCTTTCTGGCTCGGACAGGTAGCTGTTAACCCACGTCCATACTTGCTCCATTCGCGCCAGATTGGCCGCTGATGCTGTTTCCTTGCTGTGCGCTGTATCAGAGCCATATGCCTCTTCGTGCCTCCTGACGGCCTCTGGCATGGCGCTGCCGTACTCCTTCGGTCCTTTGTGCTTCGGCATCAGTCGAAGCGTGTCGGCCATCTCCAGCACGCGACCCTCGACTGCCTTCCATGTCCATGCGTGATACTTCATGCCGCCTCTCCTTGCCAGTTAGGGTCGGCGCGCTTTCCTTTAGCCGCCAAGGGTTCAAGAACAGCCCGCGCGACAGGCCAGCCGGCCTCAATTCTGCGGGTAAGCGAAGGAACTGGAATCCCGTATTGGTCCGAAAGCTGCCGGATGGTCAAATACGAACCTCTAAAGAGATAGCGACGGACGCCTCTTCGATTTTGGCTTTGTTCCTCGCGCAATATCCAAGCGCAATTATTCGGATTGTAACCATCGTTGTTGTCCAGCCGCTCTATCGTGTGTCGGGGCGACGGACGGGCTCCCATATCTGCAAAAAAATCCACGTACGATGCTCGCCACGCATCACAGACCGTAATGCCTCTGCCGCCATAGTCTGGATACGCGGCGTCCTTTGGGTTATGACACCGACCGATCATGTGCCCCCAAATACGGTACTCCGCTTTTTTACTCTGCCCATGCGTGGATTTAGATGAGCGGGCCGCTTCTTTTTGGAGGCATCCACATGAGAGAGTAAGTCCGCGACGGACGCTGGATCCATTCGTGGTTTTCGAATTGCCGCACTCGCAAGAGAACTGCCACATGGTTTGTCCATTGATCTCCCCTAGGCATTTCATCGCAGTGAGGCGGCCATACTTTTGGCCTGTCATATCTATGCGCTTGGATTGTTCACCCATATGCCAAGTCCTCGCTATCCCAGAATGTAGGCTGCAGTTTTGATCTTCTCTCGACCTCCAAAAACATTAGCACAAACGCCACCTGCCAGCGAGGCATCCCACTGATATTTCTAGCGCTTCTTCTAATTTTACCCATGTCGATCTGATCGAATATGCTGGTCAAATTTGGCAGTTTTTCAAAATGCGGATGTGCTACCAGCAGAGATGAAACAGCACGCATCATATCTGCATATAGCTCGGCCGCATTGTTCCTAGTGCCGGTCATCAGCATGAAGACGAGCTTCAGGTGTTCCTCGCCGTGCACCGTGCCTATTTCCCTCACAGTAGGCTTGCAGTAGCACTCGAAAGGCTTCCGGCTGGTTGGGCTATGCAGATGCCCGTCAAAGAGCTTCACGCCGCACTGACGGGCAATCTTGTAGATGTCGCATCTGTGGGCGTGGTGCTTCATAGATCGTCCCACTCCTTCTTTGCCTTGCGCTCGGCTATGGCGCGGACAGCCGCCATAATGGTGGTGTGATCGCGTCCACCGAGGAACCTGCCTATTTACGGATAGCTCAGGTCCGGCCGCTCCCGCTTGATAGCGTCTATGACGGCGAACCTTGCTTTGATGAGATAGTCGCTGCGCCTCGGCCCCTTGATCTCCGCCAGCGTGAAGTCTGGGTATCGTTCAAGCACGCGCTTGGCGATCTCGGTCATAGACTTTCGCCTCTCCCGCGACGTCGAGCCGCCGGCATATGGCAGGTACTCGCTCTCCCACGAGACGATGAGTGTGTGGCTCGTGGTGAGCTTCGATACCCGCAGCAGCATGTACTTGCTCGCGGTGCGCGCCGCCTTGGTCGTGCGGGTGATCTTGGGCATTGGCCAGATGCCGTTCATGTCCTGATAGCCTGTTGTCACCATCTGGTTCATGCTGCCTCGCTTTCCGGTTCAGGGCCGTCGATAAACGCGACACGCGGCAGAGTGACCTTGGCACCGGTGAATGTGGTTCTGACCACACAGCCAGCCTTGAGAGGCGCTGGCGCCGGTGCTTCCTCCACCTGCTTGACGATTTGGTCTGCGCGTCGAACGTTTCTTTTGCGATACGGGAATATTCCGCGGCGGGTGCTGGTCATGTTCTTGGCCGCGCTGCAGGTTATGCCGAGCTTTTCCGCCATCTCGTGCAGCGTGCAGCCGTCACGCCAGAGGGCAGCAGCTGCGGCTATCTGTTCCTTGGTGTATAGGGAGCGGTGGTGGGTCATGCTGCCACCTCGGCAACATCCAGCGAATGAGAATTGAACACTGTCGTCTCACCCGGCAAAACAAAGCGAACCTCATGGCCGCTGTTGCCGACAAAGAATGCCTCTCGTCCGCCGACCAAAATCTTGCGCCCATATCCTTCCGGTGCCTGACCTTTCCTAACAACACTGATCTTCATGAACTCTTTGAATGTCACCGCCCGGTAAGAGCAGTACGAGTACCATGCCTTTACCCGTGCGGCGCCGGGTGTAGGGGCGTCGTAGCCATGCGCGCGGAAGCCCGAAACGGTGACGTCGTACCTCTTGATGAGAAAGCCGCTCATGCCATTTCCCTCCTTTCCACGCTGATCTCTTTGCCCTTGCGTCGTGCCTTCTCGACAATGGTTCGCTTATTGCTGCCCTTGGCTTTGACGGTGGGTTGCAGGCCGGGAAACGCTGCATCTGCTGCTGACCTGGCGGCGAACACCAGAGCGCCGTCGCGTCTCATTACCCGCTGCTCGACCGAGTACAGGACGCGCCAGGCAGCGACCTCGGCGGCAAGCTCCGTCGAGAACTTGGCGATCTGCCCGCGGTTCTTCACTATGCGGAATGACGCCGCCCACACGGGCCGGTAATGGGCCTCGTATTCATTACCGGTCGGGACGGCTTTTGCTGCGGATTTGTTCGTCACACGAGCCTCCTGGCAATGCGGTTTTCGATGAACTCCGGTCCAAAGCTGGTGCTTGAGCCGTTCCATTGGATCGGGTGGGTCATTGGATCCATCCTTCCCGAAGCGCCTTGGCGACGAGCGCCGTGCTTTTGTGGACGTTTGCCTTCCGGCGGGCGTCATCGAGGCGGGACATGACGGCGACCCGGGTTAGGTCGAGAATGATGGCCTGTTCTTCGTAGGTCTTGCCGATAGACAGTAGGCGCACGCATTCGAGCTCGTTTTCGGTGAGTGGGCATTCGTTCATTCGAAATCTCCAAAGCCTTCAAACGACGGGGCGGCATTGGTGTAGGGAGGAGCAAACATCGTGTATTCCGCCTCAAACCGGATTTCCGCCGATTGACCGGGTTCGCCGCGCCGGCGCTTGTGGTTGATGATCCAAGCCTTGCCGCGCGAATCCTCGTAGCGACGGATCAGATCGCCGCGCTTCTCCTCGCCTTGGACCTGGTGGATGAGTTCTTTGTAAAGCGGCTCCGGCCGGTACAGGCTGAACCACACATCAAGGTTCTGCTTGATTGAGCCGCCGCCGTAGGCGTCGCCCATCATCGGGCGGATAGAGCCGCCAGAGCGCCAACGGGCTTTCCAGTCGTCATTGCGCTGGATGAGGATGACGATTGCAACATTAAGCGATTTCGCGAGGGCCTTCAGTCCGCGGTAGAGAGCATTGACGCGCTCTGCGAAGATATCCTTCGGGTTCGGAAGGTTTATCATCTTGGCGTGGTCGATGACGATCAGGTCGATACCGAGGCTTTTCACCATGGATTCGGCTTTGACACGGATGTCCGAGAGAGAGCATTCCCCGAAGCCTACGATATAGAACGGCAGATCAACGGCCTTGATGATCTCCTCTTCCATGCCGCCCTCTTCCTTGGAATTGAGCGTGTAGCTATCGAGCCGGGACAGAGGGATGTGAACCTGCTGCGCTGCCGCCTGGAGCGCGGCTTCCTCCTCGCTCACCTCAACCGAGAAGAATGCAGTCTTGAAGCCCAGAGACGCCGCGTAACGGCACTGCTGAAGTGACATGGCAGTCTTGCCGCCGCCCGAGTCCGACATGAGGCCCACGAGGTTGCCCCGGCGCATGTAGCCGAGCTTCTGGGTGATATCGTCAATGAACCACGGAATACGTCCAGAGGTGTCCGTGCTGGCCTTGGCGACCTTGCTCATAGCGTCGGGAAGGATCACGCCGTACTTGGTTGCCCCTGCCCTCTCGTTGCCCTCTGTGGCCACCTGTGTTAGCCGATTGGTGATCTCACCGATGATCTTCTCAGGGGTCATATCCACCGGCATGCATCGCGCAAGCGTGTCCATGTCACCGGCCAGTTGGATAAGCTGGATGCGGCACCACGATTCAATGATGGCGCGACCAAAGCCGTAACAGTTGATCATGGAAACAGCGTCGGCGGCCAAGCGCGCGAGATACTGCGAAATGGTCATGTCACCGATTGTGCCGTAATGGGAGACATAAGGCTTGACGGTGACAGGATTTGCAGGCCGACCTTCAGCGATCATCTTTCCGATGGTGTCGTAAAGCTTGCCGTGAAATTCCTCTGAAAAGTGATAGTCCCGAAGGAAGCCTGCCACGCTCCAGTATGGTTCTGGGTTGATCAGCATGGCGCCTAAAAGGGCTTGCTCGGCCTCAAGAGCATCAGGCAGCGGTATCGGCTGGGCTTGTTCGTTTCCGTGTCTTCTGGCCATAACGTTCATGCCGCGGTCGCCTTCATCATCTTGAATTGCTGGGTTGCCTCGGCGGCCATCGCGATACCGACCGCTTCGGCAGCATCGGAGTTCCTGACCTCAATCTTGAACATTCGGCACCTGTCGACTGCCGCACGCTTCCACGCCGCTCTGTCGAAGCCCGGAGACCGGCCCATCCCCAAAAAGTGCTTGCGCCACGAGGCGGAGGGGATTGTCACCCAAGGGATGCGGTAGGCGGCAATGATACCGACCGCCGCGCCGGAGAGAGAGGAAAGCTGCAGGGCATTTGGATTGACGGTGGTTTCCTCGACCTCGCCAGCCATGTCCTGCCGCTTCTTCGCGAACATCTTCACGTTGCGCATTGGCTGTTCGATCGCCACGAAGTCGGGCTTGCGTGGCAGCTTCGTGATCGGGTCGCGGAACATTTCAACGAGCTGGATCGCTATCGAAGCGGCTTTCTCTTCCGCGTTCTCGCCGGCGGCTTTGATGACCCCTGTCTTGATGGTCGACAAAGGCGCATGAGGCTCATACCAGGCGAAGCCGGTGACAGTTGCGATATCGAGGCCAAGGATCATCATAGGGTTTACTCCCCGGTCGAGGGGAATGCCGGATCCGCAGCGTTCACAGCCTCGTCCAGTTCCTTATTGATGAAAGCCGTGCCTTCGTTGAAACCAGCCTGCCAGCGCTGCCCCTGTGGGCTTGCCGGGTCGTATGGATTGCTGTTCGCCTTGCGAAGCTTACCGGCGGCAAGACCCTGCTCGTAGGCAACGTCTTCGGCGGGCACGCGGTCGGCGTCGAACATATCGAACTGGCGGGCAACACGGTGGCCGAGCATGCGGGCAATGCGCAGGCGGCGTTCCATCGTGGCTACGATCTCGGCCGCATCCTTGTCTTCAAGCTCCATGGCCCATTTGAAATCGGCCTTTGTGAAGCCCGTCACATCCTTGATGCGCTTGTAAATCTGGCCGATCTCGCCAGTTGTGCCGGCGATGTCAGATTTCAGTTCCTTGATGTCGACAAGCCCCTTGAGAAACTGCTGCTCTTCATACTGCTCGCGCTCGGTCTGTACGTTATGCCCTGCGACTGCCGTTGCGGTCTTTGCCATTGATTTCACCTCTGGTTTGTCGGATTTTTCCGAAGGGTTCGGTCACAAAAAAGGACGCCCGCTCTAGGCGTCCTCATCCAGTTCAGGGGCGATCGCTAACCCCAAGCGCACCAATGAACGCGCGAAACGCATCAACGAACGGGCGGTGGTAATCCGCATTCGGGCCGTCCAACAGAGCGTCGGCCCTGGAGATGAGGTCATCGATTGTTCGGATTTGTGCTCTGCCGTATTTGACACCGGCTGCCTCCTCTATGACCCGCAGTTCTTCAGCGGAGATGGAAACGCGCGGGTCTGCGTACCAAACATCCTTGGTTCTTGAGACGGACCAACCGAGCCGGCGAGCGGCTTTGGTAATGCGGTCCTTGACGTTTATCCCGCTGCCCTTTGGAGCGACGTAACGTTGCAAAGCTGTGGAAGCGAAATCGACGCTAGACATTTCGGATTTCTCCAACCGATTTTCGGACATTTTCGAATTTCCCTGTGCGATTAATCCGGTGTCGACAGGGTGTTGGTGATGAAAGGAGCTACAGACCCGCGGTTGAGGCAGCCGGAACCCGGCCAGCGAACGGAACCTTTGCAGAGGCCCTTTCACCGACTGGAACCGATTGTCTTTCGTATGGATCACTGAGACCGAGCTTGGCGCTGCGCTGTTTGGAGACTTGCTCAAGCGCCTCAGCTTCGGTGATGTTTAGAAGATATGCGATGTCGGCCGTATCTCGGCCGGCGCGGAATAGATCGTAAGCGGCTATGGACGAACGCGCCTTCATTTGCGGCGCTCCCCACGATAGTGTCGCCAGACAAAGAACAGCATCACCATGGCCACGAAGATGATCATTGCGGAGTTATCGTCCATGGTCATTTGCGCGGACCCGAGACGGTGAAGTGCGCCAGGATGACGAGGATAGTAACAGCCGCTAGAAACGCCGCACCGCCGATGAAAATGGTTGTGTCGGTCATGCCGCCACCCGTTCATCGTTGATGCGGGCAACCTCAGCCATCAACTCGGCCTCAAAGGCCTTCATATCGATGACGATCGGCTTCTGCTTGGTGACCTTCTTCATGAAATTTCTCCGCTCAGAATGGAATATCGTCATCGCTCAAGGCGACTTCGAACTCAGTGACGACGGATTTAGCCGCGATGGCCCACGTCGCCTCCAGCACGCAAAAAACAATGTCAGGATGCAGCCTGGACAGCCTCAAAGCTTCGGTTCTTGCGCTATCTTCAGACCAGTGGCGGCAAACCGGCGCACGCTGGTCGATGCCGTAGACCATCCAGAACTTGCCGAGTTTCGGGCGGATCACGCCCCCGTCAGTTTCGTTGTGCGCCCTGAAAAGCTGGTCAAGAGAAACGTCCAGAAGCTCAGCAATCTCTGCAAGTCGATTGGTTTCGGGGTAAATTGCGCCCGACTCCCACTGCGCGACCGCGCCGCGCGTAACCCCGAAATGGTCAGCCACTTCGTTCTGCGTCAGGCCGGAAGCAATTCTGGCCTTTTTGAAGTTTTGCGAGAATGTGGTCATGCTGCTTCCCCTTCTCCAAGGAAGGACGAAACAGAGACTTCACCACCCGTTGCAGCACTTATGCGCTTGAGCAGATCGATCGTGGCGTTCTGCTCGCCTTTCATCAGGCGATACAGAGTCATGCGGCTGCACTTGGCAGCGTCAGCAACTTCGGTCAGAGATCGACCAGTGCGCTCAAGATATTCGGTGAGTGGGTGAGTTTCGTTTGCCATGACCAACGTTGTAACGTCAGCCGTGACACTTTGCAAGAGAAAAATGTAACGCCTGACGTGACCACGACGTTACAGCGTTGAGATAGAATTCTGTGTATGGAAAAGAGACCTCTCGGAAAACACTATCTGCGCGAATGGAGAAAGCATCGAGGCTTGTCGCTTCGGAAGCTGGCGGACCGTATGGAAGCCGAGCCGGGCGTTCCCATCACCTCGCATGCCAATCTCGGGCGAATTGAGCTGTTTCAACAACCGTACAGTCAGGACATTCTGGAAGCTGCAGCCGTGGCTCTTGAATGCTCCGTCTCGGATATCCTTACGGTTGATCCTACCAAGGAGGGTGAGGTTGTTGACCTTCTTCGGCTTTTGAAATCGAAGGATCCAGATACGGTTAGAGCTTTTCTCAATGCTCTTCCGAATTCACAAGCCTCATAAGCAATTCGCGCTCGCAACGTCATACTCAACGGTTGAGATATATTACCATCGCTTTCAGCGAACACCGTTAGGTGTGAGATGGAAGGGAGGGAGCTTAGGAAACGTCGCAAAAAGCCCTAGGGACCGGAGTTAACCAGCCCTAGGGATTATTGCATAGGGAGGAACCTTGAGGTTTCCGTATGCATCCACGGTGACGCCATATGACGGCGCAGATCAGAACCGCTTCATAACCCAGCTTCTATTGGCCTCTGTAGCCATCACGACCAGGGACTGAGTTCCCTTCTAGGTTTGGTCGAGCCCTTTCGCCTGATTGCCGGCGAACCGCTTGCTGTGCCTCGTCTACCTAATTTCCAGAATCGCGACGACTACCAACAGCCCCGGATCACGATCTGGGGTAGATATGGTTGGCAAATCGGTTGTGATGCGCTAAATGTCGTATCACTGGTCTCGGTCGCCAAACCTACATCTACCAGTCACAGCCCCGGCTCTCGCGAAAGAGTGCGGGGCTTTCCTTTTCGTACCCGCAAATCACTGTTTCCGTCAACTGTCATGTGACAGCGATTCTGGCCGCTCGAAAAAAATGTCACGCCTCACGTAACATTCTCGTTGACAACTCGTCACGCCATACGTTACAAACATCTCCATCAGCAGCGACAAAGCATCACCAACACCCGCCGATCTCGCTGCCACCACAAGAACCGGAGATGCGCGATGGCATGGGTAACTCGATACAGGATTGAAGACGGTGCCCGTGTTTTCAACGGAACCGAGTTCACGACCGACGAATGCGACGTGTTTGAGTATCGCAGCGAAGGTGAAGCGAACGACGATGCGGATGAGTTCGGAGGCGAGGTCGTCAAGTTCGAGCGCTATGCCACCCACGCTGATCCGTCTTCGTACGCCATTCGGGTTTCCAACCCCATCGTCCACGGCGCCGTCATCGGTCGTCTGGAAGCGGCTGAGTGATGGCCATGAGCAAGACAGCAACCCTTTACGACAAGACCGGCGCTGCATTCAAACTCGACCACGAGCACAACGGGACGCTTTACGTGCGTCCTCTCGTGAAGGTCGTGATGCAACAGACCAACTACCACGGCGACGATTTCAACGAGGAAGTGGACTTTGAGCCTGCTGAATACATCGTCGCAAAAGACGAGGCAGAGCTTTTCTATGCGCCTCCTATCCAGGCTGTTGAAGCTGAACTGGTTGCGAAACAAGCTGAGCTTTCCAAGATTAAAGCCGAAGCCTCTAAGGCTCTCGATGCCATCCGAAGCGAAAAGCAAAAGGCTGAGTGGGAACTTTCAGCGGCAAAGCGCCAGCTCGAAGACTGGATGAAAACCCACAAGGGAATGATCGACCTTGGCAAACTTTTGGATGGCAAGGTTCTCTACCCCTTGTCGGTCGAGGAAAACCGATATCACGGCGCCAGGAGCATCCCTCGCATCCCGAAGATGAAGGATATTCAAGGCCTTCGCGTTGAAGGTGGCGACTTCGAGAAGGGCAAGGAATGGCGCGCTCGTAGTTGGCTGTCAGATAGCTACAGCACGGATTTTCAATTCTTCGACACTGAGGAAGAACGTGCCGCAGTCATCCTGTCGGAGTTTGAGGCTACTTGCGCCAAGTTCCGCCAGAAGCCCGACTTCACTGTCGACATCTACACAACGACCAACCTGCATTACGGCACGCTGCTTGAGTGGGTTCAGGCGCACCCTGCCCTGATCATCCCCGACGACATCAAGGAAATGAAGGCTGCGCACGACGCGGCACTTGTCGAGCAGCGCAAAGCCGCGCTGGCGGCAGAACTCGCCGCAATGTCAGCCGCCGAATAGCCGCCCCGCATAGGGCTTCAGACAAGGGATAGGGAAATGAGCATCCAGAAAATTGCCGATGACATCAAGGCGCTGACCATCCAGCCGGTTGCTTCCGACGAGTACAGCGCCGGATATCAGGCAGCGCGTCACGACGCTTGGCTTATCGCGCAGGAAGTCGCTGACGAAGAACTCCCTGTTGCGGCGGCTGTTTTGGCAGAAAGGGACCGCTGTCTCAAGATTGTTTCCGAATGGTACGGCGGCGGCCGCTCGTTTGTCATGCGCAAGATTTCCGAACCGTCATCGACATCCCCCACCAAGTAACCACAGCACAGAGGGATAAGAAGATGAGCAACGTCGTGTCTCTTAAAAAGCCAGACCTTTTGGCCGAACGCGGATGGAACAAGCCCGAAAACTCCGAGTGCGTGATTGGGTTCAATCGCCCTCTGACGCAAGAGGAATGGCAATTCTTTTACGAGACGGCGCAGCGCACAGCTTTCCTGATGCGCGGTCTTAAGGGCGAACCAGAGGAGCAGGCTTCACGTCCACGGCCTTGCGGCATAGCAGACCCTTCCACTCGCGACTGCCAGAACATGAAGGAAGTCGGCGGCGGAATGGATGGCGAGCGCTACCGCTGCGACGTCTGCGGCAAATCATACTTCCTCGACTACGACGAGATGAAGTGAACCCACCAACCCACCGGCTTAGTCAGAGTAACCCGAGATATGAAGGGGCAGGAATAATGGCCACCGATACCGCAGCAATTCAGAAAATCAAAACCTTGAAGAGTGATGCCGCGAAGATCGGCGGCTTCCACGAATGGTTCGCAAAGTCATTTGCTGACAAGCAGCATCACGACAAACAGAACTTCGGCTTCAATATCAACCACAGCAGCGAATACAACGCTTTCAAAACTACGGTGTGGTTTTACGCCTATGCCGGTCAGTACGGTAGCTCGTCTGTTTACAGCCAACTTTCGGTTCAAGACCGCGACACGGTATGCAACGCCTTCATCAAGGCACTCAACAAGCACCAGAAGCTGATTTTTGCGACCATGGCCGAGATCATGGAAAAGCAAGCCGCTTCGTTGCGCGAGACGGCTGAAAGCGAAATCGCCGCCATGCAGGCGATGCTTGAAACGCTGGACGTCACAGAACAGGATGCCGCGTGATGCCCTCCGCTTTCTCCACCACCAACACACAAGAAGCGGATGAACGCGAAGCTTACATCGAAGCGCTCAATAAAAGCGCCGATTCAAACTTCCGCAAAATCAAATTCATCGAGTTCGTGACGCTGGTTCTCGTGACCTGCACGCTCATGTTCGCAATCTCGCTGGCTTCGGAAAGCTACCTCAAGGCGGATGCGCTCGTAAATCAGGAAAGGTCCGTAGCATGGAAGTGATCGGCAGCATTTCGAATAAAATTGTTGGTCGCTGGGCATGGTGGCAAAAGGCGCTCAAGGGCGACTTCGGCCCCATGCACGAAGGGCAGCCCGAGCAAGGTTTTTACCGGACCAGGTTCAAGGGCGGCAAATGGGAGCCTGTCGCTATCTGGGTCGATGACGATACCGGTAACTGGTTGGCATATCGTTCTGGCCGAGAAGTCGATGCTGGCGAGGTTTGGAATTTCTGCCGGACGCATCCTATCAGCCGCGCTGACTACGATGCAGCGATGGAAGGAAAGCCGTTCCCGGACGAAGATGCCGTCGTTGCCGAGCAGGTGGCTGCCGCCGGTCACAACTCTGGCGGTGTAGACCAGACAGAAGAACTTCGCGACCAGATTGCGAATGCTCTGAAGGGTATGGACGCCTACAAAACTATCAGCGATGACGCGACGGCCGGCAAAGCGCTGTCGCTCCGAAACCGCCTCAATGAGCTTTCCAATCAGGCCGACAAGGTTCGTGTGAAGGAAAAGGCACCTCACCTCGAAGCCAGCAAGGCTGTTGATGAAAAGTGGCAGCCGCTGGTCAAAAAGGCCAAGGAAGGCGCCAACAAGGTGCGTGATGCCATCGGCGCTTTCGAGACTGCAAAGCTTCAAGAGCAACGTAGGCGCGAACGTGAAGCTGAAACCGCTCGCCTTGCCGCGGAGAAGGCCACCAGCGAGCAAAAGGCTGATGTGGCGGTAATTGACGCGCCGAAGGTCGAAACAGCGCCAGCGTCTATAAAGCCGACCTACGGCAAGGCAGCAAGCGTTCAGGTGAAAAACGTCCTCAAGGATGTCACCGACTGGAAGGCGCTCGCAATCTACATGTGCGACCACCCTGTCATGCAGGACACGCTTCGCCAGTTGGCACAGCGGGCCATCGACGCCGGACGCACGAACATCCCAGGTATCACCGTTGAAGAGAAGGCGAACGTTCGATGAATGCTGTTGCTAAGACCGAGGCCGCACCGCGCACGTCCCTGATCGCGACGATGGCCGCAAAATACCAGATGGATGCAGACCAGTTCGCAAAGACCGTCCGCGCCACCGTCATGCCTGCCCAGCATACCAATGAGCAATTCGCCGCTCTTATGCTGGTCGCCAACGAATACGACTTGAACCCGGTCGTGAAGGAAATCTACGCCTTCCCCGCAAAGGGTGGCGGCATTGTCCCGATCGTGTCGATTGACGGCTGGGTCAATCTCGTCAACTCCCATCCAGCCTGCGATGGCTTCGAGTTTGAATTCGAGCATGACGATCAGAAGAAGCTCGTTTCTTGCACATGCCGAATGTACCGGAAGGATCGCGGTCGCCCCGTTACCGTCACGGAATACCTTGCCGAGTGCAAGCGCAACACCGACCCATGGAAGATGGAGCACCGGATGCTTCGCCATAAAGCGATGATCCAGGCTGCCCGCTATGCCTTTGGATTCTCCGGCATCTATGACGAAGACGAAGGCTCGAAGATTGCGGAGATGCGCGACGTTACGCCTCCGAAGCCGCCACAGCCCCCAGAGCCTCCCACAGACGAGGTTTCAGGCGACGGAAGCGATATCCTCGACCTAACGCCGGAAAAGCCATCAGAGGACAAACACGGCGAGATCAACGCCGATGAGTTTATCGATCTCATCAAGGGCGAATTAGGAACGGCGCAATCGGTCGAGGACTTGGAAGAGGTCTGGACCGCACGCGATCCTATGGCGGCCCTCGAAGGCGACGATGTTCGCCAAGGCTTGGCTGTCGCTCTGAAAAACAAAAACCTCAAGCGTCTTGGAGCATCCTCATGAGCAGGTCAGGACAAGTACCTATCCGCATGCGCGTCGAAGGCATGCGCCTCGTGCCGGCATCAGCGTTCGATCAAGAAGCGCTATCAGCTTACCAGAATGGAGCCATCATTCAGGTTTCCTTCTGGCAGGGTCGAAATCCCGACCTTTTGCGCAAGTTTTGGGCAATCCTCTCTAAGGTTGTCGAAACCTGCAACACCCCTTGGGAAGACAAAGAAGAAGCCGCCGATGCGCTGAAGCTGGCATTGGGCATCACAGACGTTGGGAGCACGGTCAACGGCCAGATGTTTGTTCGCCCCGGCAGCATTGCTTTCAACGCCTTGGATGAAGCCCGCTTCCGCAAGTTCTTCGAAGACTCGATGGCTATCCTGTGCCGCATTACCGGCGTCGATGTGGAAGAGCTTGGCAAGGAAGCGGCTGACACCGGCCCAGACCATGACCCAGCCACTGGCGAGATAATCGAGAACACCAATTCCGACGATGAACCCCCTGCCCCGTCGTCGGATAACGCTGGCATGACGCCAGTACATGAGGCCGGAGCGGATGATGTCCCCGCCTCCGATGCTCCGGCCTCGACCATTTACCCAACGGATCGCGCCGACCTGATCGAGTGCGCCAAGGAAATGCTGTGGCTGGCATCAGATCCCAACGCTGTCGAGGAATCGGCCAAGCGTGAAGACGCGCTGAACCACAGCAAGGCCGAATGGGAAGGCAAGCTGAAGGATTTGCACGAACAGATCGGCTCGATCTTCGTCAGTGCCAAGGCCGTCGCAAACGGCAAGCGCACCCTTCTGCAGGCTCGCCAGTTCCTTTCCGAGGTTCTGGACTGCAAGGCTTCTGATCTGGGAGGCGTAGATGGTTGAGACGCGCACAAAGAAGCAGATCGAGGCTAACCGGATCGACATGGAGATTTTCCGCGTCATCGGCATGCTCGACCAGTTTGCTGAAGAATATGAGGATGCCGATGTAGCGGCTCTTTCCAGAACGATGTTCTGCAGCCGTGGCGACATTCGCAAGCACATGCACGGCAACGATAGGAGGGCGACGGTATGAACACCGAAGAACTCACCACCGTGTTCAAGATGCACACAGTCGGCCAGACGACGTTCACCAGACGCATGGCGATCCTGATGGCCGATTGGTTCAACGACACGCCAAAGGGCATCACGCTCAAGCTGGAGGCCGCTAAGCTCATACCGGAAGGTTCGTGGGATTGGTTCTGCGAGAATGGCGGCATCACCGTAGACCACATCAAGCAGGTGCGTCAGGAGCGGATCGGGGGTGCAGCATGAACTCCGTCGAAACCCACCTGAAGCGCTATCCCAAATCCCGCCCTTCGAAACTTGCCGAATTGGCGAAGCGTGACGAGACCACCAATAAGCTACGGCGCGAGATTAACGCGCGTCTGCCTTGGTGGAAGCGCCTGACACGCGCGCTGGGAGGGCAGAGGTGATGGCCCGGACAGTGGAAGAATGGCGCGGCCGCACCGATGATACCATGCCGCCGCCTCGCGTGAAGGATCGCATTCGTGAGCGCCAGGGCAACAAGTGTGCCTTAACCGGCGTGGTGCTTGGTTCCGACGAGAAGGTTCAATACGACCATATCGTGCCGCTCTGGCTTGGCGGAGCCAACACCGAGAGCAATCTGCAGGCCGTAACCGCGGAAGCCCACAAGAAGAAAACCAAGGCCGAGGCCACCGTTCGGGCGAAGTGCAATCGCGTGCGCAAAAAGCATCTGGGCATCAAGGGTCAAAAGCGATCCGGTTTCCAAAGCAATTTCAAACGCAAGATCAACGGTGACGTGATCGACACCAGAACCGGGGAGATCGTGAGCAGATGAGCACATTTAAGTTGGCATTCATTTCCGTGCCTCTCGTCATCGTATCTGCATGCAGCAACCCCGGCATGGAGAAGGAAACCTCCAAAAACGGCGTGACTGCCGAACTCATTGCTGAGGTGGATGGGTGCCGCGTCTGGCGTATCGATCCGGGCGGCGTGTCAAAATACGTCTACATGTCGAGATGCCCGGAAGGCGCAGCGACCACGCAGCGCTCCGTATCCTGCGGAAAGAACTGCACCACCACGCAGTACAATCTCGGCTCCCGCACCGCCCTCGCCAGCACAGGAGGCGAACACCATGCAGAGTGAAGAAAGCAACACGCTGGTCAAACTGGCAAAAGCGGTTATAGAGCACGCACCCGAAGGCTCTGACGCTTTTTGGGATATAAAATTCAGCGACATCGAAGCCGCCCTGTCCGATGCGGAGCCGGAGATGAACAATGCGGGATCAAAATGTGAATCCTTGGAAAGGAGTTGCACTATTGACCCTGATAATGACCCTAAAAAGGAGAACGTCTACGCCGCCCCTCCCGCGCCATCCGTGGCCGTGAAGGCCGAACAGCCGGAAGGAACCGTGGGAGAGATGACACCCGGCAGGGCTATCTATTTCCTCGAACGGTTTAAGCGCGAAGAAAAGATGCTTGGACCGCATGAGCAATGGGCGCTCGACTTCTCCATCGCGGCCCTCTCCGCACAGGTGCAGGACGTGGCGGGGTGGCAACCGATTGAGACAGCGCCGAAGGATGGAAGCGAAATACTTGCCTTATGGAAGCGTTCACAAATCCAAAGCAATGGGTATGGAGTTGTTTGGTTTGAAGACGGCAGTTGGCGCGAGTTTGACTATGAATGCCTCGTGTCCGACCCAACCCACTGGATGCCCTTGCCATCGCCACCCGCAGCACCCTCAAAACAGGAGGGCTGAGACGTGGCCGATCTAACCAAAGAACAAAAGCTTTCGGGCCTGACTGGCGTGACGGACATCGTTGATCTTTTGAGCAAGGTCAATCTGGTCCAATACAAGACCGGCTGGACAAGCAAAAATCTAGCCGCTGACGCTATCCGCGAAATCACCCGCCTCCGCCAACTCATATCCGAAGCAGAGAAGCGCGAGAGGGATGCAAGGGCGAAGGCGCTGGAGGAGGCCGCAGTGTTTGTCGAAAACCGAAACGGAGAAATACCTGATCGGCAAGAGATAGCCAAGGCCATCCGTGACATGCAATCGGAGGATAGGTGATGGCTATACTGACAGAGACGCAAATTAAGGTTTTACGCGCGTGGAAGAATGTGCCTGAAGAGTTCGGGGTCCTGTGCTTTTTAGATATTTCGAACCGCTGCGGTGTAGATAAATCCGCCGTGGCCACCGTTGTGCGTGGCTTCGCTAACGACGGTTTGGCAAAATTTGCGCGCGGCACCTTCACTGAAAATGGCACGCTTTATGGTTCTGGTTACGAACTCACCGACGCCGGCCGAGCGGCGCTTGAAAGGAGCGAGGGATGACGAGCCTGTTTGACCAAGCCATATCGCCATCGGCCGCCGTTGAAAAAATGGCGGCTTGCGGTATCCACCTTTCCGAACGAACATTGAGAGAGCGAGCCAGACAGCTTGGGGCCTGCCGCGTCATTGGCAAAGCCATGTTCCTTATGCCGTCCGATATCGAAACAATCATCAATTCCGCACGACCGGAGCCCAACGAATGCCCAACCTCAAAAAGCGCGGAGACATCTGGCACTACAGTTTCACGGTGGACGGAAAGAGATACCGAGAAACTTCTGGAACGGGTGACAAGCGGCTCGCGGAAGACATCGCGATCAAACACGAAGACCGGGTCCGTCGTGCCGCTGTCCACGGCCAGGAGGCAATCCTAACCTTTCCAGAGGCGGTTGCCGAATATCTGAATGATGGCAAGGATGGGCGGTTCACAGCACCGCTCATTCGTCATTTCAGGAAGTGGAAAGTCAAGGACATCACTGGACCGGAAATCCGCAAGGCCGCTAAGCTCCTATATCCCGATGCCCAGCCAGCTACATGGAACCGGCAGGTAATTACGCCCATGCGCGCCATTATCAATCATGTGGCTGAGGCCAAGCGCCTGCCCAAGATATCGGTGAAAAGGTTCAAGGAAGAAAAGAAGCGGCGGCCGGCAGGAAGTTCCGATTGGCTGAACGTATTCAGCAAGACCGCCAAGAAGCTTGATATGCCGGAAACTGCCGCAATGGCTCGGTTCATGTTCGAAACCGCCACCCGCGTCTCTGAGGCTTGCCGCCTGACATGGGATGATGTGAACCTTCAGCTTGGTGTGGCCTACCTCGCCAAGACCAAGACTGAGCCACGCAAGGTGTTCCTGACGCGCTCGATGGTTATCGAACTGGCGAACATAAGGAACTTGTACCCGATCCTCGTATTCGGCGCGGCCAACCGATCGACGGCAAAGAAACGCTTCGACAAGGTGATTGAGAAAGCTGGATTGAACCGGCTTACGAGCCACGAAATTGGCCGTCACGGGTTCGCTACGGAGATGATCCGACGCAATGGCGTTGACGTGGCAACGACGGCAGATCACGGCGGCTGGAAGTCGCGCAGATTGCTGATGGAAACGTATGTTGAGGGGGATGCCGACCGGGAAGTTATCGACCGGGTTTTTGGCAAGAAAGAACGTCGTTGACACACGATTGGCACACGACGATTTTACGAAAAAAGTTATTGACTGAAATAAATAATGAAATCAATTGATTGGGAAGTTGGAGGTGGAGGATGAAAACTCCCTTAGCAGGGGAGCGCCTTCGACCACTCGGCCACCTCTCCGGTGCGGCCTGATTATTGCGTAAGAAAAATGATTGCAAGGCTTTTTCGCCAAGAAGCCAAAAAACCTGTTGGCCAAATAAACCGCGGGTCAAACTTTACGCCCGGTTGCGGAACTTCTTCAGGGCCCGCACGTTTTCGCCTCGGTAACAAAAGAGGTGTTCTAATGGCTCAGACCAAACTGAATGTTGTCGAAGACACGATCGAAAACCAGATTGCAGAACTGCGTTCGCAGATCGCATCCCTGTCAAAATCCGTTTCTGCCCGTGCGGAAGGTGTTGGAGAGGATGCATCGGAATTTCTGGATGAGGCGCGCGGCCGCGTTCGCAAGGCGGCGCATAATGTCCGGGCGCAGGGCCAGAATGTCGTGGAAGCCGTGAAGGAAAATCCAGGCACCGCCACCTCCCTGCTGACGATCGTCTGCGCACTCGGTTTCGCGATCGGTTATGCGGTGGGCACGAGCACGCAGCAGAGTTCGTCGAACAGCAGCCTTTATCGCTGGCGCTGATGACGAACGGGCATTAAATCAAGGCAAGGCGGGTTTGCCCGCCTTGCCTTTATGCATTGGTGAAAAAAGCAGGAATGAAGGGGGCGAATATGCGGTTCAGCGACGATCTTGAGGCAGCATTGTCTGATTTTGCAAGGGATCACGGCATCGACAGGGACGAGGCAATCCAGCGCATCGTCCGCTCCGCCCTCATCAATGGCGGTTATCTCGCATCCGGCGAGGAAGGTATTCCGCCGGAGAAGCTGAACGCCAGTAACGACGATTGATCAATATCCTGATCCGGACGGCGTCACTGCCGGCCCACCCTTGTAGCGTGCGGAAAGCGCACGCAGCGTATTGGCGAATTCCGTGACATCGGCTCCCACGGCGACGAACGACGCGCCGAGTTCAAGATAACGGCGATTATAGGTTTCATTGAAGGTGAGGATGCCGGCGGCCTTGCCAGCCGCGACGATTTTAACGATCGCCGCTTCGATAACCGCCTGCACCGCCGCTTCGTCAATCCTTCCCAGATAACCCATGTCCGCGGCGAGATCCGCCGGGCCGATGAAGACGCCATCCACGCCGTCCACCGCAAGAATATTGTCAAGATCATCGATTGCCGCGCGGGTTTCCGCCTGCACCAGCAGGCAAACGCTGGCAGAGGCGCTGTCGGCATAATCCGTTATCGTATTAAAAGCGGAAGCGCGGGCGACGGCCGCTCCCATGCCGCGAATGCCGCGCGGCGGGTAATGCATGGCGCTGACGAGAGCTTCCGCCTGTGCCGCTGAATCGACCATGGGCACAAGAAGCGTGCGGGCGCCAGCATCCAGAAGCTGCTTGATCATCCAGCTCTCGCCGACCGGCACACGCACCACCGGCTCGGCGGCAGAGGTGGCAAGCGCGCGCAGCTGGTCGATGATGCTGCGCAGGTCGTTCGGCCCGTGCTCACCGTCGATCACCAGCCAGTCGAAGCCAGCCGTTCCGGCGATTTCCGCCGTAATGGCCTCGCCCATGTCGAGCCACAGGCCAATCTGCGGCTTGCCGGCATGAATGGCGGTTTTGAAACGGTTTTCGGCAGCGGGCATGATATCCTCAGGAGAGCAGTAATTTCAGATCGGCGGACGGATCCGCCAGGATTGTGCGGTCGGGTTGGGCGGCTGTATCGAGCAGTTTCTTACCCGCAACATAGGCCTTGGCGTCATTCACGGCATCGACAGCCACGAAGCGGCCATCACGGAAATACCAGATGGACCAGCTGCCTTCCCTTGCGCCGGGCCTCAAAATCGTCTCGTCGTAACCGAGATTGAAGCCGGCGATCTGCAGCTTCACATCGTACTGATCCGACCAGAACCAGGGTTTCGCGTCGTACGGCGCTTCCGTGCCGGCGAGTACGGCGGCGGCCGCCTCAGCCTGATCGACCGCGTTCTGGACCGATTCGATCCTCACCTGCTGGCCGCGCCAGGGCAGAAGCGCGCAATCGCCCACCGCATGAATGGCGGGGTCGGATGTGCGGGTATATTCGTCAACCACGATGCCGTTACCAACATCGAGACCCGATTCGCGGGCAAGCCGGTCGTTCGGTGTCACGCCGATGCCGACGATGACGAAATCCACGTCGATCGTTGAACCATCCGAAAGTTCGGCCGCGGCAACCCGCCCGTCCATGCCGACGAGGCGCACGAGGCCGGTTTTTTCGCGGATGGAAACGCCCTGGGCCTGATGAATGCCGCGCATGATATCCGCAGTTTCCTTCGCCGCCACGCGCTGGAGAATACGGTCGGCCATTTCGATCAGCGTCACCTCGAGGCCAAGCTTGCGGGCAACGGCGGCAGCTTCAAGGCCAATATAACCGCCGCCAATGACCAGCAGCCTGCGGCCCGGCTTCATCTCCTCCGTCAAGCGGTCGGCGTCGCGCCTGTCACGGACGGTAAGCACGCCGTCGAGATCGCCACCGATGCTGGCGGGCAGCAGCCGGGGCGCGGCCCCGGTCGCAAGAACCAGCCGGTCATAAGAAAGCGTACTGCCATCCTGCATGCGCACGGTCTTACCGGCGCGGTCTATCTCCTCCACCCAGGTGGAAAGCCGGATATCGACATTGTTTTCGGCATACCATTCTTCCGGGCGGAACATCAGCCGGTCAAAACTCATCTCGCCGAGGAGGTATTTTTTGGAGAGCGGCGGCCGCTGATAGGGGTAGGCATCTTCCGAGCCTATGATGGTGATGGCACGCTCGTCCTTCAGCGCCCGGAGCTTCGACGCCAGCGCAAAAGCGGCCTGCCCCGCCCCGACGATTACCAGCCTTCCAGTCACTTTCCACTCCCAGGACAATCACAGCCGGCCGATGACGCCCGAGGCTGCGAAGCGATATTGCGCGATCAGGCGTAACGCCAAGTACGGCCGGCGTCAACCGCACGAGGCTCCAGCCCTGTGCAAGCGTGCCCGATTATCAAAAACGGGCGCCCGCCTTCTGCAACCAGTCGAGATAATGTGCGTTGTAAACAGGCGAAACACGGGTTGCGTACACAAACTGGCCCATGTCGATACGGACTAGAGACAATTGCGGATATTTCCTTCACGCCCTGGCAAGGAAGCCGCGTTAAAATCAGACGGAAGAGGCAATCCGGGGAGGTTGTCATGGCTCTACATATGGATATCGGTCAAAACGTCCCGCAGGACGAGATGTATGAGAAATTTCAGATCGACCGGCCCGGCAAGATCACCTTCATCGGGCACCACCTGAGCGCCAAGGATACCATGCGCTGCCTGGTGCGCACCATTTCGCTCTACGGCGCGGAGCTGGATGTCAGTGCCGATCTGGAAATGCCGGTCAACTTCTATCTGGAAATTCTCGGTATCCGCGACGAAATCGGCTGCACGCTGATCCGCCGGGAAGAGGAAAAAGTGACGATCGGCTTCAACATGCTGATCGATGCCGAATTTCTGCACCATGTCCGCCGGCTGAGCTTCGAGACCAGCGTCTGAGCAGCACCCGCGCGTCAGCCCGCCGATCTTTGCGTTGTGCCGTGGCGAACCAAAAATCTGCTGCCAAACACTCATGGAACACCCGAGCACGGCTTGCGTCCGGCTTTTTTGCACCTATTGTGAGCCGGGTTTTCAAACACAGGTCCCGGAACTTCTGTCAATGTCCGCTTTTTCACGCCTCACGCCGCTTGCCGCTTCGCTTCCCTCCACCGTTCCCTTCGTCGGCCCGGAGGCCATAGAAAGGAACCGCGGCTTGAAGGTGGAGGCGCGAATCGGTGCAAACGAAAGCGGCTTCGGCCCCGCCCCATCGGTGCTTCTGGCGATGCGCGATGCGGCGGCTGAAACCTGGATGTATAGCGATCCGGAAAATTTCGAGCTGAAGGAAGCGCTTGCCATCCACCACGGGGTTTCGCGCGGCAACATCGCCATAGGCGGCGGAGTGGACGGATTGCTCGGTGAAATCGCCAGGCTGATCGTGGAACCAGGCACGCCTGTTGTCACCTCTTTGGGAGGCTACCCCACCTTCAATTATCACGTGAACGGTTTTGGCGGAAAACTGGCGACCACGCCCTATGTAGACGACCACGAAAACCTCGACGGGCTTCTCGACCTCGTTCACAGGGAAAACGCGCCGCTCGTCTATTTCGCCAATCCGGACAATCCCATGGGAAGCTGGTGGGATGCGAGCGAGGTGGTGGCATTTGCCCGTGCGTTGCCGGAGACCTGCCTGCTCGTTCTGGACGAGGCCTATTGCGAAACCGCGCCCGCAAGCGCGGTGCCCGCTATCGACGCGCTGATCGGCCAGCCCAATATACTGCGCATGCGCACCTTCTCCAAAGCTTACGGGCTCGCCGGCGCCCGCGTGGGTTACGCCATCGGTACGCTTGGCAATGTCGAAGCCTTCGACAAGATCCGCAACCATTTCGGCATGGCGCGTATTTCTATCGCCGGCGCTTTGGCAGCGCTCAAGGACCAGGCCTATCTGCATGAGGTGGTTGGCAAGATTTCCGAGGCACGGGATCGTATTTCCGCTGTCGCCCGCAATAACGGCCTTTCACCGCTGCCCTCCGCTACCAATTTCGTTACCATCGATTGCCACCGCGACGGCGCCTATGCGCGCGCCATCGTTGACGGGCTGATGGACCATGGGGTTTTCATCCGCATGCCGGGCGTGGCCCCGCTTAACCGTTGCATCCGCGTGAGCGTTGGGCCGGGTGACAAGCTCGATCTGTTCGAGCAGGCATTGCCGAAGGTTCTCAAGGCCATCGGGTAAGCTCCTAACCCACCCTCATTCCTGTGTTCGTCACAGGAATGAGGGTTGGAAAGTGCCGCGCGTTACACGTATCGAATCAACATCCTCCCGCAAGCCCCTGCGCGAGAATCATTTTCCGGCGAAGACACATTGCAGAACATAAGAAAACCGCGCCGGCCTTGTTCCTGCCGGTCGCGGTTCGATGTGTCAGCGCAAAAGCTTCGTTTCGGAGCCCTCGCCGCGTTCCCCTTCGGGTTTTACTTTCGTTTGGGCCGGTCGTCGGGACTGGAGGGAACCGGACCGGCAATCTCATGGGTCGCGGAGATGGATCAGTGCATCGTCATCCAGTCGCGGGCGGCGCGAAGGGCTTCGGCCAGTTCCGCTTTCGTCATGTTGCGGGCGAGATCCGCACGGAGAGAAGCCGCTCTTTCCGATCCGCGGATCGCGGCGATGTTAAGCCATTTGTGGGCCGCGATCAGGTCCACCTTGCAGCCCCGGCCGGTCGCATAGACCAGGCCGAGATTGCAAAGGGTGTCGGCGCGGGTTTCGCCACCGGCAGCCATTTCGATATCACTGATGTCAAAGCGTGCCATTGTTTTAATCCCTGTCGTTCTACCTGTTTTCATCGTGCGCCTTCTTGCCGAGGCGTCTTCCGGACTGCCGTCTTTTGCGGCTTTTTTGTCCTTCCGTCCGGCAGGTTTTCCCTGCGCTTTTGATGAGTTCACTATGCCACGAGGCTTTCAACGCTCGCTTAAAAGGCATGATTAATGTGCCGCAAACAAACTGCAAACGATTGGTAAAATTGGGTTTTTGTTAAATATCATTGCCTGCGGAAATTAAGGACTTTCCGGTGAATTTTACGAAAGCTTTACAATTGGATTTAAACCCTTCCTTCACCACGATAAGAACCGAGATTTTCGAAACTGCTCTCCTTCGCCCTTCCCGCACACGCCAACGCTGCACCGGCACCGCAAATTTCTGTTTCCTTTTACGTGAACGTCAAATACTATCCGCCCTGCCCGTCACGAGGATAAAACGGGCACGGAAGAGCGCGGTGGGAGGAGCAATCGTTGCACCGCACGGCGGCCGCCGGCCAGAGATGGTGGAGGCATGCTGAAGGGAGTTTGATCTGCGCATCGCATCTTTGGCCGTTCCGGCCTGGGAAAAGCCTGCGCGAATTTCGGGAGGAATTTCATGAAGCTTATGATGACGATTGCAGCTGCCCTGTTGATGAGCGGCAATATTGCCTTTGCCGCCGAGGCGATCGAAGGCAACTGGAAGACGGCCAGCGGCGAAACCGCCGTGATCGGCCCCTGCGGCGGCGCTTTCTGCGTAACGCTGAAGACCGGCAAGCATGCCGGAAAACAGATCGGCAAGCTTTCGGGAAAGGGAAACAGCTACTCAGGTGAGATCACCGATCCCGCCAATGACAAGACCTATAGCGGCTCCGGCACCGTTTCGGGAAATTCGCTGAGCATGAAGGGTTGCGTGCTGAAGGTTCTGTGCAAATCGCAGACCTGGACACGGCTGTAATACAGGGAACGGCAGGCGGGCTTTTGTCCCCCAGCCTGCCGTCTCGCGACGCAGAGCGCGGTGGCTGCCAGGAATCGCGCGCAGGCTGCGAACAGACGTCGCATGCAAACCATATATCCGTTTATTATCGCTGCATCCGATGCCAATGAGAGCAACGATATGCGCCCCACCCTTTCGACAATTCTGATCGCGGGCACCTCGCATGTCGGCAAAAGCACACTGGCCTGCCTGCTCAGCGAAAGGCTGCGCTGCGAGGCGATATCGACCGACAGTCTCGCCCGCCATCCGGGGAGGCCATGGGCGGGTATTCCGGTGCCGGTTGAGGAATATTACGCACAGCTGTCGGCGGATACGATCCACTGGTTTCTCAAGGTCCATCACCAGAACATCTGGCCGCTGATCCGCGCGATGATTGACAGAAGATCCGGCACAGGGACTACGACGATCTTCGAGGGCGCCGCCCTGCGACCGGAGTTCATATCGCCTCTCCTCGACAGCACGGTGGCGGGCGTATTTCTTCATGCCGACAATGATTTTCTTCTCGAAAGAATGCGCTCTGAAGCACGCTACCAAGATGCAACGGCGAAGAGGCAGCGGATCATGGACGCCTTCATCGAACGCTCGCTACGTGAGAACACCGAGATGCTGGCATCCGCGCAGGAACACCGGGTGCCGATTGTCGACGTGACCCAAGGTGAAGAATTGGAGAAACTGCTAACCGATCTTGCGCCAGGCGCGGACATTCCTCTGTCCTGAAGCTGGGCATGCGCACCACTGCGGCATCAATCCGCCATGTCGCCGCCCGTTAACATCCCTGAACACCATATGAACCGGGGCCTCAGGGTCCGTTCAGTCCGACTATGGCAAAACTCTGTCCATCAACTCCGATAAAGGGGAATGGACATGACAAAGCTGATCAGCCGACTGGCAATCTTCGCGTTTCTCATGGCGATCTTCGCCATGTCCTTCGCCTCGCTCGTCGTTAATCCGAACCGCAGTTTCCAGCGCGTGAATGCCGGTGCGGCAATCGCCTGCCAGCACGGCCCGGCGCCCGCCGCCAATTGCCCCGTCGTATTGTGAGGACCAGCCAATGACCACCAGTTTTTCCAACGGCCTGTTCTCCGCACTGCGGCTGATGCTGATGGCCTCGATCTTTCTCGGCCCGGTGGCCGGACTTGCGGTTTACAAGGCCGATCCCCGCCCCGCCTCCAAAGGCGCCGGCTTCGTGCTGCTGATGAGCCTGCAGCGCGGCGCGCTCGGCTGAGTTTCTGCCGCGCCAGCATTGTCCGGCTGCATTTTCGCGTTTCTTTTCAGTTTCTTCGTATTTCTGTCGCTTGCCTGTCGAAATTGGCCTCTTATAATGGGCCATGACAATAGCAAAACCAACGATTCCGCCCCTCACCTTCATCAGTCCAGAGCCTTTCGCGCCGCAAACATTCACGGACCCGAAAGAAGCTGTTGCGGCTTTGAGCGCGCTCTACGAACGCAACACGGCGTTCCTGATCAATTCCTTCACAGACCTTGCCAAGGGCGCGCCGATTGCCGGGCGTTACCGCGCCTGCTACCCGCAGGTCAGCCTCGAGACCGCCACTTTCGGCCATGTCGATTCCCGCCTTTCCTATGGCCACGTAACCGCGCCCGGCGTCTATACGACAACGATCACACGGCCTGAGCTTTTCCGCCACTATCTCAAGGAACAGCTGGGGCTTCTTATGAAGAACCACGGCGTTCCGGTCACGGTGTCGGAATCGGCTACGCCCATTCCGCTGCATTTCGCTTTCGGTGAAGGCGCGTATGTAGAGGCGGCGGCGGCTTCGTCGCTGTCAGACGTGCCGCTGCGTGATCTCTTCGATACGCCCGATCTCAACAATACCGACGATCTCATAGCCAATGGCGAATATGATCAGGTGCCGGGCGAGCCGGCGCCGCTTGCGCCCTTTACGGCGCAGCGCATCGATTATTCGCTGGCGCGCCTCAGCCATTATACGGCGACGAGCGCCAGCCATTTCCAGAACTTCGTGCTGTTCACCAACTACCAGTTCTATATCGACGAATTCGCTGCCTGGGCGAGGCAGATGATGAAGAATGGCGGCGAGGGTTACACGGCCTTTGTGGAGCCGGGCAACATCATCACCCATGCGGGTTCCGACAAGCCCGAGACGGACGCGGTGCTGGCCCGACTGCCGCAGATGCCGGCCTATCACCTGAAGAAAAAAGGTCATGCCGGCATTACGCTCGTCAACATCGGCGTCGGCCCCTCCAACGCCAAGACGATCACCGACCACATCGCCGTGCTGCGCCCGCATGCCTGGCTAATGGTCGGCCACTGCGCCGGGCTGCGCAACAGCCAGCGGCTGGGCGACTATGTTCTGGCCCACGCCTATGTGCGCGAGGACCACGTGCTTGACGACGACCTGCCGGTGTGGGTGCCTATCCCGGCGCTTGCCGAAGTGCAGCTGGCGCTGGAGGGTGCAGTCGCCGAAGTCACGGGTTACGAGGGCTTCGAACTGAAGCGCATCATGCGCACCGGCACCGTCGCCACCATCGACAACCGCAACTGGGAGCTCCGTGATCAGGCCGGTCCCGTCAAGCGCCTGTCGCAGTCCCGCGCCATCGCGCTTGACATGGAATCCGCTACCATAGCGGCCAACGGCTTCCGCTTCCGTGTGCCCTACGGCACTCTGCTGTGCGTTTCCGACAAGCCACTGCATGGCGAATTGAAGCTGCCAGGCATGGCGACGGAATTTTACCGCACCCAGGTCGCCCAGCATCTGCAGATCGGCATCCGCGCCGTGCAGAAGCTTGCCGCCATGCCGACGGAAACGCTGCACTCGCGCAAGCTCAGAAGCTTCTACGAGACGGCGTTCCAGTAAAAAGAGATATCGCAGAAGCATGCCTTGGTGTATGATTTTGAAAATCGATACACCAAGGATTATCCATGCGTACGAATATTGATCTTGATGACGCCTTGATCGCCGAAGCGATGGAAATTACCGGCCTTTCGACAAAAAAGGCGACGGTGGAGAAGGCGTTGCGCGATCTGGTGCGAATTCATCGCCAGATGCGTGCCCTCGATGCATTGGAGGGCACGGATTGGGAGGGCAATCTGGACGAGATGCGGACGGATTGGGACGCTGAAACGGATTGGGATGTGAAGAAGGGAAAATGATCGTAGCAGATAGCTCTGCCTGGATTTCATTCATTCGAAAAGACACGCCAGCTCTCTCCGCCAAGTTTCGCGCCTTAATGGCGCAGGGCGAAATTCTGATCGGCGATATCATTCTTCTTGAGGTGCTTAGAGGCGCACGGGACGGTCATCATGCGCGGCATCTTGAACAAATGCTGGGAGAATTTCCCTGCGTCGCGATGATGTCTCCCCAACTCGCCATCAAGGCTGCCGCAAATTATCGCTTTCTACGCAATCACGGCTATACGATTAGAAAAAGCAACGACCTCATTATCGGCACCTACTGTATTGAGCACGGCCATAAGCTGCTGCAAAACGACCGAGACTTTCAGCCGATGGCCGATCATCTCGGTCTGCAACTGGCATGAGTCTCAAACCACCTTCACGGTCCCCTCCACCCGCACCGGAAAATTCACCGACCGCGCGATGAAGCACTTGTCGTGCGCGTCATGGTGCAGCGCATCCGCCCGGGCGGGATCGCCCTTCGAGATGGTGATGACCGGTTTCAGCACCACTTCGCTGAACTGCCCGGCGCCATCCTTTTCCATGACGAGCGTGCCTTCGGCATCGTCGACATAGTCTTCGACGATGATGCCGTTGACCGAGCAGAAATGCAGGTACCAGAGCTTGTGGCAGGCCGAGAGCGAAGCGACCAGCAGGTCTTCAGGGTTCCAGCGGGCGGGATCGCCACGGAAGGCCGGATCGGACGAGCCGGCTATATCAGCCTTTCCCTCGGTGGAAATCGTGTAGTCGCGTTCGTAGTCGCGATAGCCCGACGTGCCCTTGCCACGATTACCCGTCCACGTCACCTTCACGGCGTAATGGTGTTCCTGTCCTGCCATTTCAGTCCTCCCTTGGCATCTCTTTTCGCATTCTTTAACGGAAAACCGGTGTCCACTTTCCCTAGAATTGCTCGCGCGTATCACGCAGGTGGTCGAGCCCCTTGCGCAACGTCTCTATGATCTCATCCACTTCCAAACGGCTGACGGTCAGCGCCGGCGAAGCCAGCATTCGGTCGCCCGTTGCGCGCATGACGAGGCCGTTTGCAAGGCAATGATTGCGCACCGTTATACCAACATCGTCCGGCTTGCCGAAACGTCTGCGGGTCGCCTTGTCCGCCGTGATCTGCAGTCCACCCATCAAGCCGACATTGACGGCTTCGCCCACCAGTTCGTGGTCCTCAAGGCTTTTCCAGCCCTGGGAAAAATAAGGGCCGATATCGTCGCGCACCCGCTCCACCAGACCCTCCGCTTCGATGATGCGAAGGTTTTCCAGCGCGGCGGCGGCGCAGACGGGATGTCCGGAATAGGTGAAGCCGTGGTTGAAATCACCGACCTCGGACAACATCACTTCCGCCACCCGATCCGACACGACCACGCCGCCAATCGGCAGATAACCCGAGGACAAGCCCTTGGCGATGGGGGCAAAGTCCGGCTCCACGCCGAAATACTGGTAGCCGAACCAGGAGCCCAGGCGACCGAAACCGCAGATCACCTCATCGGAGACGAGCAGAATATTGCGCGCCTTGCAGATACGGACGATTTCCGGCCAGTACGTCTCCGGCGGTACAATGACGCCACCGGCTCCCTGAATCGGTTCGGCCACGAAAGCAGCAACGTTTTCCTCGCCCAACTCGTCGATTTTCTCATTGAGTTCGCGAGCCACCTTCAGGCCGAATTCGGCCGGAGAAAGATCGCCACCCTCGGCATACCAATAGGGCTGGCCAATATGGGCGACGCCATCGATGGGCAGGCCGCCCTGCTCGTGCATCCACGTCATGCCACCCAGCGAGGCTCCGGCCACCGTCGAGCCGTGGTAGCCGTTGCGGCGGGCGATAACCTTCGTCTTCGCGGGATGGCCGAGGGCCTTCCAGTAGACTCGCGCCATGCGGAACCAGGTATCGGTGGCTTCCGAGCCAGAATTGGTGAAGAACACGTGGTTCATGCCAGGCCCGGCGTGCGAAGCGATCTTCTGCGCCAGCAGCGTCGCGGGCGGCGTGGTGGTGCCGAAAAACGCGTTGTAGTAGGGGAGCTCGTTCATCTGACGCCGTACCACATCGGCGATCTCGCGGCGTCCGTAACCGATATTCACACACCAGAGGCCGGCGAAAGCGTCGAGATATTTCCTGCCGGTGCTGTCGTAGATGAACACCCCTTCCGCGCGCTCGATGATGCGGGTGCCGGCGGCGTTGAGCTTGCCCATGTCTGAAAAGGGATGGAGATGATGGGCGGCATCGATGGCAGCAAGGTTGGAGAGGGGGTTGGAGATTTCATTCATGACAGATCGCACTCCCATAGAAGCGACAGCGCGCACGCCATCGCACCCGCCGACCATGGCCGGGCGGCTTCGATTTGGCAAGACTGGAGGTTTTCAGGGGCTAGGGAGGATACGGCATCGCCGCTTGTTTTTCTCCCCGCCGGCAGAAGAAAAGGCGGCGATGGCCTAATTCACAGTCGGTTTGCGCTAAGCGAAGAACGCCCGCCCCACCAGCACCTTCAACTCGCCGGCGTGCACTTCCAGCGCCACGTCGCGTTCCATCGGCAGCAGCTCGCCATCGATGACGCAGCGGACATCATGGCGTTTCTTGGGAAAATGCAGCTCCACATCCGTCACGGTCATGGCTGTCACGGCGGCATTCTGCTTGAACTTGCCGCGCAGAATATCCAGGGCGAGTCTGGCGACACCGGACGGACGTAACGGATCGGTGAGATAAAAACCCAGATGGCCGCCGGAGACGTTATCCGCCACCAGCAGCGAATTCTGACCGAATTCATTGTTGGAGACGGAAATGGCGGATACCTTTCGATGCTGCGTCCGGCCATCAACGGTGTATTCCACCTCGAAGACAGGCGGGTTGAGGATGACGCTGATGGCGGCGCGGATGCTCGCCTTGATCTTGCCGAGACGGGAGGCAAAGGCGAGATTGTTTCGATAGCGCACCATGCGCGAATGCAGGCCCGCGGAAAACTGGTGGACAAAGAGGCGGCCATTGGCGCTGGCGATGTCGACACTGGCAATCTCGCCATTCGCCAGCGTTTCCAGCGCCTGACGAATGTCGAGCGGCAGCTTCAGCGAGCGGGCGAAGAGGTTCATGGTGCCGGCCGGCACGATGCCGAGCGCGATGCCCTGTTTCCAGGCAATGCCGGCAGCCGCCGAAATGGTGCCATCTCCGCCGCCGGCAATGATGCCTTCAATGCCCGGCTCCTCGGCGGCGCGTGCCATTTCCTCGACGATGTCCTTTCCGGAGACAAGACGGCAATCGATCACGTGTCCGGCGCGGGTGAAGACCTCGCGGGCATGATCACAATAGGCTTCCATGTCGGTGGTGCGAAATGTGCCGCCGTCACGATTGAAAATTGCAATGAGCTTCATGTTTCCAACCCGGTCCCGTAACATTCGCAGCCGCGCGTAAATGCCTGGCCTTATATAGAGTTCCGAACACCATCGCGTGAAGATCGTCTTTTGCCGAGAATCGCTCTACCGCAACGCATCATTTCATGTTAGAGGTCACTTAAGGTCATTTTCATGACCGCGCATCTCCAGTCAGGGCAGACCGCTCCCATACGGTCTTGCCCTTTTTTCTGTGGGCCCTTCCCGCTTTTCAGGTCACGATGAGCCATTCGAACATCTCCGAAGCCCGCCCTGGCGGGGAGAATGAAACCGTTTACACGGCTGCGCCTGTCGTGGTCCTCTCCCCACTTGCCATTGCGCTTATAGAACTGGCGCTGGCTGCCGGCGGTTTTGGCATCGGTACCGGCGAATTCGCCATCATGGGACTTTTGCCCGACGTCGCCTCGACCTATGGCGTCACGGTGCCGGAAGCGGGTTATGTCATCACCGCCTATGCGCTGGGCGTCGTCATTGGCGCGCCGATCATCGCGGTTCTCGCCGCGCGCATCACGCGCCGGACATTGCTTCTCAGTCTGATGGGACTTTTTGCGGCTGGAAACATCCTGAGCGCCGTCGCGCCGGATTTTGTGAGCTTCACCATTCTGCGCTTCATCACCGGCCTGCCACATGGGGCCTATTTTGGCGTTGCGGCGCTCGTGGCGGCCTCGATGGCGCCAATCCACAAGCGCGCCCGCGCCGTTGGCCGTGTCATGCTCGGCCTCACCATCGCCACCCTGCTCGGCACTCCGCTCGCCACCTTCTTCGGCCAGCTACTGTCCTGGCGCGCGGCTTTCATGCTTGTCGGCGGCATCGCACTTCTGACGGTGGCCCTGCTTTGGCTGTTCCAGCCGCGTGACAGGGTGGAAGAAGGCGCCAGCGTATGGCGCGAACTCGGCGCCTTCCGCCGCGTACAGGTATGGCTGACGCTCGCCATTGCCGCCGTCGGCTTTGGCGGCATGTTCTCGGTCTTCAGCTATATCGCGAAGACCACGACTGACGTGGCGATGATGCCGGTTTCCACGGTCTCCATGGTGCTGGCGCTGTTCGGCATCGGCATGAATGTCGGCAATGTCGTCGGCTCACGGCTGGCCGATATCTCGCTCAACGGCACGATTGGCGGCATGCTCGCCTTCAACGTGGTGGTCATGGCTGTTTTCGGCATGACGGCGCAGGATCCCTTCATGCTCTGCCTTTGCGTCTTCCTGATCGGCTGCGGTTTTGCCGCCTGCCCGGCCGTACAGACGCGGCTGATGGATGTGGCGCAGGATGCGCAGACGCTGGCTGCCGCCTCGAACCATTCCGCATTCAACATCGCCAATGCGCTTGGCGCCTGGCTCGGCGGCCTCGTCATAGCCATGGGCTTCGGTTACGCCTCGACGGGTTATGTGGGCGCCGTTCTTTCCCTACTCGGGCTTGGCGTTTTTCTTGTTTCCGTCACCGTAGAGCGGCGTCAAAAGGCGGCTTGACCCGGCCCTTTCGAAGCTTACGGAAAATTCACAATCGGGCGCTTGACTCTTTCCGGTTTCAGGCGCAACACGGCCTTACGCGCATGCCTTGGGCACGGCGCGGATTTCAACGGAGCATCATTAGATGTCTAGCGACAGTAGCAGTCGATTGCCTTTGCCGAGACCGGCGAACGTGAACTGATCCGACCGCTGTCGGCTCACCACCGCGTTCGCCGTGATCGGCGAATCGACGGAAAGGTGAGCAATCATGAACTTCCACAACCTCTCCCAGAGGGCCAGCAAGGCCGCACGCCTTCTTCGTAGCGGAAATGCCGGCTCCACCACCATTGCCGAACGCGTCGAGCACCTCAACACGCTGGATGTCGGCGCCGCCGCAGCCGCCCTTCTCGCCATGCCGCAGGCAAAGGCCGTCGCCATTCTCGACCGGCCGGAACTGCATGGTGCCGCCGCGATCATAGCCGATATTCCGGTCGAACAGGCCGCGCGCCTCGTCAACCTGATGTCGGACGACCGCGTCGCCGACGTCATGGCAGAAATGGCCGAAGAGCCGCGCGCCAAGCTGTTTGCCCGGCTGGACCGCACCACGGCGCTCTCCATCAAGCACCTGATGGGTTACCCGCCGCGCACGGCCGGCTCGATCATGACCACGGAATTCGTTAGCGTGCCGGACAATTGGACGGTGGAACAGACCCTTTCGCACATCCGCGTCGTCGAGCGGTCGCGTGAAACGGTCTATGCCATCTATGTGCTGGCCGAGGACGGGACGCTAACCACCGTCGTGACGCTGCGCCGCCTTTTGACCGGCGAAGCGGGCGCCTCCATTCTTTCGGTCGCATCCAAGGAAGGCATTGTCTGTGCGAGCCCCCTGATGTCACAGGAGGATGTCGCGCGGCTGATCCGCAAGCACGACCTTCTGGCGCTGCCCGTCGTGGATGACAGCTCGCATATTCTCGGCATCGTCACCGTTGACGACGTGATCGACACCATGATCGCCGATACCACGGAAGACGCCCACAAGTTCGGTGGTATGGAGGCGCTGGGCAAGCCCTACATGACGATCGGCTTTCCGGACATGATCCGCAAGCGCGCCGGCTGGCTCGCAGCACTGTTCCTCGGCGAAATGCTGACGGCCAGCGCCATGCAGCATTTCGAAGGCGAGCTGGAAAAGGCCGTGGTGCTGACGCTGTTCATTCCGCTCATCATGTCTTCGGGCGGCAACTCCGGTTCGCAGGCCACCTCGCTCATCATCCGGGCGCTGGCGCTGGGCGAACTGAAGCTTTCCGACTGGTGGCGGGTGCTGCTTCGGGAAATCCCGACGGGCCTGACGCTCGGCTGCATTCTGGGCGCCATCGGCTTCCTGCGGCTCACGGTCTGGCAGCAGGCTGGCTTCTACGACTACGGTGAGCACTGGCTGCTGGTTGGTGCCACGGTTTTTGCGGCCCTCGTCGGTATCGTCACTTTCGGTTCGCTCGCCGGCTCCATGCTGCCCTTCGTGCTGCAACGTCTGCGGCTTGATCCCGCCAGCGCTTCGGCCCCCTTCGTCGCCACGCTGGTGGATGTCAGCGGGCTCGTCATCTATTTCTCGGTGGCGCTGGTGATCTTGAGCGGCACGTTGCTCTGAAAGACGAAAGGCCCGTTCGAAAGAGCGGGCCTTCTACATTTCGCGGCACGTCATAATCTCTCCTCCGTCATGCCGGACTTGATCCGGCATCCAGCCACGGCGCGTCTGCGCTGTGAGAAGAGTCTTTTGCGATCAATGACTTGATCGCGCTGGATCCCGGATCTAGTCCGAGGTGACGGCGTGCGGATGATGCAACTCTGCCAAAAGCATGGTTCCTGGAAAGCCCCTCACCCACCCGCGTTGATCACGCCCGTTCCCAGCAGCCCCAAAAGAATAAAGCCGATGACCACGCGGTACCAGACGAAGGGCATGTAGCTTTTGGTCGAAACCAGCTTCAGGAAAACCACGATAACGGCGTAACCGACGATGAAGGCGATCAGGGTCGCGAGGCCTGTCGGGCCCCAGCCCACCGGATTGTCTTCGCCGATGCTTTTGAACAGCTGGTAGAAACCGGAGCCGAAGACGGCGGGTACGGCGAGCAGGAAGGAATAACGGGCCGCCGCCTCGCGGGTATAACCCAGAAGAAGGCCGGCGCTGATGGTGCCGCCGGAACGCGAAACGCCGGGAATAAGCGCCATGGCCTGCGCGAAACCGAAGAGGATACCATCACGCCAGATCAGCTGGTTGAGCTTGTAGCGCTTTTTCCCGATCCTGTCGGCAACGCCAAGAACGATACCGAACACGATCAGCATCACGGCAGTAATGTAGAGGTTTCGGAGCGAATGCTCGATGGCGTCCTTGAAGAGAAGGCCGAGCAGCACGATGGGCACGGAGCCGACGATGATCAGCCAGCCGAGACGTGCATCGGCCTTGTCATAGGGGCCGAGACGAAGGTTTTGCCGGAGCCAGGCGGCAGCGATCCGCATGATGTCGGACCAGAAATAGACCAGCACGGCCATTTCCGTGCCGATCTGGGTAATGGCGGTGAAGGCAGCGCCGGGGTCGGCGCCGGAGGGCAGGAACTCCCCGGCGATCCTCAGATGCGCGCTCGACGAAATTGGGAGAAACTCCGTAAGTCCTTGCAAAAGACCGAGAAATCCGGCCTCCATCCAACCCATGCTCATGTGCTTTGATGTCCCTGCTGCGAATCGAGATGGCAGCATTATGCATCAATCGGGGCAAATCCGTGTTGCATCGCACCATGAAAAATGATGTCCACGGCACGTGCTCTTACCCGTGATTTCTTTCAGGCCGCCTTCTCCGCCACCTGCGGAAGCTGCGTGTATTTCGCGCCGTTTTTGCAGACGACGTGCGCATCGCCCCAGCTTTTCAGTGCCGAAATCACCGGTCGCATCGTCTCGCCAAGCGGTGTCAACGCATAATCCACGCGCGGCGGCACGACGGGGAAAACGGTCCGCGAAATCAAACCCGCCTCCTCCAGTTCCCGCAGCTGCTTGGTCAGCATGCGCTGGGTGACACTTGGAATATGGCGGCGCAGTTCGTTGAAGCGCAGGGTCCCCTCATTGATGAGGTGATAGAGGATCACGCCTTTCCATTTGCCATCGAGAAAACTCAGGGCCGATTCCACCGGGCAGCCGGGAAAGTTGCCGGTGAGCTTGGCGCGTGCTCGCGACATCACAGTATCCTTTTTGTATGTATCATCACAAAATGTGCATTCTTGCGATCGTTGTTCATATGTATCAAGTAAGAGGCACGCAAACAAGCAAAGGAGACTTTTCATGCGCGCCATCGGTTACAGGACGAGCCAGCCCATCACTGCCAAGGATGCCCTCATCGACATCGATCTGCCCCAGCCGGAAGCGAAGGGACACGACATTCTGGTGGAGGTGAAAGCCGTTTCGGTAAATCCCGTCGATACCAAGGTACGTCGGAACCAGTCGCCGGAAAACGGCGAGGCCCGTGTGCTCGGCTTCGATGCAGCGGGTGTGGTGAAGGCCGTTGGCGACAAGGTTTCGCTGTTCAAACCGGGTGATGAGGTGTTTTACGCCGGCGTCATCAACCGTCCCGGCTCCAACAGCGAATTCCATCTGGTCGACGAGCGCATCGTCGGTGCCAAGCCGAAGTCCCTGAATTTCGAGGAAGCCGCCGCGCTGCCGCTGACCGCCATCACCGCGTATGAGACCCTATTCGACCGGTTGCGGGTGAATGAGCCGGTTCCGGGTGCAGCCAGCGCCGTTCTCGTCATCGGCGGCGCGGGCGGCGTCGGTTCCATCGCCGTTCAGCTTCTGCGGGCGCTGACCGACCTGACCGTGATCGCGACTGCCTCGCGGCCGGAAACGATCGAATGGGTAAAGGAACTCGGCGCGCATCACGTTGTGGATCACAGCAAGCCCATCGCGCCGCAGGTGGAAGCGCTTGGCCTTGGTGCGCCGGGCTTCGTCTTCTCCACCACCCATAGCGACATCCACGCGGCCGACAGCGTGGCGACCATCGCACCGCAGGGCCGTTTCGCCCTGATCGACGATCCGGCTGGCGGTTTCGACATCATGGCGTTCAAGCGCAAATGCATATCCATCCATTGGGAAATGATGTTCGCCCGCGCCGTTTTCCAGACGCCTGACATGATCGAGCAGCACAAGCTGCTCAACCACGTGGCCGAGCTTGTCGATGCCGGCAAGATCAAGACGACGCTGACCGAGGTTTTCGGCACCATCAATGCCGCAAATCTTATCAAGGCGCATGCACTGATCGAGAGCAACAAGGCCAAGGGCAAGATCGTGCTTTCGGGCTTCTGATCGCCGATGAAGCGTTCGCATGGCGAACGCTTCCCTTCCGCTTACGGAGAGGTTCGGGCCGCGCAAAACCGCGCGGCCTTTTATCACTCGTCGTCGGGATCTTCCGGGCACGGCCAGGAGGCGGGCGCCGTCAGGCCATTCGGCAGTTTGGTCTTGGCGTCGCCGCAGGCGATGTCGATCTGTTTCTGGTCAAGGCCGGTGGCCGTGGAAAGATCGACCCCCTCAATCCGAGTCAGCAGCAGGAAGGCGCTGGTGAAATCGACAGGGCCACCCAGCTTCGCGCCACCGAACCGGGCCCGCGACAGGTTGGTGAGCGAGAATTTCGAGCCGTTCAGCGTTGCGCCCTCGAAATCGGCGCGGCCGAGTTCAGCCTTGGTGAAATCCGTGCCGTCCAGCTTGGTGTTTTCGAATTTGGTTCGCTGCATTTCGGCATTCACGAATTTCGCGTTGGTGGCGTCGGCGGCGGAAAAATCGCTTCGATAGGCTTCCACCTTCGTCAGATTGGCGCCCTGAAGGTTCGCCTCGCCAAGGGCAGCGCGGATGAGCTTGGCCTTCTCAAGGTTAGCGCCCTTCAGCGACGAACCGCGCAGATCCGTATAAGTGAAATCCGTACCGTAGAGCATCGCCGAGTCGAGATTGCTGCCGCCCAGCATCAGGAGGCGCTTGTTGCATTCGCGCCAGTCTATGCCGGCCATGGCATCGGAACGACAGCTCGCGGCAGCCACCGGATTGCCAGTGAAAGAAAAGGCAGCCATCGCAAGCGCCGCGACGCTGCCAGCCAAGCCTGTCTTCCGCACGATATTCAGCCTTTGAAAGCCGGACATTCCTTCACTCCCTGCCGTCTGGCGACGGCACCTAGGACCATATGCACGTTCAAGGCGTTATCGCATTCACTGCCCGCGATCCACAGGCCACATGATGCTACAACACCCCAACATCCTATATGTAAGAAATCGAAGAGCAATCCACAAATACTGACGGGAAAGAGGGCAATGGCGCTGCTCTGGTGCCGTGGCAGACACAATGAACCAGGCGGACCGACGAGCTGCATGACCGCGACGAGCTTTCGCCGACGGAAACGGCGCTCCGCAGAGTATCCGTCCACCTATCGTAAAATCACCGTTGCAGATGCTCGGGACAAGCCCGAGCATCATGAGGCAAGATCGCTTCACCGTCACATGCTGGCGTAAACCGGCCCCTCGCCGCCCTGCGGCGGCACCCAGTTGATGTTCTGGTTCGGATCCTTGATGTCGCAGGTCTTGCAGTGCACGCAGTTCTGGGCGTTGATGACGTAGACTTCCTGGCCGTCCTTCTCCACCCACTCATAAACGCCGGCTGGACAATAACGCGTGGAGGGACCGGCAAAGACGTCGTGTTCGGAGCGCTTCTGCAGCTCCATGTCCTTCACCTGAAGATGGACCGGCTGGTCCTCTTCATGGTTGGTGGACGACAGGAAGACGGAGGACAGCCGGTCGAAGGTCAGAACGCCATCCGGCTTCGGATAGGCGATCGGCTTGTGTTTGGAGGCGGGCTCCAGGCTCTGCGCATCCGTCTTGCCGTGCTTCAGCGTGCCGAAGAAAGAGAAACCGAACAGCTGGTTCGTCCACATGTCGAGACCGCCGAGGCCGACGCCGATGAGCGTGCCGAACTTCGACCAGAGCGGCTTGACGTTGCGGACCCGCTTCAGGTCCTTGCCGATATCGCCTTCACGCCATTCGGCCTCGATCTCGGTAACCTCGTCATGGGCGCGGCCGGCGGAAATCGCCGCGGCGATCTTTTCCGCCGCGAGCATGCCCGAGAGAACCGCATTATGGCTTCCCTTGATGCGTGGCACGTTGACGAAGCCGGCGGAACAGCCGATCAGCGCGCCGCCCGGGAAGGTGAGCTTCGGCACTGACTGGTAACCGCCTTCGGTGATGGCGCGCGCGCCATAGGAAATGCGCTTGCCGCCCTCGAACGTATCGCGGATCGCCGGATGCGTCTTGAACCGCTGGAATTCCTCGAAGGGATAGAGATAGGGGTTCTTGTAATTGAGATGCACCACGAAACCGACGGCAACGAGGTTATCTTCCAGATGATACAGGAAAGAACCACCGCCGGTCTTGAAACCCAGCGGCCAGCCGAAGGAGTGCTGTACGAGGCCCTGCTTGTGCTTCTCCGGCTTGACCTGCCAGAGCTCCTTGATGCCTATGCCGAATTTCTGCGGCTCGCGATCTTTGGACAGGTCGAATCTGGAAATCAGCTGCTTGGCGAGCGATCCGCGCACGCCCTCGCCGATCAACACGTATTTACCGTGCAGTTCCATGCCGCGGGTGAAGTTCGGGCCCGGCTCGCCATTCTTCTCGATGCCCATATCGCCGGTGGCAACGCCGATGACAGCGCCTTCGTCGTTATAAAGCACTTCCGTGGCGGCAAAGCCCGGATAGATCTCGACGTCGAGCCCTTCCGCCTTTTCCGCCAGCCAGCGACAGACGAGGCCAAGCGAGACGATGTAATTGCCATGATTGTTCATCAATGGCGGCATCATGGCGTTCGGCAGGCGGATGGAGCCCGCCGGCCCCAGGAACAGGAACTGGTCGTCCTTGACCTCGGTCTTGAAGGGATGCCCCTCCTCGTCGCGCCATCCCGGCAGCAGCCTGTCGATGCCGATGGGGTCGACCACGGCGCCGGAGAGGATGTGGGCACCGACTTCCGCGCCCTTTTCCAGCACGACGACCGAGAGCTCCGGCTCCACCTGCTTCAGTCGGATTGCGGCGGCAAGACCGGCCGGACCCGCACCGACGATCACAACGTCGAATTCCATCGCTTCGCGTTCGGGCAGTTCCATCGCTTCCGTCATTTCCATCCTCTCAGATCGCCGGTCCCATCCGGCTGTTGTTATCGTCTTTTCCACACCTGCGACGCACCGCCTGCGCCGGACAAAAAGTCCATCCGCGACACCGTATCCATCAGCATCCGTCTTTGCAAAGCGGCACGCCTTTGTCGAGCTTCTATAGCGGCAAAACATGTCGCACGCCAGTCAATTGTCAGACAACCTGATGATTGTTTATTACTTTTACGTTCACGTAATAATGAGGATATGATCGACGGGGGAATGCGTCAAGGGTTGCGGGCATTGGGCAGGCATAGCCCGCCTATAATCAGGCGGTCAAAAGCGATTGATGGGCGGGCCGATCGCATGACAAGGGAGATCGGGACCGCATCTGCGTCAATATGGCCGGTGTCGGACGCAGCGGTTTTGAGCTAATATTCCCAAGAAATATATCGTCGCGTCATAGCTGGAAATATCTGAAATGTGGGACTTCTTCCCTATCGTCTTCTTGCCGTTCAAAATTCTCGTATTGGGAACGGGCATGTTCTTCGCCATCAAATGGCATCATGATCAGGCGAAGAAGGAAAACGAAACCAAGGGACCGTGAGCGCCGCCAGTTTTAAAGGCGCGGGGCACTTGGCCCACTCCCGGGGACGAAGCAGACCTTGCTTTCCACACCCCGCTCAAACAGCCCATTCTTCATCCGTCGTGAACACGATCGTCAGCCAACGGTCACTCCCCTCGCCGCCTATCGCTTCGCCGATCTCGTCGCGGATCGCATCCCATTCCTCAAGGCGCCGCGGCGGCCAGTTTCTGGGAACAATGAAGAAGAGTTCGATCTGGCGACCGCGGCCAACCCGGGCCACATAGGAGTAATGCGAGGAAAAGCCGAACTTCGCCACGACCTCCCCTGCCACCCTGTCGACATGCTGCTTGAACTCCAGCGGGGTGACAAGAAGTATGTCGGCTAGCGCCTGTTTCACATTGCCGAGTGGCATGGGAATGATGACGAGGCAGACCAGCGCCAGCACGGCCGGGTCGACATAGGGCGACAGCCATGCCTGCGACGTTCCCGTCAGCCCGTAACCGATGGCGAAAGCGATGAACAGCGCCACGCTCAGCAGCGCGCTCATCAGCCAGCTTTTAGCGTCCAGCGCCACGAAGGCGGATTTCAGCCGTTGGTTCTGCCGTTTGACAAACCATGCCATGGCGAGCGAGACGGCAAAGCTGACGAAGGTGACGATGATGGCGTAATCGAACTCGATCGACCGGCCGCCATCCATCAGGCTGTCGATGGCATTGATGAGCGCGTAAATCGCCGCCCCCATCAGAAGCGTGCCGTTGAGGCCGAGCACCATTGGCTCCAGATGCCAGAAGCCCATGGTGAAGCGCTCCACCAGCCGGCCGCCCGGCCTGGGTGCCGCGGCGGCGGCGATCAGCCGCGCCACGAGCAATGCGAGCATCGTCATGAAAGCATCCGTCAGGGCGTAGACACCGTCGAAGACGACCGCGAAGGAGCCGGAAAACAGGCCCGCCCCGATGCCGAACAACGCCAGCAGAACCGTGACGGCAATCGAGAATTTCAGCAAAGATTGTTCTGTCATGACACTTGTTCGACCTTCAAAACAGGGCCCGCCTTCACAGGGGGATTTTGCTTTTCCTCGAATCGAGAAAACGCCTAACTCTTTGTTTCGGCGCATTTCCAGACGGAAAACCGGGGTCCACTTTTCCTTGGAAATGCTCTATAAACACCACATACAGCACTCACAAGACAGGACAAAACCCATGGATTTCGGCATTTCCGGCAAACGCGCCCTCGTTCTCGCCTCTTCACGCGGCCTTGGGCTTGGCATTGCGACGGCGCTGGCAAAGGAGGGTGCAAATGTCCTTCTCGTCGGCAGGAGCGGTGAAAAGCTGGAAGCGAACTGCAAGGCCATCAACGCCCTTGGCAAAGGCAAGGCCGACTGGGTTTGGGGTGATCTTGCCGACGACAATTTTGTCGAGGCCATGGTTCAGGCCGTCAGGGAAAAGCTCGGCGGCATCGACATTCTCGTCAACAATACCGGCGGCCCGACGCCGGGCCTCGCTCAGGAGATGACGGCGGAGAAGCTGGATACGTTCTTCCAGTCGATGGTGCTGCGGGTCATCACGCTGACCAATGCGCTTCTGCCCGGCATGAAGGAGCAGGGTTTCGGCCGCATCCTCACCGTTGCCTCGTCAGGCGTATTCGAGCCGATTGCCAATCTCGCCCTTTCCAACACCTTGCGCGGCGCGCTTGTGGGCTGGAGCAAGACGCTGTCCTCCGAAGTGGCCGGTTTCGGCATCACCTCAAACCTGCTTCTGCCCGGCCGCATCCACACCGACCGCATCGATGAGCTCGATGGCGCCAATGCAAAGCGTCTCGGCAAGAGCATCGAGGAAATCCGCGAGGCCTCGGTCAAGAGCATTCCCGCTGGCCGCCTCGGCACGGTGGAGGAGTTCGCTGCCGCCGGCGCTTTCCTCTGCTCGGTGCCCGCAAGCTACATCACCGGCACGATGCTCAGGGTAGATGGCGGCGCGGCAAAGTCGAACTGACGACTGGGTGCTGTCACGACGCCGTTCCGTAAATCACGTAGCGGTTCCGCCCGGTATTCTTGGCTTCATAAAGCGCGGTATCGGCGTGGCGCAAAACGTCGCTTGTACTCTCGCCGGGATTGGCAAAGGCGATCCCGGCGGAGCAGCTGTAGCGAAACTCGGGCATGTCGCGCAGAGGGGCTGCATCGGCCAGTGACGACAGGAGCTGCCGCATCAGGCTTTCGGCGCCGTGCATGCGCGAGCCACTGAGCACCAGCAAAAACTCTTCCCCGCCAATCCTGCCGAGAAGGTCGTCACGCCCGGCAGCGGCGGACAGTCGTCCTGCGAAATCCTTCAGCACGAGATCGCCGTAGGCATGGCCGAAGCGATCGTTGACGCTCTTGAAGTGGTCGATATCCATGATGATGACGGCGAGCGCCTGCGCCTTGTTGGGCCCAAGCAGGTGGTTGAGCGCATCCATGGCGTAACGTCTGTTTCCGAGCCCGGTCAGCTCGTCGCTCAGGGCGGATTTCAGCGCCCTGTCCCGCTCCTGGCGCAGATCGCGCAATTCGATGCCAAGTTCGGAAACATCGGTGACCACGCATAGCATCCAGCCTCCCGGCAGCGTGGTCTCGGTCGTCAGTATCCAGCGCCCGTCATTGAGACTGGTCTCAATGGTCCGGAACGGCAGCTTGCCGCGCCTCGTCTTGGCCGAGCGCAGCCAGAGTTCGAAATCCGATGTCTCGATGGCCGTACCGGTCGCGTTGCGAAAACCACTGCGCATCAGTTCCACCCAGCTCGGGAAATCGCGCTGTCCGATACCGAGCGCGGCGCGGAAGGCGCTGTTGGCGAACCGCAACTCATCGCCGCCATCAAACAAAGCGTATCCCTGCTGCGATGCTTCCAGAAGGGCCATGAGCTGCCGGGAGAAAACGCCCATATCGCCTTGAACGACACCGGCATCGTCCGGCGCTGCATCCTCCACTGCATGCTGGCTGATTTTGTGGGGCATATAATTTCCAAAACTAAAAACGACCGAAAACCAAATACAGCATGTCCATATGGACATTCCGAAATTTAATAAATATTTACGCTCGACAGCAAAGTGGATACGTCTTCGATCCGCTTACTTCGACAAAGCTGACTTTAACAGAATTCCCTTAAAGCCGTCGCCTAGAACTACACTGTTCTTTCTTAAAGGAATTGTAATCCCGTTTACCATGCGTTGCCAGGATTGCCGCAACTTTGCGACTGGCGCGCGGGCACGGGCGTTCGACCGAAAAAAGACCCACGGCGCTTGCCATTCCGCCCGCCCTGTGCAATCAACCGCCCTCCTCTGACATCGGGGTGCCAAGAGCATCCCTTATTTTCACGCCGGGCCATCCAAGGCCGGGCGGGTTCTTCTATCGACACAAGGAATATGGCGATGACGCAAAAGCGGGCTCTCGGCCTCGATTTCGGCACGACAAATACGGTCATGGCTCTTTCCGACAATGGCGGCGCAAGCCATTCCATGCGCTTTACCAGCAGCGCCGGCACGGATGACAGCATGCGCACGGCCCTCTCCTTCATGAAGGACGCCGGCCTCGGCGCGGCCGCCCTGCATGTGGAGGCGGGCCACGCCGCTATCCGCCAGTTCATCGACAATGCCGGCGACTGCCGTTTCCTGCAATCGATCAAGACGTTTGCGGCGTCACCGCTGTTTCAGGGCACGTTGATCTTCGCCAAGCGGCAGAGCTTCGAGGATTTGATGGAAGTGTTCCTGCGCAAGCTGAAGACCTATGCCGGGACGGAATGGCCCGATGATGTATCGACTGTCATTGCCGGCCGGCCGGTGCGTTTTGCCGGCAGCAATCCGGACGAGACGCTGGCGCTTGCCCGATACAACGAGGCGCTGAGCCGGGCCGGTTTCCCCGAAATCCACTATGTCTATGAGCCGGTGGCGGCCGCTTATTATTTCGCACAAAGCCTGAAGAAGGACGCCAATGTGCTGGTGGCGGATTTCGGCGGCGGCACCACCGACTATTCGCTCATCCGTTTCGAAACCCATGCCGGCAAGCTTTCCGCCACCCCCATCGGCCATTCCGGCGTCGGTGTTGCGGGTGATCATTTCGACTTCCGCATGATCGACAATCTGGTGTCGCCGGAGATCGGCAAGGGCAGCAAGTTCAAGAGTTTCGACAAGGTGCTGGATGTGCCCTCAGGCTATTACGTGAATTTCGGCCGCTGGAACCAGCTGTCGATCTTCAAGACCTCGAAGGAATTTACCGATCTGAAGTCGCTGGTGCGCTCGGCGCTGGAGCCGGAAAAGCTGGAAATGTTCATCGACCTCGTTGAGCATGATGAGGGCTACCCGCTCTATCAGGCTATTTCCGCCACCAAGATGGCGCTCTCTTCGGCCGAAGAAGCGGAGTTCAACTTTGCGCCGCTCGGCAAGGCCGGACGCAAGATGGTGAAGCGCAGCGATTTCAACAGCTGGATCGCCGAGGACCTTGCCAAGATAGAAGAAGCGCTCGACGAGGTTCTGGAAAAGACGCAGGTTTCGCCAGATGCGATCGACAAGGTGTTCCTGACCGGCGGAACCTCCTTCGTGCCGGCGGTGCGGGAGCTTTTCACCCGCCGTTTCGACGCCGACCGCATCGAAAGCGGCGGCGAGCTGCTTTCGATTGCCCATGGTCTGGCCATGATCGGCGAAAGCGGCGATATTCAGCGCTGGACAGTGTGATTTGCGGGTTCCCCGGGCGGGGAACATGGGGTAATTTCCGCCCATGATCGCCGCTCAAGACCTCTCCCCGGCCGAACTCGCCGCCCTCCTGCATTTCCATGCGGATGCGGGCGTCGACTGGTTGCTGGAAGAGGCGCCCGTAGACCGTTTCGCCGAATTTGCCGCCGCCCGCCCTGCCCGGTCCGCGCCTGTTCAGGCGGCGGCGACATCTGCACGGCAGACTGAAAGGCCCGCGGATCGCGGCGCCGATGTGCCGCAGCGGCAGGGAGCAACGCGCAGTGCTCCCGCGCGCGGAGCGCCGGCAAGTCCAGCCGTTCAGCAGAATGTCGCCATGCCGGATGAGCAGGCGGTGGCAGCGGCGCGTTTTGCCGCAGAAAGCGCGAGATCGCTTGCCGAACTGAAAACCGCGCTTGAGGGTTTTTCCGGATGCAACCTCAAGAACAGCGCCCGCAATACGATCTTCACCGAAGGTGACGCTTCCTCGGGCATCATGGTCATCGGCCCCATGCCGGATGCGGATGACGATCGCGAGGGCCTGCCCTTTGCCGGCAAGACCGGCCTGCTGCTTGACCGGATGCTGGCGGCCATCGGCCTTGAGCGCAGCACCATCATGCTCGGCAATGTGGTGCCGTGGCGGCCACCGGGCAACCGCCCGCCGACCCAAGCCGAAATGGATATCTGCCGCCCCTTCATCGAGCGCCAGATCGCCCTTGCGGAGCCAAAACACCTGTTGCTTCTGGGCAACTTTACCGCACGTTTCTTCTTTGGCGGCACCGGCACGATCCATACATTGCGCGGACAGTGGCGTGATGTCGCAGCCGGACACCTTGTTTTGCCGGCGCTCGCCAGCCTGCACCCCCAGGAACTATTGAACGCCCCGGCCAGTAAGTCCTTGGCATGGCAGGATTTATTGATGTTTCAGGCAAAGATCGCCGAAGGCTGATTGCCTCATTCCTGCTCAATGTAAATGAATTATGAAAATAGCCATGCGCATTACGCATAACAGCGGCGCATTTGGTCAACTTGCCGAATCCATGCTGCGCTGCGATATACGGCCATGTCTTGGGAGGAATTTCGGTTAAAGGAACCAAGGCAATGACCACTCGCTTCCGTCCGGTACATTCCGGCTTTGAATCGCTCCGCCTGGCGGGCCTCGGCCCTCGCTCCAGTCAGGGCTACCATCGTTTCGGCGCAGCCGCTAACGAACAGTTGACCGCACGCGCTGCCATGCAGCAGGTCCGCGTGACGCGTCCCTCGGCAGTCTTCGCGGATTTCCGCGAGCGCTGAGAAGCACTCAGGCCGGCTTACACTGGCTTACAGATATGATTGCGCGCTGGCGTCTTTCCTCGGGAAGGCGCCTTTTGCTTTTGTGGGTGTACGATCATAAGTCTCCGTCATGCCGGACCTGATCCGGCATCCAGCCAGCCCAAGTCCTTGGGCTGAAAGTACTCCTTCGCCGCGCGGACGCGCGTCGGCTGGATCCCGGCTCAAGGCCGGGATGACGGAAGCGGTTGCCCTGAAACACCGGCAATAGCGCTCCTCACCCCTGCGGCGTCGAGGCCTTGCGCGCCGCGCGTCGCGCCAATCCCAGCTGATGTTCACGGAAAATGATGAAGATGCCGGCCAGGATCACGATCGCCGTGCCGATGAGCATCGTCAGCGTGGGTATGTCTCCGAAAAGGACGTAGGAAACCACGATGCCGAAGACGATGGAACTGTATTCGAAGGGCGCGATGACCGAGACCTCGGCGTGCCGGTAACTCTCCGTCAGGAAGATTTGCGCGACGCCGCCGCAGATGCCGCTGGTTATCAGAAGCAGGGTCTGCGTCACTGTCAGCACGCTCCAGCCGAAGGGAACGCTGATGAGCGACAGCAGGGTGGCGGTGAGCGAAAAATAAAGCACGATGGTTGGCGTCTTTTCCGTTTCCACCAGTTGCCGCACCTGGATCATCGCCAGCCCGCCAAGGGCGGCACCACACAGCACGGCAATGGCGCCCAGCCCCTCACCCGCGGCAAACCCGCCTTCCCTGAGAAGCGTCATCTTCGGCCAGAGAATGACCAGCACGCCGATCATTCCCACGAAGACTGCACTCCAGCGATAAATACGCACCTTCTCATGCAGGATAAAGGCGGCAAAAACCACCGCGAGAAGTGGCGAGGCATAACCGATGGCGATGAATTCCGGCAGCGGCAGCATGGTCAGCCCGTAAAAGCCGCAGGCCATTGAGAGGATTCCAAGAAAACCGCGCTTGAAATGGCCGAGGAGATTGTTGGTGTGCAGCGCACTTGCGAGCGCGTGAAGCCAGGCAAGATAAACGACAATCGGAATGATGGCGAAAGCCGAACGAAAGAAGGTGATCTGGCCGGCCGGCACATCCCCCGCGGCCTTTATACAGGTCTGCATGACAAGAAAAAAGCCAACCGAAATCAGCTTCATGCTGATCCCGCGGAAGGGATTCATCGGTTCGGCGTTCATTAGCAGTTACTCATATCGGCTGCGCAGACACGCCATCGGGAGGTTTCATGCGGGGGAGACGACGCGGGGGAATTGGATTTGCGCAAGGCTAGAGCATTCCTCCGGCGCTTTACAACAAAAATTGTGATTTATCCCTGAATTCGGTTGATGGCGTGGAGAAATCGAAGCCTCGCAAGGCAGGCGCGAAGGCAAAAAGTGGCACGCGCTAAAATTTGAAGAAAATAAAATATAATTTCAGCAATCGTTCAACATTTGCTGCGATGGTCCGTTGGTCCGGCAGCGGGGAGGATCGTCTGCATGGCCGGCAAAGCCTTCCATGGCGGGACAGAATGTCCTCCGACGCGCACATGATCGTGACGAATATTCTACCCATTTTACATCCGGGCCTTATGACGACATGATGCCGGGAAGACCACGCAAAGTTATTCAGGGACAGTCATGCGAACAGACACGGGCCAGATCGTTCACCTGGCGGATTACCGCCCCACCGATTTCGTTCTGGAGCGGGTGGATCTCACCTTCGAACTCGACCCTAAAAATACCAAGGTCGAAGCCCGTCTGATCTTCCACCGGCGCGAAAGCGCCGACCGGCATGCACCGCTGGTTCTTGATGGCGACGAGCTGAAGCTTTCCAGCCTGCTGCTCGACCAGGTGGAGCTGCCCGCCGCTCAATATGAGGCCACACCGGACAGCCTGACCATCCGCGACCTTCCCGCTGAATCTCCCTTCGAGATTTGCGTCACCAATTACATCAACCCGCAGGTCAATACGCAGCTGATGGGGCTTTACCGCACCAATGGCGTTTATTGCACCCAATGCGAAGCGGAAGGTTTCCGCCGCATCACCTATTTCCCCGACCGTCCGGATGTTCTGGCGCCTTATACGGTGACGATCATCGCGGCAAAGGAAGGTAATCCGCTGCTGCTCTCGAACGGCAATTTCCTGGGCGGCGGCAATTACGACGAAGGCCGTCACTTCGCGGCCTGGTTCGATCCGCATCCGAAACCGAGCTACCTGTTCGCTCTCGTTGCCGGCGATCTCGGCGTGGTGGAAGATACTTTCACGACCATGTCCGGACGGGAAGTGGCGCTGAAGATTTATGTCGAGCACGGCAAGGAGCCGCGCGCTGCCTATGCCATGGATGCGCTGAAGCGTTCGATGAAATGGGACGAAGAGCGCTTCGGCCGCGAATACGACCTCGACATCTTCATGATCGTCGCCGTGTCGGATTTCAACATGGGCGCGATGGAGAACAAGGGTCTCAACGTCTTCAACGACAAATTCGTGCTGGCCGACCCGGAAACCGCCTCGGATGCGGACTATGCCAATATCGAGCGCATCATTGCGCATGAATATTTCCACAACTGGACAGGCAATCGTATCACCTGCCGTGACTGGTTCCAGCTGTGCCTGAAAGAAGGCCTGACGGTCTATCGCGATCAGGAATTTTCCTCCGACATGCGCTCGCGGCCGGTGAAGCGCATTGCCGATGTGCGCCACCTGAAGTCGGAGCAGTTCCCGGAGGATTCCGGTCCGCTGGCGCATCCGCCGCGCCCGGATACCTATCGCGAAATCAACAACTTCTACACGACGACCGTGTATGAAAAGGGTGCCGAAGTCACCCGCATGATCGCCACGATCCTCGGCGCTGAAGACTTCAAAAAGGGCATGGACCTCTATTTTGAACGCCATGACGGCGAAGCGGCAACGGTCGAAGATTTCGTCAGGAGCTTTGCCGATGCCAGCGGTCGCGATCTCTCGCAGTTCTCGCTATGGTACACCGAGGCCGGCACGCCGCTAGTCTCCGTTTCGTCCGCTTACGATGCCGGCAAGGCCACTTTCAGCTTGACGCTGGAACAGACGACCGCGCCGACCCCCGGCCAGCCGGTGAAGCAGCCACGCCACATTCCGCTTTCGCTGGCGCTGATCCTCGATAATGGTCAGATCGCCGAACCGCAGGCCGTCGAAGGCGGCGAGTATCGCGACGGCGTACTGCATTTGACCCAGCGCAACCAGACCTTCTCCTTCTCCGGCATTTCCTCGCGGCCGGTGCTGTCGATCAACCGCAGCTTCTCCGCGCCGATCAACCTGCATTTCGAGCAGAATGCTGCCGACCTGGTGCAGATTGCCCGGCATGAGACGGATATGTTCGCGCGTTTCCAGGCGCTGACCGATCTCGCCCTGCCCGTGCTGATCGCCGCCACCAAGGCGGTGCAGAAAGGCGAAGACGTCCGCACCGATGCCGACCTGATCGCGACGCTCATCGAAATCATCGGCGACGACGCGCTTGAACCGGCATTCCGGGCGCAGGCACTCGCCCTGCCCAGCGAGACCGATATCGCCCGCGAACTCGGCAGAAACACGGATCCCGATGCCATCCACAAGGCGCGCAACGCCACGATCACGGCGATTGCGACAGCCGGCCAGGACACACTGCGGCGGCTTGCCGACGATGCTGCCAATGGCGAGGCCTACAGCCCCGATGCCGGAAGCGCCGGGCGGCGTTCACTGCGCAACGGTGCGCTGACCTTCCTCGCCTTTGCCGAGGGAACGCCGGAGCGGGCGGCGAAGGCCTATGCCGGCGCCACCAACATGACCGATCTCGCCCATGCACTCAGCGTGCTGACGCAGCGCTTCCCCGACAGCGCGGAAACGAAGGAAGCGCTTGCCGCTTTCGAAAAACGCTTCGCCGACAATGCACTGGTGCTCGACAAGTGGTTTTCGCTGCAGGCCGCCATTCCCGGCGAAGGCGCGCTTGATCGTATCAAGGCACTGATGAAATCGAAACATTTCATCGCCACCAATCCGAACCGGGTACGTTCGCTCGTCGGCACGCTCGCCTTTTCCAATCCTACCGGCTTTCACCGTGCCGATGGCGCCGCCTATCGGTTCCTCGCAGAGCAGATCATCGCCATCGACAAACGCAATCCGCAGCTTGCCGCCCGCATTCTCACGTCCATGCGCTCCTGGCGCTCACTTGAGGCAAGCCGCGCCGACCATGCGAAAGCAGCGCTTTCCACCATTGCCGAGGCGAAAGGCCTCTCGACGGATGTAAGCGATATCGTCGGGCGTATCCTGAAGGGCTGACTTTCCGCCGAAGCTCCGACATTCTGACCCATTCCGCGACGCCGTCTTGATTTCCATCAAGGCGGCGTCGTGCATCATGCAGCATCCTTCGTGCGAAGGGCCGCGGTTGGCCCGGGATCAGACAGGAACCTCAGATGACGGATATGTCCAGAACAAGCGCTTCGTTTCAGCGTTTCATCAGCGATGCTCCAGACCATAAGGCGGCGTGGTTTCAGGCCGTGCAGGCCCTCGGGACCGCGTCCACGCTCGACGTGAAGACACAGAGCCTGATCTACATCGGCATCCTTGCCGCCCTCCGCCTGGAAAGCGGCGTCGGTTTTCATGTGATGGAAGCCAAGGCGCGCGGTGCGAGCCGTGACGATATCATCAGCGCGGTGCTCACCGGTCTTCCTGCCGCCGGAAATGGCGTGATCAGCGCGCTTGGTCCTGCTCTCGATGCCTTCGACGGAGCCTGAAACGTTACACGCGGCGTTCCCAAGCAGCCGGAATTGAAGCGCCGGCTCACTGTTTTTCTTCATGAATCCCGCTTTTGCCGAAGCGGAAGCAGACTGTCCCGAAAAAATACGGAGTCGGTTCAAGGGGTTAAAATTCTTTTAACTTTTGCCTCTGGACAGGGCGAATCGCATTTGATTCATTAGAGATATTCGAGCGGCGGCGCTTCGAATCACGGGGACATCTAAAAGGCGGGACAATGACGAACGTGCGGCGGGCGACTGCGGGCGATGAGCGGCCGTATGCCAAATTTTCTGATCTAGCGGCCTGGGGCGAAAAGCTTTCCAGTGACCTGATGGGTTTGATGAGCGGCGCGGAACGGCCCATGCCGCAGGTCGAGACCCTGCTGAAGCGCCTCATTCCCATTCTCATCCTCGCATTTCTGGTGGTCGTGGCGGCCTCGCGCATGCTGGGCATCGTCGCCGAATACAGCCGCATGGAAGAAGCCGCCCGCCACTCCACGGCTTTGACGGCGCTGACCGCCAAGGCGGCCCTGCTGAACGACGGCACTGTTTTCACCTCGCAGGACCGCACCCGCGCCGAGGCAAGCCTTGTCGCCGCGTTGCCGCAGGGAAGTCTTGCCGATGGCACCATGGTGCTGTTGTCGGGCAGCAACGGTCGTATTTTTGCCGGTTCCGGCAAGGAGGCAATGCTTTACATTGGCACCTCCCTGCCTGCCCTGCTGCCGGAAATCGCCATCGTGCAGCGTTTTCCCGGCGCTCCCGGAACCATCGAGACCAATATAGACGGCCAGCAGCATTACGCGACGATGATCCCCTTCGGAAACGATGGTGCCATGGTCATCGCGGCGCGGTCGCTGCAGCCGATCCGCTCGTTCTGGCGCAGCGAAATCGCCATGAATGTCACGCTGTTCGCGGGCATTTCCTCCATCCTGCTCGTGGTGCTCTATGCCTATTACATGCAGGTGAAGCGCGCCCGCGATGCCGACGACATCTTCGCCGAATCCAACCTGCGGGTAGAGACGGCGCTCTCGCGCGGCCGTTGCGGCCTGTGGGATTTCGACCTTTCCACCCGGCGCATGTTCTGGTCCGGTTCGCTTTACGAGATTCTCGGTATGCCGCCCAGGGCGACACCGCTCTCCTTCTCCGATGCGGCGCGAATGATGCATTCCGAAGACGGCAATCTCTATGAGCTCGCCCGGGCTGTCGGCTGCGGCAACCTGCGCCAGATCGACCAGATCTTCCGCATGCGCCACACCAAGGGCCATTATGTCTGGTTGCGTGCCCGCGCCCAGGTCATCCGCACCAATAATGGGCCGCGTGTCATCGGCATTGCCATGGATGTCACCGAACAGCACCGCCTTGCGCAGCGCTATGCCGAGGCCGACCAGCGCCTTGCCGACGCCATCGAATCCACGTCCGAAGCTTTCGTGCTGTGGGACAAGAACGACCGTCTCGTCATGTGCAATACCCATTACCAGAAGGCCTATGGCCTGCCGGACAGCGTGCTGGTGGCAGGCACGGAGAAATCCACGGTTTATGCCGCAGCAGCCCGGCCGGTCGTCGAACGTCGCGTTGCCGATCCCGATCAGTCCGGCCTGTCCCGCACCACGGAGGTGCAGCTTGCCGACGATCGCTGGCTGCAGATCAACGAACGCCGCACCCGCGATGGCGGCCTCGTCTCAGTCGGCACCGACATCACGCTTCTGAAGCGCCACCAGGAACGGCTGCGCGATTCCGAGCGGCGACTGATGGCCACCATCGGCGATCTCTCCGCCTCGCAGCACAAGCTGGAGCGCCAGAAGACCGAGCTTTCTGACGCCAACGCCAACTACCTTGCCGAAAAAGAGCGCGCCCAGGCCGCCAACCGGGCGAAATCGGAATTCCTTGCCAATATGAGCCATGAGCTGCGCACGCCGCTCAACGCCATCCTCGGCTTCTCCGAAATACTGCTGAACGAGATGTTCGGCCCCGTGGGTTCTCCCAAATATTCCGAATATGCGCGCGACATCCATGACAGTGGCAAACATCTGCTCAACGTCATCAACGATATTCTCGACATGTCGAAGATTGAGGCGGGCCATATGCGCATCAACCGCGAGACCATCGATCTCGCGCCGCTGATCGAAGAGACCCTGCGTCTGACCGCCATCCAGGCCGAACAGAAGAACATCACCGTGCAGCAGAAGGTCTGCGCCGGCCTCACCATGCAGGGCGACCGCCGCGCCATGAAGCAGATCATGCTCAACCTGCTCTCCAACGCCGTGAAATTCACCGGCGACGGCGGCAGCATTGCGCTGCGCACCCATGTGCATGAGGCTGCGATGATCCTCACCATCGCCGACACCGGTATCGGCATTCCGACACAGGCGCTGGAAAAGATCGGTCAGCCCTTTGAGCAGGTGCAGAGCCAATATGCCAAGAGCCAGGGCGGCTCCGGTCTCGGGCTTGCGATTTCCCGCTCGCTGGTGAAGCTGCATGGCGGAACGATGAAGATCCGCTCGTGTGAGGGGCGTGGGACGGTGGTGACGATTATTATTCCGCATGCGGCGGGGGTTTGTGGGACGGTGCATTGAAGCTTGGTGGGCGTGGTTCACCCCCCTCTGCCCTGCCGGGCATCTCCCCCACAGGTGGGGAGATAGATATGCGGCAAGGTTTTGCCCATCTCGACGTTAGAGAATGAAGTGGCGATAGCGCATCTTGCCGATCTCCCTCCTTGTGGGGGAGATGCCCGGCAGGGCAGAGGGGGGTAAGCCACACCCACCGACATCACCCCCCATTCTTCACCACCGCCACAAACGCCTTCCGCACCGCCTTCGCCAGCCGCTTCACCTCTCCCTCCAGCGTCGGAATGTCAGGGCAATCCCCCGCTCGGCACACGAGATCAGTGAGGCCCGCCGGCGCTTCCTTCGGATTGAACGTGCCGTCGATGCACAGCCTTACGATCTGCGATATCTCGGTATAAAGCCCCATCGCCGCCATGCAGTCATCGAAGGCCTGCGGCTCCATCACCGGAGCGGCGAGCGCCTGAAGCGCCTCGGCCGTGTTGCGCCCCGGTTCGTGCGCGGCAAGCCCCTTCGCAGGCCCTACCAGCGCCAGATATTGGGCGATGAATTCGAGATCGATCAGGCCGCCATTGATGAGTTTGAAGTCCCAATTATTTTCCGGCGGTTTTTCCTGCTCGATGAGGCTGCGCATTTCCAGCACATCGGCCGAGACCTTGGCCACATCCCGCTTTTGCGACAGGACGGAAGCAATGATGCGGCGCGCATCTTCCATCAGCGAGGCATCGCCGCAGATCAGGCGGGCGCGCGACAGCGCCATATGTTCCCAGGTCCAGGCCTCCTCACGCTGGTATTTTTCGAAGGCGGAAATGCGGGTCGCCACCGGCCCCTTGTTGCCGGAGGGGCGAAGCCGCATGTCGACCTCGTAAAGCACGCCTTCTGCCGTGGGGGCCGACAGGGCGGCAATCAACCGCTGGGTCACGCGGGTGAAATAACGCACCACATCGAGCGGTTTTGCGCCGGTCGATTCATGGGCGGCATCATCATAATCGTAAAGCAGGATGAGATCGACATCCGATCCGGCCGTCAGTTCGAAGGAGCCGAGCTTGCCCATTCCCATCACGGCGACACGGCCGCCGGGATAGGGCCCATGTGCCGCCTCCATCTCCGCCAGCACCGCATTCAACGCCGCCTCGATCACCAGATCGGCAAGATGGGTGAAAGCACGGGCGGCGACTTCGCCACGGATCGCGCCGGTCAGAAGCCTGACGCCGATGAGGAAGCGCTGCTCGGCGGCAAAGATGCGCAGCCGGTCGAGAATATCCTCGTAATGGCGGGCATTGGAGAGGAAACTGCCCATGCGGTGGGCGAGATAATCGCGTGTCGGGATGTCGCTCATCAAAGCCGGGTCCAGCATGCCGTCAAAGACATGCGGGCGGGCGGCGATGATTTCGGCCAGACGCGGCGCGGAGGACATGATCGTTACCAGCAGGTCGAGCAGCGCCGGGTTGTTGCCGAGCAGCGAGAAAAGCTGGATGCCTGCCGGCAGGCCGGAGAGGAAATTGTCGAAGCGCAGCAGCGCCTCGTCGGCCCGCTTGCTCTCACCAAAGGCGCGCAGCAGGTCCGGCGTCAATTCCGTCAGCCGCTCGCGGGCCTCGACCGACTGCGTCGCCCGGTAGCGGCCATTGTGCCAGGTGCGGATGACGCGGGAGATATCCTCCGGCCGCTCGAAACCGAGGGCGGAGAGCGTCTTTAACGTATCGGGATCGTCCTTCTGACCGGTGAACACCAGATTGCCGGCCTCGCCTGACAGTTTCACTTCCTGTTCGAACAGCGCCGAATAACGCCGCTCCACCAGCCGCAGCACCTCTTCCAGCTTTTCCGAGAAGGCCTTGGTATCCTCGAAACCCAGCATGAAGGCGATGCGCTTCAGTTCGGCTTCGGTATCGGGCAGCACATGGGTCTGCTCATCGCGCACCATCTGGATGCGATGTTCCACCTCGCGAAGGAACCAATAGGCATCCGTCAGGCTGTCACGGGTCTCGGCGTCGATCCATTTCGCCTCGGTCAGCGCCGCCAGCGCCTCCTGCGTTGCGCGCACCCGCAGCGCCGGCATTCGGCCGCCGGCGATCAGCTGCTGCGTCTGGGCGAAAAACTCGATCTCGCGGATGCCGCCGCGCCCGAGCTTGACATTGTGGCCCTTCACCGCAATCGCGCCGTGGCCCTTATGGGCGTGGATCTGCCGCTTGATGGAATGAATATCGGCAATCGCCGCATAATCGAGATATTTGCGGAAGATGAAGGGCGTGAGCTCGCGCAGGAAATTCTCACCCGCCTTGATATCGCCCGCCACCGGCCGTGCCTTGATATAGGCAGCGCGTTCCCAGTTCTGGCCCCTGCCCTCGTAATAAAGCAGGGCCGCTTCCACGGGGATGGCGAGCGGTGTGGAGCCCGGGTCTGGCCGCAGCCGCAGATCGGTGCGGAAGACATAACCATCGGCCGTGCGCTCCTGCATGATGCGGACCAGACGGCGCATCATACGTCCGAAATTCTCCGTCGCGTCATAGGGGTCGTCCATGATCCCGGCGGAGGGTTCGAAAAACACTACGGCGTCGATATCGGAGGAATAGTTGAGTTCGCGGGCACCGAGCTTACCCATGCCGAGCACGATGAGGCCCGATCCTTCGCTGGGGGCGGCAACATCCTTCAGTTTCAGCTTGCCACTCTCATGGGCCGACAGCAGAAGATGATCGATGGCAGCGGAGAGTGCTGCATCCGCCATGTCGCTCAGCCAGCGGGTCGTGTCACGCGCAGTGAAGATTCGGGCGAGATCGGCAAGTGCCGCGACGAAGGAGAGCCGCCGTTTGGCGATCCGGAGCCTCGACATTACCTCGTTTTCGCTCGGTATGCCGCCGTCCTCTCCCGGTTTCCAGCAATCGCGCGCCTGACGCACGAGATCGGCGAGCAGTGGCTCCAGAGGTTTTGAAATGGCCAGTGACAACAGCCCCTCATCGGCCGCCGCCATGTCGCGCAGGTAGGGGGAGAGCGTGAAGGCCGCGGCGACGAAGTCTTTCAGGGCGCTTTCGTCGGCAAGCAGCGCGGCCACCGCCGGCTCGCTTCTGCCGATGTCTTTCAGAGTGGAGAGCACGGATTTCAGCTCGGTCTGCGTATAGGGGCGGATCACGCCCGCCAGCACGTCGTTCAGCCGCCTTTCGGCGCTTTCCGGTTTCGTCAATGCTTCTCTCCCTCTCCCGAGCCCATTTGTCCTTCGGCCATACCGGATTTTCAGGACGGGCCGCTCTCCCACGGTAGCCATCCTGCCGTTGCATCACCGAAGCCTGCAGGCACATATCACCTGCGTTGTAACAAATGCGGCGCGCTTTGCGATCAGGAAAACCGCTTTTGCCGAATTTTCCGAAACCCTGCTGGCGCGACCGCGGTTTCGGCGGCGCATCGCAATGCCGCGTAATGTCTCCGCAATTGTGCCCACGTAGCGTTCTCCTCAACGAAACCCGACTCCCCGGTTTTCAAACACGCGGTGCTGCAACGGATATGATCATGAAACAGATTTTTACAATGAAATGGCAAAAGAGCCTGTGCGCCATGGCGCTTTGCCTGACGGCGCTGCCGGTGGCACAAGCGGTCTACGCGCCGGTTTTCGCCGCCGATATCGGGAAATCGGACCGCATTGCCGATCCGCAGACCGGTTTCGATAATTCCCGCTACAGCAGTTCCAGCGACTGGAAAATCACGCTCGGTGTCGGCGCCGCCTATGCCCCGAAATATGAGGGGTCGGACAAGCTGGAGGCCGGCGCCGTGCCGCTGGTCTCCGTCGCCTATGGGGACATGTTGAGCATCGATTTCAGCGGCGTCACCGTCAACCTGCTGAACAGCAACGGCTTCCGGCTGGGAGTGAAAGGCGGCTGGGAGCCCGGGCGCAAGGAAAAGGACGACAGGAAAAACCTGCGCGGGATGGGCGATATCAAGGCGGGCGGCGTCATTGGCGGCGTTATCGCCTATGACGCTGAACCCTTCGAAATCTACGCCAAGGTCGACAAGACCATCAATGGCAGCGAGGGCCTGACAGCCTCGATCGGCGCGAGCGTTTCCCATAAGGTCGACCAGTTCATCCTCGGAGCGGACCTCTCCGCCACCTGGGCTGACGACAAGCACATGAAATCCTATTTCGGTGTGACCTCGGCGCAATCCGCCCGTTCGGGCCTGCGTCGCTTCGACGCCAAATCCGGCTTCAAGCGCGTCGACGCCAGCGCTTCCGTCACCTACCTGATGACCGAGAACTGGTCGATCACCGGCACCGGAGGCGTCGGTTTCCTGCTGGGCGATGCCAAGGACAGCCCGCTGTCCAAAAAAGATATCCAGCCGTTTGCGATGGTAGGCCTGGCCTACACATTCTAACGCGAGGATTGTCGTCTGGCGGGGCACAACTCCCCGCCGGAATACACTCGCCGGCTCTCTTCAGCGGCCATTGTCTGGAAAAACCATGGAGACTGTCAGCCCCGGGCAGGCGGTGTTGGAAGCGTCGGTGTCCGAAAGCTCCAGCGACCCGCCATGCAGTTCCATCACCGCTTCTACCAGCGACAGGCCAAGGCCCGTGCCGGGCTTGGAGCGGCTTTCATCCAGCCGCACGAAGCGTTTCAGCACCTCGCCGCGCTTGTCGGCAGGAATACCGGGACCATTATCGGCAACGGAAAGCAGGATTGCGCCAGGGGCCTTTGCCAGACGAACGACGAGTTTTTTGTCACCCTCGCCTTCGCAGGCATATTTCATGGCGTTGTCTATCAGGTTTGAAAGCGCCTGGCCGATCAATTCACGGTTGCCCTTGACGATGAGGCCCTGTTCGATTTCGGTTTCCAGCGCGAGCCCCGCATCCTCGGCCACCGGCTCGTAGAGTTCGGCGCTGTCTTCGGCAATCGCCGAGACGTCCACTTCAGTCATTTCGGCGGCGATGGAACCGGCCTCGACACGGGAAATCATCAGCAGCGCATTGAAAGTGCGGATGAGCTGGTCGGACTCGGCGATAATGCCTTCAAGGGCTGCGCGGCGTTTCGTTTCGTCATCATCGTCCAGTGCCGCGGCGGCCTTGTTGCGCAGGCGCGTCAGCGGCGTCTTCAGGTCATGGGCGATATTGTCGGAAACCTGCCGTAGGCCTTCATTCAGCTTCTCGATGCGGCCAAGCATGGCGTTAAGCGAGCCGGACAGCCTGTCGAACTCATCGCCGGAGCGGCCCTGCGGCAGACGCTGCGAAAGGTCGCCGGCCATGATCTTCTTGGTTGCCGCCGACATGCGGTCGATTCGTTTCAGTGCATTGCGGCCGATGCCGAACCAGATCAGCAGGGCGCCGCCGCTCATGATGGCGAGCGCCACCATCAGGGCATTACGCACCAGGGCGCGGAATTTGGTCGGCTCGCCGAGGTCGCGGCCGATCAGGATGCGCAGCCCGTTGTCCAGAACGAAAACATTGGCCGTGGCAAGATGCTGCACGCTGTCGCCGCTCTCGGAATAACGCTCATAACGGAAGGGAAAGCCGGTCCAGCCTTCCTTGTCGAAAACACCGGGCTGCACGGAGGCGACGTTGCCGGCCAGAATTTCACCATTCGGTCCGGCGATGATGTAAAGGCTCGCTCCCGGCTGGCGGGCACGGCGCTCCATCATCCTCAGCAGCGGATTGATACCGCCGCGATTATAGATGCGCTGCACATCCGAGACTTCCTGCAGCACAGCGTCACGCGTCTGCTGGTTCAGCAGCCTTTCGGAAAGCGCAGTGACATAAAAAACAAGGAACGCCGCGCAGAGCGCAAACAGCAGGATATAGAGCGCCGAAAGGCGCACCGCTGTCGACCTGAACAATATTCTGAGGCGGGCCATTTTCGGCAATCAGCCCTCGTCCTTCATCATGTAGCCCGCGCCGCGAATGGTCTTCAGCAGCGGCTTCTCGAAGTCCTTCTCGATCTTCGAGCGCAGGCGGGAAACATGCACGTCGATGACATTGGTCTGCGGATCGAAATGGTAATCCCAGACATTTTCGAGAAGCATCGTGCGGGTCACCACCTGACCGGCATTCTTCATCAGATACTCCAGCAGGCGAAATTCGCGCGGCTGAAGGAGGATTTCCTTGCCACCCCGGCGCACATCGTGGGACAGGCGGTCCAACTCGAGATCGCCGACGCGATAGATCATGTCCTGCTCGGGCTTGCCCTTGCGTCGGCCAAGCACTTCGATACGGGCGAGCAGTTCGGAGAAGGCATAGGGTTTCGGCAGATAATCGTCACCGCCGGCACGCAGGCCGGTCACGCGGTCATCCACCTGCCCCAGCGCTGAAAGGATAAGAACCGGCGTCTCGATGCCGCGGCGGCGCAGTTCGCTGATGACGGAAAGCCCGTCGCGGCGCGGCAACATGCGGTCGATCACCATGACGTCGTAGACATTCTCGCAGCCCATGAACAGGCCGCTTTCACCATCGCTGGCGTGGTCGGCGACGATCCCGGCTTCGCGGAACGCCTTGGTCATATAGGCCGCAGCCTCGAGGTCGTCTTCAATGACAAGAATCTTCATGTGCGGGACAATAGCGCCCTCGCCCTTTTCCGCACAACCGGAAACAGATGCGACAGACATTTCCTGAACCTTGTTTTCCATGAGGTTTCCTCCGCGATACTGCCCGGACCGGCGTTGCGGGTCCTTTCTTCTCCCAGCAGGGGAGAAGGTGGCCCGACGGGTCGGATGAGGGGGCAAGCGCGCAGTCTATCGCTACCCTTGCCCCCTCATCCCGCTGCCGCGACCTTCTCCCCTCGGGGAGAAGAAACAAGTGGCACGCGCTCACTCCATATGTTCTGCCTCGTCCTATAGGCGAGACACATTCCTTAGCGACGCCGGCTCCCGAAAGAACCGGCATCGCCTTTCAGCCTATCAACCCTGGTCGATATCCAGAGCGATGAAGCGGCTGCCGTCATCCGTCTGGATCTGGAACAGCGCCTTGGAGCGTCCGTCCTTTTTCGCCTGCTCGAGGATCTTCTCGATATCGGCGGCGGATGCGACCTGCTGGTTGTTGACCGAGGTGATCTTCTCACCCGTCTTCAGGCCACGGGCAGCGGCATCGCTGTCAGGGTCGACATCGGTGATGGCAAGCCCGTTGCCGTCATCGGCGGGGGCCACCGTCAGGCCGAGGCTGGACAGCACCTTCTCGCTGGAAGACTGACCGCCCTTATCGTCGTTCTGGCTCGGGGTCGCCTTGGAGGCATCGTCGCTGGCGAGATCACCGAGCGTCACCGTGACCGACTGAGACTTGCCACCGCGCCACAGCGAGATTTCCACCTTGCTGTTCGGCGCCATGCCGCCGATGCGGCGTGACAGGTCTCGGGCATCCTTGACGGGTTCGCCGTTGACGGCGGTGATGATGTCACCCTGCTTGATGCCTGCCTTGTCGCCCGGCGAGCCGGACTGCGGCGAAACGACCAGGGCGCCCTTGGCTTCGGAAAGGCCGAGCGATTCGGCGATGTCCTTGCTGACGGGCTGGATCTGCACGCCGAGCCAGCCGCGCTCTACCTTGCCGTCCTTCTGCAGGTCGGCGATCACGTCCTTGGCGACCGATGCCGGAATGGCGAAGGCGATGCCGACATTGCCGCCCGAGGGCGAGAAGATGGCGGTGTTGATGCCAACCACTTCACCGTTGAGGTTGAAGGCGGGACCGCCCGAGTTGCCGCGGTTCACGGCGGCGTCGATCTGCAGGTAGTCGTCATAGGGGCCGGAGCCGATATCACGGCCACGGGCCGAGATAATGCCGGAAGTCACCGTGCCGCCAAGGCCGAAGGGATTGCCAACGGCGACGACCCAGTCACCGACGCGGATCTTGCTGTCATCGGCAAACTGAACGTAGGTGAACTTGCGGTTCACATCGACCTTGAGGAGCGCCAGATCGGTGCGCGGATCGCGGCCGACGAGCTTGGCGTCGAGTTCGGTGCCGTCATTCATCACGATCGTGTAGGCGGAGCCGTCATCGACGACGTGGTTGTTGGTGACGATGTAACCATCTTCGGAAATGAAGAAGCCGGAGCCCTGAGCGACGGGGCGCAGCGGACCCTTGCCGTCACGGTGGCGATTGGGGCCGCGGTCGGAGCGATCCTGGTTCGGGCCGCCGAATTCCTTGAAGAAGCGCTTGAGCGGATGGTCATCCGGAAGCTGGTCAAGGCCACGGCCACCGAAATTAAAGGAGAAATTGCTGGAATCATCGGAAGCGGGCTGCACGTTCGACTGAACGCGAACGGAGACGACGGCGGGCGATACCGCATCGACCACATTGGCGAAGCTCGGAACCTGCGGCGCAGTCACCTCGACGGGGGCCGCAAAAGAGTGGAGGATAGGTGCGGCAATGCCGGTGGAAAGCATCAGCGCCGCAAGGCCGCCAACCGTCGTGGCCTTCAGGGCTGTCTTCAGCGAGGAATGGCCTTTTTGCGAATGAGACATGGTGTACCTTCTTTCTTCATTCAGACTGGAACCCGTGTGACCGGGGAAGCGGTGGATGATGAAGATATAGGAGGCGACACCTTACGGCGAAGTGTCTGAGGAATGAAAAATCCGTAATGTTGAAAAAGAACCGTGGGAAAAAATGAAAAACAGTTATTTTTCAATGAGGTTGCGAATTCTTTCTTCTTCATCCGCGCTCAGTTTTTGTGGCTGTTCAAGGGTGGCGCGGCGACGCGAAAAGACGAAGACGGCGAAAATTCCCACGAGCGTGAGGCCGATGGGTGCGCCCCACAAAAGCACGGTGCGCAGGCTGAGGCGCGGTTTGAGAAGCACGAATTCGCCATAGCGCGACACGACATAATCGATGACCGCCTTGTCGCTGTCACCCTCGACCAGCCGTTCGCGCACCAGAACGCGCAGGTCACGCGCCAGTTCGGCGTTGCTGTCATCGATCGACTGGTTCTGGCATACCATGCAGCGAAGCTGGGAGGTGAGGTTGCGGGCTCGCTGTTCGAGCACGGGGTCCTTGAGGACTTCATCCGGGTTGAAGGCGGAAGCGGGAGATGCTGAGACAAGCACAGCGAAGAGAAGCAGAAAACCCGCCAGCATCCGAGGCAATCCCGAAAGAGTGCGGCGCATTTCTTCTCCCCGCCGGGGAGAAGGTGGCCCGAAGGGTCGGATGAGGGGGACCACGCCAGCCATAACTCTCAGTGTATGCGGCTTCCCCCTCATCGCCTCGCTTTGCTCGGCACTTCTTCCCGTGGGGGAGAAGAAACCTGCCGCACGCTCCACACTCATTCCGCCGCCTCCGGCATTGCAGCCCGCACCGGCTTCGCCTTGCGATTCGGCGCCCCCACTCTCAATCGCCTGTCCGAGAGAGAAATGAACCCGCCCGCCATCATGAACAGCGTGCCGCCCCAGATGCACAGGATGAAGGGTTTCCACCAGATGCGCACCACCATGCCGCCATCCGCCATGGGGTCACCAAGCGAGACATAGAGCTGGCTGAGACCGAAGGTCAGGATGCCGGCTTCCGTCGTCGGCATGCGCCGGGCCGTGTAAAGCCGCTTGGACGACCAGACATCCGCAACTTCCACGCCTGCCTTGCGCACGGTGAAATGGCCGCGATCCTCGGTGAAGTTCGGTCCGACGGCGTGGCGGATGCCGTCGAAGGTCAGGCTGTAGCCGCCCGCTTCCGCCGCCATGCCCTCTTTCATTTCCAGCACCGTCTCGGTCTCATAGGTGGTGACGATGACGATGCCGAGAACGGTGATTCCAAGACCCATATGCGCCAGCGCCGTGCCGAAGGCCGAGCGCGGCAGGCCTTTGAGGCGGCGAAACGCAATACCGAAAGCGAGCTTGCCGAAATTGGCGCGATACCAGAGATCGGCAAATGCGCCGAGGATCAGCCAGAAACCGGCAGCGATGCCGAGTGCGGCCAGTACCGGGCCGCCATTTTCAATGTACCAGAGCGTCAGTCCCGCCAGAGCGGCGAGCGCTGCCGCCACATAGAGCCGCTGGAATGCGCCCAGGAGATCGCCGCGTTTCCAGGCGAGCATCGGCCCAAACGGGGTGACGATCAGGATCGGGATCATCAGGAGGCCGAAGGTGAGATTGAAGAAAGGCGCACCGACCGAGATTTTTTCGCCTGTCAGCGTTTCCAGAATGAGCGGATAGAGCGTGCCGATCAGCACGGTCGCGGTGGAGACCGTCAGGATCAGGTTGTTGAGAACCAGCGATCCCTCACGCGAAATCGGCGCAAATAGCCCGCCGGCTTTGAGCGACGGCGCACGCCATGCAAAGAGCGCGAAGGCGCCGCCGATGAAGACGGTCAGAATGCCGAGAATGAAGATGCCGCGGCTCGGATCGGTGGCGAAGGCATGCACGGAGGTGAGAACACCGGAGCGAACGAGGAAGGTGCCGAGCAGCGAGAGCGAAAAGGTCATGATCGCCAGAAGCACGGTCCAGATTTTCAGCGCCTCGCGCTTTTCCATGACCAGCGCCGAATGCAGCAGCGCGGTGCCGGCAAGCCACGGCATGAAGGAGGCGTTTTCCACCGGGTCCCAGAACCACCAGCCGCCCCAGCCGAGTTCGTAATAGGCCCAGTAGGAACCCATGGAGATGCCGGCGGTCAGGAAGGTCCAGGCGGCGAGCGTCCATGGCCGCACCCACCGCGCCCAGGCGGCATCGATACGGCCTTCCAGCAATGCGGCAACGGCGAAGGAGAAGCAGACGGAAAAGCCGACATAACCGAGGTAAAGCAGCGGTGGATGAATGGCGAGGCCGAAATCCTGAAGGATGGGGTTCAGATCCTGCCCTTCGGCCGGCACCGGCTCCAGCCGCAGAAACGGATTGGAGGTGAGCAGGATGAACAGCAGGAAGGCGACGGAAATCCATGCCTGCACGGCAAGAACATTGGCTTTGAGCGTTTCAGGCAGGTTGCGGCCGAAGGTGGCGACGAGCGCGCTGAAAAACACGAGGATGAGCAGCCAAAGCAGCATGGAGCCCTCGTGATTGCCCCATACACCGGTCAGCTTGTAGATCATCGGCATCAGCGAATGGGAGTTTTCCCAGACGTTGCGCACGGAAAAATCCGAGACGGCATAGGCCCGCGTCAGCGCCGCGAAGGACAAACCAACGAGCAGGAACATCAGCACCGAGCCGAGCGAAGCGATGTCCATCAGCGCCCGGTCGTTGCGGCGCGCGCCGATGACCGGCAGCGTGGACACGATCAGCCCCACGCCAAGCGCCAGCACCAGAACGTAATGGCCGATCTCGTTGATCATTTGGTTGCTCCGGTCTTGTCAGTCGAAGCCGTGCCGGCGGCCGGCGTTGCGGCCGCGGGTTTCTCTCCCTCTGCGCCTTGCTGCCACAGACCCTTGTCCTTCAGCCGGTCGGCAACTTCCTTCGGCATGTAGTTCTCGTCGTGTTTGGCAAGCACGCTGTCGGCCACGAAACCGTGGGTCGCGGCATCGAACATGCCTTCGGTCACCACGCCCTGCCCTTCGCGGAAGAGATCGGGCAGGATGCCGGTATAGCTGACCGGCACGGTCGCTTCGCCATCCGTCACCGTGAAGCTCACCGTGCGGCCCTCGCCGCGCTTGATCGACCCTTCCGCCACCAGCCCGCCAAGGCGGATGCGCGTGCCGGGGTTGACGGGCGTTTTTTCCAGATCGGCCGGCATGTAGAAATAGGCGATGGACTGGCCGAAGGCGAACATGACCAGCAGCACGGCCGCCACGATGAAGCTCATGCCGCCGCCGATGATCGCGAGTCGTTTCTGTTTGCGGGTCATTGTGTCACTCCCTGCGGCGCGGCATCGTGTTTCCCGTTCATGCGGATCGGTCCGGCGGAAACGCCGAGTTGCTTCGCCAGCGCCAGAAGCTGCCTGCCCTGCTCACCCTCCGGCGGAAAAGCTTTCAGCCCCGCCCGCAGCGCCTCTCCGGCCTTGGCTTCGTTCTTCAGCACAGAATAGGCACGCACGAGCCGCATCCACCCTTCGAAATCGGCCGGGTTATCCTTCAGCTTGGCGTCGAGGCTCGCCACCATACCTTCAATCATCGCCTGCCGGTCGGTCGCCGTCATGTCTTTTGCCGCCGCCATGTCCTCGGTCGTCGGGCCGGGTGCGGCAGGCTTCGTTTCGCCGCCAGTCCGGGCAATATGCTCGCGCACCAGGGGCAGCCATGGCGCGCCAGCCGGGGCGTCTGCCGCCAGCTGAGTGAAGGCCGCGCGTGCTTCCTCCGCCTTGCCGGCCTGTTCCAGCGACAGCGCGAGATAGAAGCGGGCACGCGGGTTGCCGGGTTTCAGCTTTTCCGCCTCGGCAAATGCATCCCGCGCCGCCTCGATGACGATACCGTCATTGCCGGCCACCAGCGTTTCGCCAAGGCCCGTCAATCGTTCGGCGCTCGGGCCCAGAATGCGAAGCGCATTGCGATAGGCGAGCTCGGCGTCGCCAAGCCGCTGCATCTTGAAATAGATCGGCGCCAGAATGTCCCAGCCCGCGCCATCATCCGGGTTCTGCGCCAGATGCCTTTCGGCCCTTGCGACCAGCAGATTCATGTCGTTGCCGGGCTTTTCAAGGCGTGCCTCGAGCGGCATGTCCGGCACCTCCGGACTGCCGTTCCAGATGTAGAGACAGAGACCCAGCGCCGGCAACAGAATGGTGATCAGGCTGGCGGCGAGATTGTGCCGGCGCGGCCGGGTTTCCTTGCCGGGTTGCTCCTCCGCTTCGGCGGCGGCAAGCAGACGGCGGCCGATTTCGGCGCGGGCATAATCCGCCTCGGTCTGCCCGATCAGGCCGGCGGCGCGTTCGCGGTCCAGTTCGGCCAGCTGGTCACGATAAACGGCAACCTCACCGTCACGGCGCGTCTGCGGCGCCTCGGTCTTCCGCATCAGCGGGTACATCAGGACGATGGCAACAGCCGCCGTCAATATCGCAACGACAATCCAGAACATAAGGCTCAATTACTCGAATGCGCGGCACATGGAAACATGAAGCGCAGGGATGACGCGAATTTGAGACATCACGCCGCACCGCAGGCCCCTCCCCCGGCTGCACCGCCATGCCTCTCTTGTCATCGCAAAGGGCCCGTGACCTTGATTTGCGTCAAACCGGTTATGTCAGCGGCGACCAGCTTCCATCGGCATTGCGGCAGGCTGCGCCACGCGCCCGGGTTTCGCGTCCGTCTACCGTCAGGGTGTGCGAATATTGCCGGCAGTTCTGGTTGCCAACCTGATAGGGCGCATTGGCGACCACCTGGCCCCTGGCGTCATCGCCCGTCCAGGTGACAGGCGTGCCGACCGGGGCCGTTTCCAGCGCCTTATATTCGGCCTCCAGCGCCTTTGTCTGGTCACCCCTGTCAAGCTGCACGCCGCTTCGCCCGACAATACCGCCTTCCAGATTGGCAAGGAAGGGCGTGGAGGGCTGTGACGAACGGCCGAAAAGACCGCCGCCTGCCGGGCGGGTGCCCGTGGTGGTGCAGGCGCTCAGCATGGAAACGCACAGGATCGAGAGAAGTGCCGGGCGTGACACCAGCGAACGCATCGTCACGGAGCGGCAGCCATCATACACGTCAACCAAACCCTGTCCTCTTTCCTACCGCATTGCATCAATATACCAGCGTTGAATTTCTTGCCTTTTTTCTCGGCTCACGCAAGCTCTTTCGAAAGGCCGGGCAAAATCAGATCTGCCTTCAACCCGCCGATGGCGCTGCGCGACAGCGAAAAGCGGCCATGGTACTCTGACACCACCTCTGAAACGATCGACAATCCGAGGCCCGTGCCGGGGCGGCTCTCATCCAATCGCCGCCCACGCTTCATCGCTTCGCTGATCTGTTCCGGCTCAAGCCCCGGCCCATCATCCTCCACCGTCAGCTCCACCCAGGCGCGACGGGCGATTTCGGCGTCGGAGGATGGGTGCGTACCGGTCGCCAGCGTAATGACCACACGCGTCTGTGCAAAACGCGCGGCATTTTCGAGAAGATTGCCGACGACCTCTTCCAGATCCTGCTGCTCCATGCCGAGTACCGCGCCGGGTTGCTCGAAATTCAGCACGAACTGCTTGTCAGGGTTCAGGCGGCGCATGACGCGCACCAGCCGTTCCAGCGCCGGTTCGGCCTCCACGCGGGCAAGGATGGAGCCGCGCTGGGCGGCGATGCGGGCGCGGGAGAGATAGGATTGCACCTGCGCCTGCATGGCGTCCGCCTGCGCCCGCACCAGATCGCCGTGCTGCGGATCGAGCGTGCGGGCTTCGTTCAGGAGAACGGCAATCGGCGTCTTCAGTGAATGGGCGAGATTGCCGACCTGCATGCGCGCGCGCTCCACAAGCCTTCGGTTGCTATCGATCAGTGCGTTGACCTCGTTGGCGAGCGGCTGAATTTCGCGCGGGAATTCGCCTTCGAGGCTTTCCGCCTCTCCGCCCCTGATCTTGCCAAGTGCGACGCGAGCCTGATCGAGCGGCCGCAGACTGTAGAGAATGGCAAGACCATTGACGACAAGACTTCCGACACCAAAAACGGCAAGCGCCAGATAGAGGCTGTTGGAGAAGTCCCGCACATCGTCTTCCACGACGTTCAGATTGCCGGAGACACGGAAACGCGCTGCACGCCCCTCGCCATCCAGCACGACTTCGGTTTCCGCCACCCGCACCTGATTGCCGGCCTCGTCGGTGACGGCATAAAAGCGCTCGTAGCGGTTGTCGAAGGGGGCGTCGAGAATGCTCGGCACCGGAAGGGTGGAAACGCCGAGCGAGGAAGAGACCAGCGGCGCGGTCTGGAAATTTCCGAGCGGCTCGACAACCCAGTACCAGCCGGTATCGGGCTGCGAAAAGCGCAGATCGCCAAGCTGCGGGCTGCCGGCCAACGTATTTTCGTTGGAAATCGTCACGGAATTGATGACGTTATAGAGCTGTGCCCTGAGAAGATCGGTGAAGCTGCGCTCCACGCCCTGGCGGTAAAGCGTCGAGATCACGACGGCGATCACCACCAGCGCCAGCACCGACCAGAGCGAGGCGAGCAGCAGGACGCGGGCGGTGAGAGAATTACTTCGCATCTGCCGGCGCTTGCATCCGGTAACCGAGACCACGGATCGTCTCGATCAGATCAACCCCGAGCTTCTTGCGAAGACGTCCGACAAATACCTCGATCGTGTTGGAATCGCGGTCGAAATCCTGATCGTACATATGCTCGACCAGCTCCGTGCGCGATACGACCTCACCCATGTGATGCATGAGATAGGACAGGAGCCGGAACTCGTGCGAGGTGAGTTTCAGCGTCGTGCCGTTGACGGTCGCCTTGGAGGACTTTGTGTCGAGCCGGACCGGGCCACAGACGAGTTCGGAAGAAGCGTGGCCGGCTGCGCGGCGGATGAGCGCGCGCACACGGGCAAGAACTTCCTCGACATGGAAAGGCTTCGTCACATAGTCATCGGCGCCGGCGTCGATGCCCGCCACCTTGTCGCTCCAGCGGTCGCGGGCGGTCAGGATGAGAACAGGCATGGCCTTTCCGGCCGCGCGCCATTTTTCGACGACGGTGATGCCATCGAGTTGCGGCAGGCCGATATCAAGAACGATGGCGTCATAGGGCTCGGTGTCACCGAGATAATGGCCTTCCTCGCCGTCGAATGCCTGATCGACGACATAACCGGCCTCCTTGAGAGCATCGGTCAGCTGACGATTGAGATTGGCATCGTCCTCAACAACGAGAATACGCATTGTCCGCCCTTTCCTGTTCCCGGCCCGCGTGCGTGGCCGGTCATGCTAGATGTCTCGGATCGTTTTCCGATATTTCGGCGATGCGGGCAAGCTACATCGGCACGCGCATCGTCACCTTGCGCGGGCGCTCGCCATTTCCCTGGACGAGAACGGTGACGACACAGGACTGACCGTCGCCGGAAGGATAGACAGAAAGAAGCTGGCCGCCGGTTTCGCGTACAACGCGGGCCACGGCCGCGCCGCAGTCGCTGGCAGCGAGAATGTAGTGGCCCTGCAAATCAGCCTCGGGCGCCGTGAAACCGGAAAGCCCGGCTGCAAGCGTCGCGATGATGAGAGGTGATGCCATTCTACAAACTTCCACAAAAAAAACGGGTGCGTCTTGAACCGTATTGTGACCGAATATGTAGCGCAAAGCGTCTGAATGGCAAATGAATGCCGCCCCCGCAGCGGGAAGACGGAACGGGAGCGGCGCTTGCGCGGGCTGCGTCAGCGGATCGCACGGGTCGCCGAAAGGCGGCCGTAAAGCGCGATGAGACCGCCAATTCCGCCGGCCACGGTCATCAGGCCGTCGGCCAGCTCACCGTGAAGTCCGGCGGGCAGATCAAAGCCGGCAATGGTGAAAAGCGGGGCGAAGACCGCAATCAGCGCGCCCCATATCGTGCGGGATTGATACCACGGTTTGGTACTGTCCATCTTGTCGTCCTTTGCTTTGTTTTCAGGCATTTATGAAAGCGGGAGAACGGCCTGTGCCGCCACTCCCAGGGGCACCGCGCGGCCGAGCTGGCGGACTCGCACGGAAATGTGATCCCGCAGCGCCGGAAAATCTGTGAGTTCGGCTGTTGCTGGATAAAACCAGAAGGGTTCCGAGACGTCGGCGGTACGCCGCACCTCGTCGCCGTCCAGCACCTCCACCCGATAACGTTCGAAAGCTTCATCCAGCGGAATCTCGCTTGCGTCCCAGCCATCGGCGTCCATCCGCCCCCGGCGTTTCCAGCTGATGAGAACGCCATCCGTTTTTCGCAGCCCGCCAAGATGCACCGGCGCAAGCGGCGTCAGCGCCCGAAATCCGGCCTCGACGGAGAAAGGCCCGACCGGCGCGCCGGCCTGTTCCGCTGCCTCGACAATCCAGTTCATTCGCCGGCCACGCTCTCCGGCGAGCAGACCGAGCGGCTGTACCGCGGCATCCAGAACAACCACCGGCGCCCCTGCCGGCGCACCGATGGCCAACGCGTCTTCCGTGCCGGCAAGGCCGCGCAGGAGAACAGAAAGCCGCCAGCGCGACCGCGCGGTTTCCTCTGCCTTCGCGAAAGCGACGATTTCCCAGACACCATTCGCCGCCCTCACGGCGATGCGGTTCTCGCCGTTCAGCACCGAAAGCGGTTCGGCCGATGCAACTTCGCCGAAAGGCAGATCGAGCACGATGGTATTTGCACGGTCGAAGCGACCGGAGGGTCCAGGCTTCAGCGGCATTGCCAGCGTTGCGATCCTGGCCGGACGGTCGAGCGTCACGCGCTGGCCGTATCCTTCCGTGCCTGATGAGGCCGAGACGACGATGTGCCGCCAGGGTTTCGCGAAGGCGGCAACTCGCGCCGACTGCTCGGCCGCCGCACCGTCCTGATACGGCAGATCGAGAAACAGCACTTCCGGCGCGAAACCCTCGCTGCCGCTTGCGCCACGGGCACGTCGCTCGTCCGCCACACCGGCAAAAGTTGACAAGGCCGGGGAAAAGGCCCGCGCTTCCACCTGCCGCACCGCGCCATCCTCGATACGGCTGACCATGAACCGACCTGCGGGCGCCTGCGGAAAGGCATCCGTTGAGAGACGGATGCAGTCACCCGGTTCCAGCGCAATCTGCCCCGGCGGCAGGGCAAAACGCAGGCTGCGCCGTGCTTGGCGGCTGTCGCGCAAGGCCGCCTCGATCGCCGCTTGCGCCGTTTCCGAAGATAGAGCGGCGTTGAGATCGAGCCGCATGACACGGCTGCCGGCATTCTCCACGCGCCGCGAACGCACGCTCGCCTGCTCGTACTCCAGCGCCGGGTTGAACGAGGTCAGAACGGCTTCCGCGGGGAAATCGCTGTCGTGGCCGCGATTTTCCGACCACAGCGGTTCACCCTCCGGATCGGCGAGAATGGAAATATCCCGAACGGGCGTGACAGCCCCGTTGCGGGAGCGGAAACGCAGGGTGCCGGCATCCTCCGCCACATCCAGCTGAAATGCCGCGATCAGCGGCTCCAGCAGGCTGCGGGCCGAAGTTACCTCGCCTTGCACATAACCGATGAGATCGCCGCTGATGGCGGAGACGTCGAAAGCGGAAAAGCCGTGATCCGTCAAAATGGCGGCGATGGTGTCGGCAAGCGTCGCCGTTCCCAGCCGGCCGTTAAGCCAGTGGCCCGTGCGCCAGTTACCGCCATCGCTCCACGTCGCACCGTTTTGCGGAAAAGCCGGGAAAGGCCGCGCATCCCAGGTCCACAGATAGATCCGGCTCGTATCCACCATCGCGGCATCGCCATTTTCCCAGTGCCCCAGATGCGCCTCCAGAAAACGCCGCTGCTGGCTGTCCGCCCTGCTTTTGCGGGAAAAATGGGGAAAGGCGTTTTCCGCCGATTTCGGATCGGGAAAGACATTGGGGCGTGTCGCGCTCTTGTCCACCGCCGGGCAGCCGAGTTCCGTGAACCAGATGGGCTTCGAGCCCGGCCTCCATGCGGTCGGCGTGGTGCTCTCCTTCCCGCCGGGCCGATCGTAATGGAGATTTTCCCACCAGTTTCGAAGGTCCTTGTAGCGGAATACCCATGGCTTTGCGGTTGTGCCATCGGCAATGGGGGTTCGCCGCCGGGCCGTGCGGTCGGCTTCGCTTGCATAAAACCAGTCGAAACCCTCGCCAGCCGTAACGGCGCGGCGGAAGGCCACAGCGTCATCCGGGCCGGTCATGCCGTCAGGATTGCCGTTTGCGGCATCTTCGTCGCGCCAGTCGGAGAGCGGCATGTAATTGTCGATGCCAATGGCGTCGATGTCGGGGCTCGCCCAGAGCGGATCGAGATGGAAGAACACGTCCCCAGAGCCGTCGGCCGGCTGGTGACCGAAATATTCGCTCCAGTCCGCAGCATAGGTTAGTTTCGTCGCCCTTCCGACGACAGCCCGTACATCGCGCGCGAGCCGCACCAGCGCCTCCACGAAGGGAAAGGCGCCGTTGTCGTCGCGCAACCCCGTCAGCCCCCGCAGTTCGGAACCGATCAGGAAGGCGTCGACGCCTCCCGCTTTTACCGAAAGGTCGGCGTAATGCAGCACCATGCGTCGATAGCCCTCGGCGCGGGAACAGAAACGATCGATCTCCAGCCGCGCACCGGCGGTACGATCGGCCGATCCGGGCCTCCCGGGTGCGGGAAAGCAGGTGATGCGCCCCCGCCAGGCATAGGCGTCCTGTTCGGCCTTGCCATAGGGATCCGGCAGCCCGTTGCCCGCCGGCACGTCCATCATCACAAAGGGATAAAGGCAGACCTTCAGGCCCCGCGCCTTGAGGTCGGCTATCGCCTGCAGCACACCTTCATCATTCGGCGTGCCGCCATAGGCGGGACCGCCATGATGATGGCTGACCGGATGCGCCCCGGCGCGTGTCAGGCCGGCAACGGACCACGGCGCCGTCTCGCCCTCCCGGTCCCCCACTTCAACACCCGGCAGGATGCGGCATTCGCCCGCCCGCATATCCGTGCCGAACCAGCTCACCACCAGCGCCACGCTTTGAAGAGCGGGGCAAAGCGCCTGCAATTCATCGATGGCAGCGCGCCAGTCCGTCTCGGCCGTCAGGCCGTTACGGTTCATCACGCGGCTTTCACCCATGCCCGTATGCTCGGAAACCGGTACCGTTGCGTAACCATGTTCGGTTGCGCCCGGAATGACGGTCACGGCGCGGATCGACTTCTCCAGCCCGCCGACCGGCCGCACCACCTCGAACTGCATGAGCGGAATGCGGTTGCCATAGGCTTCAAGCGGCAGGCGCTCGATGACGACATAAGCGAGGCCGCGAAAGGCGGGAGCATTGCCGCTCCCCTGTTTCGCCTCGATCAGCGGATCGGGCAATTGCGTTGCGCTGCCGGGATAAAAGCGCATCTCGATGCCGGTCAGGTCAATTTCGCGCCCATCGGCCCAGACGCGCCGCACGAGGGCCGCCTCCCCCTCGCAGAGACCGATGGCGAGATTGGCGAAATATCGATAGGTCTCCGCCCTTGGGCCGCGGTTGCCTTTGCCACCACGTCTCTGCACGACACGGCTTTCTTCGAAACGTGTCGCCCAGATCAGGGTGCCGCCGATCCTCGCCGTACCGTAAAGCCGGTTTATCGCGGCGCCTTCATCCGCACCGGGAATACGCGCGGCCGAGAGCCGTGCCCCGGACACGGTACGACCGTCTGAAAGCAAGGCGCGATCCACGGCGTTGCCAGCCAGCGCGCCGGCCGCACGCCCGATGATCGCTCCCACGGGCCCGAAAATACCGCCGAGCGCCGCACCTGCTGCCTGAAATAGTATGGTTGCCATGCCTGCCTCAAAAAATCTCAGGGATCGGGAAAGCGGAAAATGCCGGCGATGCGCCGTTTCCAGGATGGCACCAAGGCGGAACGCACCACCGCCGCCTGCTCATAAGCGTGGATGAAATGCCGGGATTCCGCGAGGATGCCGAGATGTTTGGCCGCCGCATCGGCCCGCCAGCGGAACAGCAGCAGGTCTCCGGGCTTTGCCTCGTCCAGGCCCGAAACGCCGGGAAAATGCCGTTGCACGGCCGCCATCAGCCGGTCCTCACCACAGCGCTCGGCCCAGTCAGGCGCATAGGGCGGCGGAAGTTCCGGTTCGCTGCCGTAGAGTTCGCGCCAGACGCCTCGGATCAGGCCGAGACAATCGCAGCCAACGCCCCTTAGCGACGCCTGATGCCGATAGGGTGTGCCGATCCACGGCTCGGCCAGCGCCAGCACCTTGTCTCCCGTCTCGCTCATGGGAACAAGGCCCCGCCGTCGTGGGTGTGACCGCCGCTGGCATAAGAATAGGCGAAATCCGCCCCTGGAAGATGGGGAAAGCCCCTGAAATTCAGCTGATTGGCGAATGTATGCCTGCATGTGGCGAAGCTCTTGTCGCAACCGGCCGTGACGGAAAAGCTGTCTCCCGGCAACGGCGCCTCATCCGGTGGAAGCCAGAAAGAAAGAAGCACGCCGCCATTGCGCTGCTCATGGCCATCGAGATCGAACCCGCGCCCGGCAAGCGGACCGGTGAGAAAACGCACCTTTCCCCCGTTGAAAAAACCATCCGGGAAAGCATCGAGCCCGGTTGCGACGAGATTGCCGGCCGCGTCCACCGCCGCCACCCGGCCATTGCCGGTGAACCGCGCCAGAGCCACGCCGCAGCGTGCGTCTCCCAGCTCGGCATCGCAGCGCCGTCCATAAACCCGCCCCTGCGGCTGGTTGAGGCGGTGGGCGAAACTGCGCAGTTCGGCGCGAAAGGACCCGCCCGCCCGGGTTACGTCGCCGATCTCGCGCAGGGAGAGAAGCACATGCTCTTCCGGAGCCTGCCAGTTGACGAGGTGAAGCTCCACTCTCGCTCCGTCGAAACGGCCGGCGGCAAGATCCTCTTCCGAAATCGCCTCGCTGGAAAAACCGCCTGCCACTTCACCCGCGCCGGCGCCGAGCCCGGTTTCGCTGTCATTATCGCTGGCCGAAAAACCGCTGGCGGCCAGAAAGGCCGTGCCGGCGAAGAAAAGCGCCTCGTCATGATCGGTGAATCCGATTTCGGCGCCATCCTTCAACGTCACTTTCCAGCAATGGCAAGTGGTCGTGGCATCGCTTTCAAGATGCCCGGCAAGGGCGGGAGCGATCGTTTTCATGGCTGGATTTCCATCAGCGGAATGGCGGGAATTCGCCCGGCTTCGAAGGCGGTGAGGTTGATGTCGATGCGGTCGGTCGCGAACCGTACCGGTACATCGAATTCATAGCCGGCACGGACCACCGCGCCGGCGGGCGGAACCTTTCCGGAACCGAATGTCACCATACCGGTCGCGTAATCGCAGGACACATCCGAAGCGGATACGGGGACACCCTCGACCGATACGAAGACGGAGCCCTCGGCAGGCTTTTCCACCCGGCGGGTGAAGAAGCCACCCGCATCGGCATAGGTCTTGACCAGTTGAAACCGCACCGTGACGCCATCACCCACGCCGATCCTCTGATCGGTCGATGCCGGCGTGTCTCCCGGCGGGCAGGATTTGAAGTCCACGGGATCGCGAAAACGAAAGCCGTAAAGCTCGCCGCGCCGTGCTTCGAAAAAGGCCAGCACCTCATAGAGATCGGTGAGCGAGCGGATGCCCGAGCCGGCGTCATAGGCACGCCTGGCATTTCGCCAGCGCTGATTGCGGCTTTCCCGCCCATTGGAAAGATTGACGATGTCGGTCCGTCTCACCGGCCCGCCGCTCACACCGAGCGCCAGCCGCAGCGGAAACCGTACTTCATGAAATGCCACCATATCGTTGTTCCTGGATTCATTTCGCTGTTCGGGGGGTGCCGCAGGCCCTCATCCTTCGCGGTTGTCCATGCGGGACAGGGACAAGGTCTGCATATTACAATCCACGCTGGCCGCGCCCGACGCTGCGCGCCAGCATTGCGGCAATCTGGCCTTCGCTTTTGCGGAAGCTTGCCGCATCCGTCGCCGTGACGTTGAAAATGATCTGGGACCCGCCGCCGGCGGAAGGCGCCGCAACACCGAGTGCACCATCCGGGCCGCGCTTCAGAGGCAATATGGCTTCCGCCCCTGCTTCTCCCATCAGGCCAAGCCCGCCGTCCATGGGAAAAAACGCCGGGCTGGAGACGACACCACCCTCGGCGAAAGGCGTGACGCTGCGCCCCGGCATCCCGCCGTCGGCGAAAGCGAAGAGCGAGCCGCCGCCGTTCAACAACCCGCCGACGGCATTGCCAATCATGGCCTCAAAGGGTTTGAGCCCGGCGGAGAGCGCGATGCCCGACAGCCGCTGCCCAAGGCCGCGCAGCACATCGTCCAGCCCTTTGCCGCCTGTCGTTGCCGCCTGCAGTGCAGACGTCAGCGCCGCTCCGAACCGTTCGGAGCGGCGTTCGAGATCGCCCATCACTTCGGACAGGGCTTCCGCCTCCTCCCGATTTTCCGCGATCGATCCTTCACCCGCCATCGTACCTGCCTTTCCGATTCAAACTGGAGCTTCAAGTATTTGAATTAAAACATCTTCGCGAAACGATGATCGGATGCCTCCCTGTCGGGAAAACGCCGCATCATCGCCTCCATCTCCTGTCGATCGGGGCCGTGTGAACCGGAGCGCACGCCGCCCGTCATGGCGAAAAACTCTCTGGGCGTCAGCCGCCAGAAGACTTCGGAAGAAAGCCGCAGCAGGCAGAAACCCGCATGGAGAACCGCATCCCAGGGAAAGGGGCGCGGCGTCGCATCGCCTGCTGCGGCATTCAGGGGTCCCGCGGCGTCTCCCCTTTCAAACCGCCGAAGGTGGCGGTCAGAAGTTCGGCGACGATGGCGGCATGGCCGACAATGCCACCCTCCACCGTGGCGCTGGCAACATCCTCATCCGAAAAAACATTGCCGGCGCCGCGCAACCCCGCGCCGATCACCCGGATCATGTCGGTGGCCTTCATGCGTCCGCTCGCAAAACGTTCGGCGAGCGCTGTCAGGTCGTCGACTTCGAAGGCGGTTTCGAGCTCGGCAAGCGCGCCGAGCGTCAGGCACAATATGCGCCTCTCGCCGTCGAACAGCGCTTCGATCTCGCCGCGATGGCGGTTCGCCCGCCCGTAACGCAACCCTTGCGGCATCACAGCGCTCCAAAGGTCAAAAGACCGGCCGATTCCAGCGCGATCTCAAATTGCACTTCGCCATCGTGACGGCCGGAATACTCCAGCGCCACGATCTGGAACGGCCCGATAATCGTGCCGAAATCGGGTATGACGATCTGCCAGCCGGGAATGGTGCCCGCGAAAAACGCGCCGCGCACGAGCGCATCGCTCGCCGCATCCTTGAATATGCCTGACGCCGTCAGCGCGGCCCTTTGCACGCCGGCACCCGCCAGCAACTCGCGCCAGCGCCCGACGCTTTCCCCATCGGTAACGTCCACCACCTGGGCGTTAAAGGCCAGCCGCCGCGTTCTGAGCCCGGCAACAGTGACATATGTTCCGGCATTGTTGAATTTCAGCAGAAAATCCTTGCCCTTCTGCGCCACCATCCTGTTTCCTTCCGTTTCGATTGCGGTTGCAGGGTGTTGCGGGCCTGCGACCAAAAATGTTCCTTGCCCTCGCATTGTGCGATCTTGCCATGTCCGATGCTGCTTCCCCGACGTTCCGTACACGCCTTATCGGCGTGCTGGCGCTTGGGCAGGTCGTCAGCTGGGGTTCCGGTTTCGACATGCTGGCCATTCTCGGTCCACGAATGGGCAGCGAACTCGCCATCGCCAACGAAGTCGTTTTTGCGGGCCTGACCGTGATGATGACCATCAGTGCGCTTTGCGGGCCGCTGCTCGGGCGGATGCTTGTGCGCCACGGCGCAGCGCCGGTGCTGGTCAGCGGCACCCTGCTTTTTGCCTGCGGCTTTGCGCTGCTTGCTTTTGCAGGCGGCGTGACAAGCTATCTGCTGGGCTGGGCGGTGATGGGCTTTGCCGGCGCCTGCGGGCTGACAACGGCGGCACACACCGCCGTGGTGGAGCGCGTCGGGGCGGAAAGCGGTCGATCCCTGACGCTGCTGATGGTCTTTACCGGCCTTTCGGCGGCCGTGTTCCTGCCCGTTACAGCCTTTGCGGAGCAGCATCTCGGCTGGCGCGGCACCCTCATCCTCTACGGCTGTCTGCAGCTGTTCCTGCTTCTGCCGCTTTACCTCTTCGTTCTTCCGAAGAGAAAGGGCGGCAATCCAGGCCAGCGCCCGCATCCTGGTGAAATCCCGGCCTCGCCGTTGGATACGCGGCGCGCCTTCCTGCTTCTGGCGGCAATGACCACGCTCAGTGCCTTCACCGCCTTTGGCTTCTCGCCGCTTCTGCCTTTGCTTCTCGTGCATTCAGGCGCATCGCAAGCGCTCGCAATCCAGCTGGCATCGGTGCGCAGCGTGCTGGCGATTACCGCGCGCGGGCTAGATTTCCTGCTGGGAAAACGCGGCAATCCCTTCATCACCTGCCTGATCGGCCTCTGTCTTCTGCTGACATCCTTTCTGGTCCTGCTCGTCTTTTCTCCGGCCATACCAGCCTTTGCCGGCTTCATCGCCCTGTTCGGGTTTGGCGCGGGTGTGCTGACGGTCAGCCGCGCCGTTCTGCCGCTTGCAGTGTTTTCTCCGCAGCAATACGGCCTTCAGGCCGCACGGATTTCGCTTCCGCAAAATCTCGCCATCGCCTTTGCACCTGTCATTTTCAGCATGGCGCTCGATCGCGGCGGTGTGGCGGCGATGCTTGGCATCGCTTCCATCCTGATCACCCTTTCGCTGCTGCTGCTGATCCTGCTGTGGAAAACCGTGGCCGGCCAGAGAGCGTAGGGCCCTTCATTCCGTTACCGCCCTGAACCGCATTTCAAGGACGAAGTTCCGCGACTTCGCCTCACGGCGGGAGCGGCTGGACAGCATGTGCATGTTGACGAGCGAAAAGCCGACGAGCGGCAGCGCGGCATCATCAAGCAGCGCTTTTACCCTTGCGGCGATCTCACTCGTGGATCTGCGGCGATTGGCATCACCCCAGATTTGCAGCGTCAGAAAATGCTCCTCCGCGCTTTCCGTCGCCGTCGAATAATCGCGGGTCTCGACCTCGTCGAAGACAATACATGGCAAAAGGCCACGCGTCAGAAGCCGGTCGACGATGCCGCCGGGGTTGAGGTCTGCCAATTCGGCATCGCCAGCGAGCTTTGCGACGATCGCCTGAAGAAGCGGGTTCGCGGCGCTCATCGGTCTTCCTCTTCGCAACGGCAGACGATGAAGCGGCGGGTTTCGTCAGGATCCATCGCCGTTCGGATGTTGAGGATGCGGGAACCCTTGCGAAAGCGCATCCCGGTGCTGATGTCGATGTCGTTGCGCCAGGCGAGCCAGACACGATGGGTAATCGTCGCCCCCTCGGCCGAAGCCCGCTCGTGCGAGGCTTCGGAAACCGGCTCGATGGCGCCCCACAACGCGCGCACGGCCTTCCAGCTTTCGGCGGCGCCGCCCTGTCCATCAGGCGTTTCCGACCGCACTTCCAGTTCCAGTCGCGCCGTCAGCCTGCCAGGATCAAGAAAGACGAGGTTCATGGCCTAAAGCCCCAGACGGCAGAAAGGAGACACCAGCCGCTCATAACCAGCCGGAACGGCGGCCGGCTGGTTTTCCGGCGCGACGGCGCCGCGAAAGGCGAACATCTGCGCCACATGCATCAGCATGGCGCGTTTCAGCGTATCGGGCACATCCGTCGCGGCCTCGCCATGACCGGCGGTGAAATCGATCTCGATGCCATTCAGCTCTCGTTCCGGGGCCGGCGGTTCGCGCAGCCACAGCCGTGCCGGCCACGCCGCGCCGTCGAGCAGCTTTTCGGTGGCGGTGATGTCTGCCGCGTGCCCCTGCCCGTCGAAAACCAGAATCGTTTCGATGGCTTGCACCGGCGTCTTGCCAATCAGAATCACGCCCGTTTCGGGCCACCGATCAAGATAAAGCCGCCAGGTCTGGCGCAGGAGGCACAGCCCGGTGGTGCGTTCCAGATGCTCGCGGGCCGCGCGTATCAACGCGGCAAGCAAGGTGTCCTCGTCACCGCTGTCGAGACGCAGATGCGCCTTGACGTCGGCAAGGGTCAACGGCTCCGCCTGCGGCGGATGGATGAGGGCATAGGTCATGGGGTCTCCGGAGATTAGGGCGAGCGGCTGTGTCTTTCGCCTTCTTCCCGCCGGGAGAAGGTCGCGGCAGCGGGTTGAGGGGGCAAGGGTCAGGGTAAACCGAGAGCTTGCCCCCTCATCTGCCCTGTCGGGCATCGGCGGGGGAAGAAACGCGCGGCACCGTCGAGGTTCAATTCACCCCGAACTTCACCAGCTTGATCGCCTCGAAATTCTGCACGCCGCCGCCCACGCGTTTGGTGGTGTAGAAAAGCACATAGGGTTTGGGCGAATAAGGATCGCGCAGGATGCGGACGCCGGTTCGGTCAACGATGAGGTAACCGGCGCGGAAATCCCCGAAGGCGATGGCGAAGCTGTTGGCCGCCACATTGGGCATGTCCTCGGCTTCCGTCACCGGAAAGCCCATCAGCGAGGCGGGCTGACCGACGGCAGCCGGCGGATGCCAAAGATAGGCGCCGGTCGTGTCCTTGAAGCGTCGAAGCGCACCCTGCGTCTTGCGGTTCATCAGGAAGGTGCCGTTCTGGCGATGGCCGGCTTTCAACGCATAGATGGCGTCGAGCAGCACGTCCATGGGACCGGCGGAGGAAAAGCCCGCCGATACGCCGGTCGCGACATAACCGATATTGCCCCAGCTCCAGTCGTTATTGGCAACGGTCGTATAGGCGAGGAACCCCCTGGGCTTGTTGATGCCGTCGCCGCCAACGAAAGCCGCCACCTCCTGTTCGGCGAATGCGATGTCCACCTCGGATGCGATCCACGCCTCGATATCGACCGCCGCGTCGTCCAGCAGGCCCTGGGTGGCGGCAGGCATGGCATAAAGCTCCATGGTCGGGAAAGAAAGCTCCGACAGTTTCGGCGTCGCCGTTTCCGGGCGCGCCGCCGTTTCCGAAACCCAGCCGGTGGCGAGCCCGCCGGCGGCGAAGGGTTTTTTCAGCACGGCAGCGGAAACCTGTCGCACCGTGGCGAGCGCCCGGACAGGCGAAATCGCCGTCATACGCCGGCCGATCTCGCCATCCGTCTCGGTCGGAAGAAGAAAGCCGCCGTCCGCCCCGGCCGAGCCGGCAAAGGCCTTTGCCTCGAGATCTCGCAGCGCGGCTTCCTCGCCCCGGCGGATATAGGCCTCGAAAGCGGTCTTGTGCTCTTCGGCATCCTGCGACAGCGCGTCCTTCCGGCCGAGCGCGGGCCGCGCCTTCTTCAAAGCCAGATCGTCCATGAGCCTGCGGTTGTCGTCGAGCGCCCTGTCGATGCGGTCGAGCTTGTCGCGGGTCACGACATCAGCCCCCATCTTGCGCTCGATATCGGCAAGCCGCTGATCGTTGGTCTCACGGAAGGCTTCGAAGGCCTCCATGAACTCGTCGAAGGCGGCCGTCATCGTATCAGGGACGGCCTTCAGCTGCGGCGCAACCGTCATCGGGGCCGGTGTCGTTGTCTGCTCTGTCATGTGGTTTTCCTTGTTGCGGTTTGTCCGGAAATCAGCGTTTGAAGGCGGTATCGAAAAGCGAACGGGCGGCGCGGCGCATGCTGCGCACCAGTTCGGTGTCGCGGTCGCGGAAGAAGCGGGCATGCTTGACATCGGAGACGCGAGCCGAGGGAAGCATCGGAAAAGTCACGACGGAGATCTCCCAGAGATCGGCCTCCAGAATGCGCCGGACGCCGGCGCGGGCCGCCTTGCCGGAACGCCCTTCCCTACTCGAACGAACCGTGCGGAAACCGATGGACAGCCCGTCCAGAGCGCCGGTCTTCATCAGCGAATGGACTTCCCTCGACCGGGCGACGCCGGGCGTGAGGATACCCTCCACATAAAGGCCACGCTCATCCTCGCGGATGGTGCGCCAGACGCCGATAGGCTGGGCCGGATCGTGCTGGTAGAGCATGCGGATACCGGACGCACCGCGCTCCTCGATGGAGCGGCGGAAGGCGCCGCGCTCGATCACATCGCGGCCGAGATCGATCTCGCCAAAGACGCTGGCGTAACCGGAAAAAGTGCCGTCGCCGGCAATGCCGCGCAGTTCCAGATTGGCGAATTTACGCGTGGCGGGACGCGGCCCGCGATAGGCGTGCATGGGTAACTCCTGCGATGTGAGGGGAATATCAGGCGCGCGGGCGGGCGCTGTAACGGTCGGCGATGCGCACCAGCACGCCCAACCCCCACCAGGCCCCCATGCTGGCGGCGGCGGAACCCGCTACCATGATTTCGCGACCCGAAAGCGCGCCGGCAATATCAAGCTGCTGCACGATCCACAGGCCGATAGGCCCGCCGAAGATCATGCCGCAGGAGACCCCGGTGATAAAACGGCTCGCGGCCTCGCGCTTGCTTTTCGGCAGGAGATAAACGAGCGATACACCCGCGCCCGCCACGGCGCCGGTGATGCGGGCGGCCCAGATGCCGGCCTCATTGGCGAATTCAGACATGGGTAATCATTCCGTTCTAGGATGTTGTCATCGGGCGGACGCGCCGCGTCGCACGCAGCCGCTTCCTGCGCGCCTGCACCGGGTGATTTTACGAATCTTCGGAATCGCTTGGACGGATGAGCTCACAAAGAGAATCCGCTTCTTCAGACAATGCTTGAACCGTCAAAGCGAAAGAAACGCCGTCCGTTCAATAACCGACGGCCTCGCGTTTTTCCTCGTCGCTCAGGAACGAGGCTGCGCCGATGCGTGTCCAGAGCGCGTCCCGCTCGCCCGCGAGCCCGGCAATCCGATCAAGATCGGCTTCCAGTCGCAGGCCCACGCCGAAGATCGGCGCAAGCCAGCCGCAAAGCCTCGCCGCCGTGCGGTTGACGAGCGGCAGCACGGTGAGGCGATAGAAGGCGCGGTTTGCTTCCTGGTAATTCGCATAGGTATTGTCGCCGGGAATGCCGATCAGCATTGGCGGTACTCCGAGTGAGAGCGCGATATCGCGGGCCGCGCCGTTGCGGGCTTCCAGAAAGTCCATGTCGCGCGGCGATAGTCCCATCGCCTTCCAGTCCAGCCCGCCCTCCAGAAGCAGCGGCCGGCCGGCATTCATGGCGCCCTGATAGCCCTCCTCCAGCTCGCGCTTCAGCCGTTCATATTGTTCGGCGGAAAGATTGCCGCCTTCCCGCGGCTGATAGACCAGCGCGCCGGAAGGCCGGGCGGAATTATCGAGCAGGCGCTTGTTCCACTGGCTGGCCGCGTTGTGAAGATCAAGCGCCGCGCCGGCGGAGGCGAGCGGCGCGAACCCCACCCGGTCATCCAGCGGATGGAACAGTTTGAGATGCAGCAGCCCCAGCCCGTCCCGCTCGGCGGCGATGCGCCGCGTGGCCCGGCCTTCGGCGCGGTAATCATAAGCCGCCGGCCAGCCATTCGGCCCTTCGACAATGCTGAGCCGGTCAGGCCGGAGAAGATGCAGTTCACGCAGCCGCCCGCCGATCACAAGCGGCTCGACATAGGCGTTTCCGGCCAGCATGAGGTGGCCATAAAGCGCCTCGAAGAAATCCGGCCCGCCCATGTGGGCGCCCGGCCTCGCCAGAAGCGCCAGCAGCGGATGATCGCCTATCTCGTCATCGCCGTCGTAAAGCAGCCAGTTCACCGACGCGGCCGCTTCCGCCACCATGCGGGCAGCCCGGTGGGCTACGGGATTCTTCATGAAACCCTCACGGGCAAGCGCCGCATAGGACCGGCCGGACCAGAAGGCCTGCCCGCCCTGCATGGCCACGGCCATGAAGCCGCCAGCCATTTTCCGGTTTTCGGGCATGGCGTTGCCATCCGCCGGGCGCTTGCGCGGCAGGGAAAAGGGAAATCGCATGACGGTGTCCTTGTTTGTGATGTTCCTCATCCCTGGCTTGTCACAGGGAACCATCCAGCTCAGCTCTTTGGGCCGAAGAGAGCCTTGTCGTCGCGCAGACACGCGTCGGCTGGTTTCCTGCGACAGGCACAGAAATAAGGGATACCGGGACTCAAAGCCCAAACGGAAAAAGATTTTCGCCGGCTCTCGGCAGACGACGGGCAGATGCCCGTCACTTGCGCAGCTGAACCGAACCGTTACCGGATCGGTGCTTTTACTGCCGTATCGCTGTCGAAATCGGCGGCGACGCGGGTTTCCCGCAGCGGCTTCACCGTGCGGGTGGAAAGATCATAGGCGGGATCGGCCTTGTAGGCCGCCAGCGCCGCCTCGTTTTCGAATTCGCCATAAACGATGAAATCGACGGAATTGCCCCATTGGTCCTTCTTCACATTCTCGCCGATTTCCAGCTTCAGCGCATGCGGAATCGCGGTGAGGCCGGAAAGGCCCTTGCGGACGGCGTCGCGGTTTTCCTCGGGAACGGTGAAAAAGACGATATGGCGGATCACGGTGTCACCTGTCATGCGAAATTCAAAGGCGGCCTTCTCGGCGCTGCGTAACGGGTTATCACCTGGGCCGCGCCGGTTCAATCCGCGCCGCAAGAAGCGCCCGATGAAATGCGCGCCCATAATTGCCCACCAGGCTGGCCCGGTCGCTGCCATTGATGATGGCGCGCGCCGCATCCCAGTCTTCGCGCTCTGCACCGAAGAAATCCGCAAGACGTCTGCCGGTGAAGCTGCCGGCCACCATGCCCTGGATCAGCATAGCCGTCGCCGCGTCCGCTTCCATGGCGCGCGCGGGGCGGCCGGTTAGATCCACCCCCGTCAGCACTGACATGGTCTGATAATTGCGGCGATGGGTCAGCTGAACGAAGCCGCGTCCCAGCCAGCTTTTCCCTTCCGCATCACGCCGCCAGTAGGGTCTGCGGACCATCGGCAGACGGCCGGCGGCAAAGGCGCGGTCGAGCCGTGCGATCGCTTCGGCATCGGTTGTCGCCAAAGTCTCGCGCACCGGCTGCATGGTTGCCGCGGTCTCGTGGAAAGCAGTCGCCAGCATATAAGCCAGCCACCGGGGATCGCCGCCGGGTAGCGCCGTCGCAAAGCCCGACAGGATCGTCTTCATCCCGGCAAGCTGCGCCGTCTGCAGCCGCCCGCCGAACAGGGATTTCCGCACCGACGTGACGAATCGCGCCTCGTCAAAGACCATGGCCTGCTCCTGATATGACACTTGATATGACTTGGGGTTCATGACCCCTGACGTCCGTCAGGACTAAATCGATTTGAAAAAACCTTAATCGATTTTAATCCTCGGACCGGGGTTTTGGAGTAAAAAATTCCTTGAATTCCGGAACCTTAGCGCGCTAACTCCATTTACCGCGCAATCCTGCAGCGTTAACCATTCAAGGAGGAATGCCACCATGACAGCGACAATCCCCCAGACCGTTTATGACCGTCTCGAAAACGAGTGGCGCCAGATGCGTGAAACCGGCTCCCAGCCGAAGCCGGCGCAATCTCCGAAGAAATAATATTTGCCCGACGCCCGAAATCGGGCGGGTCCTTCACTTTTTCTTCTCCCCGCTGGGGAGAAGATGGCCCCGAGGGTCAGACGAGGGGGCAAGGTCCTGACATCCATGCTCTCGCGGCACATCTTGACCGTTGCCTCTTCATCCCGCGTTGCGGTCCTTCTGCCCAACGGGAGGAGAAACAGGCGGCACGCTTGAGGCGTTATTGGCTCTAGGTCCCTGGAGCCAATAAATCACCGTCTCACATCCCCCGCACCTTCGGTTCGCTGGTCACCATCGTCGTCAGCGCAGTGATCGCCCAGACGAGTGCGTCCAGCCTGTCCGGCGAGCGCCCGGTCGACAGGCCTTCCGGTCCGAAATCCGTCATCTGGTCCTCAAGCTTTTCAAATCGCGCGGCGTGGCGCACCCTTCCCTGCTCATAGAGCGCGGCGACCGGTTCGGCGCGGGCGAACTTTCCGCGGCTTGCCCGCACCAGCGTCAGCGGCAGGTTGGCGTCTACGCTCTGCAGCATGGCGCGCACCATCTCGCCGCCCTGATTGACCTCTGCCACGACGCGGTCAGCCTCGTGGCGGCGGAAGGCGGCGACGACGGCGCGAGCCCAGCCGGCCGGCGTCTCGCCTTCCACCGAACAATCCGCAAGCACCGTGAGACGCCCGGCCATGCCCAGTCCAGCCACGACGATGCCGCAGCAGGAATTTTCACCACTGCCGGCTGGCGGATCAACCGACACCACGATCCGCGAAAGCGGCGCAGCCGCAACCTCAACGATCGCTTCCAGATCGGCGCGTTTCCATAACGCGCCCTCGCGCTCATCGATCAGTTCGCCGCCAATTTCCTGACGGCCGAGCCGCGTGCCCCCGTAGCGGTCCTGCATGGCTTTCAGAAAACCCGGTGAAAGGTTCCGCGCGTTCATGGCCGTCGGCATCCGGGCCACCCGGCTCGAAGGATCGGCCAGAAGCGCCTTCAGCAATGGAATGGGCCGTGGCGTGGTCGTCACCAGCTGTCTTGGCAATTCACCCAGACGCAGGCCGAACTGCAGCATGTCCCAGGTTTCCTGTGGATATTTCCATTTGCCCAGCTCATCCGCCCAGGCCATGTGGAACTGCGGCCCGCGCAGGCTTTCCGGGTCTTCCGATGAGAACACCTGCGCCATCGCCCCGTTGGGCCAAAGCAGCCGCCGACGCGACACCTCGAAGGCGGGACGATGGCGGCGGGCAATACGGCAAATGCCGGAAATGCCGTCGATCATAACCTCCCGGGCGTCACCCAGCGTTTCGGCAACCAGCGCGATGCGCAAATCCGATTGCCTGCCGGCGGACGCGACGGCGTGAACCCACTCCGACCCGGCGCGGGTCTTGCCGGATCCGCGTCCGCCGATCAGAAGCCATGTCCGCCAGTCGCCCTCCGGCGGCTGCTGCGGCAGGTTGCCAATGAAACGCCAGTCGCGCAGAAGATTGAAAACCTGCGCCGGCAGATGGGGTCCGGTCGACATATCCGTCATGTGTCGGTTTCTGCGAAGGGGCTGCAAGCGGGATCGGTTGCCATCTTTGCGCGGCATTTCTGTTCAGCCAGTTCATCGATGCGATTGAGGAAATGCGCCACCGCCGCTTCGTAATCCCCGACCTCTGTTTCGTCTTCGCTGAAAAGAGCTTCCCTTTCTTCCGCCAGCACCCGTTGCAAAGCGTCGATCCGCTCCAGCGTGCGAACGATCAGCGACAGCTGGTCCGTCGCAGCCTTCACATCGGCGCGCGCGAGCTTGCCCGAAGCATCCTCCGCTGTCGCCAGAAATGCCGCTTCGCTCACTTGGCGGAGATTGCGGTACAGGCAGAACTGCTCGCGCATCTCCTCCGTAAGCTCATTCAGCAATTGCCGCAGGCTGCCGTTGCGCGCCGCATCTTCGGCGGCCAGCCTGTCGGCCCGCGACTTCGTCTCGGGCGCGGCTTCCGGCATGTCGTCAGCCGCATAGGCGGGCGTTTCCGGCCAGACGCTGTAGAGCGCCGGATCGCAATTGCTGGACGTTGTCATGGGATTGGCCTGCGAGAGAAAGAACAAATAAAGAGGGGCCGCGAACAAGGCAAGTTTGCTTGCACCTCACTCACCCTCATTCCTGTGACAAGCACAGGAACACGGTGGTGAGGAAAGCGCTACGGGCGGTCCCAAGGACAACCATTGCCGTTCAGCCGCAAATCTCCGACTATAGCCAAACACTATCAAACCACCGTCACGGTGTAAAGGATTATTTTCCTATTTCTGTGATTTTTATCCTAATCACGGGATTTGCACCCTCGTCCGTCACATATTACACTTAGCACAGGCGGTGAGTAGAAGGGACAAGTCAAGTTGGTAAAACAATGGGTTGAGCGGTTGTTTGCGGGTCTTTCGGCAACCGGCATCGTCTTTGGCACGGTTCTCTTCTGCGCTTCTCTCACACCATCGCTCCTGCCGCGAACATGGCTGATGCAAGGTGTGCTGTGCGGGTTTTCTTTCGCGATCGGTTACATGATCGGCGTCGCCCTTCATGCGATCTGGGCTTATCTGGAGCTGCCTGAACCCTCGCGTCATAATGTCCGCGGCGTTCGGTTTCTCATTGCGCTTGCCGCCGCGATTACGGCGATTGCGTTTCTGTGGCAGGCGAAAGACTGGCAGAACTCCATTCGCGTGCTGATGGAGCTCGATCCGCTCCCCAGCGCGCACCCCACCAAGACAGGCGCCATCGCCATACTGGTGGCTGCCATTCTCATCGGCGCAGGCCGGCTGTTCCAGCTGATCCGCCGTTTCTTTGCGACGCGCAGCCGGCATTTCCTGCCGCGCCGGCTGGCCAATGTGCTCGGCATCGCCGCGGCCATCATTCTGTCCTGGATGCTGCTCAACGGGCTGATCTTCGACATCGGCCTCAGATTTGCCGATTCCTCGCTGAAACAGGTGGATGCGCTGATCGAACCCGATGTGCCGCGCCCGTCCGATTCGCTCAAGACCGGCAGCAGCGCGTCGCTGATGACATGGGAATCGCTCGGCCGTCGCGGCCGCGAATTTGTCGCTGAAGGCCCTCGTAGCGCAGACATTTCCGCCTTCACCCACCGCCCGGCCAAGGAGCCGCTCCGGGTCTATGCAGGCTTGAACTCCGCCTCGACCCCGGATGAAAGGGCATCCCTGGCGCTTGAGGAACTGAAACGTGTCGGTGGCTTCGAACGCAAGGTGCTCCTGGTGGTCATCCCCACCGGCACCGGCTGGATCGATCCGGAAGCGCTCGATACCGTCGAGTATCTGCATGACGGCGATATCGCCAGCGTTGCCGTGCAATATTCCTATCTATCAAGCTGGATAGCCTTGCTGACGGAGCCGGATTACGGCGTCGAGACGGCGCGCGCTTTGTTTGAAGCCGTTTATGGCTACTGGACCACCTTGCCGAAGGAAAAGCGGCCGAGGCTTTATCTGCACGGCTTGAGCCTCGGTTCGCTCAACTCGCAGAAGTCCTCCGATCTTTACGATGTGCTCTCCGACCCCTTTCAGGGCGCGCTGTGGAGCGGCCCTCCTTTTTCCAGCCCGACATGGCGCATGGCCACCAATGGCCGGGTGAAGGGCACGCCGGAATGGCTGCCGCGTTTCCGCGATTCCTCCGTCATCCGCTTCGCCAACCAATATACCACCGCGCATATGCCTGATGCGACCTGGGGGCCGATGCGGATCGTTTATCTGCAATATGCCAGCGACCCCATCACCTTCTTCGAAGCCGCCTCGCTTTACCGGCGGCCGCAATGGATGGTGCATCACGGGCCAGACGTTTCCACATCCTTCCGCTGGTTCCCGGTCGTCACCCTGCTGCAGCTCGGCCTCGATGTTGCTGCCGCCACCACGGCGCCGATCGGATATGGCCATGTCTATGCGCCGGAACATTACATCGATGCCTGGACGGAGGTGACGGCGCCGCAGGGCTGGAATGCCGAGGATATCCAGCGGCTGAAAATGTTCTTCAAGGCCCGCCGCGGCTCCACCGATCCGGCTTAAGCGCGGCGGGCTCTTGTTGAGTCTCAGCCTTTAAGCCGGTCCAGATTGTCGGCGATATAGGTCTCCAGCGAACGCGGCGCATGGCCGGTCAGCGTTTCCACGTCGCCGGTCACCACCGCCGTCCAGCCCTCACGAACGGGATGGAAGATCGAGGCGAGGAAGGACGCGTAGTCCTGCGGCACACCTGCACCCGTGAGGATGCCGATAAAGACCTCGTCCGAAACGGCGGCATAAAACACTGGCTTGCCGATAGCCTGCGAAATCAGTGCTGCCGCTTCGCCGTAGCCAACTGCCCTTGGTCCGGTCAGATTGAAGGCCTTGCCGTCAAAGGCCGTGGATGTCAGCGCGGCGGCAGCGCTATCGGCGATATCGCGCACATCGATGAAGCTTGACTTACCCTCGCCCGCCGGAACGGCGATCTGGCCGTGGTCGATGCCGGCTTTCCAGTAGCTGTGGAAATTATCGGCAAACCAGTTGGGACGCAGGATGACGTAAGGCGTGTCTGACGCGATGATCTTCAGCTCGATCTGGCGATAGGGAATGGAATCGTCGGCATCGACGCCGAGAACGCTGAGGAACACGATCTTCACCTTCCGGCGTGCGGCCTCCTCGACAACGGGCGTCAGCGCGTCGATGGCATCCAGACGCCCGCCGGAAAGAAGCAGGAACAGGCGGTCAACACCGTCGAAGGCATCCGCATAAGTCGATACGTCGGTATAATCAAAACGCACCCCTTCCGCGCCGTCCGACGCCCTGCCACTGCGCGACGCCGCCTTCACGCTTTCGCCCTTGGCCACCAGTGCCCTGACCAGCGGCGTGCCGATGGTGCCGGTTGAACCGATTACGAGTATCTCGCCTGCCATCTCAAATCTCCTTAGTATCTAATGGAAACCATGTTTCGAAAACACAGATACTGCGTTAGAGAAATCATGAAAAGAGAGCACTTTTCGGTTAGCTGGTTTCCTCGCGGAAACCGGCATAGCCTTGAAACAACAGGGTGAAATCGATGGCAAATATCTATGACGTTTATGAGGACCGCTGCCCCACCCGCATGGTGCTGGACAGGATCGCCGACAAATGGGCGCTGCTGATCCTCGACAAGCTGCGGCGTGATGCCGTTCGCTTCAACCTGTTACGGCGCGAGATCAAGGGCATATCGCAGAAGGTGCTGTCGCAGACGCTGAAGAAGCTGGAGCGTGACGGGCTGATTTCGCGGCAGGCCTTTCCAACGGTTCCTGTCACAGTCGAATATTCACTGACGCCGCTGGGGCGCACGCTGACGGACACCGTGGCGGCGCTTGCCCATTGGGCGGAGGGCAATATGGACGCGGTTATGGCGGCACAGAGGGCTTATGATGAGCGGACGGTGGTTTAGACGGCTTCGCTTTCGCGTAGCGAGAGAAACATAGGAGTGGCAAGCTCCTTTGTTGTTTCGTTTTGCAGACCATCGCTTCCGTCATACCGGACTTGATCCGGTATCCAGCCAGCCCAAGTCCATGGGCTGAAAAGACTCTGTTCGCCGCGCAGACGCGCATCGACTGGATGCCGGATCAAGTCCGGCATGACGGAAGTGGGTTTCGCTTATCTTCCACTCTTTCAAACGCTTCTTACCGCGAGATCCGCGTCGACAGAATGATCGATGACAGCGTGCGCTCTACTCCGTCGAGCGCGCCGATACGGTCGATCAGCCGGTCGAGATCGAGAATCGAAGGGGCGGCCAGAATGGCGATGAGGTCAAATGTGCCGCTCACCGAATGCAGCGTCGTCACTTCCTTGATGGCGGCAAGCGCCGCAGTCACCGCTGGCAGAGCCTTCGGCCCGATGGTGATGAGCACATGCGCGCGCACCAACCCGGAAAGATAACTTTCCGAAAGCCTGAGGCCATAACCCGCGATCACGCCGTCTGCCTCCAGGCGCTCGATGCGGGCCTGCACCGTGGTGCGCGAAAGGCCGAGCCTGCGCGCCAGTTCCGCCACCGGCATGCGGGCATTCTCGGAAAGCAGCGCCAGCAGCGCCCGGTCCTTGTCAGTGATCGTCATAGTGATCAATCCTGTCGTCTTATCGTTCAATAATAACGAGCGATCTGCACATAGTGAAGCTCCGAATCGCAGTGAAACCGCAATATGATTGTGCCCTAAGAATTTTTCTGCGGGGAACAAAACATGAAAAACATCGTCGTCATAGGTGCGGGCAACATCGGCTCGGCCATCGCCTGGATGCTGGCCGCCACAGGCGATTATCGCATCACGGTTGCCGATCGCTCGGCCGACCAGCTGGCCAATGTGCCTGCTCACGAACGCGTCGACACCGAGATCGTCGACATCACCGATCGTCCGGCGCTGGAAGCACTGCTAAAAGGCAAATTCGCCGTGCTGTCCGCCGCCCCCTTCCACCTGACGGCGGGCATTGCCGAAGCGGCCGTTGCCGTCGGCACGCATTATCTCGATCTGACCGAAGACGTGGAATCCACCCGCAAGGTCAAGGCATTGGCGGAAACGGCGGAGACGGCGCTCATCCCGCAATGCGGCCTCGCGCCCGGCTTCATTTCCATCGTCGCCGCCGATCTTGCCGGCAAGTTCGACAAGCTGGACAGCGTGCGTATGCGCGTCGGCGCTCTGCCGCAATATCCGTCCAATGCGCTCAACTACAACCTCACCTGGAGCACGGACGGGCTGATCAACGAATATATCGAGCCCTGCGAAGCGATCGTCGAAGGCCGCCTCACCGCCGTTCCGGCGCTTGAGGAGCGTGAAGAATTCTCGCTCGATGGCGTCACCTATGAGGCTTTCAACACGTCAGGCGGTCTCGGCACGCTTTGCGCCACGCTGGAAGGCAAGGTGCGGACGATGAATTACCGCACCATCCGTTATCCCGGCCATGTCGCGATCATGAAGGCGCTGCTGAACGATCTCAACCTGCGCAATCGCCGCGATGTGCTGAAGGACCTGTTCGAGAATGCCCTTCCCGGCACCATGCAGGATGTGGTCATCGTCTTCGTCACCGTCTGCGGCACCCGTAACGGCCGCTTCCTGCAGGAAACCTACGCCAACAAGGTCTATGCCGGTCCCGTTTCCGGCCGGATGATGAGCGCCATCCAGATCACAACCGCCTCAGGCATCTGCACGGTTCTCGATCTGCTTGCCGAAGGCACGCTGCCGCAGAAGGGCTTCGTGCGCCAGGAGGAAGTGGACCTGCCCAAGTTCCTCAATAACCGGTTCGGCCGGTATTATGGTGCACATGAGCCGCTGGCTCGGGTGGGGTGAGCTACCGGCCTCAGATTATTCCGTCATCCCGGCCTTGAGCCGGTATCCAGCCAGCCCAAGTCCTTGGGCTGGAAATACTCTATTCGCCGCGCAGACGCGCGTCGGCTGGATGCCGGATCAAGTCCGGCATGACGGTGAGGTCGTCACGTCCCGCAAAACGTCCGAAATACCCGCTCATGGCTCATCGGCGGCTGCATATAGACGAAATTATCCGGCTGCTCCTCGAAGGGCGTCGCAATCGCCTTCAGCATGGCGTGAAAGGGCTCGAAATCATCCTCCTCCACTGCCGCCTCGATCAGTTCCTCGATGCGGTGGTTGCGTGGGATGATGGCGGGATTAACTGACAGCATCGCCGCCGATCTTTCGGAATCGGAAATCCCCTCCCGACCGGCTCTTTCCCGCCAACGGGCGAGAAATTCGTCCGCGCCCGCAATATCGATGAACATGCCGCGGAATGGCTCGGCGTCGCCATTAACGGCATGCGAAAGACGACGGAAGGTCAGCGTATAGTCCGCCTCCGATGCCTGCATCAGCGCCAGCAGCCCCTGCACCAGATCCATATCGCCCTCTTCCTCCGCCGTCAGGCCAAGTTTTGCGCGCATGCCGGTAAGCCAGCGTTTGGGAAAGGCGGCAGCAAAATCTGCGAGAACCCCATTGGCGAGTTCAGCGGCCTTTTCCACCTGCGGATCGAGCAGCGGCAGCAGGCATTCCGCCAGCCTTGCGATGTTCCACTGGGCGATGCCGGGCTGGTTGTTATAGGCGTAACGGCCCTGCGCATCGATGGAGGAAAAAACCTTGTTGGGGTGATATTCATCAAGGAAGGCGCAGGGGCCGAAATCGATGGTCTCCCCGGAGACCGCCATATTGTCGGTATTCATCACGCCATGGATGAAGCCCACCATCATCCAGCGGGCGATGAGGTCGCATTGCCGTTGCGCTATGCCCTGCAGCAGGGCGAGATAAGGATTGCCTGCCTCTTTCGCCTCGGGATAATGCCGATCAATGACGTAATCCGCGAGGTTCCTGATTGCCTCGTCATCCTCGCGCGCGGCGAAAAACTGGAACGTGCCGACACGGATGTGGCTTGCCGCGACACGGGTGAAGACGCCGCCCGGCAGGCCGACTTCACGCTGCACCCTTTCGCCGGAGAGAACAGCCGCCAGGGCCCGGGTGGCGGGAATGCCCAGCGCAAACATCGCTTCCGATACGATATATTCGCGCAGCACAGGGCCAAGCGCGGCGCGCCCGTCACCCCTGCGCGAGAACGGCGTCGGGCCGGAGCCTTTCAGCTGGATATCACGCCGTTTGCCGTTCCTGTCGATCACCTCGCCCAGAAGAATCGCACGACCATCGCCCAGCTGCGGTACGAAACCGCCGAACTGGTGGCCGGCATAGGCCATGGCCAGCGGTTCGGCTCCCTGAGGCACAACATTGCCCGAAAAGATCGCCGCCAGCCTTTCATCGTCAAGGCCGGTGACGTCGAGACGAAGCTCGTCGGCAAGCCCACGGTTGAAGGCGATGAGGCGCGGTGCCTTTACCGGCGTCGGCAGCACCGCGGCGCTGAAACGCTCCGGCAGGCGGGCATAGGAATTGTCAAATTTCATCACGGATAAACTCCCTGCTTTGCCTCTATATGGGGCCGGAGGGCGGCGGATGCGAGCGATAAATGCCGAAGCTCCGCTCCTTCGCCTCATTCAATTTTGCGCAATGAACTTTCCATCGCCATCATCGTTCCTATGCTTGACCCGCAGAATGCCGAAAGGAAAGGAAAAGCAATGACCGTCGTTGAAGCCGTAACCGCCGAACCGGAAAGCGCCATCCGTACCATTCACACCGATCTGCCCGTCAATGCCACCTTCCATGTCTGGCTGAAGGCAAAAAAAGCCGGCGAGCCGGGTGCGGTTTCCTTCTCCAATCAAAACGGAAAATTCGCTGAAGTTTCAAGCGTCAACACCGAAGAGTACGGGTTTCGGATCTATCAGGTTTTTGGCGGCGGCCATGTGGAGCTGAGTTACGACACGGTCACCACCGCCGTTTCGGTGATTTATTGGTTCACGGCATCGGATGTACTCGAAACCGGCATCACGGTTGTCCATACCAAGCCTGACAATGCCGCGCCGGAACTTCCCGGCAGCTACCACTTCCGCCCGCCCTTCGGCTGGATGAATGACCCGAACGGCTTTGGCCGCTTCGAGGGCCGTCCGCATCTGTTTTATCAGCATTATTCGCACGGGCTGCGGTGGAACACCATGCATTGGGGACATGCTGTCTCCTCAGATTATCTTCGCTGGCGGCATCTGCCGATCTTCCTTTTTCCGTCAGAAGACCTGACCACCCGTCCGGACAAGCGCGGCGGCGCCTATTCCGGCTCCACCATTCCGCTGGTGGAAGGCACCGGCATCCGCGTGTTCTTCACCGAGCAGGTGCAGGACCGCATTCCCGAACAGCAGATACAGCTCACCGCCACCTCGTCCGATCTCATCATGGCAGGGCAGGCAGACGTCATTCTGGGCCATCGTCCGGACGGACAGGGGCTGACGCCGGATTTCCGCGATCCTTACGTCTTTCGCGGTCCCGATGGCTTATGGAAAATGGTGCTCGGCAGCCAGAGCGAGGGCGGCGGTGTCATCCTGCTTTACGAAACGCTCGACCCCACGGCTGCTTCCGGCTGGACCTATGTGGGCAAGCTTTGGGTGGAAACGCGTTATAAAACCACAGCCATCGAATGCCCCTGCCTGCTGCCGCTCGATGGCCCCGCCAATGCCCGTTCCACGCGCTGGGTGCTGATCTACGGACTGATGCACTCGGAAGACCCCGAGACAGGCCGCAAGAACCTGACGATGGCCGATGTGGGCTGGTTCGACGGCAAGGTCTTCACCAAGGAATCCGGTCAGGAGCTCGATTTCGGCACCGATAATTATGCCTTTCAGGCCTTTCTGGACGGGGATAGCATCATCGGTATCGGCTGGCTGGCCAATTGGGCCGACGCCAATCCCGAGATCGATTTCCCCACCTCCATGACGTTACCGCGCCGGATCACTTATGTGAATGGCGAGCTTCTGACCCCACCCATCGGCGCGGCCGAAAGCCTGCGCAGCCACATTCTCGACCGCACCCGGCTTGCGGCCGGCGAGCGCGTCACCTTCATCAACGGCGCAGTGGAGATATTGATCGAGCTTGCGTCGCCGGGGGTGCCCTTCGAACTCGCGCTTGATCACCCGACGGTCACGCTCGGTCTCGTCAGCGACGAAACGGGCCTCTGGATCCGCCACGAGGATGGGCGGGAGGGCCCCTCCCCACATTACATTGCCAAAGGCGCAAGGGCCTCGCGCGTCCGTATCTTTCTGGATTACGGCTCCATGGAGGTTTTTGCCAATCGCGGACGGTATGTCGGCACGAAACGCATCGAGGGCTTCGAGCCCGTGCGCGCCGCTCTTTTGAAGGCCGAGCCCGGGGCGGTGGTCCACGCCACGACCTGGGCGCTGCGTCCCTAAGGAACCTTTTGGCGGATTGGGTGGTTGATAGACCAGAAACGCCCGAAAAATTCCGCCGAAAGGAGAAACGGCATGACCAAAATCCGCGACACCAGCGATCCCATCCTGTTTCCGACGGAAGCCAACGAGAACAAGACCGAGAAGAAGCGCGCCGGAAAGGGTATCGTCATCGTCATCGGCGCGATCGCCGTCATGGCCTTTGTGGTCTATCTGACGGCGATCACCATCGCCACTACCCAGTCCTGACCAGGCCGCGGCGGGGGCGCTAGCGCACGCTGCGCAGCCCCCTTGCCGTGAAGATCGCCAGCAGCGACACCACGACACCAAGTCCGTAAAGATACATTATCGGCATCGTCACGTCTGCCCGATCGACTTGCGTCACGAGATCGGTTGCAGCGGCCACGGTGCCGCTTGCACCCGCACCGGCGGCGGCTCCCAGTGTCGCGACCGTGGGGAGCAGAGCGCCCGTCATCTTGCGTTCCTCCTCCGGTGCGGCTTCCATGGCCGCCTGGCTGATACCTGCCCATGACATGCCGAAAGCCGATCCTATCAGGATTTGCCCAAGCAGCATTTCGACCGAACTGCCGGACGAAAGCCCGAGCCCGAGCAAAATGCAGCCCGGCACCATCTGATACGGGCCGTAATGCAGGCAAACCTCGCGCAGGCGATCGGAGCGCAGGCTACCAATCAGCATTGCCACCAGGCTCCAGGCGAGCGGCATCGTTACCACGATAAAACCGGCGAAGGTGGGTTCATGACGCCAGAGATTGATGGCGACATAGGCCAGATAGACGCTGCCGAGAGCGTGGGCGTAGGACATCAGGAACAGCACCCAGAAGCCGCTGCCGAGCACCGTCTTCAACCGAAACGAATCCTTCGGAAACAATCCAACGGAAGGCCGTGTACCGGCGCGGAGCGAGGCCCACAGGAGTGCTGCACCCGCCAGCAGGGACAGGGCGCGCAGGCTCGCATCCTCGAAGGCAGAGGGAGCGGAAAACGCCAATGCGCCGACGAGGCAGAGTGCCAGCGGCACCAGCGGCCTGCGCGTCGTCACCACCGGTCGCTCGGCGGAGACGGCAATGGCAGTATAGGCCACGAGCAACAGAATCAGGGGTGCCGACAACAGGAAGGTGGCGCGCCAGGAGATATGTTCGGTTGCGAAACCGCCTGTGAGCGGGCCGATGAACGAGGCGACCGCCCAGATGGCCGCCTCGATGGCAAAGACCTTCGGCAACAGGCCGGAGCGGAAACCGGCGGGAATGAGGCTGTAGCACACGGCAACGATCAACCCGTCCGCCAGACCCTGCAAGGCGCGACCGACGACGACCCACAAGAAGTCGTCGGCGATTGCCGAAAGGATGGAACCCAGAGAAAAGATCAGGCAGCACAGCAGCAGGACCGTGCGCGCGCCGAAACGTTCGCGAAACAGCACGGCGGTGACGCCGCCAGCGACGGAACCGACGAAATAAAGACTGTAGGCCCAGCTATAAAAGGCCGCTCCGCCGATTTCATTCACGGCCACCGGCAAGGCCGTGACGACCGCGAACTGGTTGAAAGCGTGCAGGCCGATACCGGAGGAGATGACGGTTAAAAGCGAGAGATTGGTCCCGCTCAACAATTCACCCCAGCCGTTTTTCTCCGTCATTTCCATACTCGTCAAAGCCGCATCCTTTCGATTTTCGCGATACGGCGGGCAAACTAGAACCTCAAGCGCCATTGAGGTCAAGACAGCTTTTTCGCGCCACTCGATCCGAAGGAATTCGCAGGCGACAGGAACCCTGCGCGTTTCCGCTCGTTTGCCGAATAACCGATAGAAAGGATACCGTCATGGACCGCAAAAAAATCCTGCCCTCGAACGAAGACGCCATGGATGAAGACCTGCTCGACCTCGACATCGACGCCCTCCCCGCCAAGGGAGAAATTCCTCAATTCATCGAGCAGGAAATCGAGGAAGAAGAGGCCGAGAGCGAGGACGACCCCTATCAGGAAAGCGACGAGGCCCTGCCCGACGATGCGGAGGAACGGGTGATCAACCGCAATCCCTCGCGCGAGGGCGGGGCGTTCGACGAGGTTTAACCGCTTGTCAGGCCGGATGCGAGGCGTTTCAACATGTGGCGCTGATGATCCTGCCCACCGAAGAAGACGGCGAGAACACGCAATGTCTTCTCGCCGTCATCAACACCGAAATGAAAGATCGCCTGATTTTTCGCGACCCGACGAAGGCCGGGCAAAAGTTCAGGCATCAATGTCCCGTGAAACGGTGCCTTGCCGAGGGTTTGCATATCCGCCTCAATAGCGCCGATGCGCAGGACCGCCCGCTCGAATGCCTCCGGCAGCGTGTCGCCGAGGCCGCGATAGGATTGAAGGAGATGGTCGAGACGGACATTGGAGTTCTGCCTTCAAAGGAAAAATGATGCTACTCAGCAGCATATCTTTCCTTTTCATTCCTGGAACGACGTGCGTCAGCCCGCCCGTTCAGGCGAGTAACCGGCCTCGCGGATTGCTTCCTCCGCGGTTGCGGCGTCACCCGTTACCGTGAGCCTATGCGTGGAAAGATCGATATTGACGGCGGCGTCGGGAAGGACGTCCGAAAGTGCGCCGCGCAGGGTCTTTTCGCAATGGCCGCAGGTCATGTCCGGGATGAGGAAGGTGGTTGGGGTCATGATTTCTCCTATTGGTCGGCGCCGATATTTTCGCACCGGCTTTCTTTCAGTGGGTTCTGGCGGGCTTGCTGTCTGTCTTGTCGGCACCCGCGAGATCATCGAGGATGGGGCAATCGGGCCGGTGGTCGCCGCCGCAGCAATGGGCGAGATGGGAGAGCGTTTTCACCATGCTCTTCATCTCTGCGATCTTCTGTTCGAGATCGGCGATGTGGACGAGCGCGATTTCCTTTACCGCCGAACTCTCACGGCTCTTGTCCTGCCAGAGTTTCAGCAGCGTCTCGGTTTCTTCCAATGAAAAACCGAGCGTTCTCGCACGTTTGATGAAGCGCAGGTTATGGACATCCTGCTCTCCATAGACGCGGTAATTATTACCGGTGCGCGCGGCGGGGGTGATGAGGCCGATCTGCTCATAATAACGGATCATCTTGGCGGAAACGCCCGATGCCTCCGATGCCTGGCCGATATTCACGATTTCACCTCCCGATGAGCGACCTTCGCCCGTTTCAACCGCAGTGCATTGGCGAGAACAAAGACGCTGGACAGCGCCATCGCCCCCGCACCGATCATCGGCGACAGCGTGATGCCGAAAGACGGATAAAGCACGCCCGCCGCAACCGGTATCAGCGCCACGTTGTAACCAAAGGCCCAGAACAGGTTTTCCTTGATGTTGCGCATGGTCGCGCGGCTCATCTCGATGGCGTTGACCGCGCCAAGAAGATCGCCGCCAACCAGCACCACGTCAGCGCTTTCGATGGCGACATCCGTGCCGGTGCCGACGGCAATGCCGATATCGGCCTCTGCCAGTGCCGGCGCATCATTGATGCCATCGCCGACGAAAGCCAGCACCTTGCCGCCTGCCCGCATCTCATGGATTGCCTTTACCTTGCCCTCGGGCAGTACTTCCGCAACCACACGGGAAATACCGACCTGCCGGGCTATGGCATTTGCCGTACGCTCATTGTCGCCCGTCACCATCGCCACTTCGATGCCCATCGCCTGCAACGCCTTGATGGCGGTGACACTTGACGGTTTCAGCGGATCGGCGACGGCGATCGCAGCCGCCAGCCTGCCGTCGATGGCAGCATAAAGCGGCGTCTTGCCCTCGTCACCCAGCCTTGCAGCGGCTTCGGCGAAGACATCAACCGAATGACCCAGTTTGGCCATGTAACGATCCGCACCGACCTCGACCTTGCGGCCATTGACGGTGGCGGCGATACCGTAACCCGTCACGCTTTCGAAGTTCTCGACGGTTGGGGGTTCAAGTCCCTCTCCCGCTACGACCCCCCGATCTTCCGCAGCCCGGACGATGGCTTCGGCGATCGGATGTTCCGAGCGACCCTCGACGGCGGCAACCAGCGCCAGCACGTCGTTATCGACAAATCCTTCCGCAACCACGAGATCGGTCAGTTCCGGGCGGCCCTTGGTGACGGTGCCGGCCTTGTCGACCACGACGATCTCAGCCGAGCGCAGTTCCTGCAGGGCCTGTCCCTTGCGGAACAGCACGCCCAGCTCCGCTGCCCGACCGGTGCCGACCATGATGGAAGTCGGCGTGGCAAGACCCATGGCACATGGACAGGCGATGATGAGCACCGCGACCGCATTGACCAGCGCGAATGTATAGGCAGGTTCGGGACCGAAAATCGCCCAGATGATAAAGGTCAGCACCGCAATCGCAATGACGACGGGCACGAACAGCGCGGTAACCCGGTCGACAAGCAGCTGGATCGGCAGCTTGGAGCCCTGCGCCTCCTCCACCATGCGGATGATCTGCGACAGCATGGTATCGGCGCCCACCTTGGTCGCCTTGAACTTGAAGGCCCCGGTCTTGTTGATGGTGCCGCCAACGACCGCAGCGCCAACCGTCTTTTCCACCGGCACCGGTTCGCCTGAAATCATGGATTCATCGACATAGGACGAGCCTTCAACAACTTCGCCATCCACCGCCAGCCTCTCGCCGGGACGGATGACGACGATATCGCCCATCACCAGATCGTCAGGAGAAATATCGATGGTGGCACCATCGCGCTCTACACGGGCGGTCTTCGCCTGCAGGCTCATCAGCTTACGGATGGCGTCTCCGGTGCGGCCGCTGGCGCGGGCTTCGAGAAGCCGTCCGGTCAGGATCAGCGTCACGATGACCGTTGCCGCTTCATAATAGACGAATTGCGCCTCTGCCGGCAGCAGGTCGGGCGCGAAGGTCGCCACGACGGAATAGAGATAGGCGGCAGTAACGCCCAACGCCACCAGCGAGTTCATTTCCGGCGCGCCGCGCAGCAGGGCCGGAAAACCGGTCTTGAGGAAGCGCAGACCCGGTCCGAAAATCACCGCCGTCGCCAGCACGAAATAGATATAATAGAGGTTCTGCGTGTCGATGATGCCCATCAGCCAGTGGTGCATCGGCTCATAGAGATGGCCGCCCATTTCCAGCACGAAAAGCGGTGCCGTCAGGATGGCGGCGATCGTCAGGTCGCGTTTCAGCGCGCCCTCTTCGCCCGCATGGTGCATATGGTCATGGCCGCCACTTTCACCGGCCGTCGCCATCTGGCTGTGGCCGTGGTGATGCCCCTCGTGCCTGTTGTGGGATTGATGGGAGGAATGGTCGTGCGGCTTTGGCGTCGCCAATGCAAAGCCGGCAAGTTTCGCCGTTTCCACCAGCGCGTCCCGTTCACGCCGGCCGCCGATCGTCTCCACGGCGGCCTTGCCGGCTGCGGTATCGACAGTGGCGTTAATGGTGGTTGCGACAGCTTCCAGAACAGCCTTCAACCGCGCCGCATCCGCATCGCTGTGCAGACCTTCGACGGTAAATTCATGCCGATCCGGTGCAATATCGTAACCCACCTTCTTGATCGCAGCGCCAAGCGTTTTGGCTGAGAAACCTTCAGCCGGCTCGACCGTAAGCTTCTTCGTGGCGAAGTTCACGGAACTCGACATGACGCCGGGCACCTTGGCCGCGGCCGTTTCCACCCGCCGCACGCAGGAAGCGCAGGTCATGCCTTCCACGGGAATGGAAACCGGTTGATTTGGATGGGCGTGTCTGACTGTCTCGTTCATGGGAAATCCCCTTTCGAGACCCTATGTAGGGCTTCCCATGATGGGAAGGTCAAGGGAAGAAGACATTTTTTGCCGCAAACAAAATCGTGAACGACGCCGCCAGCCACAGGGCGATGAATATGGCAGCAGCCACGCGGCTGACGGGACGGGATTGCGCGGCCGCGGCCGTCAATCGATGTTCCGCCAGCAATGGCGGCGGCACAAGACGCACCGCAAGGAGGATGCCGAGCGGGACGATGACCAGATCGTCGAGATAACCGATAACGGGAATGAAATCCGGGATGAGATCGATCGGTGAAAGCGCATAGGCGGCAACCAGCATCGCCACCACTTTGGCCAGAAGCGGCGTGCGTGGATCGCGTGCGGCAAGATAAAGGGCGTGAACGTCACGCTTGATGGATTTCGCCCATCGCTTGAGCTTTTCGAGCATGGGAAAGTCCCTGAAACATCCGGCCTGTCGATCCTATGCGTGATCCCCGGGGACTATGCAATGGTCTCTATGATACGATCCGCCTGGCGAGATAGATCGTTGCCCCACCGCATTGCGGATCGTTGAGGACGTGATCCAGAAGCCGGAATCCATGCGTGGCCAAAAGGCCTTCGTAATCTTCACGCGCGAGGCTGGCGTGATAAAGTGGCTTGCCCTGAAGGGTACCGATTGCTTCGCCGTGCACTGGCCCGGCAGTGAACATCAGGGCCGCACCTTCATTGGCATGCTGGCGGAAGATACCGAACATCCGGCGCTGATCCTCGGGACACAGGTGAAAAAAGCTGTGCCAGGCAATCAGCCCATCGAAACGGCGGCCGAGGGCCAGTTCGCGCATATCGGCAACCACCCAGAGTTTTTCCGGAAAGCGGCTGCGGCAAAGTTCGATCAGCGGCAGCGACGCATCGATGCCCGTGAGGTCATAACCGTTGGAGATGAAATAGCCAGCGATCGGCTCACCCGAACCGCATCCGATATCGAGAATGGAGCCGCCATCGGGCAAAAGCGAGGTGAACCTCTCCAGCCAGGGTTTTTCGACAAGGGAACGACCGCGCTGATTGTCAAAATCAGCACCGTGCTTGGTATAGAGCTTGATGACATCGCGAGAGGCATCCGACATATGCTGATGTCCTTTCCCGTGTGAGGGCCGTCGCCTACCTGTGCACGGCGAGCCGCGGGATATCGCGCAGGAAGGCATCGCGCACGGCGGGGCCGAGCGGCTCGTTTGACGGCTTGTCGGAAACACGCAGCCTTGCGAAGACGATGTGCTGGCCTTCACGCTCCGCCCAGCCGACGAACCAGCCGAAGGGGCGGTTGCGGTCGGAATTGCCCTTTTCGTCACGCATGTAGCCGGTTCCGGTCTTGCCGTGCACGGCCCAGCTTTCCGGCGCATCGAAGACCGGTACGATGGCGCGCGTCTTGGCCTGCGCATCGCGGGAGAAAGGCAGATTGCCGGCAAGCAACCGGCGAAGGAAACCGACCTGCTCCACCGGCGAGATGGTGAGCGACGCCCCCAGCCAGGAATGGGTGAGTCCATTGTTCTTGCCAGGCTCGCCCGATACATCGGCATTACCGTAACCGAGACGCTTCACATAGGCGGCGAACTTTTCCGGGCCGAGGCGGCGGGTGATTTCGCGCGAATACCACAGCACCGAATCCTGCTCCCAGATGGTCGGGTCGACCGTCTTACGGTCGGCGGCGCGCGCCTCCGTGCCAGGTTTCCAGTCCCAGGCGGGCGATTTTTCATCCTGGAGAATACCGGCATCGTAACCGATAAGCGCCAGCGGCACCTTGAAGGTGGAGGCTGGCGCCACCCGCTGGTCGCAGGCGCCCTGCTGGTTGATGATGGCGCCGGTCTCGATTGATGTGACCAGCGTGCATTCGAAGGCCTGGGGCTGTTGCTGGGCGTCAGCGGAAAACGGCAGGAGCCCCGGAAGGGCAAGGCATGAAAGAAAGATGGCGGGCAGCCGGTAGCGCATGCGTTTTGATGTCCCTCGTCCGCTTTTGCGGATCAATTGCCGGAATGGCCGGAAGCTGTCTTTGATTTCAGACAAGTCATAGCCCGAAACCGTGACACGTTTTCGGATGACATGCCTTTAGGAGGCTGATGGGGCAGGAATAGGACCAAAACGAAAATTGCCGTTTTTCATCACGTCCGCTCCTTTTCTCCCGCCCTTTCGCCGACCGTCAGCGGCCAGTCGACCACATAATCCTCGAAGTCGTCAACATCCACATCGGCCTCGCTGACGGTGCGGCGGCGCGCGGAAATGCCGGCCTGATGCACTGTTTCGGTATCGCCGGAGACGAGATAATGCCACCAGTAGAGATCCTTGCCATCGCGCACCAGCGCATAGGCGCAGGTGGGCGGCAGCCAGCCGATCTCGTGAACCTTCTTCAGGTCAAGCTGGATACAATCAGGCACGGTGGCACGGCGGTTCTCGTAATCCGAGCATCGACAGCTCTCGCCGTCGAGCAGCACGCAGCGGACGGAGGTGAACACCACTTCGCCGGTGTCCCAGTCCTCCAGCTTGTTGAGACAGCACAATCCGCAGCCGTCGCACAGGCTTTCCCATTCCTCGCCGGTCATCTCTGTCAGCGATTTGGTTTTCCAGAACGGCGCGTCATTCATCGTTAACATTTCCGTTTCATTTTGATCTCTTGGACGGGAGTGTTTAACCGGTCCCTAATCCTTTATATCGTATCGCCAAGGGCTGGTTTGTACGATATTTTAGCATATTGGCAGGCGGCGAAGGGGTCATTGGCCCGCGAAAGGCCGCCACGTCAAGCACTTCCGACATAACCATGCCACGGTTTTGCGTCGGGAATGGATTGAAGCGCAGAATATCGACGGTCGCATTGCCTTAAACAGGAAATATCGCCAGGTGCAGGAAGAAAAAGACGATAAAAAAGGCCGCAAAAAACGGCATATCCTGCTCCGGATCGATAGCTTCATCGACTCCGGCCTGTGGACGGCTGCGGCAAGGCTGGTGGATTTCTGGGAAGATATCACCATCGCCTCGCGCAAGCTGCATGTCCGCGGCTGGAAGAAGCTCCTCGTCAATCTCACCTGCGACGCGCTGACCTTTGGAACGGCGGGATCGGTCGTGCTTCTGGCGCTTGCCATGCCCGCTTTCGAGGAAACCAAGAAGGACTGGCGTTATCGCGGTGACTTCGCAGTCACCTTCCTCGACCGATACGGCAACACCATCGGTCATCGCGGCATCATCCATGAAGACAGCGTGCCGATCGACCAGATGCCTGATCATTTCATCAAGGCGGTGCTGGCGACCGAGGACCGGCGCTTTTTCGACCATTTCGGTATCGATTTCATCGGCCTTGCCCGCGCCATGAGCGAAAACGCCCGCGCCGGCGGCGTGGTGCAGGGCGGCTCGACGCTGACGCAGCAGCTCGCCAAGAACCTCTTCCTCACCAATGAACGCTCGCTGGAGCGCAAGATCAAGGAAGCCTTCCTCGCGCTGTGGCTCGAGACCAACATGTCGAAGAAGGAAATCCTGAGCCTTTATCTCGACCGCGCCTATATGGGCGGCGGCACCTTTGGTGCTGCTGCGGCCGCGCAGTTTTATTTCGGCAAGAACCTCACCGACGTGACGCTTTCGGAATCCGCCATTCTGGCCGGGCTTTTCAAGGCGCCGGCGAAATATGCACCGCATGTCAACCTTCCGGCGGCGCGTGCCCGCGCGAACACCGTGCTTTCCAACCTCGTGCAGAGCGGGCTGATGACCGAGGGGCAGGTGGTCGGCGCGCGCCGCAACCCCGCCACCGTCATCGACCGCGAAGACGTGAAGGCGCCGGATTATTTCCTCGACTGGGCTTTTGACGAAGTGCAGCGGCTGGCCGCCGCGGGCAAGTTCAAGGATCACACCGTCGTCGTCCGCACCACCATCGACACCGGCCTGCAACAGGCGGCCGAACAGGCGATGGAAATGGGCCTGCGCGAACTCGGCGAAGGGTATCGCGTCAAGCAGGGCGCGATGGTGATGATCGAAAATGGCGGTGGCGTGCGCGCCATGGTGGGCGGCCGCGACTATGGCGAAAGCCAGTTCAACCGCGCCACGGCGGCGCTGCGCCAGCCGGGTTCCTCCTTCAAGGTCTATACCTATTCGGCCGCCATGGAAAAAGGCATGAAGCCGGAAACGCTGATTTCCGACGCGCCGGTAACCTGGCGCGGCTGGTCGCCGCAGAATTACGGCCGCTCCTATGCGGGTAAGGTGACGCTGCAGATGGCGCTCGCCAAGTCCTACAATACCGTGCCGGTCCGGCTCGCCAAGGACGTGCTCGGCACGCAGGTCATCGTCGATACCGCCAAGGCGATGGGTGTCGCCACGCCGCTGCGCAGCGACAAGACCATCCCGCTCGGCACATCGGAAGTGACGGTACTGGATCAGGCCACCGCCTATGCCGTTTTCCCGGCTGACGGCATGCAGTCGCGCCGCCACGGCATCGAGCAGGTGCTGGATTACGAGGGCAATGTTCTCTACGATTTCAGCCATGACGAGCCGCCCGCCAAACGCGTGCTGTCCGTAGACGCCAATTCGAAGATGAACCAGATGCTGGTGACCATTCCCGTGATGGGTACGGCGCGGCGCGGTGCGCTTGACAATGGCATCGTTTCCGGCGGCAAGACCGGCACTTCACAGGCCTATCGCGATGCCTGGTATGTGGGCTTTACCGGCAACTACACCACCGCCGTCTGGTTCGGTAACGACGATTTCACGCCGATGAACAACATGACCGGCGGTGCGCTGCCCGCCATGACCTTCAAGCGGCTGATGGACTATGCCCATCAGGGCATGGAGCTGCGCCCCATCCCCGGCATCCAGAACCCGCTGCCGACCGGCGCCCGACCGCAGCCTTCTGCGGAAGTGGCAGCCGCAGCCAGCAGCACACCCGCCCTGCCGGCCCTCACCCGTCCCCGCTCGCTCTCGGCCGAGGCGACCCGTGTAATCCGCTCCATCGGGCGGAAGATGAAGGAAGCCACGGCGCTGAATGTGACGACGCAGAAGGTGGCGGATGCCGCCATCCGCGATAACAAAGACGAAGCCGCGCGGCGTTAGGGTGTTTCAGTATCCCTATAAGGTATCGTGAGACTCTAGAAGGAATAACAGGCGGAATCCTGCACGTTTAAACAATCCTTGGTTGCCTCCATGACCGGGATGGTCGATCTGCCATCGACGAAAATGAGGTGCGAAACCAATCCAGGCTTCTCCTGCCTACGAATAATATAATAGTATTTTACGGCAATTCCTACCCAAACCGTCTTTATCCGAGCCTTTCAAGACGTAATATTCCGCAATATTGTTTTTACACTTCAAGATTGAATGGACCTAGCCAGTCAATTCATGTCTAAGTGGGTGCGGTTATCTCTTGTGCGATAACAGCGCGCCCCGGAGGACGGCATGAATGATGCGGCGGAAACGCGCGCGGCGGCGGTTGCTCTCCTCGCCGGACTGTGGTTTGCAGCGGATGCGGCACATGCGCAGGACCCCATGCTGCTGATCGACGAGCCGGGTTTTGAATTGCGCCTGTATTTTCAGGCCGGCATCAATGCCGTTACCGAACAGAACCTGTTCTGGAACTTTGCCGATCGATTTGCGCCGGACGCCGGCTTCGACAGCGACACGCGCTGGCTTGAGGGCTATTTGATGCCCGGCATCGGTTTTACCGCCGACGCCGGCGACCGGCTTCAGGTCTATGGAAAAATCTCGGCCGTTGCCTCCGGCACGCTCGGCACCGACGCCTTCGATGCCGGTGGCACGGGCGCCGTGACACTCGAAAACGGCTATCTCGGCCTGCGCTCGAAGGCGGAGAGCGGCCCGTTCTTCGATATCTCCCTGGGGCCGCGTCCGTTCAAGACGGGAACGGGCATGCTGATTGCCAATGGCGGATCAAGCGGTTTTGAGCGTGGCGCGTTGAAACTAGGGCCGAGAAAGGCTTGGGAGCAGGCGGCGATCCTCCGGCTCGGCAAGGATGACCTGACGGCCACGGCCTTTTTCATCGACGCGAATGAATTATCCGACAAGGACAGCGGAACGAAGATCGTGGGAGCGGATCTGCGTTATGAACCGCAAGAGGGTCGATATTTCGGCGTCACATTCGGCCATGTGCCGGAATCCGGCTCGCCTTACCCTCGGGCCGCGGCTGGCGGCATCGGCGCGCCGGTCATCATGCCGGGTGCGCGCGAGGGCTTGAGCTTCATCAACGCCTATACCCGTACCAATCCGTTCGATGTGCCATTGCCGGGATTTTTCATCGGCGGCGATATCGCCTATCAATGGAATCCCGACATCGACCTTGCAGCCTGGGGCGGCCGCGCCCAGATCGGCTATGCTTTCGAAGATATTTCATGGATGCCGACGATCGCCTATAGCTACCAGAGCTTCTCCGGCGACGATCCTTCAACCTCGCGTCTCGAACGCTTCGATCCGCTGTATTACGAGGGCAATCCGAGCGCATGGTCGACGGGCACGAAGTCCTCGATGATGTTTCTCAATTCCAACGTCAATGCGCATCAGATCAGCCTGCAGGTGAAGCCAACGCAGGCCGATACATGGACGCTGCGTTACGCGCATATCCGCGCCAACGAGTTGGATAGCCCTATCCAGTTTGGACAGGGCACGCGGCTCGACGACATTGACGGCACGCCCACCCCCGTTGCGGGCGTCGGCAACCGCCATCTCGCCGATGATCTCTATCTGGAATATTCGCGCATCATCAATGCCAATACCTATCTCACCGCCGGCGTCAGCATTTCATTCCCTGGCAAGGGCATGGATTCCCTGACGGCAGAGCGTTCGCCGAACTGGCTTGGAGGTTTCGTCAATGTCATCGTCAATTTCTAGAACCCTGCCCGTCCTTCTTGCAGCCATGGTGCCTGTTCTGGCTTACCCCTATGCCGCTGCCAGTCAGCAAGCCGCGCCGCTTTCAGCCGAGCAGTCGGACCCGCTGAAGCTCGGCTGGATGCAGGGCTTTCCGCCGCCGGAAGACAAGATCATCCGCTTTTCGGACAACGACTATTTCAACTTTCCGAAATTGCGCTGGACAGTGTGTCACTTCCGCCAGCTGATGCCGACGGTCAATGTCAGCCGTGGGCTCGGCGCGCCAGCGGCCCTTGAGCGCAAGCCCGACCCCGCCATCGACGCCGTGACCTTCCGCCCGACCGGCGGTGAGCAGGACATGACCTGGCTGCAATCGCTTTCGGCCAACTATACCGATGGCATCGTCGTGCTGCACAAGGGAGTGCTTGTCTATGAGCGCTACTCCGGCTGCCTCAACGATACGGGGCAGCACGGGGCGATGTCGGTAACGAAATCGCTGACCGGGCTTCTGGGCGAGATGCTGGTTGCCGAAGGGACGCTGGACGAGAATGCCAAAGTCGCGACCGTCGTTCCCGAACTTGAAAAAAGCGCGTTCGGCGATGCGACGATCCGGCAGGTGCTGGATATGACGACCGGCCTGCGTTACAGCGAGGACTACGCCGATCCTAATGCCGACGTATGGACATATTCCGCCGCCGGCAATCCGCTTCCCAAGCCCGAGGGTTACGAAGGCCCTCGCAGCTATTTCGACTATCTGAGGACGGTGGTGAAGCAGGGAGAACACGGTTCCGCCTTCGGGTACAAGACCATCAACAGCGATGCGCTTGGCTGGATCATTGCCCGCGCCTCGGGAAAATCGGTTGCAAAGCTGCTTTCCGAGCGCATCTGGAGCCGGATGGGCGCCGAACAGGACGCCTATTACACCGTCGATTCCACCGGCACGCCTTTTGCCGGCGGCGGGCTGAATGCCGGCCTGCGCGACATGGCGCGCATCGGCCAGCTGCTACTCGACGGCGGTATGATGGGCGGCGAGCGGCTCATTCCCCAAAAGGCGATCGACGCCATCCGTCAAGGCGGCGACAAGGCGGTTTTCGCAAAAGGCGGATATCCGGCGCTGCAGGGTTGGAGCTATCGCGCCATGTGGTGGATCACCCACAATGCCAACGGCGCTTTCATGGCGCGTGGGGTGCACGGCCAGGCGATCTATGTCGATCCCGCGGCCGACATGGTCATCGCACGGTTCTCGTCGCATCCTGTTGCCAGCAACGCCGCCAACGATGCGACATCCTTGCCAGCTTATGAGGCTGTGGCCCGTTATTTGATGGAACGGGCGGGGAAGCAGTGAGGGCAGAGCGGTGAAGTCGGGGCGAATCGACTGAAGTTTTCCGTCGGAGTGTGTGGCTCACCCCCCTCTGTCCTGCCGGACATCTCCCCCACAAGGAGGGAGATCGGCAAGACGCTCTACCGCCACTTCAATCTCAAACGTTGAGATGGGCGAGACCTGGCCTCGGGTCGATCTCCCTCCTTGTGGGGGAGATGTCCGGCAGGACAGAGGGGGGTAAGCCGCACGCTCCATGCTCCGCGATGCCTCACACCAACAACGTCGCCCTAGCCGTCCCCACCACCATATCTGTCAACCCCGCCAGCCTTTCCGCCGCAAGCCGGTTAACCTGCCAATAGAGCGGGATATCGAGCGGCGTGCCGGGAACGACCTCCATCAGCCGCCCTGCCTGCAAATGCTCCCCCACCAACTGAACCGGATTGAGCCCCCAGCCCATGCCGGCAAGGCTCGCCTTCACAAATCCATCGGTCGAAGGCAACCAGTGCGTCGGGTAGGCAATGTCTTCACCCAGCACCTCCCTTACCCAGCTCGCCTGTAGCCGGTCCTTCTGGTTGAAGGTCAAGCCCGGCGCGCAGGCGAGCGTCGCTGATGTTACTCCTTCGGCAAAATGGCGGGTCATGAAATCCGGGCTGGCGGTGGCGTGGTAACGCAGCACGCCCAGCGGCGTTACCCGGCAGCCCTGCACCGGCTTGTCATGGGCGGTCACGGCGGCGAGCACCCTGCCCGCGCGCAGCCATTCCACCGTGTGATCCTGATCGTCGACGGCGATATTAACGAGATAATCGCTGCTACCGGTGAATTTCGACACCGCATCCAGAAACCATGTGCCCAGGCTGTCGGCATTGGTGGCGATGTTGAGCGTCACCCGCTCCTGCGCCGCTCCCGCTTCCGCCAAGGCCGGTAGCTGGCGGAACAATTCGCTTTCCAGCATGCCGACGTGATCCATGTGACGGCAGAGCCACTCACCCTTTTCCGTTGCAACGCAGGGGTTACCGCGCACGATCAACACCACGCCCAGCCGCTCCTCCAGTTGCTTGACACGCTGGGAAACGGCCGATGGCGTGACATGCAGTGCCTGCGCCGCCTTTTCAAAGCTGCCGGTCTGAACAACCAGCGCCGCAGCGCGCATTGCGGGATAGTCCAACATTAGTAGCTCTTATCCTGACTGAGATTGTTTAATTTGATTAATCTGTCATGGGGAAATATCCAAGCCCTGCTTCATATCATTTCGACAAAGAGCGGTAGGCGTGGACATCCAGATCTTCTTTACCGGCCTCACCATGGGCCTCAGTCTCATCGTCGCCATCGGCGCGCAGAATGCCTTTGTGCTGAAACAGGGGCTGGCGCGCTCGCATGTGTTTGCCGTCTGCGCCACCTGTGCGATATCGGACGCGCTGCTGATCACCGTCGGCGTGTTCGGTTTCCAGCGGATCAGCGCCATCATGCCGGCGCTTGATCCCATCATGCGTTATGCCGGCGCCGCCTTCCTCATCTGGTATGGTGCCAAAAGCCTGCACTCGGCTTTGCGTTCGTCGGAAGCGCTGTCAGTGGCCGAGCGACGGGAAGCGAGCCTGTGGCAGACGCTGGCCATCTGCCTGGCCCTCACCTTCCTCAATCCGCATGTCTATCTCGACACGGTCGTGCTGCTCGGCACGATTTCCACGCAGTTTCCCGGCTTTGAAAAGACCTTTGCCGCAGGGGCGGCCACCGGCTCGCTGCTGTTCTTCTTTTCGCTGGGCTACGGAGCGCGCTGGCTGCGACCGATCTTCGAAAAACCTTCCGCCTGGCGCATCCTCGAAGGCGTCATCGCCATCACCATGTGGGCCATCGCCTTCAAGCTCGTCATGGGCGCATAGGCCAGGAATTTCGCGCTCCAGTCACTTTCACGAGGACTAAACAAGCCGCGCCATTTTCCAAACAGGGAATCAGTGATAGTCCTCGACCTGTTCATAAACGGGAAAACAGCGTGTTCCGAGTTCCATTCCTTGTCGGCATCGCCCTTCTGATCGCCTTTGGCGGCGGTATTGCCGCAACGCTCGCGGCACTTGAAGCGACCTCCGGTTTCGGTTCGATCCGTATCGGTTCCTGGGACGCGTTTCCGGAAGCGCAGACGATCGAGGCCGATCCTTATGCCAAGTCGCACCGCGCTGACGCCGGCAAGCTGCTTTACGGAACGGCGGAGGGGCTGGCCTTCACCGCGTCCGTCGACAGCGAGGGCCAGCGCCTGAGCGGCGAATGCCGCTACCGGCTGGCCGGGGCTGTGCCACCAGCACGTTTCTGGACGCTTTACACCGCCGATCAGCAGGGCAATGTGCTGGCTGAGGATGCCGGACGGCCATTCGCGCTCAATTCCCGCACGCTTCTGCGCAGCGCCGATGGCGGCATAGACATCACCATTGCTCCGGATGCCCAGACCTATAACTGGCTCGCGGTGCCTCAGGGACAGACCTTCAAGCTCGTCCTGACCCTGCTCGACACGCCTGTGGCCGGCAGTTCCGGCCTGATCGACATTTCCATGCCGCAGATCCGCAAGCTGGGGTGTGGCAATGCTTAGGGTCCTGCTCGCCATCGTCACCGGTCTCGTCGGCGCGGCCGTGCTGCATGTCATCATTCTCCTGGCGATACCGCACTTCAGCAATCGCGACGCCTATACGCGGGCAGTGGCGGAAGGAAAACCGCACCTGTTCCATCTGCTTGAAGAAACGACGGAAAAAAAGACGCTGGGCAGCGGCGATCCCTTCATGCGGGTGGCCGTATGCACCTTCAATATTGAGGAACAGCCGATCCGGCTGACCGCCATCGGGGCCGTGCCCTTCTGGTCCGTGGCGGTTTACGACAAGGCCTCGAACGAGGTGTTCAGCATGAATGACCGCACATCCGCCGCCGGCGTCATGGATATTCTGGTGGCAGATGCGGTGCAGATCGCCGCCATCCGCAAGGCGCAACCGCCCGCGCTTTCACAGGCAATTCTGGCGGAATCGGATCAGACGGAAGGATATGTGGTTTTGAGGACCCTCGTACCGCAGCCGAGTTTCGGCGAAGAGGCGGAACGGTTCCTGAACGAGGCAAAGTGCCAGCCGACGCCGTGGAAATAACCGCGGCTTATTTTTATTAATCAGGATTTCAAGGCGGTTTCCGGTGCGGATTTGCCCTTGCGCGCAACCTTGCCTGCCGGCTCGCTGTCGCGTTTCTCATAACGAACGCCGGTGAACAGAACCACTTTCGCGGGGCCGATCATCGTGCTGACCACGCCTGCGGGACGCAGGCTTCGTCGGGCGTCAACAAGTGGAATAATGTCTGCCATGCTCTTCTCCTCTTCGGGAGTCAATGTTGCCCATGGGAACCGCGCAAGCCTCGTCTTGCGTCGGGAATTTCATCACCATCACATTGCGCATAATCCAGCCCACAGGCTGGTTTTCGCATATCCCTGAAAACCATCGCGGGTTTTAACGCTGGGCTATGCGGACATTCAGGCATCAGACGCCGGTTCGGCTCTTATTCCGGATTTCAGAATAACATGGAATCCTAATACTGCCCATGAAATTACAAACAGACAGAGGTTAATGATCCGTTAACCCTAATGACCGGGTGGCGTTTTCTCCTTTGCCGAGCCACACCCGTTGAAAACAAAGGCGAGGCCGCAAAGTTCCGCGGCATTTTCCCCACCACACGATTTAAAAATTTGCCTGTTGATATTGGCGGTTTCTCTCTTGGCGGCACCCATAGTTAACAGGACGTCAACGGATTTGCTCTAAATTGAACCGATATTGTGTTTGCGTTTGTTGGGTAGTGCGTTGACCGACCGGTTTCGAGAACTTGAGAGGCCAAGAGCCGTGAGGAAGAAAGATGTGGTGCTGATGGCCACCGTGACGAATTTCGAGAATGTTCCCCTTCCGTCAAAAACGGATCTCCGGCAATTCGCCGAACTTTTCATGCCGCTTTTTAATGCCTCCACCGATGAAGCCAAGCGGGAGGCAATTGCCGCCCTTTCGCAGCACCCGAACGTGCCTTCCGCGGTTGCCTTCTTCATTGCCTGCCAGCCGATTTCGCTTGCGGCTCCTTTCCTCATTGCCTCGAAGTGCCTCGACGACGACACGCTCATCACCATTGCCCGCACGCAAGGGGCCGCCCACGCACGCGCCATCGTCCGGCGGGAGGACCTCTCCCCCACCGTCATCGACGCGCTCGTGGGCCTGCGGCACATCGAAGACCTCAAGCGACCGCAAGAGGAAACGCCTGCCACTGAACCGCCGGCAGCGGTGAGCATCGAAGCGCCGAAGGCGGAAGTGAAGACGGACAACATCGCCGCGGCTTCCGCGCTCGAAGAGGAAATGCGCCAGCGGATCAAGCAGATGGCGCGCCATCTCAACCGCCCGGAAAGCGATGTCCTCGGCCTTCGCCGCCTCAGCGAGGTGCAGGACGCGCTGCTGGTGCGTTTTGCCCGCGAACGCAATGCGCGGCAGTTCGCGGTGGCGCTGGCAGATTCCCTCTCCTCCAGCTACTGGCTGTCGGAGCGCATCATGCTCGATATATCGGGCGCGCAGCTTGCCACCACGCTGACCGGCCTCGGCATGGAATTTTCCGAGGCCGCCTTCGTCTTGCAGTGCTTCTATCCGCATCTTTCCGCCGCGGAAGGCGATATGAGCCGGGCGGAAGCCCTGCTTGACCGTCTCAACACCGTGGAATGCGAAGAGCGGCTGGAAAGCTGGCGGCGCGCCGACAGCTACACCCATGGCCGCGAGCGGCCGGGCCGTAGCGCACCGGCTGCGCAGAGAACCGGGACGCAGGGTTAAGCGGGCTGGCCTTGCATCTTCAGTAGTGCGAGGTCATTCGCGCATGGAGAACCGGATTCCACTTTCCCTGGTTCTAGGCTTTGGGCTGATCCACCAGCGTCAGCAACGTTCCGATGTCATCGGTTTCGATCTCCACGACCCACAGGTCGCTGTCGAACCGCCGCTCCCTTTCCAGCAGGGCAGCACTTTCCTCGCCCTCGACACCGGCCAGACGCGTTTCGAAACGGCGCTCGGCGCGGATGATGTCCTCGTCCTCAGCGAAACTTTGCGGGGCGGGTCCATAGAGGTTCTCGCGGCCGTCACGCAGCCGCTGGCGAACGAAGATAGCGCCCGCCTCCTCCGCACCCTTCTTTTCGACAGCGGCAAATCCACCGGCAGCGAAGACGCGGCGGATGAGGGCTGAGACGAACATTTCGGATTTGAGGCGCATGGGTTTGCTTTCGATTTTTGCGCTGCCTAGGTGGGCGGGGTTTCGATGTTGATTTTTAAGCTGACGAAGGTGTGCGTGGCTTTACCCCCCTCTGCCCTGCCGGGCATCTCCCCCTCAAGGGGGGAGATCGGCAGGGCAGAGGGGGGTAGAGCCACACACGCCCCACGCTGCCGTCAAAACCTAAAGCGCCCCGATCGACTTCAACTTCTTCAGCACGGCCTCACTCGGCTCGCCGGTTTCCGGCAGACGGTAGTGTTTTTCGAACGCCCTGATGGCATTGCGGGTCTGCTGGCCAGCCACGCCGTCCACCTTCACGTCGGCATAGGCGATATTGATCAGCCCCTGCTGGATCTTGGCGATGAGATCGCGGCTTGCGGGTTTCGCGGCGCTGTTGAGGGAGACCGGTTCGGCCTTGGGATGCGGCGCTTCCGCCTTGCGAATGGCGGCGGCAACGGGGTCGATTTCGACACCGCCGCTGCTATCGGCAGGCCGGTCCTTCGGGATCGCGGCAACCGTTGCGCCATCGATCCTGAGCGCCGCCAGCACCCGGCTTGTCGGCTCGCCGGTCTGTTCCATGCCGAGAGTTTCTTCAAAGAACATAATGGCGGCGGCCGTCTTCGGTCCCATGCGACCGTCCGCCTCGCCCTCATAAAGCCCGCGCTTCTTCAGTTCGCCCTGAATGTCGGCGACGATCTGCTGCGGTTTCTGGCTTTCGGCGACGGGTTGCGCCGGCGTTTCGGCCGCAGGCTGCTGCTGTGCCGTTTCCGTTTCTGCCGGGCGCTCTATGCGGAATGTGGTGACGTTGCCATGGGTGCCGAGTGGTTCGGCCGGGCGGTAACCGGCGATGCCGTTCGGGTTTTCCGCATCGCGCGTGCGCAGGAAGGGCGACGGGTGCACACCAGGCTGGTACCAGAGCGCATTGGCGGCGACAAAACCGAAGACGACCGCGAAGGCACCGCAGCCGCCCACCAGTTTCGGATGGCGCAGGATTTCGCGCCCGATGGCCGAAACCACCAAGGAAACAATCCCGGCGCCAATCTGGGCCGTTGTTTTCTTAGGCGATTTTCGCTTTCGCGGGGCCATCGTCACCGTCCTTTCTCATTTTCGCGGCGATGTCGCCAAGCTGCCGAATGCGCGGTGGGAACTCCACCATGCTTTCGGCGTCAGCGCTTTCGCCGCCACCCGCCATGCCGGAACCATCGGCAGGCAAAGTGATCGTTACGACCGTCCCCTCGCCGGGCTTGCTGGCGATGGCGAATGTGCCGCCATGCAGAGCCACGAGCCCCTTGACCAAGGACAATCCCAGACCCGTGCCTTCATAGCGACGGGTATATTCATTCTGAACCTGCATGAAGGGCTGGCCCAGCAGTTCAATCTTGTCAGACGCGATGCCGATGCCGGTGTCGCTTACCGTCAATTTCAGCATTGCGCCTTCGCGCGCAGCGTCGATCGATACTACACCACCGGCATCGGTGAATTTTATGGCATTGCCGGCGAGGTTAATGAGAACCTGACGGATGGCGCGCTGATCGGCCGAGATTTCACCGATGCCGCGCTGGATGCGGCTGGTCAGGGTCAGGCCCTTTTCTTTCGCCTGAAGGCCGAGCATGGCTTCGCAGGACGAGATGGTTTCCGCAATCGGGAAGCTTTCCATCATCAGCTCGTAACGGCCGGCCTCCAGCTTGCTCATGTCGAGCATGGTGTTGACGACGGACAGAAGATGGGCGCCAGACTGGCGGATGAGGCCGACATATTCCCGCTGACGGTCGTTCTCCAGCCGTCCGAAATATTCGCCGGCGAGAATATCGGAGAAACCGAGGACGGCATTGAGCGGCGTGCGCAGTTCATGGCTGACGGCAGCGAGGAAACGCGACTTGGCGTCATTGGCGGATTCCGCCTCGGCTGCCTTGCGGGCGACATCGCGGCGCAGACGCTCCATCTCGGTAATATCGGTGAGCTGGGCGACGATGCGGCGCAGGCGACCTGTCGCGCCGCGAATGGCGGTCATCTCGATACGGGCGTGCATGAATTGCGCCTGGCGCGATTTCGCACCGGTCTCGAAGCGGAGTTCGGCGGTTGCCCTGTCCTCACCCTGCCGCAGGACGTCGAAAGCCTGCATCAGTTCGATACGATCGGAGACATAGACATATTCAACGAGGATATGTCCTTTGCTGGCTTGAAGGTCGGCCGGGAATGCCGCGCAATCGCGACCGGACACGTGTTCGACGAAGCCGGTTTCACCGATCACCAGCACCAGACCCGGCACCTGCGATGCCGCGATCAGATCGTCGTTCACCGAGGAAACCGAATGAGCGGATGCGCCGTGCGCAGAATGGGAGAAGGCGATCAGCAGGGCGGCGGCGGCCAGAAACAGCGCCAGCACCAGGGCCGCACCGATGGGCAGCGCGATGGCGGGGCTGACGACGAGGCTGAAAATGGCTGGTACAACCACAAGGCCAACGGCGCTGAAGGCAATCAGCCAGCGCAGGCGCGCAACGGTCCCGGCGCGCCTTTCGGCGTCCTCTTCCATGCGCGCAAGCCATCTGCCCGCTGCATGGTCGACCAGTGCGACCGCTTTTTCTCTCATATTACGCAATACCAAACCCGAATCCTGAAGGCGGTTCCAACGGCTCCGACAATAGAAGGCGGCGGCTTAAGGAATGGATAAAAAGAATGGGCTGAAAAGCCCGTCAAATGCGTGACAGTCCCATTACGGGGCATTTCCAGGAAGCTTTGCCAATCATGGTTAATGACGGGTAAGCGACGGATTTCGCTTCATTTTTGCCATCGCGTTAACTTTTGCGGCAGAGCTTTTCGCCGCTTTCGCCCGGAACGCGCGGCCTCTGTCGCAATTATGCTTAACATGGACCGTTAAAATGCGAGTGAACTGATGGCCACCGCCCCGATCCGAGCAGAATAGATACAATTTGAATTAAATTGCGCCGCTTTTTGCAATCGGCTGTTCGCCGGTCGTCTGTAGGTTGTTCACAAGCCCGAAAAACGGGAAAAAGGCCGATGACCCGAAACCGGGCGGGGCTTTCGAAAACAAAGATCATCTGGCAGGGTGTCTGACAATGTGGTTTCTGATCAAAGGAACATTCTGGTTTTCGCTGGTACTGGTGGCGCTGTCCTATTTCGGCAGCAGCAACGATCCGGCCAAGGAACCTTCGGCCTTCGATATTCCCAGCGCCGTTTCGGCTGCCGGCGAGGCCTATCGTTATGTCAGCGCCATCTGCACCGAAAAGCCCGATGTCTGCATCAAGGGCGCCGAAACCTTCCATGCGCTGGGCGAAAGGGCAAAGGAAGGCGCAAAGGTTGCCTATGAACTGCTGGACAAGCAGCTTGCCTCCGGGGACAAGCCCGCCGATGTTGCCGACGTTGCGGCAGAAGCCGAAAAGCTTGCAGCGGCACCTGTTGTCAGCGTCGAGTTTCCCGCAGATGCCGACATGCTGAAGACCGGCACCGTCATTCCCCTGCCGCAGAAGCGCCCTGCTCCCTGATCCTGCCGGCCACTGCGCCCGCCTTTATTGCGGATGGAGATTTCCTTCCGCCACTGCCTGCCAAACTTGCCCACGGAACCTGTTTTCCGTGGGCTTTTTCGTGGGCTATGGTTCAAAACCGACCGCACTTCACCTATATCGTGACGAAGACCTGCAATAACGGATGATACGGCGCACAAATGGCCTCTCTCGAAACGATCCTTGACGACTTTGCTTTCCTCGATGACTGGGAGGATCGCTATCGTTATGTCATCGAACTCGGCAAGGCGCTGCCCGATCTGTCTGAAGACAAGCGCACGGCTGAAAACAAGGTTCAGGGGTGCGCCAGTCAGGTCTGGCTCGTCAGCCATAGCGACGGCGCCGAAGACCCTCTCCTGACCTTCGAGGGCGATTCGGATGCGCATATCGTGCGCGGCCTCGTCGCCATCGTGCTTGCGGTCTATTCCGGCAAAAGGGCCTCCGAAATCGCCGGTCTCGACGCGATCGAGGTTTTCGACAAAATAGGGCTCGTGGAACATCTGTCGTCGCAGCGCGCCAACGGCCTGCGCTCGATGATCAAGCGTATCCGCGAGGAAGCCCGGCTGCTTACCGCCTGAGATTTATCGCGTCATCGATGGGCGATAATCAGCATCGCCCCAATGGTGTTCTTTCCTGCCTGCACGGGTTGCAGTCGGCGCGTAGTGGCGGGCCAGCGCCAGCAATGCGGCACGCAGCAGCAATTTTGCCGAACGCGCCGGCCATTGCCTCTCGCGTTCCACCGTCTCCAATCCCTTTTCGAAACAGCAGATATCGATAGCCACGCCGGATAATTCAGGCCCCATCGCCTCGGCTGCGCGGGAAAACCGTGTTCTTGCGGCCATTGCTGCCTCGGTGAGTTCGAGCGCGCCTCCCGCCTCACCCTTTGTGCGGCTCGCCGTTCTGGGTTCCCATGTTGCCGTCACCCTGGGATTGAGGTGGCCGCGATGAAAATCGGCGGCCAGCCGCTCCCCTGCCTCCAGCGCATCCGGTGGAAAGAATGCCGCGCCGTCGCGCTCCTTCAGCCTTGAAAGGCTGATCAGCTGCGAGGTGTTGAGGTTACGCCTGGCCGACTGCTTCGCATCGCCGATATCCACGACAACCGTCTGCATATCCCGATGCTGCTCCTGAAAAATCTCGGCGCGGTCTTTTGCCATTGCGCGTTTCAGGTAGGAGGCGAGCGGCGGCGCCGCATGAAGGGTGTTTTCCCGCTGCTCGACCAGCCCGGACGAAACGGCAAGCCGCACCGTCGCGGCCGGAAGCCGCAGTGCGGGATGCCCTGCCCGCCCCCGGCGCAGCACAATATCGCCCCCCTCCGGGGACATCTCGGCCGCGCCGGCGGCGATGCACCGCAGCAGCCGCAATAGATGAGGATCGGAGGAGGCAGCCGGCATAGGTTTCGTCTCAGTCATCCCGGCCCCCTGTCATCACGTTGACGATACTGCCGGTAAGCCGCTCGAGCGTGGCGACAAACTCGTCAAATGCCGGTTCGTCCCGTCGGTCCTCGACCACCTGGCAGGCATGGCCGACCGTCGTCCTGTCCCGGCCGAAGCAGGGTCCAATATCCGACATGGGAATGCCGAGCTGCACATGGCACACATACATGGCGATCTGGCGGACGTGGCACTCCATGCGCCTGATATCGCGGCGCACCGGTGTTCGCTCACCCGTCAATCGCACCATCTCCCCGGTGAGTTGCCGCACCAGACGGCAAAGACGGGAAATGTCATCCCGCCCGCCCGCAGACGGCCACGAACGAAAGGGACGATCACGCACCCGCAGGCAAGGCCGCGCGGCAGCAGGCAGAAACACGGTATCCGACGGCATATGCAACTCCTCTACGAATAGGAATTAATTCATACACCTGAGGAGAGGCCTGGGGAAGCGCAAATTTTGCGATGGAGTTCAGGCCATTGACATGGCTTGATTTTCTCGAAAGTGACGGACGTAATTGAGGATTTTTTTCCTCATCCGATATTGCGCGAGACGAAAAAAAGCCGATCTCCACGCTGGCTGGGGGGTGATGATTTTCACTGGAGAGTGGATGATGGCAAGCAGCGGCGCCCGCAGGCTTTCGCCGCGTAGCATCCGGCGTGCAGCGCAATAAGGTTCCCTATCGCGAAAGGGTTGTTTCTCACGGAGCGGATACGACGTTGATGGCGGCCTTATGATGCTCGGCTTCGTTCCCGGGGAACGGCACGCCAAGGCATGGTCTTCAATCCCGAAAACAAAATCGGCCGGTCTAAGGACCGGCCGTATTAACTTGCGACTTCCGGCTTTCACTGCAAGCCGGACTGTCTTCGAAAATCAGCGGTTGGCCTTGCGGCGCTGACCGAGACCCATTTCCTTGGCGAGCCGCGAGCGGGCTTCGGCATAGGCGGGCGCAACCATCGGATAATCGACCTGCAGGTCCCATTTTTCGCGGTATTCTTCCGGCGTCATGCTGTGATGCGTCGTGAGATGGCGCTTGAGCGACTTGAAGGAGCCGCCGCATTCCAAACAGACGATATGATCGTCCTGAACCGACTTGCGGACAGAGACGGCCGGCTTCTGCTTTTCAACATTGACCGCTACCGATGCCGGCGCGGACGTTCCGCTGAGCGCCGTGTGAACATCCGAAATAAGGCCGGGAAGCTCCGTTACCGGGACGACGTGGTTGCTAACATAGGCAGCCACAATATCCGCCGTCAGTTCGACCAGCAGATCCTGGGCGTTACCGTATGCAGTTTCCGTCATTTAAGTATCTCCTGTTAGTGATCCCCTGACACGGGCGAACGCCGCATCGAGCGATGTGAAGTTACCGGTGCCCCCACCTTCGCCCTGTTGAAACCAACGTGAAATCTACCCCTAGATTTCAAGCGAAAACCGGAAACGTATTGGTCCGAGATTCAACTTATGACCCGCGACATGGGCAGCAATGGTCCTGAGGCCCATAGATTAGACATTAATAAAATGCCTATGCCGACTATGAAGAGGCTAGATGCAAATCGCGATTAGCAACTTTACACTTAATTTGGATAACAGCAAAACAGCAAAAGTCAAATTCCTGCTGTGAATTTTTTAGTTCAAAACAGTCTAATCGGAATACAAAAAATTACGGGTAATAAAATACTATGCCTAGTAGTAATTGAAAACGCGCACCCCCTATTATTAGGGGGTAATTCAACTTCAAATTTTCTTGAGGTCATCAACTACCGATTTAACGGAAAGCGGATAACCTGCCTTGTGCGCAGCCATTGCAAGAAGATGCGCGGAAACCGGCGCCGTCAGAACGAAAAAGAAGAAACCGGCGAGCGCCCGAGCCAGCGTCGATATATCCATAGAGTGGATGCCTACCGCCAGAAGCAGCAGGCCGGAGCCGACCGTCCCCGCCTTGGATGCAGCATGCATGCGGGTGTAAACATCAGGCAGGCGATTGAGTCCGATTGCGGCGATCAGTGAAAAGGCGGCACCCGAGATCATCAGCGCCGCAACCAGGATAGCAACGATCCAACCCATTACTGCCTTCCCTTTTCTTTTCCGCTATTCACCTGAATTTTCGAGGGGTTCTCAGCGAATTCAGACCGGCGTGCGCCATCCAGAACCCCTTTCGGGCCGCGCCCGCCATCCGGTCCGCGCGACAGCACGAACCGCGCGAACGCCACCGTGGCCAGAAAACCGACGAGCCCGAGGGCAATGGCAATGTCGACATAGAGATTGAAGCCGGTGCGGATGGCAATGACCGCAATGAAGCCGATGGCGATGCCGACCAGCATGTCCAGCGCAACGATACGGTCCGGCAAGGTGGGACCAACGACAACGCGGTAGACTGTCAGCAAAAAGGCCACCGAGAGAACAACCAGCGCAAGTATATTTGCAAATGAAACTATCTGTTCCGGCGTCATTGCTGAAACGCCTCCATGATCTTCTTTTCGAAGCCGTTCTTAATGTCGTTTTTTGCGGTTTCGATATCGCTGCAATCGATTGCGTGCACGTAGAGCATCTTTCTGTCAGGGGAAACATCGACGGAAAGCGTGCCGGGCGTGAGCGTGATGAGATTGGCGAGCAGCGTGATTTCGAAATCCGTGGTTACGGTCAGCGGATAGGCAAAAATGCCGGGTTGAACGTCCAGTTTCGGGCGTGTCACCATCACGGCAACCTTCCAGGCGGAAAGCGCAAGCTCCTTGAAGAACAACAGCACCAGCGACAACACGCGGCCAAGACGCAGCCAGTGATTGCGCCCGCCGGGAAGCTGGTGGCGGATAAGCCAGAGCGCCAGCGTGGAGACGATGAGGGCGAAGATGATGTTTGCCAGCGTCAGGCTGCCCGTTACCGCAAGCCATACCGCCACGAACAGCAATTGCACGACATAGAGGCTCATGGCTTGCCTCCTTCTGGAAAGACCGAATGAATATAGGCTTGCGGGTTCCCGAGCCCGGCTGCGGCATCCTGGCTGAGATCAAGCAGGCTTTCGGGAAACAGGCCGAAGAACACGACCAGCAGCGTCAGCGCGACCAGCGGCGCGACGGAGGGCGCCGCGGCGGGCAAGGAGGGTTGCGGCAATGGCTTTGCCGCCGGACGCCAGAAACACAGAAGGAAGACGCGTCCGAAGGCGATGGTGGCGATGAAACCGGAGAGGAGAATGGCGGCGGCCAGCCACCATGCGCCGATATCGATCGCCGATTTGACCAGGACCGCCTTCGGCCAGAAGCCGGAAAAGGGCGGCAGGCCGGAACCGGCGAAAAACAGCGCGAGCGCAAGCGCCGAAAACCACGGAGCCTGCCGGTAAAGGCCGCCAAGCACGGTGAGGCTGAAACCGCCGCCGAGACGGGCGGCGTGGCCTGCGGCAAGGTAGAGCGCCGTCATCAGCACCATGGAATGCAGCGCGTAGAAGATCGCGCCCGAGACGCCTGACGGCGTGCCGATGGCGATGCCCGCCATCATGTAGCCGATGCCGGATATGACGATATAGCCGAGCATCCGGCGAATATCGTTCTGGGCGAGCGCACCCATGGCGCCGAGCACCATTGTCAGCGCGGCGGAAGCGGCGATGACGATGCTGAGTTCCTCCCGCTCGACCGGGAACAGCATCACCATGACGCGCAGCAGCGAATAGATGCCGACCTTGGTGAGCAGTCCACCGAACAGGGCGGAGACGACGATGCGCGGCGTGTGATAGGAAGCGGGAAGCCAGAAATTCACCGGAAAAGCCGCCGCCTTCATGGCGAAGGCAAGCGTGAAGAGGCTGGCAAGCGTCATCAGCGGCGCGGTTTCGCGCAGTCCGTTTGCCTTCAACGCGATATCGGCCATGTTGAGCGTGCCGAAGATGGCGTAGAGATAACCCACTGTGATCAGGAAAAGCGTCGTGCCGATGAGGTTCAGGACGGCATATTTCAACGCGCCGTCGATCTGCTCCCGCGTCGAGCCGAGCACGATGAGGCCGAAGGACGAGATCAGCAGCACTTCGAACCAGACATAGAGGTTGAAGATGTCTCCGGTCAGGAACGCGCCGGTAACGCCGGCCATCAGCAGCATCAGGAAGGGATAGAAGCCGTAACGTCTGCCGCTGGCGTCAATATCGCTGCCGGCGTGAATGGCGCCGGCCAGCGCGACGATGGCGGCCGCGAGTGACAGCAACGCGCCGGTGAGATCGGCCGTGAAGGCGATGCCGAAGGGCGGCAGCCAGCGGCCCATGACCATGGTGAACGGCCCCTGCGTGGCAACCTTCCATAAGAGGGCGGCATCGAGAACCACGAGGAGGGCCAGTGCGGTGATGGCGACCGGCGCATGGTAGCGAATGGCGTGGCGCATCATCATCAGCACCGCGCCCGCGCCGATGCACAGCGCGATCGGTAGAATGATCAGCCAGTCCGGCAGCGGCACGGGCGCCATGACGAGCGCGGCGGACAGATCGGTAACAGCGGAGGTGGGGGATGAAGCCATGTCGTTTCAGCCTCGCCGCTCAATAACCGAGCGGCGGCAGGGGCTCGCCTGCCGGTTCTGCGGTGCGCATTTCATCGGTATCGTCGGTCTGCAACTCCTGAAACGCGCGCCATGTCAGGACCAGCAGGAAACAGAAGAATGAAAAGGAAATCACGATCGCCGTCAGGATGAGCGCCTGCGGCAGCGGATTGGCAGCCCCTGCGGGCAGCGTGTCCATGCCCGCCGGAATGATCGGCGGCACCTCCCGGGTGAGCCGCCCCGCCGTGAAGAGCAGCAGGTTCACCGCATTGCCGAGAATGGCGATGCCCAGCAGCACGCGGATGCTGTGACGTGACAGCATGAGGTAGATCGCGACCGAGAAGAAGATGCCGACGAGAATGGAGAAGATCGCTTCCATCAGTCGCTTTCCCTTTCTTCCAGCGCCAGCGCAATGGATGTGATGGCACCGACCACGACCAGATAGACACCGATATCGAAGGACATGACGGTGGAGAGCGCCAGTTCGACACCGAAGAGGTTCGGGTAGACCCAAAGCCCGGTCATGAAGGGCACGCCGGCGACAATGGAAACGAGGCCGGAGAGCATCGAAAGCAGGAGCCCTGCCCCGGCAATCGCCAGCGGGTGAAAGAAGATTGCGCGCCGCACCGCCGCCACGCCATAGGCGATGCCGTAGATCGCCAGCGCCGAGACCGCGATCAGGCCGCCGATGAAGCCGCCGCCCGGCTCGTTATGGCCGCGCAGCAGGACGAAGATGGAAAACAGCACCATCAGGCTGGTGACGACGGGCGCCACGGTGCGCAGAATGAGCGTGTTCATGCCCGCGCTCCCTTCTTTTTGAACCTTTTCGCCGGCTCCTTGACCGCGGCAGGGCGGATACGGATCAGCGCCAGGATGGCAAGGCCCGTTATCATCACGACAGCGATTTCTCCCAGCGTATCCGTGCCGCGGAAATCGACGATGATGACGTTGACGACGTTCGCTCCATGGGCGATGACCTTGGAATAGCTGTTGTAGAAATCGGTCAGGCGATTGTCGAAGCTCACCTGCGTCGCGCGCATCAGGTAAAGCGCAAAGCCAGTCCCGCAGGCGATTGCAATGCTGCTGTCCAAGAGCTTCTGGCCAAGGCCGCGATGGTCGGATGGCGACAGGCGCAACCGCGTCATCACCAGCGTCAATATGACGACGGACAGCGTTTCCACCATGAACTGCGTGAAGGACAGGTCCGGGGCGCCGAACAGCAGGAAGATGACTGCCACCGCGAAGCCCTGGATGCCGAGCGCGATGATCGCCGTCAGGCGGCTCGAGGCCGTCAGCACAGCGATGAGCCCTGCCACGGCAATGGCGATGAAGGTCAGTTCATGGATCGGCGCATCCCGCGGCCATGACGGCATGGACGGCAATTCGCCATAAAGAAACAGCGGCACGAGCAGCACGGCGGCGATGACAGCGAAAGTGGCGGTAACGTAAAATTCGAGACGGCCCGGCTGGATCAGCCGGGTGATGTGGAACGACATTTTCACCAGCATTTCGATGAAGACGTCAAAGCCTCGGTCCGGCCCTGCCCCCAGCGCCCTGAAGGTGCGATCGATGAGGCCACGGACAGCGGAAAGCTGCGTATAAAGGACGATGCCGAGTGCGATGGTGAGCAGCGACAGGCCGAGCGGCACGCCGATATGCGGAATGAGCGAGATTTCCACCGGTCGCGCCTCACCGGCAATGGCGCTTGCCATGGGTGTCGAGATGTAGAAATGCGCGATGCCGGAGAACAGAGCGATGGTGAGCCCCTTCAGCGCCAGAAGCGCCGGGCCGAGCCAGAGCAGCAGCGGGCCTTCATGTGCATGTTTCGGGGTCTTTACCGGCTTGCCGAGAAAGGGTTTCAGCGCCACTGCAAAGGCGACGGCAAACATCAGCCCGTTGCCGAGAATGGCAATGCCGGTGAACAGCACGGCACGCGGATTGCCATGCGCGAGCGCATAATAAATCTCTTCCTTGGCAAGAAAACCAAAGAAGGGCGGCAGGCCGGCCATGGAAATCGCGGCCGCCAGCGCCGCCGCAAAGGTGACGGGCATGGCTCTTCGCAGGCCGCCAAGCTTCGTCACGTCGCGTGTGCCGGTCTCATGGTCGATGATACCGGCGACCATGAACAGTGCGCCCTTGAACAGGGAATGCGCCACCAGATAGAGCACCGCCGCCTCGATGGCATGGTCGGAGCCGAAACCCGTCAGCATGACCAGCAGGCCGAGCGACGACACCGTGGTATAGGCGAGCATCAGCTTGAGATCGGTCTGGCGTATGGCAAGCAGCGCGCCGGTGAGCATGGTCAGCCCGCCGAAGAAGGGCAGCAGTATCTGCCAGGCGGCGGTATCGCCCAGAACCGGATTGAGCCGCATCAGCAGATAGACGCCGGCCTTCACCATGGTCGCGGAATGCAGATAGGCCGAAACGGGGGTAGGCGCCTCCATGGCGTTGGGCAGCCAGAAATGAAAGGGAAACTGCGCCGATTTGGTGAAGGCGCCACCGAGCACCAGCAGCAGCGCGGCCAGATAAAACGGGCTGTCACGCAGGATATCGCCGCTGCGCACCAGCATCGACAGCTGCGTCATCCCGCTCATGTCCCAGATGAAGATCAGCCCGGCCAGCAGCAGCAGTCCGCCGCCGCCGGTCACCACCAGTGCCTGCAATGCGGCGCGGCGCGAGGCGGCACGTTCATGGTCGAAACCGATCAGCAGGAAGGAGGTGATGGAGGTCAGCTCCCAGTAGACGAACAGCATCAGCAGACTGTCCGAGACGACGACGCCCAGCATCGCGCCCATGAACAGCAGCAGGAAAGACAGGAATCGGCCCTGCTGCGGATGCCCCTTCATGTAGCCGCCGGCATAAAGCACGATCAGCAGGCCGATGCCGGTGATCAGCAGCGCAAATGTCAGCGACAGGCCGTCGATGAACCAGGAAAAGCTGAGATTGAAACTTGGGACCCAGGCATAACCGCCCGTCACCACGCCGCCAGCCGCCACCTGCGGCAACATCAGTGCGAAATGGACAAAGGAAAGCGCCGGCGCAATCGCCAGTATCCAGGCGGCATTGTGCCCGAATCTCTTCACCAGCGCCGGTGCGGCGAGCGCCGCGAGAAACGGCAGAAATAGCGACAGAAATGTCATCGGCGTGACATCGGACGTCATTCATATCTCCCGGGGTGTCCCCCACCCCTGCGCGCCATGGCTGGCGTTCTTGTTTCAAATCGGATTTTTCAGTTAAGGCATAGGCAATGCCTTCTCAACCCAAATCGACTCCCGGTCCCGCATCATAACGGAGTCGTTATGGGATATGTCCTCTTTCAATCCGTCATGGCGATGATTATCTGAGGCATGAACAGAAAGGATCATTCCATGAGCGATCTGACATCCCCAAAAGTGAAGAAGACCGACGCCGAATGGCGTGAGCAGCTGACGCCGGAGCAATATCGCATCCTGCGCGAGCACGGCACCGAGCGCGCCTTTACCGGGCCCTATTGGGACACATTCCAAAAAGGCCTCTACCGCTGTGCGGCGTGCGACGAGCCGCTGTTCCTCTCCGACACGAAATTCGACGCCGGCTGCGGCTGGCCAAGCTATTTCGAACCGGTGAAGCCCGGCGCAGTGACGGAACATCGCGACGCCAGCCATGGCATGGTGCGCACTGAAATCCGCTGCGCCAATTGCGGCGGTCATCTCGGCCACGTCTTCCCCGATGGCCCGCCGCCCACCGGTCTGCGTTATTGCATCAACGGCCATTCGATGGTGTTCGAGCCGGTGTGAGCCATGCCGCGTATTTCTTCTCCCCGGCGGGGAGAAGGTGGCCCGAAGGGTCGGATGAGGGGGCTACGTTAGCGATATTCGGAGAGCTTGCCCCTCATCCCGCTGCCGCGGACTTCTCCCCCTCGGGGAGAAGAGACTCGTGACACTCGACCGATCAAAAGATGGCTTAAGCTTCTTGGCTTAAGCTTCTTGGCTTAACCTAATTTCAGTTCCATACACGTCAGATCCAGCCAGCGCCCGAACTTGGTGCCGACTTCCGAGAACCGGCCCGCGACCGTGAAACCGAGGCTTTCATGCAGGCGGATGGAAGCGGTGTTTTCCGACTCGATGGCGGCGATCAGTACGTGCACGTCGTTGCCGGCGGCATGATCGATGAGCGCCTGCATCAGTTTTTTGCCGATGCCGTGGCCGCGGGCGTCCTTATGCACATAGACGGAATGTTCGCGCGTATGGCGATAACCGTCAAAAGCGCGCCAGTCACCATAGGAAGCGTAGCCCGCGACCTTGCCGTCCAGAACCGCGACGATGACGGGAAAGCCGCGCGACTTGCGGGCGGCGAACCAGTCCTTGCGATTGTCGAGATCGACCACCACCTCGTTCCAGATCGCCGTCGTGTTCACGACAGCGTCATTGTATATCTCCATGATGCCGGAGAGGTCATCAACGGTCGCGTCACGAAGTTCCATGGTCATTTTCTTAGCTCCGCCTGGTTTGCGAATACGCGGCTTTGCCGCGCCTGCGCCGAGCCTTAAGCGATGAGACGGAGACATGTCCAGCGCCGCGCTCTCACGATCTTTACGAAGCCAGGGGAACGAGGCTGAAGGCGGTGACCACGGCAAAATAGTGGACCGCAGCGGCTGCGACCACAAAACCGTGCCAGATCGCATTCTGGAAGCGCAGCTTTTCCCAGACATGGAAGATGACGCCGAGCGAATATATGACGCCGCCGGCGACGATCAGCCAGAGCGTGACCGGCGCGAGATGCGACGACAGCGGCTCGACCACCATGACGCCGCTCCAGCCCATGGCGAGATAAAGGCCGATGGCGACCCGGTCGTAACGGCCGGGAAACAGGCATTTGAGAAGGATGCCGCAGATCGCAGCGAGCCAGATCAGCCCCAGCATGACCGCGATCATGGGATCGTGGATACCGCGCATCAGAAACGGCGTATAGGTGGCTGCGATGAGAATGAAGATCGCCGAGTGATCCAGCCGGCGCAGGAACCATTTCACGTTCGAGTGCGGCCAGATATTATAGGTGAAGGAGACGGATAGGCAGACGACGAGACCGAGGCCGTAAATCCACGCCGCTGCAATGGCGCTGAGCGTACCCCATACCATCGCGTAGAAAATCAGCGCCGTTGCGCCGATAAGCGCCAGCACGATGCCGACCCCGTGGACGATGCCATCGGCGACAATCTCGTGAAAATCATACTGGCGTCCGAACCGCCACAAATCACTCATAGTCCAATCCTGTCTGCGTGCTTTCACCAAAGCATGAAGACAATATTAGACAGGAACAAGACAGCAGCCGGTTAATGGCGATCAAATTGCGTTCGGTGCTGTTGCGAAAGGAGAGGTCCTGGGTTGCCCTGCGGCCAGACCAATTGCCTGTGAAGCGAGCGGTATACACTTGTTTCTTCTCCCCGCCGGGGAGAAGCCCGCGGCAGCGGGATGAGAGGGCAAGGGTAGATGTGGTCGGAGAGCTTGCCCCCTCGTCCGGCCTTTCGGGCCACCTCCTCCCCAGCGGGAAAGAAACCCAGCCACGCTTTCCCTGCCCTCACAACGCCGCAGCACATTCCTGACAGAACGGCGTATAGGGAACAGCCTTCAACCGATCCTCCGAAATCTCGCTTCCGCATTTGACGCAGGTGCCGAAAGTGCCCTTGGCGATACGCTCGAGGGCGGCGTCGATAGCGCGCAACTCATCCTGTCCCACCTGCCCCAGCTCGTCCAGCACCTCGTCATTGCTGCGTTCGGCGGCCCTGTCATCGTCATCAGGATTGCGCGGCTCTTCGAAGTCGGCCTCGATCTTATGCAGGCGGCGATAAAGCTCGCGCTGCCGGTCACGCAGGATTTTCTCGTAACTTTCGGTATTCATGGACTTTTCCTCCAGCCGATCTTCTTGTTTTGTCGCATTTCCGGATGGAAAACCGGATTCCACTTTTCCTGGAAATGCTTGGAGGGGCGGGAAACCCGCCCGCAACCCTAAAGCGTCAAACCTTAGCGATCCACCAGCACAGAGCATTTGGCGTGGCGCACCACGCGGTCGGCGGTGGCGCCGATGAAATAGTTGCTGAAGTCAGGCGTGTGCGACGCGATGATGATGAGATCAGCCTTGTGTTCCTCTGCCGCAGCGATGATTTCCCGCGCCGGCGCGCCGCTTCTGATTTCATGGCTGCCGTTGAAACCGACCCTGGCCTTGAGGTCCGAGAGTTTCGCCTTGGCGTCCTTGATGGCGTTTTCGATGAGGTCGACAGGAAGGTCGATCGCCATATAGCCCGGCAGTTCCTCGACAACGTTGATGAGAACGATCTCGCCGTCGGGGTCCAGCAGCGCCTTGGCCTTGTCGAGAATCTTTTCTCCCTTGTCAGTGGCGCTGAGGTCTACCGGTACGATGATCTTCTTGTACATGGCTGTCTCCTTTGACGTGATCCGCCGTTGTGTCGGGCTCAAGCTCATATTTGCCGGCCGGCGCAGCCTTCACCTTGATCGAAGTCAAAGCCGAAGCCATGCCGGAACAGGGCATTGTCAACGAATAGTGGACAGTCAATCGCCAACTGGTGATCTTTGCTGAACGACGAAACCTGCCCATATTCGTCTTCGACAAACGCCGCAAAGCGGCGAAGCCGACCTCGTCGGCAACCGGCCCACCCCTTGGCGCGTCGGAATCAATATGGAGATGATGATGAGTGAAATCAAACAATTCGCCCTGACGCGGCCGGCCTATGTCGGCCAGGCCCATCTCGTCGTTCACGATCTGCCGCGCGTTTCGGATTTCTATCAAAAGATCATCGGTCTTTCCGTTCTTGAAAAGAACCCGAGCGGCGAGGTGCTTGGCGTCGGAGGCCAGCCGCTGCTCACGCTTTCCACCTCCAGCACGGCGGAACGCGCGCCGCGCAATGCCGCAGGCCTGTTCCACACCGCATTCCTGATGCCGAGCCGCGATGACCTCGCGCACTGGCTGGCACATGCCGCTCAGAACAATGTTCAGCTTCAGGGTGCGTCTGACCATCTGGTCAGCGAGGCAATCTATCTCGCAGATCCGGAAGGCAACGGCATAGAGGTCTATCGCGACCGGTTGCCGGAAGAATGGACCTACCAGCCGGATGGCACGGTGGAGATGGCGACAATCGGCCTCAATCTTCAGGCGCTTTACGACAGCGCCCCGAAGGCGGCCTTCACCGGTGCAGCGGAGGGAACCGCCATCGGCCACATTCACCTGCAGGTCGGCAATATTCCGCAGGCGGATGAGTTTTATCAGGATGTGCTGGGGCTTAAGATCATGGCGCGGTATCCCGGAGCAAGCTTCTTCGGATCGGGCGCGTATCACCACCACGTGGCCGCCAATATCTGGAACAGCCGTGGCGCCGTGGCCCGCAGGGAGAACATGACCGGGCTTTCCGGTTACTCGCTGAAATTCAACGAGCCGGCCGCGCTTGAGACGGCTCTTGCCGCACTCGACCGGCTGGAAATCTCCACCGAAAGGCAAAGTGACGGCGTCTTTTTGAAGGATCCGTGGGGCATAGGGCTAAAGCTTTCCGCATAAACGCTGAACGGGGCGGCAGAAATTTCAGCCGCCCCGGAACCGCCGGATTTGTCGGACGTTAACCTCTTTATTGGGGGATAGTCCGATGAATGAGAATGCCAAGCCGGATCTTTCCGGCACTGCGGCCTTGCCAGTAGACAAGGCCGATCCGCTTGCGACACCCGCCTCTGTTTCACAGCGGGATGACGCGCGCAGTCAGCAGCCGCTGGGGCGCGAGGCGCTTGACGTTTTCGTTGCCTGGTCGGTCATCGGCATTTTCCTCATCATGTCCATGGCGGTGATTCACGAATTATCGATGATTCTCATGCCCGTCGTCATGGCTGTCGTCGTTGGCATGATCCTGGGCATCTCCGCCGAAAAACTGGCCTCCTACGGCATTCCGGGTGCCGGTGTCGCCATCATCCTGTCCACACTCGTCGCTGCGGTCATTTTTTTCGTGGTCAATTCCCTGATCGACCCGGTCTCACAGCTGGCATCGGAAGGCCCTGCCCTGATCGAGCGCAGCATTGACCGCTTCCTTCCTTACCTCGAAAATCTGCGGTGGCTGAATATTTCCGCGGCCACGTTCAGCATGGGCTCCATGTCGATGGAATCGCTGCTGTCGCGTAGCGGCGAAATCATTTCCCTGCTTGGCGCGAATGTGACGCCGGCCATCGTTCAGGGACTGATCTTCCTGGCGGCTCTTCTAATGTTTCTCTACAGCCGGCTGCGACTGCGCAAGGCTCTCATCATGGCCTTTCCGGCGCGCCATCAAAGGCTCAGAACCATTCGCATCATCGGCTCGGTGGAGAAGGTGCTGGGCACCTATTTTGCCACGGCAAGCCTCATCTACGCCGCGCTGGGTGTGACGATGATCGTGATCGCTTATCTCGGTGGCCTCGCCATGCCGCTTCTTTGGGGGCTTTTTGCCTTTCTTTCGAGCTTCATTCCGTTTCTCGGCATCACGTTGATGACAATATCGCTGACCGTCGCCGGTATCATCACGCATGACAACATGATCCTCGCGCTGCTGCCGGCGGGAGTGTTCTTCACCATCCACCTCTTGATGGAAAACCTCGCCTTTCCGGCGGTGGTGGGCCGCAACATGGAGATCAACCCCTTCCTCGTCTTTGTGATGATCATCTTCTGGACGTGGATGTGGGGCGCGGCCGGCGCCATGCTGGCCCTGCCGTTGTCGCTGATCGTCATGACGGTGACGCGCGAACTCTTCCCCTCCCGCCGGGTCGTGCCGAACCTGCCGGATTGAACGGCGGATACAGAGGCGGAGGGCGCGACGCGCCTCCGCCAACGGAAAATCTCCTGAAACCCCACAACGAGGCCGCTCAGGAAGCGAGCGGCATCTCGCGCACCTGCCCTTGCGCCATGCGACGCTCATGCTCGATCAGCCATTTCTTGCGCCACAGGCCGCCGCCATAACCGGTCAGACTGCCATCCGCACCGAGCACCCGGTGGCACGGCACGACGATGGCGATCTGGTTGGCACCGTTGGCGCGTGCCACCGCGCGCACGGCGGATGGCCTTTCCATGGCGGTTGCGAGTGCCGAATAGCTGACGATTTCACCCACCGGGATCTGCCGCAGGCTGCGCCAGACATCGCGCTCGAAGGGCGTGCCCTGGCCGGCAAGGCGGGTTTCGAAGGAGGCTGACTGCCCGGCGAAATAGGCCTTGAGCTCGGCTTCGATCTGACCTGTTACCGCCGTTCGGCCGAGCACCATGTCCGCGCCGGTGCGGCTCTTCAGCCGCTTCAGTTCGGCCGGAAGCGCCGGCCGGTCCGCGAATTCTAGCAGATGCAGGGCATGATCGTCGGCAACGGCGAGCATCGGACCAATCGGCGTATCGATCCAGTCACCCTTCAGGAACCCCCTGCCCTTCATGGCGGCGGGAGAGGAGCCGAAGAACTGGTTGATCGCGGCGCGGAAGCCGCTGCCGGAGTCGTAACCGGCGTCGATCTGCGCGCCGATCACCGCTTCGCCGGAAGCGATGCTTTCCACCGCATCTCCCAATCGGCGCAATCTGGCGATTTCCAGAAAGCTCATGCCGAAACGGCGCTTGAAGGTGCGGCGCACGGTGGAGGGATCATGGCCAAGCGCCACCACATCCTCCTCACGCCAGCGCCGCGCCGGTTCGTTTTCCAGCGCCGTCAGCAGTTGCGTTACCGTTTCATCGGCCGTGCCATAGGAGAGCATCGGTTTGCAGCGCTTGCAGGGGCGGAACCCCGCCTCCAGGCATTCGGCGATGGTCTCGCGGAACCGGCAGTTTTCGATCTTCGGTTTGCGCGCCGTGCAGGTGAAGCGGCAGAAGATTTTGGTCGAGGTCACGCACACATAGGCCACGCCTTCATAGGCGGGGTCCTTGTTCACAAGGGCGGAATACAGGGTTTCGGTGTCGGGGCGTTTGAACAACATCATGACGAAGATGCTAGCGCAATTTCGAACGGCACGCCGCCGAAAAACGGGCGTAGATGTGGAGGATGTTGTCAGCTCTTTTCTTCCGCGCCGTTTGAAGGAAAAGTCTGCGGCATATTTCTTCTCCCCGCCGGGGAGAAGGTGGCGCGCAGCGCCGGATGAGGGGGCAAGGGCAGAGATATGCGGAAAGCTTGCCCCTTCATCTGCCCTTCGGGCATCTTCTCCCCGGCGGGGAGAAGAAACGGGCGGCAACCTCGGAGATCAATTCCCCGGCGGCGCGAAGGATGGGTCGTCCAGCCGCGTGAAAATCACGCCGCGTGCCTTGAGCGCCAACAGGCCCTTCACCACGCCCTCGCCCGCCTCGTGGGTGGGCTGGTTGATGTGGGAGATGATGACATCGCCATTCTTCGCCGCGGCGATATGTTTGGCCGTCGCGGCAGCGCCCAGCAGCGAGCCGCCATCGCCATTGACGGAGTAACCCGCCACGCGCATGCCGAGCCGGTTGATGGTGGCCATGGACGAGCTTGTATATTTGGCCGTCGCACCCCGAAACCATTGCGGCTGGATGCCTGTGGCAGCGACGATGGCCTGACGACCGCCTTCCACTTCCTGCACGACCGCAGCTTCCGATCCCGCAGCAGCGATGCCGTAAATCGAAACGGGCTTGTCCACCGCCGGAACATGGTTTTCGCCGTGGTTTTCGATCTCGAACAGGTCGGGATTTGCCATCAGCACCGCGAGAGCCTCGCTGTTATGCTTCAGCCAGCGGGCAGTGACGAAGATCGTCGCGGGGATGCGCTCCCGCACCAGCATATCGAGAATGCGGTGGTCGGTCTTGCCCATGCAGGCGTCGAGCGTCATCGCCACCCGCACCTTGCCATCATGCTGCGGCGACATTTTCAGCGACGGCTCGACAAGGCCGTTCGCCGCAAAGGCGGTCGTGGCGGCAGAGGCAAACAGGGCAGCGAGGAGGAGACGACGTATCATTTCTGGTTCCGCAATTTCATGCAGTCATGGTGTGTGGCAATCCGCCCGCAAAGCGCCCGAATTATGGCGCGGTTTCCAGCGCGGAGAGCGCCTCCAGCGCCTCTTCCACCCGCTGGCGTTCCGCACTCGTAAGCGGCAGGATCGGTCGGGGCGGTTCGCTGACCGTCAGCGACAGGGTATTGGCGGCTGCATAGACCACGCGGATGCTGCCGAATTCCCTGAACAGCGCCCAGAGCGGCTGGAAGACAGCATCGAGCCTTTTTGCCTCCTCCGCATTGCCGGTCTGTGCCGCCCGCATCAATTGCAGCGCCGGAACCGGCAGCAGGCCGCCAATAACACTGTACCAGGTGTCACCGCCGGCGAGTGTGGCCTCGGCGCAGCCCCAGTCACCGCTATAGCCGATGGCGAAATCCTCCGACAGTTTGGGCCTGAGCCGCGCAAGCTCGCCCGCATAATCGGAATCAGCGGGCAGCGGCATCTTGATGGCGCGGATATTAGGAATATAGGCGAGCCGCACCAGAAGTTCGTCGCTGAAGGTAAAGCGGGTGGTCGTCGGGTTATTATAGATGGCGAGCGGCAGGGCCGTCGCACCCGCCACGGCGGCGAAATGGTGATAGGCCTCTTCCTGCGTCAGCGGCGTATAGGAAACCGGCGCGAGCAGCAGCGCATCGGCACCGGCGGCCTCCGCATCCCTTGCCAGCGCTACGGCTTCATCGGTGCGCAACGCCCCGACGCCGGCCATCAGTGTGCGCCTGCCCTTGAGGATGGCGGCGGCCGCTTCGATGGCGCGGCGTCTCTCCTCGCGGGTGAGATACATATAGATGCCGGTGCTGCCGAGAATGCCGACCGAATCAACTGCCGCGACATCCAGCCGCTCGATCAGGGCGGAGAAGGCTTCAACATCGACCCGCCCTGCCTCATCTGCCGGCGTTATCGGAAAAGCAGAAAGTCCTTTGAATCGTCTCGCCATGTCTGTGCCCCTCACTTCGATCAGATGTCAGGGTTACAGAGCCGGTTGCGACGGGGCAACAAAGCGGCGGCTAAACGCCGGTTCGAAACCGAAAAATTCCGTGATCAGTCATAAAGATACAACTTCTTCCACTGCTCCTCGGGAATTTTGTCGCCCACACGGTAGTCGAAGGACTGGATGCTGAGACTATCGCTCTTCAGCTGACACTTGTATCTGAGCTTGTACCATTCGCCCGAACTTCTGAAGACCGCGCCCGGCGCCTTGATGGAGTTTTTTCCCACTTCCGGATCACCGAACGTATAGGCGATCACCTTGTCCGGCTTCATGCCCTTCTGCTCGGTTGCTATCCGCTCCATCGCCTCAATGTCGCAACGCTGCTCCAGACGCTCCTCGGGAGCAAGCGCGTTCAACTGCCGCATGACGCTGGCATCAATCGCAAAAGCGGGGGTAAGGGTCTGCAAGCCAAGGAAAAAGGCAGAAAGGGCAGCGGGAAGAAGCTTTCGCATGGGTTCCTGTCAGTTTTTTCGTTTGTTCTTGACGATGGATGGCGTGCCAGCGGGCGGCACGCATCATCGCTGATTTGCCGGATATTGCCAAAATGTGATCGAAAGCTGACGAAATTGTGCCCGAACGCCATTCCGCCTGTGGAGATTTGAAACTTGATCGGCCGCAAGCCCCGCTCTACATCTTGGTGCCGCTCAAGAATTTTTACAGGAAAGCGAGTTTCCATTGCCGATTTTCAAGAACCTGCCCGCCGCCCCGACCGCCGAAAAACGCCCCGTTCAGGATACGCATCACGGCATTACCCGCACCGACGATTACGCATGGTTCCGGGCCGATAACTGGCAGGCCATGTTCAAGGACACCTCCATTCTCGACCCGGCGATCCGCGCCCATCTGGAGGCGGAAAACGCCTATATGGAAGCGGCCATGGGCGACACCAAGGCGCTTCAGGAGAAGCTTTTCGAGGAGATGAAGGGCCGCATCAAGCAGGACGATTCCTCCGTGCCCGTCAATGACGGGCCATACGCCTATGGCACGCTTTTCGTGACTGGCGGCGAGCAGCCGCATTATTTCCGCACCCCGCGCGGCGGCGGTGAGAAACAGGTGCTTTTGAACGGCGACAAAGAAGCCGAGGGCAAGGATTATTTCCGTCTTGCCGGTCTCGACCAGTCTTCCGATCACACACACGGCATCTGGGGTTATGACGACAAGGGCTCGGAATATTTCACCCTGCGCATCCGTAACCTCGAAACCGGCGAGGACCTTGCCGATATCGTCGAAAACACCGGTGGCGGCGGCGCATGGGCGCCTGACGGCAAGAGCTTCTTCTATACGCTGCAGGACGAGAACCACCGCCCTTCCAAGGTCTTCCACCATATTATCGGTGAGCCGCAATCGGCCGACCGGCTGGTCTATGAGGAGAAGGATCCCGGTTTCTTCATGGGTGTCGGTGCGTCCGTTCTCGATGATTTCATCTTCATCGACATTCACGATCATGAGACCAGCGAATATCGCATTCTCTCTACGAAAGACCTGACCGCCGAACCGGCTATCGTGGCGGAACGCGAAGAGGGCATCGAATATTCGATGTGCGAAGGCGGCGATGTCTTCTTCATCCTCACCAATGACGGCGATGCCAAGGATTTCCGCATTGTGGAAGCCCCGGTCACCGCGCCCGGCAAGGAAAACTGGAAAGAGGTGGTGCCGCATGAGCCGGGCCGGCTGATCCTCTCCGTCGATGCCTATGCCCGCCATCTGATCTGGCTGGAACGCCGTGACGGCCTGCCGCGCATCGTCATCCGCGACCGCCGCACCGGCGAGGAACATTCCATCGCCTTTGCCGAGGAGGCCTATTCGCTGGGCCTGCATGGCGCGGCGGAATATGACACCGACGTCATCCGTTTCTCCTATTCCTCGATGACGACGCCGAGCCAGCTGTTTGATTACGACATGGTGACGCGCGAACGCACACTCCTGAAGACGCAGGAAGTGCCATCGGGCCACAATCCTGATGATTACATCACCCGCCGCATCATGGCCCCTGCGCATGATGGTGAGCTGGTGCCGGTCTCCCTGCTTTACCGCAAGGACGTGCCGCTCGACGGTTCCGCCCCCTGCCTGCTCTATGGCTACGGCGCTTACGGCATCACCATTCCCGCTTCCTTCTCCACCACGACGCTGTCTCTGGCGGACCGTGGTTTCATCTATGCCATCGCCCATATTCGCGGCGGCAAGGACAAGGGTTTCGAGTGGTACGAAACCGGCAAGATGGAGCACAAGCAGAACACGTTCAAAGACTTCATTGCCGCTGCCGATCATCTCGTTCAGGAAGGCTTCACGTCTTACGAGCGCATCATCGCCGAAGGTGGTTCTGCCGGCGGCATGTTGATGGGCGCCGTCGCCAACATGGCGCCGGAGAAGTTTGCCGGCATCATCGCCGCCGTTCCCTTCGTGGACGTGCTGACAACGATGCTGGACGACACGCTGCCGCTGACGCCGCCGGAATGGCCGGAATGGGGCAATCCGCTGGAATCGGCAGAGGAATATGGCTGGATCGCCGCCTACAGCCCCTATGACAATGTCGGTGCGAAGCCTTACCCGCCGATTCTGGCGCTTTCCGGCCTCACCGATCCGCGTGTGACCTATTGGGAGCCGACCAAATGGGTGGCGAAGCTGCGCGAAAAGACCACGGGTGAAGCGCCGATCCTGCTCAAGACCAACATGGCGGCCGGCCATGGTGGCAAGTCGGGCCGCTTCCAGCGGCTGGAGGAAATAGCCTTCGAATACGCCTTCGCGCTGAAGGTAGCCGGCAAGGACGCCGTCTGATGCCCGATGCGGGCGGCGTAGGCTGCCGCCCGCATCGTTTCGCACAAAAATACCTCGCGAAAAAAGATTTCAGATTATTTTTTCCACAAATTGCGGCAAAAATTTCTTATTTAAACAAAACTTGAAATTATTGGGAATTTTTATTTCGATCTACTGTATAGTCTATATTTTCTACTGAATAATAAAATACACGCCATGTATTACCCGGACAGGAAAATCGCTCCATAGATCACCTGCATGGCTGCCCTGCGCATTGCCGCGTTGCAATATCACTTTTTGGCCGTATTATGCACGGCGTTGACATATTCATGCGCCTTTTCGCCGCAGTTTCCGCGGCAATCCCGCGGCTTGTTCTGCGGATATTCTCTCGCCGGGTTTTCGGCATCTCCACGCGCCATGTCAGTTCGCCCTTGGCAATCCGGGCTTTGCAGTGCTCCCGCTTTGCCAAATGAAAACACTGCATCAGACTTGGAGGTCTCCTCATGAAGAAACTCCTGGCCTCGACCATTCTCGTAACGGGCTTTACCATCGCTGCCGGTGCAGCATCTTCCGCCAATGCCGCAGACAGCTGTGGCAGCATCACCATCGCCGAAATGAACTGGGCATCCGCCGGTGTCGCGGCCTACGTCGACAAGTTCATCATGGAAAACGGCTATGACTGCACGGTCAATGTCGTCAGCGGCGACACCACCCCCACTTTCACCTCCATGAATGAAAAGGGCCAGCCGGATATGGCGCCCGAAATGTGGGTGAACACACTTGGCACCCCCTACGAGGAAGCCGTCAAGAGCGGCAATCTCATTCAGGAAGTCAAAATCCTGAGCGAAGGCGGCGTTGAAGGCTGGTGGATTCCGAAATATCTCGCCGACGAACATCCAGACATCAAGACCGTCGAGGATGCGCTGAAGCATCCTGAACTGTTTCCCGCGCCTGAAGACGCCAGCAAGGGCGCCGTGTTCGGCTGCCCGCCGGGCTGGGGTTGCCAGCCAACCACCGCCAACCTGTTCAAGGCCCGCAAGGCTGATGAGAAGGGCTTTACATTGATCGATACCGGCTCCGCGGCCGGTCTGGATGGCTCTATTTCCAATGCCTACGAAAAGAAGCAGGGCTGGCTCGGCTATTATTGGGCTCCGACGGCCATTCTCGGCAAATACGATATGGTGAAGCTGGACGATGGCGTTCCGCTTGACCGGGCGGCTTACGACAATTGCATCGCCAAGCCCGATTGCGCCGATCCCAAGCCAAATGCCTATCCGGTGGCGGAGGTCTTCACCGTCGTGACCAAGGATTTCGCCGAAAAGGCGGGCCCTTCCATCGACTACATCCGCAAGCGGCAGTGGGACAACGACACCGTCGCCAAGGTTCTGGCGTGGATGGATGAAAATCAGGGCACCAATGAAGATGGGGCCGAATATTTCCTCGAGAACCATGAGGAACTCTGGACGAAGTGGGTTTCGCCCGAGGTGGCTGAGAAGATCAAGGCTTCGATGTGACGGGAGGCGGGGTTGGCGCAAGCCGCTTACCCCCCTCTGCCCTGCCGGGCATCTCCTCCTCAAGGGGGAGATCGACCTGCGGCGGGGGTCTCGCCCATCGCTTACGTTGAGATTTTGGAAAGGGTGCGCCCTGCCGATCTCCCCCCTTGAGGGGGAGATGTCCGGCAGGACAGAGGGGGGTGCCCGCACGCACCAACCTCCGCCGCACCATTCCCCAACAACCCAAAGGGAAAACAACAATAATGGCCCTCTGCACCTACCTGCCGGACCTGCTCTGCAAGTTCCCGGCAATCGACAACTCCACCATGCGCGTGGCTCGCAAAACCATCGATGACGGGTTTCGCGATATCGTGCGCAATTACGGCGATGCGATCGACGTCGTCGTTCACCCGCTGCAGCTTTTCCTCAATTCCTCGGAGCGTCTGTTCATCCAGACGCCGTGGATCATTACCATGCTGGTCATTCTCGCCATCGTGCATCTGGCCGGACGCAGCTTCAAGATCACAGGCGGCACCGCCATTTCCCTGCTGATGATCGGCGCGGTCGGCCTCTGGCGCGATGCCATGACGACGCTCTCCATCGTCGCCATCGCTACCCTGATCGCCATCGTCATCGGCCTGCCGCTCGGCATTCTGATGGGTCGTTCCGAACGCCTGCAACGCCTCATCAATCCCGTGCTCGACGTGATGCAGACCCTGCCAAGTTTCGTTTATCTCATCCCCGTGGTGGTGATTTTCGGCATCGGCAAGGTTCCGGGCCTGATAGCAGTGGTGATCTATGCCATTCCACCCGTCATTCGCCTGACCAGCCTCGGCATCCGCCTCGTTGATCGCGAAGTGCTGGAAGCGGCAGACGCCTTCGGCTCCTCCAACGGTCAGAAGCTGTTCAACGTGCAGCTGCCGCTGGCGCTGCCGACCATCATGACCGGCATCAACCAGACCATCATGATGGCGCTGGCCATGGTCGTCGTTGCCTCCATGGTCGGTGTCGGCGGGCTTGGCAAGAATGTGCTGCAGGCCATCAACAACCAGTTCTTCACGGTGGGCTTCCTGAACGGTTTCGCTCTGGTCGCCATCGCCATCATGTTCGACCGGGCGAGCCAGGCTTTCGGCAAGCGCCTGCAGAAATACCGCGAGGTCTCCCATGGCTAAAAGCATCGAAATCAGGAATCTTTACAAGATCTTCGGCAAGCATCCCGAGAAGTACCTCGAAGCGGTGCGTAAGGGCATGGACAAGGTCGAGCTGAACGACAGGCACAACCACGTTCTCGGCCTCAACAACATCAACATCACCATGCCGGGCGGCAAGATCACCGTCGTCATGGGGCTGTCAGGCTCCGGCAAATCGACACTGATCCGCCACATCAACCGGCTGATCGACCCGACCGCCGGCGAAGTTCTTTATGACGGCGAGGATATCTGCGGCATGAGCGCCTCGGCGCTCAGGCAATTCCGCCGCCACAAGACGGCGATGGTGTTCCAGAAATTCGGCCTTCTGCCGCATCGCACGGTACTCGAAAACAGCGTCTACGGCCTCGATATCCAGGGCGTGCCGCGCAAGCAAAGCGAGGAAAAGGGCCGTTACTGGCTGGAGCGTGTCGGCCTTGCCGGTTACGAGGATTATTATCCGAACCAGCTTTCCGGCGGCATGCAGCAGCGTGTGGGCCTTGCCCGGGCGCTTGCCAATGACGCCGATATTCTCCTGATGGACGAGGCCTATTCGGCGCTCGATCCACTGATCCGCGTGGATATGCAGACGATGCTGCTCGATCTGCAACAGGAGCTGAAGAAGACCGTTGTGTTCATCACCCATGATCTCGACGAGGCTTTGCGGCTTGGCGACCATATCGCCATCCTGAAAGACGGCGAAGTGGTGCAACAGGGCGACGGCCAGAGCATCATCCTCTCGCCAGCCGATGGTTACGTCACCGACTTCGTGCGCGACGTCAATCGTGGCCGCGTGCTGCAGGCAAACACTGTCATGGAGCCGCTGGAGAGCAAGCCCGAGGGCATGCCGGTCCCCGAGACCGCAACGCTCGAAACCATCGCCCGCGACATGTCGGAAGCCAACGAGACGCAGGCCCATGTGGTGGACGAGGACGGCAAGCCGGTCGGCAGCATCGGGCTTGATACGCTGGTGGCTGCGATGGTGACGCCCGCACCGCAGGAGGTTGAGGCGGAGGTGAAGGCGGAGGAGCCGGAAAAGCTCCAGGAAACGGTTATGTCGGTGGAGAAGGAAACGGCGTAATCCGGTACCGGACGGATTGGCCGCGTCCGCGAGATGTCCTCTTTCCGTCATACCGGCCTTGAGCCGGTATCCAGCCAGCCCAAGTCCTTGGGCTGAAAGGACTCTCTCGCCGCGCAGACGCGCGTCGGCTGGATTCCGGCTCAAGGCCGGAATGACGGGAGTGAGGTATTCACGGCGCCAGAAATTTAAACCGGACTGCAATGCCGCGAGGGACAAAGCTGGCAATTGCCTCCTGCCCCGTCTTCACTATGCCAAAACGAAGCACTACTTCGCCGGCTGTCAACCCTCGACAGTCGCTGCAGCGCAGCAAGCGCAAGTTTCGGACAAGTCGCCGCCGTTAACCATTCGTTAACTTTTGAACGCGGAATCACCGACATGCAGATCGAAAGCAATATTGGCGGATACAACTATCAGGGTCGCATCCGCGACATCGAAAAAGCTGGCAGCGCCCAAAGCGCGCCGGAGGAGCAGGCGGTAAAACGCGGCCCCGGCAACCCCACCGTTTCCAGCACCATTCTTTCCCAGTCGCTGGCCAATGTTCTATGGGCCGTCGGCAACGGCAGCGCGCCGGCCTATCAGGATGCGGCCACCGCCTCCCCCGAGGACAAGGCGGAAGCGCAGGCTGAATGGGTACGCAGCGCCTATTCGGAATATACCGAATAGGCGATTCCAATCAGCCTCTTGCCGGGCTGACTTCCACCGTCACATGCGAGAGTTCATGTATGGCGGCAAGTTTCTGCTTATAAAATGCCGGTGCTTTGGGCGCCTGCGAAAGGATCGCCACGATGGCGGCGTGATGCCCCGGCCCCACCTGCCAGACATGAAGATCGGTAATGCGATCCTCTTCCGTCTCCACGCTTTCACGGATTTCCTGCGACAGATCCTCGGCCGGCGGCAGCGCGTCAAGCAGGGTTGTCGCCGTGGAGCGGATCAGGCCCCATGACCAGCGGGCAATCACCAGGCCGCCAACGATACCCATCAACGGATCAAGGAACGACCAGCCGTTCCACTTGCCGAGCAGCAGCGCGACGATTGCCAGAACCGAGGTCAGCGCATCCGCCAGCACATGCAGATAGGCAGCGCGCAGATTATTGTCCCGGCCGCCCTTTGCCCCGTGCCCGGCATGGTGCCCGGCATGGGACCCGTGATCATGGTGGGCGTGGCTGCCGTGCCCATGGTGGGCATGTGAGCCGTGGGCATGGCCGTGGCCGTGGCCATGATCGTGGTGATGGTCATCCTTCAAAAGCACGGCGCTGAGAAGATTGACGGCAAGGCCGATGATGGCGACGAGGATGGCCTGGTTGAAATCGATCTCGACGGGACTGACGAGGCGCATCCCGCTTTCCACGGCAATCAGCAACGCCACCACCGCCAGCACGATGGCGCTGGCAAAACCCGCGAGATCGCCGAACTTGCCGGTGCCGAAGGTGAAGCGTGGGTTGCGGGCCTCGCGGCGGGCATAGAGATAAGCGAGTGCCGAAATCAGCATCGCGCCCGCATGGGTGGACATGTGCCAGCCATCCGCCGTTAGCGCCATGGAGCCGTACCAGTGACCGGCGACGATTTCCGCCACCATCATCGCCGCGGTCAGTGCGATGACCATCCAGACGCGCCTTTCATTGCGCTCGTGGTTCTGGCCAAGGAAAACATGGTCGTGACCGGCTGCTGCGCGGTATTCGGATGTCGTCGTCATGTCGCTTAATCCTGTCAGTATTACCGGATGTAGGTCTTCAGCACCTGGGCCAGCTCTTCCGCCGCCCGCGCCCGTTCGTCTTCATTTTCGGCATGCACCACGTGCTCGTGCAGATGCTCCTGCATTACCTCCCCCGTCAGGCCCGAAAGCGCGCCGCGTACCGAAGCGAGCAGCTGCAGCACCTCGCCGCAGGGCTTGGCATCATCGAGCGCACGTTCGACCGCTTCCATCTGCCCTTTCAGGCGGCGGATGCGGGCGAGAAGCTTTTCCTTGTTGCGGATGGTATGGGACATGGCCGACCTCATATACTATAGGGGGGTATAGTATATTTCCCATGTTTTTTGCGCAAGTCGTGTGAGACGCAATCCTCGCGAATGTTTCGGGCATTAAAAAACACCCATCAGAACTTAGGGGACTCAGTCATGACGACTATTGCAGCAACCAGCAGCATCAATTTCACCTCTCCTGCCCGGAGCATCGAGCCGGCGCGGAGCAGGGAGACACAGTCCACCACCGTGGCTTTGCAGGAGCTGACGCGGGCGGCCCATCGCGCCATTTCGGTGGCCGGCAATGTCGCCACGTCCGTGGCACCGCTCGCCAGCGCTTCCGCGAGCCTGGCTGCGGCCCTCTGGAACATGGATAGCGGCGCCTCCGCCGCAACCGGCGTCAATGCTGATGTGGCCGCCTCCACACAGCCCGATATGGCAAGCCTCGAATCGCAGGTTCTGAAGGCGCTTGCCCAGGCACTCGGCGTGGAGGACGCCGCCTGACCCCATTGAACGACGGGCCGAAAAGCCATATCTCTAGAGACTGGAGATATGGAGAAAGCCATGCTGTCCATCGGTGAACTGTCCAAACGCACCGGCGTCAAGGTGCCGACGATCCGCTATTACGAGCAGATGGGTCTCATCCGCGAGGCGGATCGTTCGGAGGGCAACCAACGCCGCTACGAAAAATCCGATCTCGAACGGCTGGCCTTCATCCGCCACGCGCGCGATCTCGGCCTGAACATAGACGCCATTCGCGAGTTGATCGCGCTCAGCCAGCACCGGGAAATGCCGTGCGAGGGTGCAGACCGCATCGCCGCCGAACATCTTGCCGATGTGCGGGAAAAAATCGCCAGCCTGAAGAAGCTGGAACACGAACTGGAGCGGATCGTCTCCCATTGCCACGGCCATTCCATCGAGGATTGTTATGTCATCCGCGCGCTTTCCGATCATGGCATGTGCGAGGGGGAGCATTGAGCCGAGAAGAGGCTGACATTCGAATGTCACGTGCACCCGGTAATCGCCTCTTGCCCGCCTGAAAAAAGGACGTCAGATGGCCGAGCTCTTCCCTGAAATCACGCCATCAGACATGATTTTCCTTGATGTTTCCGAGGGCCATCGGCTGCACGTGACGATTGCCGGCAATCCGGCGGGGCGACCTGCGATCCTGCTGCATGGAGGGCCTGGTTCAGGATTGTCATCGACAGCGCGACGCTATTTCGATCCTGCCATTTTCCGCATCGTCCAGTTCGACCAGCGCGGCTGCGGTCAAAGCACGCCAAACGCCGCTGATAGTCTTGAGCATAACACCACGCATCATCTGATCGATGACATTGAGGCCATTCGCTGTGCCCTCGCGGTGGAAGACTGGCTGATCTACGGCAGTTCATGGGGTTCCACGCTGGCCCTCGCTTACGCACAGCGCCACACAGAACATGTTCGCGGCATGGTTCTGGCCGGCGTCACCACCACCCGGCAGAGGGAAATCGACTGGCTGTACAAGGGGCTGGCAATGTTTCTGCCGCAGCAGTGGCAGCGTTTCATCGCCGCGATCCCCGATGACATGTCCAGGCAAGATCCGGTCGGCGCCTATCGCCGGCTTCTGAATGATCCCGATCCCGCCGTGCGCGCAAAGGCCGCCCTAGAGTGGCACCTGTGGGAGGCGGGCTCGATCAGCGCGGAGGGCATTTCGGCCTTTCCGGAGAAATGGCGCGACAGCGCGTATATTCTCGCCCGCGCCCGCCTCTGCGCCCATTATTTCCACCATGAGGCCTGGCTGGATGATGGCGCGCTCCTGCGCAACGCCGGAGACCTCGCCGGTATTCCCGGGATACTCGTTCAGGGCATGCGCGACTTGCAGGGGCCGCCCGTCACCGCTTTCGAACTTGCCGAGGCGTGGCCGGGAAGCGAGCTTGTTACCATCGATGGCGCTGGCCATTCGACGGGCGATGCGGGCATGGAAGACGCAATCCTGTCGGCAATTGCGCGATTTGCAAATTGACCCGCTTGACAGACGGCGGATTCGGGCGCATTTCATTTTCCATGATCAACGAACGCGCACCCATCTCCTGCTCGTATTTTTGGGCCTTCCTCTAAGGGCGGCTCGACAGATCATATTGTCAACAAGCCGCCGTCAGGCGGCTTTGTTGTTTTCAAACGTCCTGACGGCACCGATAAGACCAAAGGACCGAAAAAATGACCGAAGATAGCTCCCTGACACTGGAAAGACCGCCCGTCGTCATCATCCGTGGCGCGCGCAAGACGGATCTGCCCGAACTCAACGAGATGATCACGCTGCTGGCCTCCTACCACGGCGATGCGGCGGCGATCACGCCGGCGAAACTGGAGCGCGACCTGTTCGGCCCGCTGCCCTGGGTGCATGGTCTCGTGGCCGAGGCCGATGGCGCGTTGATCGGTTACGCCCTGCTTCTGCCGCTCTACAGGGCGCAGGAGGGCCGCCGCGGGCTCGAACTGCATCATCTCTTCGTGCGCGACGGTCATCGTGGCCATGGCACCGGCCAGCATCTGGTTTCCCGGGCCCGCGATATCGCCAAGCGTCTCGGCTGCGACTATCTTTCCGTCAGCGCCACGACCGGCAATGTGGCGGCGCATCGTTTCTACGAAAACATGGATTTCGCGCCCCGCCCGGTGACCGGCATGCGCTATATGCAGTCCATCGCCTGATTAAAAAACACGGAGACGACCATGACACGGATCGCCATTGCGCTCGCCCAGGATTTTGCGGACTGGGAGCCGGCGCTGCTTGCCGCCGCGGCGCGCAGCTATCTCGGTGTCGAAATCGTCTATGCCACGCCGGACGGACGGCCGGTAACCTCGATGGGCGGGCTGAAGGTGACGCCGGATACATCCTATGACGCGCTCGATGCCGTTGACATCGATGCGCTGGTCATTCCCGGAGGCCTGAGCTGGGAAAAGGGAACAGCTGCCGATCTCGGCGAACTGGTGCGCCGGTTTCGCGAGAAGAACCGACTGGTGGCCGGCATCTGCGCGGCGGCAAGTGCGCTGGCAGGCACGGGCGTTCTGAACGCCGTTGCCCATACCGGCAATTCGCTGGCTTCGCACAGGGCCTATTCGGCCTATGGCGGCGAGACGCTTTACCGCGACCAGCCGAAAGCGGTCAACGATGGCGGCATCATTACCGCGGCCGGCAGCGCGCCGGTCAGTTTCGCGGTGGAAATTCTGAAAAGCCTCGGCCTCTTTGGTCCGGAAGCCGAGGCCGAACTTCAGGTTTTTGCGGCGGAGCATCGCTGAGGCATAGCCGCCTCGGTTGTTTGCACTCCCCTACTCCCCGTCATTCCGACCTTTAGCCGGAATCCAGCCGACGCGCATCTGCGCGGCGAGATGACTTCTTTCAGCCCAAGGACTTGGGCTGGCTGGATTCCGGATCAGGGCCGGGATGACGGAGGTGAGAACAGCGATGATTATCGCTGATCCAGCACCCGGCACACACGTGCTGTGTGATCGCCGCCCTCCCCGGCAATCGCCCGGCGAATATCGCGGCTGTTCAGATGCAGGCTGCGGCCGGCGGGTAAATTTGCACGTTTGATCTTGGCGAGTGCCGCCGCCACAAAGGCGGCCTGATGGTGTTGGAAAAAGGCACGAGCCGCCTCATCCGCCGGGCTAGGGCCCAGCACCGCCTTGAAGGCGAGACGATGCACGGCGCAGTAAGCGCCGTGACCGGGAACCGTAAAACGCAGCGCATCGAGTTCCTCACTCCAATCCGCTGCGTCCTCCATGACTTAGGCCGACTGGAAGCGCTTGAGGAAAAACGTGCTCAATGTTCCGAGCAAAGCCCAGAAGACGAAGCTCGTAACCGTAGCGGCGACGATGAACTGACGCTCCAGCGGCAGCGGTGCCAGTGCATGTTCGCCTTCCGGCGGCAGGGGCGCACCCACCACATGCGGCGCGACGATCAGCACCAGCGCCAGGACGATGGCCCAGGGTTCGCGACGGAAGGCGATCAGCGCGATGCCGCCGGCTGTTACGGCAACGGTTGCGAGCCACCAGATCTGCCGTGCCTCAAGTGCTGCGGCGGGGCTGCCCGGCAGTTCCGGCGGCAGGCCGATCATCGGGGCGAGCATGACGGCGGCAAATCCGGCAATGCCCCACAAAAGCCCCTCACGCCAGCCGCCATTGGTGCCGCGCAGCGAAATCAGTCCGGTCAGCACCAACGCATAACCGATCGCAGTCAGGACATTGGCGGCAACCGTATAGGCAGTGCGTTCTAAACCATCGGCCGGAGCCCAGGCCTCTTCATTGTGCTCGTGGGCGGGAACCACAGCACCGGGCGCCGTGGCCTCGTGGCTGTGGGCAGCTTCACCGCCCGCGCCCTCATAGGTCTCTGCCTGAAGGATGAGCGGCGTGGTGCCGAAGGCCTGCATGGCTGAAACGGCTAAGCCGCCGAGGATGCCGACGAGAACGGCGGTAAAGACGATATTGCGAAAAGACGACATGACATTCCCCTCAATGGCAGGGGAAGGCATTGGCATGACGCGTGTCATGGGCGGCATTGTGAACGGCTTCCACATGCGAGAAACCGACAAAACCGACAACGAACAGGCCAAGCACGATCGCCGTCAGCGATTGCGCGAAGCTGCCCGTTTTTGCTGAAACGGCTGAATTGGCCGTATTCTGGTGGATGGACATGGTGACCCCTCTCCGGCGCGACCCCGCGCCTCTGGATGCGGTCGAACGGCAAAGCCATGCGACCGCCTGCGATACACTTCACCACGGGGATACGAGACTGACACAGGGGGCATCGATCTCGCCACCCTGACATTCCGCTCTTCCGGACACCCCGCCGGCATGGACATTTCCGTGATGGCAGGTCTCCTGGCTTACGGGTCAAAACCTGAAACACCTTCCCGGCATCACCTCGCCTCAACCGGAAACGCCGGTTCGGTCGAAGGGTCTGCCAGTGGCATTTCGTTTCAGGCTCTCCGCTCACAGTTGCGGGGGCAGCCACGAATGAGGATTTCTCCCTATCGTGTTCCCTTTTCACCTTCCGGAACGCCCGGAAGGAACCATCACAGCGTTGTTATCCGCCGCGTGGGGACGGGAGTCAATGGGCACGCATGCCAACGGGACCCTCAGCGCGCCGGGATCGCCTTCAGATAGGCGGCGATCGCGTCGCGGTCCTCGGCTGTCAGATGCGCCATGTTCTGCTGCACCTTCACCATGGAACCGCCGACACTGTCGAATTCCGGGGTGAAGCCGGTTTCGAGATAGCTCGAAATATCGGCCTCGGCCCAGCTTCCGATGCTTTGCGAGCCGGGGGTAATGTCCGGAATGCGGCCTTCGCCTTCCGGATTGGGGCCGCCGGCCAGCCACTTGCCCTTCAGGAAGCCACCGAGCGCATTGCGCGGCGTGTGGCATTCGCCGCAATGGCCCGGACCTTCCACCAGATATTGGCCACGCAGAAGTTCGGCATTGGCATTGGCCAGCTCGACGCGCGGCGGTGCCGAAGGGTCGAAATACAGGAACTTCCAGCCGCCGAGCGCCATGCGCATGTTGAAGGGGAACGGCAGATCGTGGTCGGGCGCATCGTTCTGGCTCGCCGGCAGGGCCTTCAGATAACCGAAGAGGTCATTGATGTCCTTCTGCGTCATCCGGGCATAAGAGGCATAGGGGAAGGAGGGATAGAGATGTTCGCCGTTCTTTCCCACACCACGCGTCATGGCATCGCCAAATTCCGCCAGCGTCCAGCCGCCGATGCCGTGCTGCGGATCAGACGAAATATTTGGAACATGAAAGGTGCCGAAGGGGCTTTTCAGTGCCTGCCCGCCTGAAAGCGTCAACAGCGCTTCACCCTTAGCATCCGGCGCGGCATGACAGCTTGCGCAGCCGCCCGCCCAGAACAGCGTCTCGCCATTGGCGAGATCCGGCTCACCGAGGCTCACCCAATGGCTGGGCGCCTGGCGCTGCGGCGCGGTCACCCATGCGAAAATCCCGTAGCCCGCAACGGCCGCGACCACGATCCCGCCCACAAGCTTCGTCCAAATGGAAGACATGCCCCTCTCCCCATTCTCCCCTGACAAGGTCAGGTGTCTTTCGTGACGGAAAAACGCCGCCCGGGAGCGGCGTTTCAAACTCGTTCGATTATTTCTTCAGGCGATAGGTCTGGTGGCAGGTGCCGCAATCGGCGCCCAACGTCTGCATGGCGGTGGTTACACCCGCCTGATCGGTGGGGAGATTGGCGAGAATCTTATCCGCATCTGCGCCGAGCTTGGCGGACTTGGCCTTGAAGTCCTCGAAGTTTTCCCAGATCGCGGGCGCTGCCGCGCTGCCGGTCTCGGTGCCGGCGGGGAACTGGTCGGGGAAAGCCTTGGCATTGGTGCTGATGGTCGTCACGGCGGCCTTGACGGCTTCGGCGTCGAAAGGCTTCTGGCCCTTGGAGATGGCGGCGAGCGCTCCCATGGAGCCACCGATCTGCTTCATCATGCCTTCACGTTTTTCGACTTCGCCGGCAGCATAGACCGCTCCGGCGCAAAGACAGCCGAACAGCGTGGCCGCTGCAATTGTTTTCAGTTTCATACACTCTCTCCTTGATTCCGGCGGGCGCCGGACGCTTGATGGAACGCCGCGAGGATGCCCTTTCCACATGGCGAAAAGAAGTCACATTGCGGTGAATTCCATCGTGAAAACAGAAGCCTAAGACAAGGCTTCCCACAATGTGAGAAGTGCTGCGGCGATCAGCATGAAACCGGCGATGCGGCCGATGAAGATCGTGGCGGCGGGAGAGGAAACGAGCCATGCGCGGCTTCTATCCGCCGTCAGCGCAAGCGCGCCATAAACGGTGAACTGCGTTACCGCCACCATCGCACCCAGCACCAGCCCCTGCATCCAGATCGGCCCATAGGCGGGTTTGAGAAACTGTGGGTAGACGGCCATCATGAACAGGTAGGCCTTCGGGTTTGACAGGCAGGTCAACACCGCCCGCCAGAATGCCTTTTTCACCGAAGCGCTTGCCTCAGCCTCATCGCCGTTCACGACAATCGCACTGCGCACCAGGCCGATACCGATCCAGACCATGTAAGCCGCGCCGACGACAAGCAGCGGCAGGAACAGCGACGGCATCCATGCGGCAAGCATGCCGACACCCAGCGCGCCATACAGCGAATGCACGATGCCGCCGGCGCTCATGCCGACGGCGGCGGAAAGGCCGGTTCTCCTGCCACCTGTCAGCGCGCTTGCCAGCACGAAGAGCATGTCCATGCCCGGCAGGATGATGATGCCGAACAGGACAACAAAGAAAAGCCAGAGATTTTCGGCATAAGTCATGTCAGTATCTTTCATACCGGATAGAGGTGCATTCGAGAAACCCATGTTTCTCAATGTATTTTTCCGTTTATAGGGAACGCCAACTGACAGCGTTGTGTCAGTTGCGTGGGAAAATCCATCGGGAAGACGGCAATGCGCAAGGCCTCAAGACTGTTCGAGATCATCCAGATTTTGCGGCTGGCGCGCCGCCCGGTGACCGCGCAGACGATTGCCGGCATGCTGGAGATAACAGTGCGCTCGGTCTATCGCGATATGGCAGCGCTTCAGACCATGCGTGTGCCCATCGCAGGGGAACGCGGCGTGGGGTATATTCTCCGGCCCGGTTTCAACCTGCCGCCACTGATGTTTTCCATCGAGGAAACCGAGGCAATCGTGCTGGCGCTCGCCATGGTCGACCGCACCGGCGATATGGAATTGCGCCGGGCCGCGAAGAAGGCGAGCGACAAGATTGCCGCGTCGCTGCCCGAACCGCTGTCAAAGACCCTTTCCGCCAATGCCCTCCACGCCTGGGGCAGCATCTCGCCGGCACCGGCAGGACTTGATCTCTCGACGGTCAGGCGTGCGGTGCGCGACGAGGAGACGCTGGAAATCATCTATCGCGATGAAGCCGGCGCGGAAACGCGGCGGCGGGTTCGGCCAATCGCGGTGATCTATTATTCCGAAACCGTGAATATTGTCGCCTGGTGCGAGCTGCGGCAGGCGATCCGCAATTTCCGCTCGGACCGGGTGCGTAGCTGCCAGGCGACCGGCAGCTTCTTCAAGCTCGAAGGCGAGAAGCTGCGGCAATTGTGGATGGCCGGCTGGCAGAGCAACCAGCCGGCCATCCCTTACTCACAGCCATAAGAGGCGATCCTCCTCCCGCCCGAAACCGCGAATGGCGATTCGGTCGGCAAAGACATCGGCGATGGCGAAGGTGTTCTGGTCGGGCGTGTCGACCATGCCCTTGAAATTCACGAAATGTGTATTGCCCGATACGCCGTAATTGCCCTCATGGTTATGGCCGTTGAACCATGCGATGGCGCAAGTATGGGCGTTGAGAAGATCAAGGATGCGCGGCGCGTCCCACATGTTATGAGCGTTTTCCGGATAGACAGGGTAGTGGCACAGCACGATGACTCTTTCGCCCGCCGCATCCGCCTTTTGCAGAACCGCCCGCAGCCAGTCGAACTGCTCGTCGCCAAGCGAGGCGTTCCAGTCCTGCGCGTTGATGGCGCCTACTTCCGAGAGGCGCTTCAGCCGCTCGGCAGCAAGGGTGCGACGCGGATCGCCGACCGGTGGGGCGAAAAGGCTGACGTCATTGCCATCAAGCACGGCGAAGCGGATGCCGCCGACGGTAAAATCATGCCAGGCGGCGGCCATGCCGAGGCGGGCGTGGACGCCAGGCAAATGCTCGGCGGCAACGGCGAAATCGTGATTGCCCGGCAGCAGGAGCGAGCGGTGGCGAAGCCGGTCGTAAACGGCAAGAATCGCATCGAAATTTTCAAAACCGCGATCGATGATGTCGCCCAGCGTCACGACGAAGGCCAGATCTTCGCGATTGAAGGCATCCACCGCCTCCGCGAGCTTTTTGGGACTTCCGCGATAATGACGGCCCATCTCGGGACGCGGATCGATATCGGCATATTGGGGATCGGCGACTATGCCGAAGGAGAAGAGAGGAGTTGTTTTTTCAGTCATGATGCGCCGCGATAAACCCGGCGGATGACAGGCTTGTGACACGAGCAGAATATGCTCCAAAGCAAAACACCCGGCCTGAGAGCCGGGTGTTCAATAGGTGGTTCCGCAAGCTTTCCGTCGCCATGCGCGGGCCTGTCCCGGCGCATCTGCTGACATCCCGTTTCAGGGAACATCCGCGGATCCTCGGCACAAGGCCGAGGATGACGTCGCGCAAGAGGTGGCTGCCTCGATCAGCAACCACGCTTGTCGCAAGCCTTACTTGGCAGCAGCTTCGTAACGCTCCAGGACGTAGTCCCAGTTGATGAGGTTATCGACGAAGGCTTCGAGGTACTTCGGACGCAGGTTGCGGTAGTCGATGTAGTAGGAGTGTTCCCAGACGTCGACGCCGAGGATCGGTTCTGCACCGTGAACGAGCGGGTTTTCGCCGTTCGGGGTCTTGGAGATTTCGAGCTTGCCGTTCTTGACGGACAGCCACGCCCAGCCGGAGCCGAACTGCGTGGTGCCGGCTGCGATGAAATCGGCCTTGAACTTGTCGTAACCGCCGAGATCGGAGGCAATAGCCTGCTCGAGCTTGCCCGGCAGCTTGTTGCCGCCGCCGCCCTTCTTCATCCACTTCCAGAAATGAACGTGGTTGTAGTGCTGGGCCGCATTGTTGAAGAGACCGGCATTGGTGCCAAAGGACTTCTTCACGACTTCTTCGAGCGACAGGTCGGAAAGACCGGCTTCAGCTGCAAGCTTGTTGCCGTTGTCGACATATGCCTTGTGGTGCTTGTCGTGATGGAACTCGAGCGTCTCGCGCGACATGTAAGGTGCAAGCGCGTCGTAGTCGTAGGGGAGTTCGGGAAGTTCGAAGGCCATGGTTTTTACTCCTTTTTGCAGGGCGTTACCGCTCCTAGAAACCGTGTGAGCGGACCATAGGAGCGAAGCTCTGTTTGGGCAACCTGTGAATTATCAAAATGTTCCGCCAAAAGAGAAAATTCCTCTCGCGCCAGCCGCCACCATATTTGTTTCACATCGCTGGCGTACCGTTTTCCACCCTATCGGTTCGCTTTTGATCGAGATTGCAGGAAGGAAATTCCATGATACGCCCGATGATCCACACAGCCGCCCTCCTTGTTGCCGTCTCGTCGGCTGTCCTGCCTGCGTCCGCATCTTCGGACGATGCGTGGAAGGAATTCGTGGCGGATGTGCAGACTGCCTGTCTTGCCGCAGCCGGAGACATGATCGACGACGCCAAGGCGGTCGTCGATCCCGTTGGCAGCGAGAATTACGGTCTTGCCATCCTGACCGGCAGGGCAAAGGGCGCGGATGTGACGGTCAGCCATATCTGCGTCTATGACAAGAAGACAAAGGCCGTGGAACTCGGCAGCGAACTTGCCGGCGATACGCTGAAGGTGGAAATTCCCGGCTCCACCAAGCCCTGACGCGGGTCAGAAACGCGGCGTGGTATCGCCCTCGCCCAGTGCGCGCTGCATCAGCACCGTGTCCAGCCATTGACCGTGTTTCCAGCCGATGGATTTGAAGGTTCCGACGTGCTCGAAACCGGCGGCGCGATGCACGCCGACCGAAGCCGCATTTGCGCTGTCGCCGATGACGGCGATCATCTGCCGGAAGCCGCGCACGGTCGCCTCCTTGATGAGCGCGTCGAGCAGCTTGCGGCCAATACCCATGCCTTTCATCGAAGGGTCGATGTAAACGGAATCCTCAACCGTCGCGCCATAGGCCGGGCGGGCGCGATAAGCCCCGGCATAGGCATATCCCGCCACCTTGCCGTCACGCTCAGCGACGAGATAGGGGAAATTGCCCTCCACCAGAAGGCGGCGGCGCCCAGCCATCGTTTCCGCCGTTGGCGGATCGATCTCGAAGCTGGCGCGGCCATGCAAAACGGCGTCCCGGTAAATTTCGGTAATGGCTGGGATATCCGCCTCTTCACAGGGGCGGATCAGAAGGCTGGAAACGGTGGAAAGGGTCATTCTCTTGTCCTGCGGATCATTCACGCCGTCATTGTGCATTGCGGCGCAGCCAAAATAAAGGTTATCTGACTTATACAAACGATAAGGTTTTCTTTGATGATGGATCTCGACCTTCGGCAAGTGCGAAGTTTCATGGATGTGGCCGATCTCGGTAGCTTTTCCGCCGCCGCCGACAAGGCCGGAGTGACGCAGCCGGCCATCAGCCTGCACATCAGGCTGCTTGAAAAACAGCTGGGCGTGCGGCTGATCGAGAGGGTGGGCAGGCGCGCCCAGCCGACGGCGGCGGGCCGCGACTTCCTCATTCATGCAAGGCGGATTGCAGAAGAGGTGGCGCATGCCATCGATACGGTCGCGCCGCATCGCAGCGGGGTGACGGGACGCCTGCGCATCGGCACGGGCGCCACCGCCTGCATCTATCTCCTGCCGCCGGTGCTGGGCGATATCCGGCGTGCCATGCCGGGTATCGAGATCGTCGTGCAGACGGGCAATACCCACGATATCCTGCGGCTCCTGGAGGCCAACACGATCGACGCCGCCGTGGTGGCCCTGCCCGCCAGCGGCCGCAGCCTCGATATCAGCGATATCCATTTCGATGAGCTGGTCGCGGTATTTCCCCGCGACATGATTGCAGCCACGACGACGCTGACCGCCGACATGCTTTCGACAAAGCCGTTGCTGCTCTACGAGGGTGGCAATACGCGCAAGCTGGTGGATCAATGGTTCGCTGCAAGCGGCCGCACCGTGCAGCCCACGATGGAACTCGGCAGCGTCGAAGCCATCAAGAAACTGGCCGGGGCCGGGCTTGGGCTCGCCATCGTGCCAAGGATGGCGGTGGAGCAGGAAGCCACCTCATCTGGGCTCGAGTGGCGTTCGCTCGAGCCGCCACTCGAACGCCGGATCGCGCTGGCCATGCGCCGCGACAAACATATGACGGCGCCGCTGAGGGCGCTTGCCGCTGCGCTGGAGGATGTGCGGAAGGGATGAGGCCCGCGCCGGTTTTTGGGCACAGGTCAGACCATCGGAGCCGATAGCGATAGTGCGCATTTAATCAACGTCATCCTTTGGGCTCGTCCCAATGATCCGAGCACGTCCACAAATCAATCGGTTGCAGATCCTCGCGACGAGCCCGAGGATGACGTCGCGAGGGGGAAGCCTCGGTAACAACATTGCCCGCGCCCTTTGATGACGCGGGCCTCGCCGGCGAAACTCAGAACTCCGTCCAGTCGTCACCCTTCACGGCCAGTGCCGCATTGCCGCGTGCAGCGATCGGGCGGGCTTTCGGGGCGGAGGTGACCGGCGCAGGGGCCGGACTTGCAGCGCGCTGCATCTGCCGCGCCGTCTCCCGCAGGGCCGAGGTCTGGTGGCCGAGCTGGAACTGCGCCAGCAGCGCCTGGAGGTTGGCGCATTCCTGTGCGAGCCCCGCACCGGCCGCATTCATTTCCTCGACCATGGCAGCATTCTGCTGCGTGGCCTGATCCATGTGGTTGACGGCGGTGTTGACCTCGGAAAGGCCGGCAGACTGTTCCTGTGCTGCGGTCGCGATGGCGTCCATGTGGCTGTTGACGGAAAGCACCAGCTGCTCGATCTCGGAAAGCCCGACGCCGGTATCGGCCACCAGCTTCACGCCTTCGCCCACCGCAACGGCTGACGTATTGATAAGCTGCTTGATTTCCTTGGCCGCATTGGCGGAGCGCTGCGCCAGTTCGCGCACCTCCTGTGCAACGACGGCAAAGCCCTTGCCGGCATCGCCCGCCCTCGCCGCTTCAACGCCGGCATTCAGCGCCAGAAGGTTGGTCTGGAAGGCGATCTCATCGATCACGCCGATGATCTGACCGATCTGACGCGAGGAATGTTCGATGCGTTCCATGGCGGCAACGGCATCGCGCACCACCTTGCCGGAAAGATCGGCCTTCGTCCGCGCTTCCCGTACCGTGTCGCGCGCTTCGCCGGCGCGTTTGGACGTGGCGGACACGTTGGCGGTGATCTCTTCCAGCGCGGCGGCTGTCTCTTCCAGGGAGGCGGCCTGCTGTTCGGTGCGGCGGGAAAGATCGTCGGATGCCGACGACACCTCGTGTGCGCCGCCATTCACCGTCTGCACGGACTGGCCGACGCTGGTCAGCGCTTCGCGAAGCTGGTGCACGGAGCTGTTGAAATCGTGCCGTAGCGCCTCGAATTGCGGCGCGAATGGCGTGGCGATCTCGCAGAGCATATCGCCCGAGGCGAGGCGGCGCAGGCCGCCTGCCAGCGAACCCGTCGCCTGGTTGAGCCGTGCTTCGGCTTCGGCCTCGGCACGCTGCTGCAGCTCGATGCGGTCGCGTTCGGCCTGTTCCCGGTTTGCGACGGCATCCGCCTCCAGCTGCCGATTGCGGATGGCGGCCTCACGGAAAACTTCCACGGCCCGGGCCATCTCGCCGATCTCGTCACCGCGTTTTGCGCCAGCGATATCGATTGCGAGATTGCCACCCGACAGTGCCATCATGGCATTGGTCAGCCGGCTGATCGGCCGGGTGACGCGGCCGACGATGACGGCAAGCGAGACAATGCAGAGGGCGAGCGTGACCACGAAGACCGCGAGAAAGATCACCGCATCGGTGAAGGCTTCCTGTTTCGCCTTCTCGGCGTTGGCATCCAGCACGTCCATGGCGGCAGAAGCGATCTTGGCAATCGTGCCGAGATTTTCCGTGACGGTAGTGCGCCAGCTATCCATGGTAAAGGACGGCGTGCGGCCATTGTTCAGGTCTTCGATGAGCTTGGTTCGCTGGGCGTTGAAATCGCCCTTGAAATAAGTCTTGTCCGCGGTGGCGTAGATGTCCTTGAGCGATTGCGGCGCCGATTCATGCGCCACGAGATCGCCCGTTGCTTTCCACGCGAAAGCCGCGCCGGCATCGAAGGCGCCGAGCTGCTGCATTTCCTGGGCGGTAAGAGGACGGTTCTGCGCCACAGCAGCATTGAGGACAACGGTGGCGCTGCCACCAAGCGCGCGGGCGGACCAGCCGTAGGATCGCAGCTGAATGAGGCCTGTCTGGCCCTGATCCAGCGAACGGACGGCGCCTTCCAACGCAGTCGAGCCGGCTTCGAGAGACGCAAGGAAATCGGCGCCCAGCGTCATCACGGTCTTGTCGAGGCCGTTTTCGCGCCGATCAAGCGGCTGGGAAATATTGGCGTCCACCTTCTTTCGCAGGTCGACGAACTGTGCGTAGACATCGCTCACGCGCTTGAGCGGCCCCTGGAGCTTCGCATCTGCAATCGACGGAGACTGCGCGATAAAGGCCGTCATGGCGGCATCCACCTTCTGACGCGCCGCCTGCACGCTGGCGACGCTGCCCGCCGATTTCGAAGGATCGACAGTGAGCGCGGTGGCGCTGTCGCCGCGCTCACTGCGGAAATTCAGAAGTGCGTTGAAGAGAAGCTTGTCGAGCGCGACAAGCTGCGCAACCTCAGAAAAGGCGCTGGCGCGATTGACCGAGCGCCAGGCTTCGTTGCCGACCAAACCGGCAAGTGCAAGGCTGATGGTGAGAAAAAAACCTACAAGTACATTTCGAATGCTGAAAGACATCTGGCGGCCCCCGCTGCCCGGAAGTGAAGATGTCGCAAGCTACAATTCTGTTTTCTAAAATTGGATTAAATTACCCCCTGTTTTCAGGGTTTTTTTGCATCGCAAAAAAATGGCCATGACCGAACGAATGTCTGTCATGGCCGTTTCACGCGAATAGATGCAGAATTCAGACGTCTGCGCCGAGACGTGCCCATTCCATGTAAAGATCAAGCGCCTTGCGGGCGACCGGGCCGGCCTGCAGCTCGCGGTCGTCGAGCTTCACGACAGGCGAAACCTTGGAATAGTTGCCGGAGCAGAAGATTTCGTCGGCCTCACGGAAATCCTCAACCGAAAGCGTCGCTTCCCGCACGTCAAAACCGGCCTGGCGCAGAAGACCGATCACGCGTGAACGGGTGATGCCGGCAAGGAAGGTACGGTTCGGGACCGGCGTGAGAACGACGCCGTCCTTGACCATGAAGATGTTGGCGGAGGCTGATTCCGCGACATTGCCGTTCATGTCCCGCATCAGGGCGTTGTCGAAACCGCGTGAGCGCGCTTCCAGAATCGCGCGGCCGCTATTCGGATAAAGGCTGCCTGCCTTCGCGTCCGTCATCGCCGTTTCCGGCGAGGGGCGGCGCAGCGGCGAGACGGTGAGCGTCAGCGGCTTGCCGGCGTCCATCGGCGCTTCGAAAAGGCAGAGCGCAAACCGGGTGGAACTGGCATCCGGTGCAACGACGCTGCCGGGCATGCCGTGTTCGGCCCAGTACATCGGCTTGATGTAGATCGCCATCTTGCCGTCGAATTTCTTCACGCCCTCGAGCGCCAGGGCCTCGATTTCCTCGGCGGTCAGGGTCGGCTTCATGCCCATGTTGACGGCAGAGCGATTGACGCGCTGGCAGTGCAGATCAAGATCAGGCGCGACGCCATCGAACCAGCGTGCACCATCGAATACCGTAGAGGCCAGCCACATGGCATGCGAGGTTGGCCCGATGAGCGGCGGATTGCCAGGCAGCCATTGACCGTCAACATAGGTCCAGGTGGTTGATCGGGGTGCGGTATCGACGCTCATGATGGTCTCCTGTCTCGAGCGTTTCCGTTCGGTAAAAAACGCTCCGTCTTTTTGTTCTGATGCATTGCCGGATGAGGAACGCTGTGCGCGCGCAACCGGGCATGTGCGGGAAATCGGCCGGAGTGAATGCCTCTCCCTCAATGAGGTCAAGTTTTAATTGCCGCGATTTCTGATTTTGATGGAAAATAACAAAGCAGCGGCCCCGCCGGGATGTTTTATGAGGCGAAACAAAAGGTTGGTGAATAGATTCATCACAATAATTCATCGATTGAATGATGGCGGGGCGATTTCGCCCATGCGATGCTGACGATCTGACGGCAGTCCGCAGGAGAAAAATCATGGCATGGTCCGCACAGCAATATCTGAAATTCGAAGACGAGCGGACGCGCCCGGCGCGGGATCTCCTGGCCCAGGTGCCGCTGGAGCGGGTGCTGAACGGCTATGACCTCGGTTGCGGTCCCGGCAATTCCACCGAGCTTCTGACAGACCGTTACGGCGTCAATGTCATCACCGGTATTGATAGCGATGATGATATGCTGGCGAAGGCAGCGGACCGGCTGCCGACCACCCGCTTCGGCAAGGCCGACCTCGCGCATTGGAAACCGGCGCAGAAGGCGGACCTGCTTTACGCCAATGCCGTTTTCCAGTGGGTGCCGGATCATCTCGCCATTCTTTCGCAGCTGATGGACCAGCTGGAAAGCGGCGGCGTTCTGGCCGTGCAGATGCCTGACAATCTGCAGGAGCCGACGCATATCGCGATGCATGAAACAGGTGACGAGGGCCCATGGAAGCAGACTTTTTCCGATGGCCGGTTGCGGCGCAAACCCCTGCCCGCACCTTCGGACTATTTCGATGCGCTTTCACCGAAATCCGTGCGGGTGGATGTGTGGCACACGATCTATAATCACCCGATGAAAGATGCGGATAGCATTGTCGAATGGGTGAAGGGCACGGGGCTGCGCCCCTATCTCGCCGCCGCCGGCGAGGAGAACCGCGAAGCCTTTCTCGCCGACTATACGCGGCGTATCAGGGAGGCCTATCCGCCGATGGCGGATGGTCGGTTGCTTCTGCGGTTTCCCCGCCTTTTTGTCGTGGCGGTCAAGACGTAGGGCATCAGATGCGACGTGCGATTTTCACACGCGGACGCCTCCCCACCGCCCTCATTCCTGTGCCTGTCCCAGGAATCCAGCCAGCCCAAGTCCTTGGGCTGACAGGGCTCTCCCCTCCGCGCAGACGCGCGTCGACTGGATTCCTGTGACAAGCACAGGGATGAGGAGAGTGCGGAGCAGGAGCGTGCGGAATACCGCGTGCGTGGACGAGGATGGCTTTGTTTGACCAACCGGCCAAGCCGCTTGTCATCAGCTCGCGAAGGCATAGACCCGGAGGCGATGGCTGTCCGGGTCGGCGGCCGTGAAGGTATAACCGAACTCCATTTTCGCTGGCTGCTGCAGCATGGCGACGCCTCTTGCCTTCCAGCTCGCGAAAGTCTCTTCCACCTGAAGGTCGTTTTCGACGCGGAAGGCGAGTTCGACGCCGCCGCCCGTAACGGATGCCTTCGGTTCCACCGTGTGCCGCGACCAGAGGCCGAGCTTCATGCCGTTGGCAAGGACGAAGAGGGAAAATGTCGGGGAGGCTTCGACGGGATCGACGCCCAGCAGGGCCTTGTAGAACTCGGTGCTGGCCGGCGGATTATCGACGTAAAGAATGGTGAAATCGGGGTGGGTCATGGTTGTTCTCCTGTGTTGCGGATGAACGGTTTCTAGACCCCGATGCTGTCAGTTTTTGTCAGCATGTTGCCGCCGCCGCTGTTTTTCCCGTTCGCGCCATTCTTTCAGCAGCACCTGGCGGCGGCGCGGATAACGGCCGTCGAGGGGACGAAAGCTTTCGATGCGGTCAGCCCGGAAACTGCGGTAGTCCTGCCGTGTCTCGCACCAGCCCAGCACCACCCGCACCAGATCGAAAAAAGCGAGTGCGAAAGGCCAGATAACCCGCTCCGTCACGTCCCCCTTTTCGTCGCGATAGGTGATGACGACCCTGCTTTCCCTGAGAATCGTATCGCGAATGGCCGCCAGATCGACATGGATGGCCGCAAGCCCCTGCCCCGGACCGACAAGCAGGGTGGAGTGATCGAGTTCCTCGCGCAGGGCTTCGGGCAGAACGGCGGCGATCTTGACGAGTGCGGCGCGCGCAGCCTCCGCCAGTCCAGCATCGGCGCGGCCCGCCACCCAGCGCGAGCCGAGCACCAGCGCCTCGATTTCGTGCTGGGAAAACATCAACGGCGGCAGCAGGAAACCGGGACGCAGCACATAACCCACGCCCGCTTCGCCCTCGATATCGGCGCCCTGCGCCTGAAGCGTTGCTATATCACGGTAAAGCGTGCGCAGGCTGACGCCGGTCTTCGCGGCAAGGGCTGCACCACTCACCGGCATGCGGTGGGAACGAAGAATCTGCAACAGATCAAGAAGCCGTTGTGAACGTGACACGCGACATTTCCTTCCACCCCGCACGGTCGGATCATCTATTGACGATGCCCGCGATAAACGCGTAGCGCTGCCAGCGGCCGTGCGCAACCACGCAAAAAAGGGTGGACAAGGCCGCGTAGCCAGCATGTAGATAGGGTCGGGCATTTTCACGCGCCCCCACCCGCCACAGGCATTTCGAGTTTCCACCATGATCGTTCGTCCAAAACCGAGCCTGCTGCAGCTTTTCCTCATCGTGCGCGGCTCCATCATCGTCCGCATCTTTCCGCAGGTGCTTGCGGTTTTCCTGCTGTCGACGCTGGTGGTCTGGGCGCACAAGGATCGCCCGGATCTGGTGCCGGCGCTAAATGGAGCGCCGTTCTCGCTGCTCGGCATCGCGCTTTCCGTATTCCTCGGTTTTCGTGCCAATGCCTGTTACGACCGCTGGTGGGAAGCCCGCAAGCAGTGGGGCGCGCTGATTACCGTGGCCCGCACGCTCTCGCGCCAGACCGTGATGCTGGAAGGCCGGCAGGATGTGGCCGATCCCGTCACCCGCAAACGGATCACCGATCTTGTCATCGCCTTCTGTCACGCGCTGGTCTCACATCTGCGTCCGGCGAATGCGACGGTCGCCACCGACCTCATTCCGGAGGACCTTTCGCAGACCTATGCCCGCAGCCGCAACAGGCCGGACATGCTGCTGCGCGAAATCTCCGGCGCCATCGTCGCCGCTCATGGCAAAGGCCAGATCAGCGATATACAGTTGCAGATGCTGGATGCGACCGTGCAGCAGATGGGTGCCGCACAGGCTTCGTGCGAGCGCATTCGCCACACGCCGGTTCCTTTCGGTTATTCGCTGCTGCTGCACCGGACCGCGCATCTTTTCTGCCTTCTCCTGCCGTTCGGTTTCACCGATCTGCTGGGCTGGGCGACGCCTTTCACGAGTACGTTGATCGCCTATACGTTTTTCGGCCTCGATGCGCTGTCCGACGAGCTGGAGGACCCCTTCGGCACCGGCCTCAACGCGCTGCCGATAAATGCCCTTGCCACCACAATCGAGATCAATCTGCGCGAGGCGATCGGCGATACCGACCTGCCGGCCGATCCGCGTCCGGTGGATTACGTGCTGATGTGACTGGCGTCGCCGGGTTGAAACCGATCGTGCGGATACCAGTTAATGAAAGACGGCTTCCCTGCCCCCCGGCGTCCGCGCCGGCCATGTTTCAGCAAACAGGAGAGACATCCCATGTATGACGTCAGCGCAAATGGCGCGAACATTCCCGCCCTCGGTTTCGGCACCTTCCGCATTCCGGAAGACGATGTCAGGCGCATTCTGCCGGAGGCGCTGAAGCTCGGTTTCCGCCATGTCGATACCGCGCAGATTTACAAGAACGAAGGGGCCGTGGGCGAGGTCATCGCCAAGTCGGGCATTTCCCGGCACGATATATTCCTGACCACCAAGGTCTGGGTAGACCGCTATCGCCACGACGATTTTCTCGCTTCCGTTGATGAGAGTCTTGCAAAGCTGAAGACCGACTATGTCGACCTTTTGCTGCTGCACTGGCCAAAGAGCGATGTGCCGCTTGCCGAGCGCATGGGCGCGCTGAACGCGGTGCGCAAGGCCGGAAAGGCACGCAATATCGGCATTTCCAACTTTAACGTGGCGCTGACCGAAGAGGCGGTGAAACTGTCCGACACGCCGCTTGCCACCAACCAGATCGAATATCACCCCTATCTCGACCAGACGAAGGTGATTGCGGCTGCGCGCAAGCACGGCATGTCGGTGACAGCCTATTACCTGATGGCCGACGGCAAGGTGCCGAACGACCCTGTTCTGAAGGATATCGGCGCGAGGCATGGCAAAACCGCCGCGCAGGTAACCCTTCGCTGGGCGGTGCAACAGCCGGATATCGTGGCGCTTTCCAAGACGGCGACGGAAAGCCGCCTCAAGGAAAATTTCGATATTTTCGATTTCGCGCTCTCGGAAGAAGAAATGCAGGCAATCCATGCGCTGGCAAAGCCGAATGGCCGCATTGTCAGCCCCGGCCACCTCGCGCCCGACTGGGACAACTGAGGCGACGGGGCCTTGCGGTCCCGTCTTATCGCTCGGTCAAGGCCAGCTTTGCCCCCAGCGCCACGAATGCGGCGGCGAAGCTGCGTCTCAGCCAGGCGAGGACCGCCGGGCGTGACACCACCTGCCGCCGGACCGAGGCGGCAAAACAGCCGTAAAGCGCAAAGACCAGAAACGTCATGGCCATGAAGATCAGCCCGAGATCGACCACGCGCCATGTCGGCAAAGCCTCATCCGGCGCGATGAACTGCGGCAGGAAGGCAAAAAAGAAGATCGACAGTTTCGGGTTCAGCAGATTGATGAGGATCGCCTCACCGATGACGCGGGCGGCTTTCTGCGGCTGCCTCGTCTCATCGATCTTCAGCGCGCCATTCTCCTGCAGCGTGTTCCACGCCATGTAGAGCAGATAGGCGACCCCCAGATATTTGACCACGCTAAAGGCCAGCGCACTGGTGTGCAGGATGGCGGCAAGACCGGTGATGGCGGCGAGCAGATGCGGCACGATACCGAGCGTGCAGCCGAAGGCCGCAATGACGCTCGCCCGCGCCCCCTGCGAAAGGCCGGCAGCCAGCGTGTATACCACGCCGGTGCCCGGAGAGGCGGCAACGATGAAGGATGTGATGAGGAATTCGGGTGTCATGATGCGGTGTCCTGTGGGTGAAGGACGAGAGCATGGTGATGACTCGGGCGGGTGTCTTGGATGAAATTGCAGGGCCAAATCCGCACACCGTCACCCCGGCCCCCGAGCCGGGGTCCAGCGTGGTCAAGTCCTTGACCACGAAAGACTTCTTTCACGGCGCAGACGCGCCATGGCTGGATGCCGGATCTAGTCCCGCATGACGGAAGAGAGCGACGATCCGCCGCCCGTCGCCGCCCGGTAAACCGCCGGCGTCACCCCGAACTGGCGCACGAAAACGCGGTTCAGATGGCTCTGGTCGGCAAAACCGGCAAGGAAGGCAACCTCGGCCGGCGGCTTACCTCCGGCCAGCGCGTGCCGGGCCAGATGGACGCGCCGCTGGAGAAGATAGCTGTGCGGCGTCAGGCCGGTTGCTTTTGCGAAGGCGCGCAGGAAACGGAATTGGCTCATGCCGGCTTCCGCGGCCAGATCGGCAAGGCGGAACGGGTGGGCAGGGTCGTCATCGATGCTGCTTTTCGCGCGCCTGATGGTGTCGGGCGAGGTCACCACGGGCGGTTTAGCCGCCGTCTCCATCGCAGCCGCCAGAAGCATCAGCAAGGTCTCGTCGCTGTGCAGGGTTTCGCCCGGTCGTTCCTTTGCAGTGACGGCGGAAAAGACAGCGTTGAACCGCTCCGCCAGAGGCCTTGCATCAACAGGATAGGCGAATTCGAAAAAGCCGCGATCCTTCTCACAGACATCGGCAATGACATCGCGCACGATATCGATGTCGAGATAGAGCATCCGCCAGGCGCGGCCGCCCTCCCCGAGCGGGATACCGTCATGTATCTCGCCGGGATTGACGGTGATGACCTGACCGGAGGCCGCTTCCACCATGCCACGGCCGGAAAGCGATTTCTGTGCGCCGCGTTCGATGACGCCGATACCGAATTGATCATGCATATGGCGTGGGAAAGAACGATCGCTATCCGCCACGACGGCGACGACACCGGGCATGCTGGTTTTCGGCATCAGGAACCGGCCTTGGGCCATGAAAGCGCGCACTCCTCAGATAGGAGCGCGACGCTATCACAGGATGTCCCCATGCGACAGACGCTGCCGCTCAAGGATGCATATGGTTGATCATGGCGAAGACCTGATCGAAATTTCCGTTCTGCGCGGCAAACCGCAGCGGCTTGCAGCGTTCCACCACCACTTCCTTCTCGTCCGGACGATTTTCGAGGATATCCATGACCTCGGCAATGAAGGCATCAAGCGGCATGGCTCTTTCATCCTTCGCCTGCCCCTCACCCATCAGCGTCGTCTGCACGTAAGGCGGCACGATTTCGATGACTTCCACCGGCGTCTCTTCAAGCTGCTCGCGCAGAGCGACCGAATAGGCATGAATGGCGGATTTGGTGGCGCTGTAGGTGGGGGTCAGCACCATCGGCACGAAGGCGAGGCCGGAGGAGACCGTCAGCACCGTCGCGGCGGGTTGCTTGAGGAAATGCGGCAAAAGCGCCGCCGTCAGGCGGATGGGTGCAAGAAGATTGGTAGCGATGGTTTCTTCGGCCGTGTCCAGATAATCCGGGGCTGCGGCGATGTCTTCCGGCCGCATGATGCCGGCATTGTTGATGACGGCGTTGAGAGTGGGATGGGCCTTTACCAGAGCCTCTGCGAAAGCGCGGATGCCTGCCGCGTCCGTCGCATCCATCACCATCGAGGCCATGCCGGGATTGGCGGCCGTCACCTCGTCGAGTACGGCCTTGCGCCGGCCGGAAATGATGACCCTGTTGCCGGCCTTGTGAAAGGCCTCCGCCAGAGCACGACCGATGCCGGAACCGCCGCCGGTGATGAGAATGGTATTGCCAGAGATTTTCATGGGAACATCCTTTGCTTGTTGGCTGAAAGGAAGTTAGCTATGATACTCTCCAATCGAAAGTAGGCACCCAAAAGATTTATACTTACCAAATGGAGAGTGTAAGATGAAGCGGCATGCAGCCGACCCGGCCATCGAGAACCGGCGCAAGGTTCCGCCACCGACGGATACAGATCCGGCAATAGAGGCGCTGGTTCAGGACATCATTGCCAAGGTGGCCGACAAATGGACGATGCTCATTCTCGAAGTGCTGGAAGAGCACGGCACGCTGCGCTTTACGCAGATTGGCAAACATGTGGGCAATATCAGCCAGAAGATGCTGACGAAGACGCTGCGGCAGATGGAAAGCGACGGGCTGGTGCGCCGCACGGTGCATCCCGTCATTCCCCCACATGTGGATTATGGCCTGACGAACCTTGGCCGCACGCTGGGCAGCGCTTTTTGCGGGGTGTGGATATGGGCGGAAACGCACCATGCCGAAATAGAAGAGGCGCGGCGCCTGTTCAAAGAACAGCCGCCACGCCCCGCGATGGAATAGTCCGGCTCAGGCGAACTGGCTGAGGCCCGGGACCGAGGCGATCACCTGATCGACGGTTTCATCGCCGGCATGCTGACGGGCAGCGGCGATGGTTTCCTTGGCGAGGGTGGAAATCTCGCTCATGCCAAGGCCCTGGCTCATCAGCTGCTGGCCAAGCCCCATGATGCCGCCGCCGCCGATGGCGCTCATCAGGCCACCGAGCAGACCGCCGCCGCCGGCACCTTCGCCATTATACTGCGCCACCAGCTCGCTCGCGCCGGGAATGGCTTCGATCATCCGCGCGATCGGGCCGTCTGCAGCCTCGCGCTGGAGAAAACCGAGAATCATGCCAATGGCCTTTTCAGCCAGTTCAGGGTCGATCCCCGCCTTTGCGGCGATCTGATCCACGACTTCGTTCATTCTTGCCTCCTGTTGAAAAACGACGTCAACTTCTACGAACTGACGTTAACGTCAACGTAAAACAATCTCATGTGGCATTCAAGCGGCCATGAGCGGTGCGGCAACTTTCATCAAGCGCTTTTTCTTCATCGCCATCAAGCAGTTGTTGCGCCTTGAAACTGTCCTTATAAGATCATCGCAACCAAACTATGAAAGGGCTGCTCCCTGCCGGAGTCTCCCTATCATGCCGGAACACTTTTAATTCGGACATGACTTTTGCAAAATCCGCCGCGATTTTAGGGGTCGTGTTTCAGCCGCAGGAGAAATTGGTCGATGTTGCAGGACGGACAGCTCTATATCGGCACCAGCCGCAATCCGGATGACAGCCTGAACAAGGGCGAATATCTCGAACTGAAATTCGGCAACCGCCACGGCCTCATCACCGGCGCGACAGGCACGGGCAAGACCGTGACGTTGCAGGTTCTGGCGGAAGGTTTTTCGAAGGCCGGCGTTCCGGTCTTCTGCGCCGATATCAAGGGTGACCTTTCCGGAATCGCAGCCGAAGGCGAAGCGAAGGACTGGGTCCAGAAGCGCGCCGAACAGATCGGCTTCACCGATTTTTCCTACGGCAAGTCGCCTGTCATCTTCTGGGATCTCTATGGCGAAAAAGGCCATCGCGTGCGTGCCACCATCGCCGAAATGGGGCCGCTGCTGCTCGCCCGGCTGATGGATGCTTCCGAGGCGCAGGAAGGCGTTCTCAACATCGCCTTCAAGATCGCCGATCAGGGCGGGCTGCCGCTGCTCGATCTGAAAGACCTGCAATCGCTCCTCAACTATATGGGCGAAAACGCAACGCAACTCTCCAACCAGTTCGGGCTGATTTCCAAGGCTTCGGTCGGTTCGCTGCAGCGCGGGCTGCTGGTTCTCGAACAGCAGGGCGCTGCCAATTTCTTCGGCGAGCCGGCGTTGAAGATCGCCGACATCATGCGTGTGGGCACGGATGGGCGCGGCACGGTTTCGGTTCTCGCCGCCGACAAGCTGATGATGAACCCGCGCCTTTACGCCACCTTCCTGCTCTGGATGCTCTCCGAACTCTTCGAAGAGCTTCCCGAGGTCGGCGATCCGGAAAAGCCGCGTCTGGTGTTCTTCTTCGATGAAGCGCATCTGCTGTTCAACGATGCGCCGCGCGTGCTGGTGGAGCGTGTGGAGCAGGTCGTGCGCCTCATCCGCTCCAAGGGCGTTGGCGTTTATTTCGTGACGCAGAACCCGCTCGACGTGCCGGAGACCGTGCTTGCCCAGCTCGGCAACCGCGTGCAGCATGCGCTGCGCGCCTATACGCCGCGCGAACAGAAAGCCGTGCGCACGGCAGCCGATACGTTTCGACAGAACCCGGCCTTCAACACGGCAGATACCATCACCACGCTCGGCACGGGTGAAGCGCTGATTTCCACCCTGCACGACAAGGGTGCGCCCTCCATCGTCGAGCGCACGCTCGTCAGGCCACCATCCGGCCGCGTCGGACCGCTGACTGATGCGGAACGCAAATCGCTGATCGATCTCAGCCCCGTCTCCGGCCAATACGACAAGGATATAGACCGGGAATCGGCTTTCGAGATTCTTGCCGCCCGTGCCCAGAAGGCGGCGGAGGCCGAGGCTGCGAAGCGTGCTGAAGAAGAAAATGCCCAAAACCAGTCCGACAACGCCTCCGGCCGCTGGCGCCTGCCCGGTTTCGGTGATGACGAACCTGCGCAAAATTCCAGCGGCTCACGCAACGGCGGCACGCGCCGTTCCGGCTACCAGCGCGAAACGGTGATCGAGGCCGCGATGAAAAGTGCTGCCCGTTCGGTCGCGACTTCGGTAGGCCGCGCCATCGTGCGCGGGATTTTGGGTAGTTTGAAGCGATAGCAACAAGCGCGCCGCCCGCTCGCGATGGAGCGGGCGGCGCTTGATTGGCGTGGTTATCACTTCTCGCGGTAGAAGATCATGCCGCCGTGGTAGAGAATGTCGTCGACGAACTCGCCATCGGCCGTAAAGCCGGTGTCGTCCCAATAGTCGATGTGGTTGCCCTTCACCTCATACCGTCCCTGATAGGCGCTCTTGCGGTTACCCCGCGCCTCGTCATAGCGGCCATTGGGCAGAAGTTCCTGACGAACGTGGCCATCGCCGGTGACCCACATGCCGACATACGGATGGTTCTGGATCTCCGCGTTTTCGGTCATGTTCACTTCCGTGGCGTTGCTAGATTTGCGGTTCTCCCCTTCGGCCGAAGCCGCCGCAAGCAGAAGCGCAACCGATGTCGATACGATGTTCATTGTCTCTCCACTCCCGTTGCGGCATTGGCGCGGCGTTCCTCGAACAGTTCCGCAAGCGTGCGTGACGCTGCGATGGCTTTTGGGAAACCGGCCGGGACGGTGATCAGATAGATCATCTCCTTCAGTTCCTCGTCGGTTGCGCCCACATTCAGCGCATAACCGGCATGGACTTTCATCAGATCGCGCTCGCCAAGGGCCGCCATGACAGCGACGGCGGCCAGCTGGCGGGTGCGGTTGTCCAGACCCGGCCGCGACCAGACCTCACCCAGGGCATATCCCTCCGTTGCCTGCGCCAGGAACGGAAACTCCTGCCGCATGCGCTCCAGATTGGCTTGCGGCTGGCCATTATTGAGACTGCGGACGACATCATCGCCACGTTTCAACCGGTCATCCGGATGCTGCGTATTTGCGAGCGCGACGGCATTTCCCGCGAGCATTGCAATCGCAAGTGCACTTGAAAAAATGGCTTTCATCTCAATCTCCTCAGGCAGCGGTTGGGCGGACGACGATTTCGTTGACGTCCACATCGTCAGGCTGTTCGATGGCGTAGCGCACCGCGCGGCCGATCGCGTCCGGCTTCAGGGCTATGGCCCTGTAGCTCTGCATCAGTTCGGCGGCGGCCGGGTCGGTGATGGTATGGGCGAGTTCGCTTTCCACCACGCCGGGGTGAATGCAGGTGACACGCAGGTCGCGGTTTTCCTGCCGCAGCCCATCCGAAATCGCCCGCACGGCAAATTTCGTGGCGCAATAAACGGCCGCCGTTGGCGAGACCGCGAGCGCGCCAATGGAAGCGATGTTGATGATATGGCCCGAGGCGCGGGCGGTCATCTCGGGCAGAACGGCCGCGACGCCATAAAGCACGCCCTTGATGTTGACGTCGATCATGCGGTCCCATTCATCGACCTTGAGCGACGACATCAGCGACAGCGGCATGATGCCGGCATTATTGACGATGACGTCGATCTCACCGAAAGCCTTGCGGCCTGCCTCTGCGAAGGCTTCGACGCTGTGCCTGTCGGTCACGTCGAGCGGATGGACGACGACGTCGGCGCCCGTGCGGCGCAGTTCTTCGGCCAGCGCCTCAAGGCGATCCAGCCGGCGCGCCCCGAGCACCAGTTTTGCGCCGGCGGCGGCCAGCTCTCGCGCAATGCCTTCACCGATCCCGCTCGATGCACCCGTGATGAGAACAACTTTGTTCAATGTCATGGCTATCTCCTTGCTGTTACGGTCGGCTTTTTCGAAATCGACCGTTGCAGGGAAGATAGCGCTCAGGCATTGTCGTGATAACCGCCTTAATAGTTACCTCAATGGGTAGAATTTCTAACCAATGAACATTGATCTCAATGCTGTTTCGACGTTCTGCCTTGTTGCCGAGGAACGGAATTTTCGCGCCGTCGCGGACAGGCTGGGCGTCACCCGCTCCGCCGTCAGCCAGACCATCCGCAAGCTTGAGGAGACAATGGGAATTGCGCTGGTCCAACGAACCACCCGCAGCGTGAGCCTGACGGAAGCGGGGCAGCAGCTTTACGCTGATGTCTCGTCTTCCATAGGCGCGATCTCGCAGGCGGCGCAGGCAGCCTCATCGCTTGGCGGCACGGTGCGCGGTCAGCTTCGGCTGGCGGTGTCGTCCATTGCAGAACGTTTCTTGTCGGGACCTCTGCTAGCAAGCTTTGCCGAGGCACATCCCGAAGTGCAGCTCGACATCGTCGTGACGGATGAAGAATTCGATATTGTCGCCGAGCATTACGATGCCGGCGTGCGTCTGGGAGAGCTTATCGAACAGGATATGATTGCCGTTCCGGTATCAGTTCCCCAGCGGCAGCTTGCCGTCTGTTCTCCTTCCTACCGGGACCGATTCGGCCTGCCCGGCCAGCCACGCGAGCTGATCGAGCACAGGTGTATCGGCTGGCGGCCTCGTCCGGGTATTGCGCCATACAGATGGGAATTTGCCGAAAGCGGCCGGGAGTTTGCGGTGGCGGTGGAGCCTGCTTTCACCACCAACGACATGCAGCTGATGATCAAGCTCGCCTGTGCCGGTGCAGGCATTACCTTTGGCATGGAAGAGACATTCCGGCCCTATCTGGAGCGCGGAGAGCTTGTTTCCATGCTGGAAGACTATTCGCCCAGCTTCGCAGGGTTTTATCTCTATTATCCCAGCCGTCGCAACCTTGCGCCGAAGCTGCGGGCCTTTATCGATCACGTTCGCCTGTCGAGAGAGCGATGATCTGCCGGACGTTGCCCCGGCAGATCATCAGCAACAGACTTATTTCTTCTGCGAGACCAGCGAGAAATAGGCACCCTGCGGATCGACGCAGTTAACGATCCAGCTGTCGCCGGGCACTTCCATCGGGCCGTTGACGACCTGTCCGCCGCCGGTACTGACGCGGGTGATGGCGTCATCGATGCCATCCACATTGAAGTAATAACCCCAATGGCAGACGGGAACCTGCGGCATGCGTTTCATGATGCCGCCAACGGCTTTGCCGTTATGGGCGAAGATGCGGTACGGGCCCATTTCGCCCATGTCGAAATCATGGTCCTTGGTCCAGCCGAAGACATCGCCGTAGAAGGCCATCGCTTCATCGACATTGTCGGTGAAGAGTTCGTACCAGCCGACATGGCCCTGTTTCGCCTGCATATCCTCAGGGAAACCGCCGGTTTCCATTGGCTGCGGCGTCATGATGCAGAGCACGGCGCCATAGGGATCGGCCACCACGGCAAAGCGGCCGATTTCCGGGATGTCCTGCGGCGGACGTCGGATCGCGCCACCTTTTTCGGCAAAACGTTTTGCCGTCGCGTCGACATCGTCGACATCGACATAGGCCGTCCAGTTCGGCGGAATGCCCTGGACCTTGTGCTCGTCGGTCAGTTCCATGACGCCGCCCATGCCCTTGCCGTCGGCTTCCAGCACGAGATAGGGCATTTCCGGCGAGCCGAAATCCTTGGTCTGCCAGCCAACGACATGACCATAAAAGCGGGCGGCCGCTTCCATGTCGGGTGTCATCAGCTCGACCCAGATGAATTTTCCATGCGTATCGGACATTGTCGTCTCCTATGGAGGGTTTGGCGGGTGTTTCGGCAAGCGCCCGCCGCAGGGCGCGGCGGCACGTTCGTTCAGATCAAGTCCCGGCGAGCTTTACGACTTGCGCCGAAACTCCGATGTCATGAAGGTCTTGAATGTGCCATCCGGCTGCCTGACGCTGCCGGAGAAACTGCGGTGATTGTCATCATGCAGCACCAGCACGTCGTGATAGGTCGCGGTGCCACCGGAACCGTCGAAAGCGGGGCCTTCCGCTTCCAGCGTCAGGGTCTTGCCGTCCTCTTCCAGCCAGCCCTTGTAGACCCAGAGATGCGTCATCATCGACCCTACCCAGGTGCCGACAAAATTGCCCTTGGCCGGATCGAAGCCGACCGTTATGACGGCCGTCATCCGGTCGCCGTCAGGCATCCTGCCGGAGCCTTCGCCGATGACCCACAACCCGCCGATGGAGCGGACGGTCTCCGTAAAACGCTGGTCCGGATCATCAGGATCGTATCCTTCATGGCCGGCAACCATTACCCAGTCGCCGACGAGCCTAGACAGGAATTCGTGTTCCTTCTGCGGCTTGACGCTTTCCATTTCCATTGTCGTCTCCTCCTCTCGTCTTGCCGTTTTCAGTGACAGCAGGATGCGGCTTTCGGCGCGTCCTCATATTGGTCGTGGCGGCGCACCCAATCCATTACACCCTCTTCATTACGGCCTTTTGGCACCAGATCGAGCAGCATCAATGTGCCGAGCGTCTGCTCCGCCCCGCGGGCATAAGTGGAATAGGTGTGATAGATCTTGCCGTCCTCGCCCCTGGCGAAAACGCTGATGCCGTGCAGGTCCTTCAGGTCGCCATAGGGCGCCATGTCGCGGTAATTGTAGGTGATTTCGCCGCTTGCCATATCCTCGTCGCGAAACGAGGCCTGATAATCGTAATTGAAATCCGTGCCTGCGGCTGAAACCCAGGGGAATTTCCAACCCATGCGGTTTTTGTAGCTTTCGAGCTTTTCAAGCGGTGCCCGCGACACCGCGACGAAGCCAGCATCGCCATGCTTGAGATGGATCAGCGCGCCATCGACGTGATCGGCGAAGAAGGAGCAGCCAACGCAGCCCTCCTCCCAGTCCGGCGCCAGCATGAAGTGGTAGACGATCAGCTGACTGCAATCACCGAACAGCTCCTTCAGCGATTTGGGGCCGGAAGGCGCGTCGAAGATATAATCCTTCGTCACCTCCTCCCACGGCAATGCGCGACGGGCTTCGTTCAGCCTGTCACGGGCACGGGTCAATTCCTTTTCCTTCACCAGCAGATCGCGGCGGGCCGCAAGCCACTCCTCTTTTGAAACGACGGGATGAGACATGATCTTTCCTCCTTGGATCCGTCCTTCACCTCGGCGCCGCTCCGTCCCAACGGCCGGCACCGCCTATTTCTGTGCTGAAAGGCAACAAACAGTCTGCAGAGCACCAAGTTCCGCTTGACTAATTAGGTTGATATCAACATATTTAGCGCATGTCAAACGTCAGCGTGATTCCTTTTGCGACAACCATTCTCGTGCGTGATTCCTGCCTGTGCCTGCATACACAGCGTGCAGCACGGGCGCTGGCACGGCTGTTCGACAATGCGTTGAAGCCGGTGGGCATCAACAATGGTCAATTTTCGCTGCTGATGTCGCTGAACCGCCCGGAGCCGCCGCCGATGGGGCCGGTCGCCAATCTTCTGGCGATGGACCGCACGACGTTGACGGCGGCGCTGAAGCCGCTGGAGCGGCGCGGGCTGGTCAGCATCGAACAGGACCCGAAGGACAAGCGCGGCAAACGGCTGCGGCTGACGGCTGACGGGATGGCCGTACTCGCCGCCGCATTCCCGATATGGGAGCAGACCCATGCGGAAATCGAAGCAAAGATTGGAAGCGGTGACCCTGAAAGACTGCGCCGCGACCTCATCGATCTTGGCTGACAGGGGCGGAGCGCCCCGGCAAGACTGTCATCCGGTTGTCGCGCCGGAGAGCGAAACTGAACGAAACGCAATCCAGGAGGAATGATCATGCGTGCAATCGTTTTTGTAAAAGCCACAAAAAGCAGCGAAGACGGCGTGATGCCGACGACGGAACTGATGGAGGCGATGGGGAAATTCAACGAAGAACTGGTCAATGCCGGCATCATGCAGTCCGGCGACGGCCTGCACCCCTCCTCCAAGGGTAAGCGCGTGATCTTCGACGGCGACAGCCGCACCGTGATCGACGGTCCCTTCCCGCACACCAACGAGCTGGTCGCCGGTTTCTGGATCTGGAACGTGAAGGACATGGACGAGGCGGTAGAATGGGTAAAACGCTGCCCGAACCCGATGTTGGAGCGCAGCGAAATCGAAATCCGCCCCATGTTTGAAATGGAAGACTTCGGCGACGCGGTGACACCTGAAATCGCCGCTCATGTCGAAGAACTGCGGGCGCGTGTCGGCAACCAATGACGCCAGCGGGCCAAACGAGCCCGGCTGAAAGGATCAGGTGCGGCATCGACTACATCTCACACCGGGTAGGCTTTGCCGCATCGGCCCTACCCACCCCTTCTCAAAGTGGGTTGCAACGGATCGCCGCCGCTGTTAATGGTCGGACGGTTCGACCCGTTTCAAGAAAGGAGGCTTCGCATGGATATTTCCTGCTTCTGGCGCAATCGTCAGCTCTGCCACCTTTTTGCCCTGCGGACACGTTTGCAGGGCTGACCGGAACACCACCCTCTGGTTTGCCTAAAAGGCCGCGCAGGACGCAGTTCGTCTGCCATTGCGCATAGTTTCACGACGGATCACCGATAACCGAAACCCCGTCCTGCACGCGCAGGCAACGGTGCGGGTCCGTCTTCGCCAGAGACGACATCATGACCATCATTACGCTGCGCAACCTCGGTATCATCCTTGGCAAACCGCTTTTTTCCAATCTCAGCCTTACCGTGAATGCGGACGACCGCATCGGCATCGTCGCCGCCAATGGTTGCGGCAAGTCCACCCTGCTCAATTGCCTGGTGGGCGACATGGAGCCCAGTAGCGGCGACATCACCCGGCTGCGCGGGCTCACCCAGTCCATCGTGCGCCAAAATCCACCTGCCGCCCTGCTGGAGCTGACCATGCGGGATGCCGTGCTTTCCGCCCTGCCGGCGGATACGATCGATAGCGAAAGCTGGCGCGCAGACATCATCTTCGATGACATGCTGGTGCCGGAGCCGTTCCGCGAGCGTCGCCTGAAAGAACTGAGCGGCGGCTGGCAGAGGCTTGCCATGCTGGCCAAGGCCTGGATCACAGAGCCTGACGTGCTGCTGCTCGACGAGCCGACCAACCATCTCGACCTTGAAAAGATCAACGTGCTGGAAAGCTGGCTGGGCGCCCTGCCGCGCGACACGGCCGTCATCATCGTCAGCCACGACCGCGCCTTTCTCGACAATGTCACGCGGACGACGCTTTTCCTGCGGCCTGAGAACTCGGCGCTGTTTCGCCTGCCCTATGGCCGTGCGCGCGCGGCGCTGGAGGAGGAGGACGCCGCCGATGAGCGGCGTTTCCAGCGCGACATGAAAACCGCACAGCAGCTGCGCCGGCAGGCGGCCAAGCTCAATAATATCGGCATCAATTCCGGCAGCGATCTCCTGACCGTTAAAACCAAGCAATTGCGCGAGCGTGCGGAAAGGATCGAGGAGAAAGCGCGCCCTGCCCATATCGAACGATCCGCCGGCAAAATCCAGCTCGCCAATCGCGGCACCCATGCCAAGGTACTGGTAACGCTGGAGGATGTGGCCGTCTCCACGCCGGACGGAACGGTGCTGTTTCGCACCGGCCGGCAATTCATCCGCCAGGGCGACCGCATCGTCATTCTCGGTCGCAACGGTGTCGGCAAGACGCGGCTGATGTCACTGCTGCAGGCGGCGGTGACGGGTGATGGCCATATTCAGGAGGGCATCAAGGCCACGCCCTCGCTGGTGGCCGGATATGTCGACCAGTCGCTTGCCGACATCGATGACGACAGCACGCCGGCGACGCTTCTCTCGCATCGCTTCGACATTGGCGACCAGCGCATCCACGGCCTGCTCGCCGGCGCCGGCATCGACATGGAAATGCAGAAACGCCGGATCGCCACGCTCTCAGGCGGGCAGAAGGCGCGACTTGCCATGCTGGCGCTCAGGCTGGCGGAGCCGAATTTCTATCTGCTGGACGAGCCGACGAACCATCTGGATATCGAGGGACAGGAAGCGCTGGAGGCGGAAATCATCAGCCGTGAAGCCAGCTGCGTCTTCGTTTCGCATGACAGGAGTTTTGTGCGGACGGTAGGTAACCGCTTCTGGCTGATCGACAAGCGCAGGCTGGTGGAAGTTGACGACCCGGAAGCGTTTTTCGCTTCCGCCTGACATCATCGCCCCGCCAAGAGGATGAAACAGAGAACGCCCGTCAGCCCAGCAGGCTGGCGAGGCGTGGATCACCGGCAAAATCCGCGGCCGAAAAACCGGTTCGCCGCATCGGGAATTCGCACAGCGCCTGCACCCCGGTTTTCGAAAGATGGATGCGCCAGCTCATCCGCTCCACCGGCGATTTTTCGGCGAATGCCTTCGGCGACAGGATGGCAATGTTGAGGCCGCCTGCCGGATCGCGCACCGAGCGGTAGAGGATGGCCTCGATCCGGGCGAGACGCGCCTGATCCGCCAGTGTCTGGCAAGCTTCGTAATTCGTGGGATCAGTCCACAGGGCCTCGTCGCGGTTGAGTGCCGGTTCGGTCAGATCCAGCGCGGCATCGGTGGCGACGCGGGCGGCAAAGGCGGAATAGTCGGCTGGATTGGCAGGCAGCGGCGTGCCAGGCGATTCGGCGTAAAACAGCAGCCGGTAAAAGGCCATTTCAGCAAGCGCCGTTTCCACCTTCGCGGCGGCGTAATAGACGCCTTCGGTATAGCCCGCGCGGCGGAACCGCGAGCCATGCGGATAGGCTGCGCCATAACGGAAGGGCGTCGCGAGAAGATAATCAAAACCGGCGCATTCGGGCGGAAACGGCCGCTTGCTCGCCTCCAGAATATCTTCCAGCAGCGATTGCTCTTCCACCGTATCCACCAGCTTCATGGTGGAAACCTGGTGCTGCGCCTCCACCAACCGCCAGTATTTTCCCGCCGCAGCGCGTTTTTCAGACAGGAGCGCGTCGGGCGTCCAGATAGGAGAGGACATCGATCAATCCGGTAATGGTAGTCAGCTTGTCGGCAGGTACGGCGCCGAGCGCCGTGTTATGATTGCGCAGCCAGCTTTTCGCCACGGCTTCGTCGCCGCCGGCAATCGCATCCAGCGAACGGAAAACCCGGATCAGCAACACAGCCAGTTCAAAAGATTTGGCACCCGGCTCCAGCAGGAAATCAAGCCGCTTCATACGCGACACCGTAGGCGCGGAAACGCCAAGAATATCCGCCGTGCGGGCGGCATTCAGGCCGAGCCGCTCCGCGGCGGCGATGACAGCCTTGGTGACGACCCTGCCTTGCGATGCGGGGTCCGCGGTGGCCTTGGTGTGAATATTCATGGGTCTATCCTTTCCTTGGAAAGAATATAGCACATTTCTTTCTGCAAACAAGAAGGGCGGAATGAACGCAGGAATGACGATCCACTGCCCAAGCCTGATATTTATCGTGTGCAGGGCGCCCCGCCCCGTCACCCCGGACTAGATCCGGGGTCCAGCGCGATCAAGTCCTTGATCGCGATAGACTCCTTTCAAGGCGCAGACGCGCCGGGGCATGGATGCCGGATCTAGTCCTGCATGCGGAGGAGACGTCGCGGTCCACTTCAGGCCGGGATGAACCCGCCACACATTTCAGACCTGAAAAATCAGGCTACCGAGACCGGCACTTCCGTGGAGGTGCGCATGGCGTGGCTGTAGGGGCAGACGATGTGCGCAGCAGCAACCAGTTTTTCAGCAACTTCGCGCTCCACACCAGGAATATTGGCCTTCAGCGAGACTTCGATGCCGAAGCCGCCGCCGTCTTCGCGCGGGCCGATACCGACGGTTGCCGTCACAGTGGTGTCTTCAGGAATCTTTACCTTTTCCTTGCCGGCGACGAATTTCAGGGCGCCGAGGAAGCAGGCGGAATAACCGGCTGCAAAAAGCTGTTCCGGATTGGTGCCGCGGGCGCCATCACCGCCCAGTTCCTTGGGAACAGTGAGTGTGACGTCGAGAACGCCGTCTTCCGACTTGGCGTTACCGGCGCGGCCACCGGTGGCAGATGCTTTGGTCGTGTAGAGAATTGGCATGACATTTACTCCTTCGGGTTGGCGTTGAGGCTCTTATAGCGAACAATTGAATTGTGCGCAATATAATTTTGCACATTGAATGCGAATTCGTTTTTTGCGATAATTTTCACGAAATGTCGCCGCGCATCCATGCGGCAGGAACCGAAAGCGGGGGCCGATTGTTCCCTCCCCGGTTGATTTTGGAGCAGGAAAATGGGTGCAGAGGGCGACGACAAGAAGATGGAAAGCCTGCTGAGGCTGGACCAGCAGATATGTTTTGCGCTTTACGGCGCGGCGCATGCCTTCACAAGGGCCTACAAACCGCTGCTCGACCCAATCGGGCTGACTTATCCGCAATATCTGGTCATGATGGCGCTATGGGAGAAAGAGACCTCCACCGTCAAGGCGCTCGGCGAAATGCTGGGGCTCGATTCCGGCACCCTTTCCCCGCTGCTGAAAAGGCTGGAGCATGCGGGGTTGATCACCCGCAAGCGCGGGACGGTGGACGAACGACAGGTGCTGGTGGCCCTGACGCCAAAGGGCGCGAACCTTAAAAAAGAGGGCGTGAAGATCATGGCGGCAATCGGCAATGCCACTGGTTGCGGGCTGGAAGAGCTGGTGCAGATCCGCGACCGGGTGAATGCGCTGAAGGACAGCCTCACCCGACCCTGACGTAACAAAAAAGGCGGCACGGAGCCGCCTTTTTTCATATGAAGAAGTCGCGGCTCACTGCCAGACCACGACACGCGCCTTCTGCGGCACGCGGTCGTAGAGATCGATGACGTCCTGGTTCATCAGGCGCACGCAGCCGGAGGAGACCGCCTTGCCGATGGAGTTCCATTCCGGCGAACCGTGCAGGCGGTAAAGTGTGTCCTTGCCATTCTGGAAGATATAGAGCGCGCGGGCGCCGAGCGGGTTCTTCAGGCCCGGCGGCATGCCGCCGTTCTTGGAGGAATATTTGGTGAGTTCCGGCTGGCGGGCGACCATTTCGTCCGGCGGTGTCCACTTCGGCCATTTCTGACGCCACTGGATGACGCCCTCGCCCGACCAGGCGAAACCTTCGCGGCCAATGCCGACGCCGTAACGCATGGCGCTGCCGCCCGGCTCCACCACGTAAAGGAAGCGCGAACGCGTATCGACGACCACGGTGCCTGGACGTTCGCCCGTCGGATCAACGACCCGCTGGCGGTAATAACGCCGGTCGATTTTCTGATACGGCACGGCAGGAATGACGTAACCGCCATCCTCGACCGAGCCGTACATGACGGCCAGTTCCGCGTCGCTGACGCCGGACGAGAACATCTGGCGGAAATCGCTGCCAATGGCACTTGCCTGCTGGCGGATGGCGTCTCCCGTGCCCGATGAGGCGCAGCCTGCGAGAAGCGAAGCGGAAGAAAGGCCAAGAAGGGAAAGAAAGGTGCGTCTGGAAAGATCTGTGTCGGTGCTTGTCATAAGGCCGGTTTGTCCCACATTTCGAACGGCTAGATCGCCGTTGTACGTCATTTGTTCCGTATCATGCGTATTGCGAAAATAGTTAACCGACCGCTAAAAGCCAGTCACAAGCTGCTGGCGGAATGGGTCCCCTATCTCTTTCTTTTAGAACGTGTTCAGATAACCACAATCTGCGCACCCTGCGGCACGCGCTCATAGAGATCGATCACATCCTGATTGAGCATGCGCACGCAGCCGGAGGACGTCGCTTTACCGACAGACTGCCAGTCCGGCGTGCCATGCACGCGGTACAGCGTGTCCTTGCCATCCTTGAAGATATAAAGCGCGCGTGCGCCGAGCGGATTGTTCAGACCCGGTGTCATGCCGCCATTGGCGGCGGAGATGGAGGCGAGTTCCGGCTGGCGCTTGACCATTTCATCGGGCGGCGTCCAGCGCGGCCACTTGGCCTTCCACTGGATCTTGCCACGGCCCGACCAGGCGTAACCGTCACGTCCCAGCCCGACGCCATAGCGGATGGCCTTGCCGCTGGATTGCACGAGATAAAGGAAATGCTGCTTCGTATCGACCACGATGGTGCCGGGCGCTTCCGCCGTCTGGTAGCTGACTTCCTGCCGGAGATAACGCGGATCGATGCGGCCATAGGGAATGGCCGGCAAGGAGCGATCCTCATCGCGGATTGGGCCATACATGACACGGTGCAGCGGATTGGAGACCGGCAGACCATAGGCCACCGCCTGGCCTTGGCTCTGACCCTGGGGCACATTATAGCCCTGCACCTGCGGGGCCTGCAGCCCCTGGCCGCGCACCGGCGGGCCATATTCCTGATGGAAGCGGGTTCGGAACAGATCCGGCGGGCGCGTCGAAAGCTGGCCCGGCTGCGGCGGCAGTTCCGGCTGGCGATTGGAGCTGACGGAATTGAAATTGAACACCGGCGCCGTTTCCCTGACGAAGACGTCCGGGTCCATCCGGGTCGTATCCGTCACGAAAAGGCAGCCGCTCATCAGGGGCAGCAGGGCAAGCCCGACCAGAGAGGCCGCCCGGCGACCGTTTTTCAAAAGGAGTGCTATCATCTGAACCGCTTCATGGAATCCAATCTGAGGCCATGATGGACCGCGCGGCTGGCGCGAAGCTGGCGTCGGTTTTTCAAAAAAAATCGAAGAACTGCATTTTTTCTCTTGAAGCTCTAGTTGCTAGAGGTGCCAGATTGGCTGTCGAGTGGAATTCAGGAGCGAAACCATGAATATTTCGACACGCGGCAGTTTGAACGGGGAACCGGAGGCCCTGACCTTTTCGGTCGGTGGCATGGATTGCGGCAGCTGCGCGGCCAAGATCGAAACCGCGCTGTCGCGCCTGCCGGGCGTTGCCGACGTCAAGGTGTCAGTGGCCCGCGAGCGGCTGAACCTTTCGCTTGCCGAAAACAAAACTCCGGTGGAAAAAATCGAGGATACGTTGCGCAAGCTCGGCTTCAAGCCCGCTCTGCTGCCGCGCGAAAAAGCGCCCGCAGCAAAGGTGGAGGCCGATCATCACGACCATTCCTCCTGCGGCGGTCACCATCATGACACGCCCCAAACGGCTATTGAAAACAACAATGCGCTGACCTTTTCGGTCGGCGGCATGGATTGCGGCAGCTGCGCGGCCAAGATCGAAACCGCACTGTCCCGCCTGCCCGGCGTTGCTGACGTCAAGGTGTCGGTGGCGCGCGAGCGGCTGAACCTTTCGCTTGCCGAAAACAAAACCCCGGTGGAAAAGATCGAGGATACGTTGCGCAAGCTCGGCTTCAAGCCGGCCCTGCTGCCGCAGGAGAAGGCCGCGCGCGAAAAAACGCCGGATCAAAAGCACGAACACGATCATGATCACGCGACATGCGGTGGCCATCACGATCATGATCATGATCATTCCGGCCACGACCACGCAGCGCATGACCATTCGGGAGACAAGCAGCATTCCTGCAACGGGCATGACCACGATCACTCCGGCCATGATCATTCAGGTCACGATCACGGACACGACCATGCGGGCCATTCCCACGCTGCCGCACCTGCCGCCGCAAACCAGAGCGCCGAGATAGGGCACGCCCATGGCGCGGACGAAAAAGGTGCATGGTGGCGCACCGCCAAGGCGCGCAACACCTTCACCGGCACCATTCTGGTCGCGATTGCCTATGCGGCGGAACTGACCTTCCCGGCCTGGGGTAGTTACGCCTTCATCGTCGCCACGCTGGTCACGCTCTTCCCGATCGCACGCAATGCCTTTAATGCTGCCCGTTTCGGCGCTGTCTTCACCATCGAGATGCTGATGACCATTGCCGCCATCGGCGCGATCATCATTGGCGAGGCGGAAGAGGCGGCTATCGTCGTGCTGCTGTTCTCCGTTGGCGAATTGCTGGAAGGCTTTGCCGCTGCCCGCGCCCGCTCTGGCATCAAGGCGCTTGGTTCGCTCTTGCCGAAAACGGCGATGGTGGAGGAAAACGGCGCGCTTCGGCAGGTCTCCGCCGATCAGGTGCGCATCGGCCAGGTGGTCGTGGCGCGCCCCGGTGACCGCATCGCCGCCGATGGCGTTGTGATGGACGGCCAGTCCAGCGTCGACGAATCGCCGATGACCGGGGAAAGCATTCCCGTTGCCAAGGACAAGGGAGACCGCGTCTTTGCCGGCTCGATCAACCATGATGGCTCGCTGCGCATCCGTGTCGACCGTGCGCCGGAAGACAACACCATTGCCCGCATCATTACGCTGGTCGAGGAAGCACAGGATGCCCGCGCCCCGACCGAACGCTTCATCCAGAGCTTTTCGCGTTATTACATGCCGCTGATCGTCGCGATCTCGGTGCTGACCATCATCGTGCCGCCGCTCGCCGGTCTCGGCGACTGGGATACCTGGATTTACCGTGGTCTCGCGCTGCTCCTGATCGGTTGCCCCTGCGCGCTGGTCATCTCGGTTCCCGCCGCCATCGCCTCCAGCCTTTCGGCTGCGGCACGCCACGGCATGCTCGTAAAGGGCGGCGCGGTCATCGAAATGCTGGCGCGCACCGAAACCGTCGCCTTCGACAAGACCGGCACGCTGACGCTTGGGGAACCTGTCGTGACCGACGTGATCGCGCTCGATGGCAACGAGGCCGAGCTGATTGCGCAGGCCGCGACCATCGAGAACGAGTCGAGCCATCCGCTCGCCCGCGCCATTGTCAATCATGCCGAAAAGGTTGGCGTCAAGCCGCTGCCCGGCTCCAACATCAAGGCGATTTCCGGTCGCGGCATGCAGGGCAATGTCGGTGGAAAAGACCTGTTTATCGGCGCACCGCGCTTTGCGACTGAAGTCGGAACGCTCTCGAAGGATCTTGCCGATCGCATTTCCGCGCTGGAAAGCGAGGGCAAGACGGTCGCTGTCGTCATGGCCGGCGGCGCGGCAAGCGGCCTCTTCGCCATGCGCGACGAGCCGCGCAAGGACGCGGCCGAAGGCGTCAAGGCGCTGAAGGACATGGGCATTTCCTCGCTGATGCTGTCGGGTGACAATGCCCGCACCGCGCGTGCCATCGGCAACAAGCTTGGCCTTGAGGCGCGTGGTGAACTCCTGCCGCAGAACAAGGTTGAGGAAATCCGCAAGCTTGCCGAAAAGAAGACCGTTGTCATGGTGGGTGACGGCATTAACGATGCGCCGGCCCTTGCGGCGGCCAGCGTCGGTGTTGCCATCGGCTCGGGCACGGACGTGGCGATGGAAGCGGCGGATGCGGCGCTGATGCGCAACAATGTCGGCGACGCCGCCCGCCTCATCGGCCTTTCGCGCGCCACCATGAACAATATCCGACAGAACGTGACGATTGCGCTCGGCCTGAAGGCGGTGTTCCTGGTCACAACAGTTACCGGCCTTTCCGGCCTGTGGCTTGCCGTCTTCGCCGATACGGGCGCCACGGTTCTGGTGACCGCCAATGCCATGCGGCTGCTTGGATATTTCAACCGTAACAAAGCCTGATCGCAGCCCCTCCCCAACCGGCCGGGCCCCGTTAATCCGGGCTCGGCCGGTCTCATTTTCAGCGTATTGACAAACTAATTGCGTCAAATAAATACCGCGTACCGCCGTTTTCCACGCGCGTGACAACCGATTCCACGCGAGGGAGCGCTGAACTTGGCTAAGACTGGCTATAACCGCATAGCGTACCGCGCGATCAAGATCGGCGGGAACATCGTCAAGGTTATTTTCTCCATCGATCTGTTCATCCGGCCCGGCAGGAGAAAAACGCTCCCGCAGCATCAGCCTGCCAGACGCAGCCCAAAAACGGAAAAAGCCATCCCTCGCATTATCTGGCAGACGAATTACTCCAATCGGGTCACGACGCCGATCTATGCGAATTTCCTGTTCAACCGCTGGCTGACGCCGGAATTCGAATATCGCTACCATGATGACGAGGCGTGTCAGGCCTATATCGACCGCCATTTTCCCGGACGTTATGCCGACGCCTTCCGTCGACTGCAGGTGGGCGCCGCCAAAGCGGATTTCTGGCGCATTCTCGTTCTTCTGCAAGAAGGCGGCATCTATCTGGATATTGATTCCAATTTTGCGGCCCGGCCCGAAGATGTGATCGATACGGATGAAGAAGCCGTTTTCATTGCCATGAAGGACGGCGAGATCACCAACTATTTCATGGCGTCGAAACCCGGCCACCCGGCGCTCAGGCTGATAGCTGATCGTATTGCCCGTAATATCGAAGAAGGGACGCTCGTCAGCGTCTATGACATGACGGGCCCAACCGTGGTGCATGCCGTCGTCAAGGAACTGGGGCTGCCGGTCCGCAACTACCGGGAAATTTGCACCCAGGGCCAATTCACCAACAAGCGCGCCCAATATGCCGACAAAAAAGACGGCGCATGGTGGGCAGAGCAGGCCAAGACGTCCATCGTCAAGACGTAGGACACCACACGCCTACGGACGGTGCAACATCGCGTTTACGCGAAGCCGTTGAAAAAACGGATGCTTTCCGCCACTGCACCGGGGACGACACCATTATGAGTTCCCGCCAGCAGTTTTTTGTCGACCCTGAAACCCGAGGTCAGGGCGCGGTCCACAAAAAGCTGGTGATCGGCGTCGAAAGGTCGTTCCTCCGTGCCGCGCAACAGCAGTGCCGGACATTTGAGGCTGGGGCCGAAACAGACGGAGGAGCGCATGATGAATTCGCGTTCGTCGGTTTCGTCGAAACAGATCTCCTCGCTATAGCGGTTGAAATAGCGCCATGAATTGACGCCAGCGGATATGGGGGCCGCAGCACGGAATTTACGGCTCATGGCTGCCAGAAGCGTGAGCGTGCCGCCGTTGGAATGGCCGGCGATGAAGAAGCGAGCTCTGTCAATGCCGGGAAGATTTTCAAGATAGGTGGCCGCCGCCAGCGCATCCGAGGTTTCGTCGTAGAAGCCTGAATAATTGCCGTTCTGGCCGTTTTCGCCACGAAAGGACGGTAGCAGCACAACGAAGCCCGCTTCCCAATATGGCTTCATCAGCGCCCAGTGGCCATCGCCGGTGGCGTTGCCGCCGTGCAGGAAAAGGACGGCGGGCTTCAGCGTTTTGGACGGCTGGTAGTGCGAAAGCCAGGCGACAAGTTCGATCGAGCCATCCGGCCCGCCACGATAGGTGACACGCTCCGCCCCGGGCGGTGTGCCAAGCGCCGAGGATTTCTCCGGCGCCGCCATCTTGCGCAGCAGGTGGGTGTGGAAACGTCGGCGAGCCTCCGCATAATCCTGCCGTTCCAGCGGCAAGACTTCAGGTGTCGGAATGCCCGCTTTCACGGCGGGCGGCAGGATAACCGCTGCTGACAGCCCCATTGCGCCAGTGAGCAATCCGCGCCGCGTCATGCCCGGCGAGATCGTGCCGCTCTCTTCCTGTCCGAAGGTTGAGGGAAGAAAGCGTTTGTCTGCCATATGGTCACCTGACGAGGATGGTTGCATTAACAGTTCAGCACCGCGGCGGGAGGCTGTCCAATCACGGATTCGCGAATGACAACAATGTATTCGCAGCCATCATGGCAATTTCTGGACGTCGCCTCGCCCCGACTGTGACGCCCAGGGAAATAAACAGGCGATCGTGCCACCCTAGCCTTCCACACCGTCGATCATCGCCACCAGTGTTGAAAGCCTGTCGGCTTCGGCCGGCAACTTGTCGGCGCGCAGCCGGGCAATGCGGGGGAACCGCATGGCGACTCCGGATTTGTGGCGGGTAGAGCGGTTGATGCCTTCGAAGGCAACTTCAAGCACGAAACCGAAATCCGGCGTGGCGCGCACCGCCCGCACCGGGCCGAAACGCTCGACGGTATTGTCGCGCACGAACTTGTCCAGCACCTCCAGTTCCGCATCGGTGAAACCGAAATAAGCCTTTCCGACAGGCACGAGCTGTTCGCCGTCCTCCCCCTCCGCCCAGACACCGAAGGTGAAATCGGAGTAATAGCTCGATCTTTTGCCGTGGCCACGCTGGGCATACATCATGACGGCGTCGATATTGTAAGGATCGCGTTTCCACTTGAACCAGGGGCCTTTAGCGCGCCCGGCCTGATAGGTGCTGTCGTGGCGCTTTATCATGACGCCCTCGATGACCGGATCGGGCGGTGCGGCGCGTAGCGTATCGAGCTCCTGCCAGCTGGAAAAGCCGATCAGTGGCGATAGGTCGAAGCGGTCATGCGGTGCATGTTCGATAATGTCAGACAGCCGGCCGCGACGCTGCAGATAGGTCTGCGCGCGGATATCGCTCTCGCCGTCGAACAGCAGGTCATAGGCGCGGATGAAGGCGGGATACTCGTCCAGCATCTTCGCCGTCACCGTCTTGCGGTTCAGTCGCTGCTGCAGGTCGGAAAAGGTTCGGGTGAGATTGTTGGACCGTGCCGTGCCGCCAATCAGCAGCTCACCATCCATCACACCTTCGAAATCGATCGCGTCAAGAACGTCAGGGAAGGCGCCTGAAATATCGTCGCCTGAACGGGAATAGAGTTTCCGTGTCCCACCGGCGCGGGACAATTGCACACGAATACCGTCCCATTTCCATTCGGCGGCGTAGTCGGCGGGGTCCAGCCCATCGAGGTCGCCATCCGCCACCGGCGTCGCCAGCATCACCGAATGGAAGATGGCGGGCGTTGCCAGCACCGGGCGGTCCGCCTTGCCCTCGAGCCATGCGAAAAGCGGCGTATAGGGCGGCGCGAGCCCGTGCCAGAGGGTTTCGATCTCGATGATGTCTTTCCCCGCAAAATCCGCCAGCGCCTGACGCGCCAGCCGGGCCGAAACACCGATGCGCAGGCTGCCGGTGGCAAGTTTGAGGAAAGCGAAACGAGAGGACGTATCGAGCCGATCCAGGAGATCACGCACCGCACCGCGCACCTCCGTACGGCCAAGCGAATTCATCAGTGTCACCACTTCACCAAGACGCGGATCCTGTGCCTCTGAATCGTCAGCACCGCCGATGTTGCCCCAGACCAGCGAAATGGTTTCGGCGAGATCGCCCACATAATCATAGGAATAGCGGAACAGAACCTCATCCATCCGCTCCAAGACCAGTTCGCGCAGCAGGGCCGGCTTGACGCTTTTAAGGTCCAGCGTCCCGGCAATGGCTGCGAGACCGTAACCCCGGTCGGGATCGGGCGTATCGCGGAAATAATCGGTGAGCAGCTTCAGCTTGCCATTGCGCGACGGGGTGAGAACCAGGCGGTCAAGAAGAGTGGCGAAGGCTTTCATCTCAATCCCCCTCGTCCTCGTAACCAACGAGATGCAGAGGCTTGGCGGCGATGCCCTGCAATTCGCACCAGCGCACCAGCGCCTCCTCCCGGCCATGGGTGACCCAGACGGCCTGCGGGGAAATTTCCTTGATCGTCTCCAGCAGTTCCGGCCAGTCGCAATGGTCCGAGATCACCAGCGGCAATTCCACACCGCCCTGCTTTGCCCTCTGCCGCACCATCATCCAGCCGGACGCGAAGGCAATCAGTGGTTCGTTGAAGCGGCGCGCCCAGCGCTCCTGAAACGCCGAGGGCGGGCCAACGACGATCGCTCCCTTGAAGGCGGAAGGATCGCTTTTTTCCAGTGTTGCGGGCCTGAGATCACCGAGATCGATACCCTGCGAGACGTAATATTCGCAGAGCCGTGCCAGCGCGCCGTGGATATAGATCGGCTCGGCATAACCATTATCGCGCAGGAGCCTGATGACGCGCTGCGCCTTGCCCAGCGAATAGGCGCCGACAAGGTGCGTCCGCTCGGGAAACTGTTTGATGGAGGTGAGCAGCTTGGCCGTTTCCACACGCGGCAGCGGATGATGAAACACCGGGAGGCCGAAGGTGGCTTCGGTGATGAAGACATCGCAGGGCACCGTCTCGAAGGGGGCGCAGGTGGGGTCGATGCCACGCTTGTAGTCGCCGGATGCGACGATGCGCATACCGTTCATTTCCACGGAAATCTGCGCCGAACCCAGAACATGGCCTGCCGGATGGAAACCGACGGTGACGCCGTTTACCTCCACCCTCTCGCCGAATGCGACCGCCTGCTCGCTGCCGCAGAAATCCTCACCATAACGGATGCGCATGATATCCAGCGTCTGGCGCGTGGCCAGCACCGCGCCATGGCCAGCGCGGGCGTGATCGGAATGACCATGGGTGATGAGCGCCCGCGCCACGGGCCGCACGGGATCGATATAAAAATCACCCGTCGGGCAATAAAGGCCCTTGGGCGTGGAATTCAGGAGCTGTTCCGGCTTCATGTTCATTGAGATAGGGCCGCCCGCGCGAATCTTAAGTGATGCGAGCATAACGCGGAACGCGCGTTAAATTTCCAATGGGCGCGTTTTTGTTTTGCGGTCGCCCCCCCTGTCATTTCGGCTTTGAGCCGGGACTGTATCGAGTTGTGGCCGCGGTTTGCACACAACATCAGCGCAAGACCGACTTAGAGGACAATCATGAGATTCGAGTTTGCAGAAACGTATCCGATCGGATACATTTTATGAACGATTTCGAGAAATCGCCAGAGTTCGACGAATGGCTGAAGGCTTTGAAAGATCGCACCGGAAAGGCGCGAATTCTTCATCGCCTTACCGCGGCCGAGCACGGGAATTTCGGCGACTGCGAGCCGGTCGGTGGGGGTGTTTCAGAAATGCGCATCCACTGTGGTCCGGGTTATCGGGTCTATTTCACACGCATTGGCAAGAGGGTGTATTTCCTTCTGGTCGGCGGAGACAAATCCTCGCAGAAGCGGGACATAAAGCGGGCAGTCGAGATGGCGCAAACAATAGGAAGGAATGACCGTGACGCAGTTTAGCAAATTCGATGTGTCGGACTACCTGAATAGCGATGAAGCCATGCTCGAATACCTGGCAGTGGCGATGGAAGACGAGAACCCCGACGTCTTCATCGCCGCCCTTGGCGCGGTCGCCAGAGCTCGCGGAATGTCGCACGTCGCGGATGCCGCAGGTCTCGGCCGGGAAAGTCTCTATAAGGCACTTAAGCCCGGTTCGAAGCTCCGCTACGAGACCGTGCAGAAAATCCTGCATTCGCTAGGCTTCCGACTGGCCGTCGAAAAGTCATCGAACGCCGCGTAAGGCGGCGTCCACACACCCACCTTCGCGCCCTACTCCCCCGCCACTTCCGCCGGCTTCGCCTCAACCGCAGCCGGTAGCCGCACCGGTTTCAGCATCAGCGCCGCCGCAAGGCCGATGGCAGCGGTTGCGGCGGCCGCGAAGAACAGCGGCGTAAACGCGTCCGAGTAGAGCGAGGCGACGGCGGCCTGGGAGGCTGCGGGCAGTTCCGAGAGGATTTTTGGCGTCAATTCCTCGATTTTGCCGACCCCGGGAATATCCACCGCCACACCCTTGAGGCTTGTGGATACGATGGCGCCATAGACCGAGATGGCGATGGCAGCACCACCCATGCGGGTCAGCGTTACCGCGCCGCTCGCCGCACCGATGTCAGCCTTGGGGGCCGAGTTCTGCACGCCGATGATCGGAGCCTGCTGGCCGAGGCCGACGGCGAAACCCTGCGCCAGCATCAGCACCGCGATCAGCCAAAGCGGCGTTCCCGCATGCATCTGCGTGAAGAGCAGCATGGCGATGACGTTGATTGTCAGGCCCGCAACCGAGAAGGGCTTGTAGACGCCGGTGATCGAAATCAGCCGTCCGGCCGAAAGCGAACCCATGACGATGCCGCCGGTGACCGCGATGAAGAACAGGCCGGCATGGGAGGGGGAAAGGCCGGTGGTCGTCTGCAGGAACAGGGCATAATAATTGACCATGCCGATGCCGATGCCGCCGCTGGTCAGCGAAACGATCATCAACAGCGGAAAGGTGCTGTCCTTGAAGAGACGCAGCGGCACCACCGGTTCCGGCGCGCGCCGCTCCACCTGCACCCAGAGGAACGCGGCGATGACGGCGAAGGCGATGATGCCGAGGCTGGGGGCCGCGATGAGCGAGCCGAACAATTCGCTGCTGTCCGCCCAGAAGACCACGCTGGCAATGGTGGCCGCCAAGAGGACCGCACCGAGATAATCGATCTTCGGCTGGCGCGCCGGGCGTCGGTAAGGCAGCATCAGCGCCAGACCGGCAATAACGATGATGCCGAGCGGCAGATTGATCAGGAAAATCGACCGCCAGCCAAAGAGATCACTCATCGTGCCGCCGAGGATCGGGCCGACACTGCCCGATGCCATGATGGTGAGGCTGGAATAGCTCTGGTAACGGGCGCGTTCACGCGGTTCGAACAGATCCGCATTGACGGAAAAGATCGACACCATGATGCCGCCGCCGCCAAGGCCCTGCAACACGCGGGCAGCAATGAGACTGTCCATCGACCATGCCAGCCCGCAGGCGAGCGAGCCGAGCGTAAAGATGACGACCGCCGCGATCATCACATATTTCCGGCCGAACAGATCGCCGAGCTTACCATAGACGGGCATGACCGCGCTGGTCGCCAGCAGATAGGCAGAGCCGATCCAGCCGAAACGCTCCAGCGCGCCGAATTCACCGACGATGGTGGGCAGTGCCGTCGACACGATCTGGTTATCGAGGGTCGCCATGAACATGGCCAGCATCAGAAACAGAAAGACGATGAGCCTGCGGCGATGATCCGACACAAGCGGCGCCACGGGGGCGGTGGACATATCCATGAAAAATCTCGTTGGCTTCAGGCAGATTTGCTGTGACAATTTGTGTGCTATCAGCATATATATGTCAATGGCAAGTTTTTGACATCTGTGCTATTGCCGCTAAACGTGATCGGAAAACAGCATCGAAAGGGACGATGAAGCGTGGCGACTGAGGAAAACTGGAACGAGGATCTGCCCGAGGACATCAAGCGGATCGGCAATACGATGACGCGCATGCGCATCATGATCGGCCGCCGCATCATCGGCCGCATGGCGCTTGCCAGGCTCGCTCCAGGTCTCGAACTTTCCCATATCGACGTGCTCGACATTCTGCGCCGGGCGGAGGGCGATGTGACCGTGGGCGCGATTGCCGAGGGCATGCGCATCGATCCCTCACGCGGCAGCCGGGTTGTGGCCGACATGGTCGGGAGAGGGCTGCTGAAACGCGGCGTTTCCCAGCAAGACGCCCGCCGCAGCATCGTAGAGATCACGCCGCTCGGCACCAGTCTCTTGCAGGAAATGCGTCGGACCAAGATGAGCGTCATCGAGGACGTGATGGATGGATGGCCCGCGGAGGATGTGGAGACATTCGCACGCCTGTTCGAGCGGTTTATCGACCGTTTCGAATGCCGGCTCTCGCCCGATACAGACCTCCTTTCGGATCAGAAAAAATCATAGTTGGCGCTGCGATCCGCAGCTTCACTTTAAGAGGCCAAGACCGTAACTTGCCGCCATCTGACAGGTTGAAGGGGTAATTTCGATGTTGACGATTTACGGGGTCTACCGTTCCCGCGCCACACGCACATTATGGCTGGCGGGCGAACTCGGCATAGAATTCAAGCACGTGCCTGTGATACAGGCCCGCCGTCTTGCCGATCCGCTGGCTGCGGATGCGCCGCTCAACACGCTGTCTCCGGACTTCCTGGCCGTCAACCCGATGGGCACCATTCCCTGCATCGAGGATGACGGCATGGTGCTTTACGAATCCATGGCCATCAATCTCTACCTCGCCCGCAAATATGGCGGACCGCTTGCGCCGATCGATCTGAAGGAAGATGCGGCGATGCTGCAATGGTCCTTCTTTGCCGCGACCGAAGTGGAGACGAATTCGCTGAAGATTTCCTCCGCCATCGCCGAAGGCCTGTCGGAAAGTGATAGCGGCAAGGCCGTGATCGATGTTGCCAGCCGCCTGCTGAAGCGCCCCTTCCGGGTGCTGGAGCAGCATCTGTCCAGTCATGATTATCTGGTGGGCGATCGCTTTACCGTCGCCGATCTCAACGCGGCGGAAATCGTTCGTTACGCACAGGGCCACAAGCCGCTGTTCGACGCCCATCCGGCTCTGAAGGCCTGGCTGGATCGTTGCCAGGCCCGCACGGCGTTCAAGACGATGTGGGATACGCGCGCGGCCGAGGCGGCTTGAGTCAAGACGCCAAGTTGCGATAGCTGGCAGACCAGCCTCCACACTCAACGTCATGCTCGGGCTTGTCCCGAGCATCTGCGACCTCTGGATTTATGAGACGTGATTAGATCCTCGGGACAAGCCCGAGGATGACGAAGTGAGCCTTTCAGCCTCTCAGCCCCTCTCCCCGGCGAGCGCGCGCTGGACCGCCGGGCGGTCGTTCATGCGGCGGAAGTGGTCGTGCACCTTGGGGAAACGGGCAATATCCACGCCGTCGCTTTCCAGCCATCCGGACATGACGAAAAGATAGGGATCGGCCACGGAATAGGCAGTGCCGAGAACCCATGGGCCACGCAGCATGCCGTGCTCGATCAGTTCGAAGCATTCACCCATGGTCTGCGGCACCTTGGCCTTCATATCCTCAAGCGAGCTATCCTTGCTCGCCCAGCGACTGCCGCGACGGCCGTGGGCATGGGCGACATGCACGGTGGATGAGATGAAGGCATTGAAGGACTGCATCAACGCGAATTCGAAGGGATCGTCGAGCGGCGCGAGTTTCTTCTCAGGCGCCATCTGGGCGATGAAGGCGAGGATGGCCGGCGTCTCCGTCAGCACACCGCTTTCCGTCGCCAGCGCCGGCACGCGGCCCTTGGGATTGATCTTTAAAAATGCCTCGGAGCGTTGCTCGCCTTCCGCGAAATTGACGCGGTGGGCCTTGTAAGGCAGGCCCGATTCCTCAAGCACGATATGGCTGGCGCGGGAGCAGGAACCGGGGGAGAAAAACAATGTGAACATGGATATGCGACCTCCAAAGCAATGAAGCGCCCGCTTCTTCCTCATGCGGACACCGCCCCGCGAGGGCCATGGGTTGGCCGTCACGTGCGGGGCGTGTCATCATCATGCCGGCAAACGGCCGCGTCAAAGGTTATTTAGAGACCGACGACCCTGATATCGCCGACATGGATGCCGTTCCAATTGCGCATCTGCCGGTTCGCCATGCCGCTCAGCGCCTGTTGTTCGGCGCTGCCTTCATCGAAATAGCGGGCGAGCAATGCCGAAACCATGGCTTCCGCCGCACGCGTCGTGCCGTCTTCGCATTTCACCGCCATGGCGATGCCCTTTTCCGGCATGGCGGCGACGAAGACGCCTTCCGCGCCGGTCTTGGCGAAAATCTTGCCCGGCGCGATCTGCATCAGCTTCGTGCAGGCGCGGCCGGTGCCTGCCACATAAAAGGGTTCTGCCATGCAGGCCTCCATGAGCCGGCGCGAGGCGCTCGCCCGGCCGGCTTCCAGCCCCCTGCCCGTCGCCATCTTTGCGAAACCATGTGCCAGCCCTTTGAGCGGCACCGCATAGGTCGGGATGGAGCAGCCGTCCACGCCGCAATTGTCGTGACCCAGCGCAGCCCCCGTCAGGCTCTCCATCGTCGCGCGGATTTCCTGCTGCAGCGGGTGGTCATAACCGACATAGCCCTTGGGGTCCGTTCCGGTATGACAGCAGGCGCAGATGAAGCCTGAATGTTTACCGGAGCAATTATTGTGAAGCGCCGTCGGCTTTTCCAGCGTGCGGGCCTGATGGATGATGGTTTTCTGGTCGGAGGACCAGTGCGCGCCGCATTCCAGCGTATCCACATCCCTGCCCGCCTTGGCGAGCATAGAAGCGGCAAGTTCCGCATGTGCGTCCTCGCCGGAATGGGACGAACAGGCAAGCGCCAGCTCGCGGCTGCCGAAACCATAGGCGTCCGCGGCACCGCTTTCCACCAGCGGCAGGGCCTGCATGGCCTTGCAGGCCGAACGCGGGAAGATGCCACGTTCCAGATCTCCCGTGGAAAACAGCACGCCGCCATCGCCATCCACCACTACCGCAAGGCCCCTGTGGCGGCTTTCCACGAGATTGCCCCTGACGACTTCGACGGTAACGGAATTGTTCATTCTCTCAGCCTCAAAAAATTCTGATTTTATGTTGTTGATACCGCAATTGATTTTTCGATGCACGGGGCCATCAGTGAAATTTGCAAAACGTCTCTTACTGGCGATTGCCATCATCTACCTGCTGCCGGCACTGGCATCGGCCGGACTGTGGGCCATGAAGGACCATCCGCGCGGCTGGAATGCCGCCAGATGGTCATCGTCAGGCATGCTGCCGGCGGCTTCGAGCGACGGGCAAGCCGCCGTCTACGTCTTTTCCGCCATGACCGGCGGCTTCAAGGGCTCGGTTGCCAGCCACGCCTGGGTCGTGTTGAAAAAGCCGGGCGCTACGAGCTATGACCGTTATGACAAGGTGGGCTGGGGCACGCCGATCCGCCATAATGGATATGCGGCGGACGCCTATTGGTATTCCAACATGCCGCGCCAGGTGGTGGCCATTCACGGCGTAGAGGCGGAAAAGCTGATCCCCAAGATCGAAAAGGCGATTGCCGACTATCCCTATGGCAAGCCGGGCGGCTATCGCATCTATCCCGGGCCGAACTCCAACACCTTCGTCGCCCATGTGCTGCGCAGCGTGCCCGAACTCGGCGTCGTGCTGCCGCCGGACGCGGTCGGCCGCGACTATCTGCCGGACGGTGCATTTTACCACGTCGCCGACGACTGGAAGGATGCGAGCGTTTCGCTCGGCGGCCTGTTCGGCATTTCGGCGGGTGCGCGCAGCGGCTTCGAGATCAACTTCCTCGGTCTCGTGGCCGGCATCGATTTCGCCCGGCCGGGCGTGAAGATACCCGGGCTCGGTTATTTCGGCGTGGCGGGCATCAGGGCTTGAGCCATCACGTTTCAGTGGCCTGAGCGGCGCGTCTGGCGCGGATGCTCTGGGCGATGAAGACCCGTGACAGGCCGTGATAAAGCGGTTCGCGAGAGAAAAGCCGAGACGTCAGATATCCCAGCATCGATGCGGCCATGATGGGTATGACGCCTTCATGATTGCCGGTCATTTCGAGGATGATGACGAAGGCCGTCATCGGAGCCTGCACAACGCCGGCAAAATAACCCGCCATGCCGACGATGGCGCCAAGGCCGATGCTGGTGCCGAGCAAGCTCGCCATGGTGCTGCCGAAACCCGCACCGACCGACAGAGACGGCGCGAAAATGCCGCCGGGGATGCCCGACATCATGGCAAGGAAAGTCGCCGCCAGTTTTTCGATGAAGAAGAAGGACGGTGCGGCTTGCCCCTCTATCGCCGCACGGGCCTGCTCGTAACCGGTTCCGAATGTCGCGCCGCCTGTTGCGATGCCGAGGACGGCGGAAGCAAGGCCGCAGGCGGCGGCAACCGCCAGCATTCGCTTCAGGGGCATGGTCTGGGCGAAACGGCGGATACGTGCAGAGAGGCGCAACGCACCAGCGCTGAAAAGAGCGCCAAATGCACCACCGCCGACACCGCAGACAAGCACGAGCAGCCAGTCCATTGTCGTTTTCGCCATGACCGAGCTGGTGCCGAAATAGGTATAGCTGCCGACCAGAGCCAGCGATGCAAGGCCCGACAGGATGACGGCCGTCAGCACAAGGCCGTTGGCGCGGGATTCATAAGTCTTACTCATCTCCTCGATGGCAAAGACAATGCCTGCGAGCGGCGTGTTGAAGGCCGCCGCAATGCCCGCGGCCGAACCGGCTAGGATGAGACCCTTGGCCTGCGCCATGCCGCCCCAGCGAGCGGCCTGCAGCATGATCGAGGCCCCCACCTGAACCGTCGGCCCCTCACGGCCAATCGACGCGCCGGAGAGCAGACCGGCGACGGTGAGCACCAACTTGCCAAAAGCAAGCTTCAGCGACAGAAGCCGCGAACGATCCGCATCATCCCGCAGGTGCCGGGCGGCGATGGCCTGCGGAATGCCGCTACCGCCGGCGTTGGGGAAAACCGTGATCGCGAGCCAGGCGCACAGGGTGAAACCGAGCGGCGTGATGATGAGCGGCAGCAGAAACGCCCATTCGCCTGAGGACGTGGCCGCGAAGAAGAGGTGCTGGGCGCGATCCGCTGCCCAAGCGAAACCGACGCTGATAAGGCCGACGGCAATCGCACCAATCCAGAAAACCGCCCTTGGCTTCCAAATCCGCCATGAACCCCAGACAACACGGGAACGGCGGAGCATTTTCAGCTTCTTGTAATCGACGGGCATGGCGATCCAGATCGGTGATTTCAGTCATTGTCGGGCGGGAGGCCCTTTTATCGGCCTGCCAGCCGGCGATTGCAAGTTTTGCATTTGACTCGTTGCGACAGATGGCAGATGCTGCGCATCGCAAATGCAACGCATGGAGAGACAAGATGAAAACCGCAACTTTGCCTTCGCTGCGTGTAACGGCGGATTTCCGCGAAGCGGCAGAAAGCGTTCTGAAGGACGGCGAGACGCTATCGTCATTTGTCGAGGATTCGGTCCGCAGGGAAGTTGAAATCCGCAAGTCACAGGCAGATTTTATTGCCCGCGGGCTGGCGGCACGTGAAGAAGCCAAAAAAACGGGTGTTTATCACAGGGCGGAAGACGTTCTTGCTGAACTAAAAACTATGCTTGACGCGAAGCTCGCTGAAGACGACGACAAGTGACGTATCAGGTTTTTCTCGCCGACAGAGCGCGCGACAACATAACGCGCCTATATTCTCATCTCCTTCGCCGTGACAAACATGCGGCTAAGCAAGCCTATAGGGCAATCGAAAAAGGAATAGCCGCACTGGCGGATTTTCCAATGAGTTGCAGGAAAATTGATGCGGACAACCCGTTTCTGCGTGAGTTTCTTATTCCGTTCGGTTCATCAGGCTACGTCATTCTCTTTGAAATAGAGAATGCTGAAAAGGTAACAATCCTCGCGATCCGCCACCAGCGCGAGGACGATTACTATTGACCTTCACCGGTCGCTGACTGCCGCTCGCGGGTTTACCCACGGCTCCTGATTGGAGCGCGGCAGCGGGGTCTTGCCGAGAATGTGGTCCGCGGCCTTTTCGCCCGTCATGATGGAGGGGCCGTTCAGGTTACCATAGGTCACGTGCGGGAAGATCGAGCTGTCTGCAACGCGCAGGCCCTCGACACCGATCACGCGGCATTCGGGATCGACAACCGCCATCGGGTCGTTTCTGTCGCCCATGCGGCAGGTGCCGCAGGGGTGGTAAGCGCTTTCCAGATGGTCGCGCAGGAAGGCATCGATCTGCTCATCGGTCTCGATATTTTCACCGGGCTGGATTTCCGGGCCACGGAATTCGTCGAATGCTTTCTGGCCAAAAATTTCGCGCGTGAGGCGCACGCAGTGGCGGAATTTCTCCCAATCCTCGGGGTGGCTCATATAGTTGAAACGAATGACCGGCTCATCTGAGGGATCCGCGGAGCGCAAGGTGACGTTGCCGCGCGATTTCGACAGGTTGTAGCCGACATGCGCCTGAAAACCATGGCTTTTCGCCGCCGCCTTGCCGTCATAGGAGATGGCGACGGGCAAGAAATGATACTGGATGTCAGGTTGCTTGAGCCCGGGGGCGGAGCGCAGGAAGGCGCAGGCCTCGAACTGGTTGGAAGCACCGAGGCCGCCTTTCGACAGCAGCCATTGCGCACCGGCCACACCCTGCCAGAACCACGGAAGCCACGAATAAAGCGAGACCGGCTTGGTGGAGACCTGCTGGAAATAAAACTCCATATGGTCCTGGAGATTTGCGCCGACGCCGGGGCGATCCGCCTTCACCTCAATGCCCATGTGTTTCAGATGGGCGGCGGGGCCGATGCCCGAGAGCATCAGCAGCTTCGGCGAATTGAAGGAGGAGGCCGAAACGATGACCTCGCGACCGGCCTTGATGGTCTCCACCACACCCCTGCGCTCGATCTCGACTCCCACGGCGCGGCCGTTCTCGATGACGATCTTGCGGGCAAAACCGTTGACCAGCGTGACATTGCCTCGCTTCAGCGCCGGTTTGAGATAGGCATTGGCGGCGGACCAGCGACGGCCATTGTGAATGGTCTGCTCCATCAGGCCGAAACCTTCCTGTTTGGAGCCGTTATAGTCATCCGTCAGTTCAAACCCCGCTTGGGCGCCGGCCTGAATGAAGGCGTGAAACAGGGGGTTGTTGACCGGCCCGCGCTGCACATGCAGCGGCCCATCCGTGCCACGCCAGCCTTCCTCGCCGCCATGGCTGTGTTCCATGCGCTTGAAATAAGGCAGCACATCCGCATAGGCCCAGCCCTGCGCGCCGAGCTCTTCCCAGCGATTGAAATCCTCGGCATGGCCGCGCACGTAAACGAGGCCGTTAATGGAGGAGGAGCCGCCGATGACCTTGCCACGCGGGGCGGTGATGCGGCGATTATTGAGGTTCGGTTCTGGCTCGGACAGGTAACCCCAATTGTAGCGCTTCATGCTCATCGGCCAGGCCAATGCGGCAGGCATCTGGATGAACGGGCCGAAATCGGAACCGCCGGCCTCAATGACGATGACGGAATAGCGACCATCTTCCGACAGGCGGTAGGCGATGGCGGACCCTGCGGAGCCGGAGCCGACGATGACGTAATCTGCTTGCATTGGTTGCTCTCTCCGATGAGCGGTTGTTCCGATCAATTGACTGTCAGTGGGTGGGTTACCCCCCTCTGCCCTGCCGGGCATCTCCCCCTCAAGGGGGGAGATCGGCCAGCGGCGCTACCACCGCTCCATTCGCAAACTTTGAGATGGGCGAGACCTCGCCTCAGGTCGATCTCCCCCCTTGAGGGGGAGATGTCCGGCAGGACAGAGGGGGGTGAACCCACCCACTGAACCTCAATAAGGCGCTTCCACCTTCCCCGTGCTCACATAAACCGTCTTCAACTCACTATAATGCTCCAGCGCCGACGCCGAATTCTCGCGGCCGAAGCCGGATTGCTTGGAGCCGCCGAAGGGGATTTCCACCGGGCAGAGATTGTACGTATTGATCCACAACGTGCCCGCCTCCAGCTGATCCACCACGCGATGGGCGCGGACGAGATCAGCGGTAAAGACGCCGCCGGCCAGCCCGAATTCGGTGGCGTTGGCGCGGGCGAGAACCTCTTCCTCGTCATCAAAATCCAACACACACATGACGGGCCCGAAGATTTCCTCGCGGGCGATCGTCATGTCGTCGGTCACGTCGGCGAACACGGTGGGCTGCACATAAGTGCCCTCGCCCGCAACATTGTTGGGGATGCCGCCGCCGGTGATGAGCGTCGCACCTTCCGCCTTGCCCTTTTCGATATAACCGAGAACCTTCTCCTGCTGGGCCTTGGAGACCAGCGGGCCGAGATGGGTGGCGTAATCGAGGGGATCGCCGAGGATCATTGCTTCCGTGCGGCTTTTCAGGTTTTCGAGGAAGCGGGCCTTTGCCTTTTTCTGCACGAAGACACGCGTTCCGTTGGAGCACACCTGCCCGGAGGAGTAGAAATTGCCGAGCATCGCACCGCCGACGGCGCTTTCGATATCGGCATCATCGAAGACGATCAGCGGCGACTTGCCGCCGAGTTCCATCGTGACATGCTTCAGATGCCCGGCGGCAGCGGCGGCCACCTTGCGGCCGGTCGGCACCGAGCCGGTAAGCGAGACCTTCGCCACATCCGGGTGATTGACGAGCAGCGGCCCCGTATCACGATCCCCCTGAATGACATTGAACAAGCCTTTGGGCAGACCCGCTTCGATAAGGATTTCAGCAATCTTCAGCGCGCCGAGCGGAGTGTTTTCAGAAGGCTTGAAGACCATGGCATTGCCGGCGACGAGCGCAGGCGCGGCCTTCCAGCAGGCGATCTGCTGCGGATAGTTCCACGCGCCGATACCGACGCAGACGCCGAGCGGCACACGTTTCGTATAGGCGAAATCGCCGCCGAGCGGGATGTAATCGCCATTCAATGCGGAAGGGGCGATACCGCCGAAAAATTCGAAGGCATCCGCACCCGAGGTCGGATCGGCGACGATGGTTTCCTGAATGGGCTTGCCGGTATCCAGCGTTTCCAGCGTCGAAAGCGCCTCATTGCGTTCGCGCATGATATCGGCGGCGCGTTTGAGGATGCGGCCACGCGCCATGGGGCTCATTGCCGCCCATTCCTTCTGGGCGCGCTTGGCCGAGGCGATGGCACGCTCGACAATCGCCGGCGTTGCGGCGTGAAGCCGGGCGATGATCTCGCCGGTTGCGGGGTAGATGCTCTCGAATGGCGTGCCTGTATTATCCTCGACATAATCGCCGTCGATGAAATGCGAGGCTTTCGGCTGCGCCCTGAGCGGCGTGGCGATGGTCATGTCGAAGTCTCCTAGAGAGTGCGGATGGACGGCTTGGCGCGCTGTCCATCGGGAAAGGATCTGAGCTGCATGTCGAAATAATCCTCGACCAGCGCCGGTGCAGAGGCGAGGCCGAGCGGGGCGGAACGCAGGCTGTGCCTGATATAAAGCCCGTCGATGAGGGCTGCGGCCCCTTCTGCAATGCGTGCGGCATCATCGGGCGGGCAGAGCCGGTTGAGGCTTGCCATGAGGTTGGAGCGCAGGCGGCGGGAATAAATCACCAGCAGCCGGCGGGTTTCTTCCGAGCGCTGCGCCTCAACGTAAAAGGCAAGCCATGCCGCCACCGTTTCGGGCGTGAACTGGTCGCTCTGGAAGGAGACATGGACGATGGCGCTCAGCCTTTCGCGCGGGCCGGAAGCACGGGTCAGCGCCGCCACCGCATCACGCCTGAGATCACGCAGCAGGCTGCGGATGGTCTCCAGCAGGAGCTGCTGCTTGCTGCCGAAATAATGATGCGCAAGCGCCGCCGACACCCCCGCTTCCCGGGCGATGTCAGACATTGTCACATTCAACGAGCCATGGTGGCCTATGGTGCGCAGCGCCGCATCCACGAGCGCTTTTCGGCGCAGAGGCTCCATTCCGACCTTGGGCATGACGATCTCCTTGAGGGCGGTAAAATATTCTTGATTGACTGATCAATCAATAAAAAATGCGCCATTCCGTGTCGCTATTTTGCTGTAAATCAATTCTTTCTCATCGGACGGACCCTGGTTTCTGCAATGGCCGGCGCGTGAGGATCATCTCCATGCTCCCGGCGCGGTCACGGGGGAAAAACTAAACCGTGATATACTGCGAATTGGGAATGGAACACGTTCCGTGCTAATATCCCAGCTGATACAAATTTCGCTGGAAGCGGCGCCAGACGAAAGACAATAAAAACGCCCGCCCTAGACCACGACGGCAGCCGATACCCATCCGGGCATCGAATGACCGTTCGCAGTGTTTAAAGAAGGGAGTGATATCATGCCAATGGTGACAGTATCGATTTCCCCGGAACAGGCAGCGAGAATGCGCGAAGCCGTCAATTGCGGGGCTTATGCATCCGGTAGCGAGGTCGTCAGGGAAGCGCTGCGATTATGGGCGGCATCTGGCGCACACGGTATGGGCGCGAAGTCCAGGGAACCCGTGGAAGCCGACCGGGAGCGGGTGAACGTGGCTGATCTCTATGCCGCGCACTCAGGACATGTCCGCCGGGCGTGAGGCCCGGCTACTACCCCATATATCAAGGGGGTTGCAACAAAACGTTCATCAAAGCTTCACAGACGTGAAAGCTTTTGTTGACCTGTAATCTGCGATTGTTCGCCGCAAAAGAGAAAGGCTCTCCTTACCTCAGCCACGGAAGGAAAGCCGTAATAGCGGAGAACAGAAATGCAGGCCGTTACGCTGGAAAACGATGCCGTAAGGCGATTTGCCTCCGGGCACATGTTTCCCATGGCGAAGCTCGTGCTGGAAACCGCGTTTCAGCCGATCGTCGAGGCGACGACGGGCACTATTTTCGGTTATGAATCACTGATGCGCGGCCACGACCGGCTCGGTTTTTCCGATCCGCTGGCGCTTCTCGACCAGGCGGCGCAGGGCGGCGAACTCAAGGCTTTCGAGCAGATGCTGGCGAGCCGCGCGCTGGCGAAATTCTCCACCCTGCCTGACTTTTCCTCCGCCACCCTATTTCTCAACCTCGATGTGCGGCTGATCGCGCAGGGCGACGCCATTCTCGACAAGCTTGTGGGCCATCTGGCGCGCGCGGGTATTCCCCCCTCCTCCATCTGCTTCGAGCTTTCCGAACGCTTCGACAATACAAGCGTCCCCGAATTCACGACGCTGATTGCCCGCATGCGGAAAGAGGGCTTCAAGCTGGCGATCGACGATTTTGGCGCGGGACACGGCGAGATGAAGCTTCTGTGCGATTTTCCGCTGGACTATCTGAAGATCGACCGGCACTTCATCACCGGCGTCGATTATCTGCCGCGCAAGCAGCATCTTGTCCGCAGCATCGTCAATATTGCCCATGTTCTGGGGGTGCGGGTCATCGCCGAGGGCATTGAAACGGAAGCGGAGTTCCTGACGTGTCGCGAATTCGGCGTCGACCTGGTGCAGGGCTGGCTGATCGCCAGGCCAACGGTCTTCACCAGCGAGTTGCCGGAGAGCTTTCCCCACATCAACCGCATCGGCGTGGCGCGGCGCAACAGCCAGACTCTGGATGAGATCCTGATCCGACGTGAAATCGAACGACTTCCCACCGTCTTCGAACATGACAGCGTCGACAGCGTCTTCGAGCTCTTCCGGAGAAACCCGCAGCAGGCGTTTTTTCCGGTTCTCAATGCCAACGGCGAACCGCGCGGCGTCATCAACGAATATCACCTCAAGGAATACATCTACCGACCCTTTGGCCGTGACCTGCTCAAGAACAAGATCTATGAGCGCACCATCTCCCATTTCGTCGACGCCGCGCCGATCGTCGGTCTCGATGCCGATGCCGACCAGTTGATGAACATGTTCGCCAGCATGGGCGGCAGCGCCTGCATCATCCTGACCGAAAACATGCGTTACGCCGGCATCGTTTCCGCCGCTTCGCTGATCAAGGTCATCAACGAAAAGCAGCTCAAGATGGCGCAGGACCAGAACCCGCTGACAGCACTGCCGGGCAACCGCGCGATTGGCGGCTTCATCGCCGACCGCTGCAGCGATGGCGACGAGACACGCTTCTTCTGCTATTGCGACTTCGACAACTTCAAACCCTTCAACGACAAATACGGCTTCAACGCCGGCGACCACGCCATCACCCTGTTTTCAGCACTGATGCGCCGTTACTTTTTTGCCGGCGACTGCTTCCTCGGACATATTGGCGGTGATGACTTCTTCATCGGCGTGCGCGACTGGGCGGTGGAAGACCTGACGGAAATACTCGAGCGGCTGCTCAGCGATTTTCACGACGATGTCGCTGAACTGTATTCGGCCGAGGATCGCGAGGCGGGCTGCATGAAGGGCCAGGACCGGCACGGCAATGAGCGGGACTTCGCGCTGCTGCGCTGTTCCATTGGCGTTCTGAGCTTGCCCAAAGGATTGATCATCGCCAATCCCGAGCGCATCGGCAGCGAGATCGCAGGCGTTAAGGCGGCTGCGAAGGAAAATGACAGCGGCCTCGTCATCCGGGTCTTCGGCGAGACAAATTGACACCAGTGACAAACGGCCTTCTTCCCTAAGCGGCGCATCTGACCTACATCTTCAGGCGACGCCGATAGTGAGGAGTTGCCCCTGACCATGCCCGACCCCAAGACCCTGCCCGAAAAAATGCGTTTCATCGACCTTCCCTTCCATGGCGGTCCGGAAGTGATGCGTCTTTCGCAAGCGCCTTTGCCGAAGCCCGCGAAAGGCGAGGTTCTGGTGAAGGTCGAAGCAGCAGGCGTCAACCGGCCGGATGTCGCGCAGCGCCAGGGCACCTATCCGCCACCGAAGGATGCAAGTCCGATCCTCGGCCTTGAGATCGCCGGCGAGGTGGTGGCGCTGGGCGAAGGCGTCGATGAATTCAATCTTGGCGACAGGGTCTGCGCGCTCGCCAATGGCGGCGGTTATGCGCAATATTGCGCCGTTCCCGCTGGGCAGGCCCTGCCCTTCCCCAAAGGTTATGATGCCGTCAAAGCCGCAGCCTTGCCGGAAACCTTCTTCACCGTCTGGGCCAATCTCTTTCAGATGGCGGGCCTGACCGAAGGTGAAACCGTGCTCATCCATGGCGGCACCAGCGGCATCGGCACGACGGCGATCCAGCTTGCCAAAGCATTCGGCGCGGAAGTTTATGCCACGGCGGGCTCTGCGGAAAAATGCGAGGCCTGTGTGAAGCTCGGCGCCAAACGGGCGATCAATTACCGCGACGAGGATTTCACCGAAGTCGTGAAATCCGAAACCGGCGGCAAGGGCGTCGATGTCGTTCTCGACATGATCGGTGCTGCCTATTTCGAAAAGAACCTTGCGGCGCTGGCCAAGGATGGTTGCCTGTCCATCATCGCCTTTCTCGGGGGCGCCGTGGCCGACAAGGTCAACCTCACGCCAATCATGGTCAAGCGCCTGACCGTCACCGGCTCCACCATGCGCCCGCGCACGGCGGACGAGAAACGCGCCATCCGTGACGATCTCGTGGATCAGGTCTGGCCGCTGATCGAAAGCGGCCAGGTCGCACCGGTCATCAACCGCGTCTTCACACTGGATGAGGTTGCGGAAGCGCACCGGCTGATGGAAAGCAGCAGCCATATCGGCAAGATCGTGATGCGAGTCGACTAGGTGCTGCAGAGTAAGTTCTCAGTTAGCCCTCTTGCATTACTCACGAATCGTACTACCTTCTAGTTATGTTCAACGTATCGGAAGGAGGTGATCCAATGTCTAGTGAGATTTCGGTCTCTGGTGCAGGCAATGGAAAGGGTGTGTTTTCGACGGGGCAGCCCTCGTTGTAAACCTCTTCTGCCTTCGGAACGTTGAGAAACAGTCCCGGGTCTGTAAACAGGACCAAACTCATGGAAGGGTCGCTTAGGCGGCCCTTTTCCGTTTCTGGATTTATGGGCGGGTACGTATGCTTGGCTCATCTCCGTGTAGCTTCTCCCTCATCTGTGTGCCTCACCCTCCTGCCTCATCTCTGTGCTTGTCACAGAGATCCAGCCAGACCAAGTCTTTGGGCTGGAAGGAGTCTTTTCGCCGCGCAGACGCGCGTCGGCTGGATTCCTGTGACAAGCACAGGAATGAGGGTGTGGGATATGCTAGCGCTGTAAATTCGGCATCTTGTGTTGCTCGCGATACGTCTCTTCCGTCATGCCGGGCTTGACCCGGCATCCAGCCGGCGCGCGTCTGCGCGACGAGAGGACTCCTTTAAGCCCAAGGACTTGGGCTGGCTGGATACCGGCTCAATGCCGGTATGACGGAGAACTGGGGAGAGCGACAAATCATCGACCCTAAACGGCCGTCACCTCTTCCTTATTTCTTCCCGAACACCTTCCACCGCGTCGGGCGGAACCGCAGTTCGGCACCCACCGCCACGGCGGCGTTGAGCGGCACTTCGATTTCGAGGTGGTAGGGTTCATGGCCGTTATTGGCGATGTCGATTTCGGCGATGCGGGTGCCGGCCAGGCGGCGACAGGTGGTGACCTTGCCGTAAAGCGCGTCCTTTTCGTCCGTCAGCACCACGTCTTCCGGCCGGAAGAACAATTCGCCCTCGCCTGCGCCGCTTTCGTTTACGCCGATGCTTTCGCCCTGGAACAGCACATGGCCATCACGGATGGTGACCGGCAGGCTGGAGGATTCGCCGATGAAAGAGAAGACGAAGGGCGAGTTCGGCGTGTCGTAGACGTCATCGGCGGTGCCGACCTGCTCGATCTTGCCCTGGCTCATGACGACGACGCGGTCCGCCAGTTCCAGCGCCTCTTCCTGATCGTGGGTGACGAAGACGGTGGTGTGGCCGGTGCGGTCGTGGAATTCGCGCAGCCAGCGGCGCAACTCCTTGCGCACCTTGGCATCCAGCGCACCGAAGGGTTCATCGAGAAGCAGCACCTTCGGTTCGATGGCGACGGCGCGGGCGAGCGCCACCCGCTGGCGCTGGCCACCCGAGAGCTGCGAGGGGTAGCGTTTTTCAAGCCCGGAAAGGTGCACCATGTCGAGAAGCTCGGACACGCGCTTGCGGATTTCCGCTTTTGGCGGACGCTTGGCGGAGGGTCGCACCTTCAAGCCGAAAGCAATGTTGTCTGCCACCGTCATGTGGCGAAACAGCGCGTAATGCTGGAAAACGAAACCGACATTGCGCTCCTGCACGGTGCGGTGCGAGGCGTCTTCGTCGCCGAAGAAAATCTGGCCCGTCGTCGGCTGCTCAAGACCGGCAATCAGACGCAGCAGCGTCGTCTTGCCGGAACCGGAAGGACCAAGCAGCGCGATCAGCTCGCCCGAGCGAATGTTGAGCGATACGTCGTTCAGCGCCGGAAAGCGATCAAACTGCTTGGTGATGCCGGAAACTTTCACTTCCATGAAGATGCCTTTCAATGCTTGCCGGCTGCGTTGCCCGCGCCAAAGCGTATTTCGAGAATGGTTTTGAGAACGAGGGTCACCAGAGCCAGACCGGCGAGCAGCGTAGCGACGGCGAAGGATGCGCCGATATTGTACTCATTATAGAGTATCTCGACATGCAGCGGCATGGTATTGGTCTCGCCGCGAATATGGCCTGACACCACCGAGACGGCGCCGAACTCGCCCATGGCGCGGGCGTTGCAGAGTAGCACGCCATAAAGCAGGCCCCATTTGATGTTCGGCAGCGTGACGTACCAGAAGGTCTGCCAGCCGGATGCGCCAAGCGAAATCGCCGCTTCCTCGTCACCATTGCCCTGATCCTGCATCAGCGGGATCAACTCGCGCGCGACAAAGGGAAAGGTGACGAAGATGGTGGCGAGCACGATGCCCGGCACCGCAAAGAGGATCTCGATGCCGTAACTCTTCAGCCATGGGCCGAGCACGCTGTGCGAGGAAAACAGGATGACGTAGACCAGACCTGATATGACCGGAGAGATCGAGAATGGCAGGTCGATCAGCGTGATCAGGAATGCCTTGCCCTTGAACTCGAATTTCGCGATGGCCCAGGCGGCCGCTACTCCAAAAATGAGGTTGAGCGGCACCGAAATAGCGGCGACGAGCAGCGTCAGGCGAATGGCGGAAAGCGCATCCGGCTCGAAAATCGCCTCCCAGAAGCTTTCCGTGCCCTTGCGGAATGCTTCGAAGAAGACCGAAACCAGGGGCAGGACGAGAAATGCGGCGAGGAAGACGAAGGCGATGGCGATCAGTGCCAGCCGCGCTGGCAGGCTCTCGCTGGCGGGATCGCGGAACGGACGCGGCGTGGTGCGAGAAACAGTCTCAGACATAACCGTACCTCTTGCGGCTCCAGGCCTGAATGAGATTGATGAGGAACAGCATGGCAAAGGAGATGATCAGCATGATGGTGGCGATGCCGGTCGCAGCCGCATAATTGAACTCCTCCAGCCTGATAACGATGAGGAGCGGCGCGATTTCCGAGACGTAGGGAATATTGCCGGCAATGAAGATGACGGAGCCGTATTCGCCAACACCGCGCGCAAAAGCGAGCGCAAAACCTGTGAGAATGGCGGGGGTGAGGCTCGGCAACAGAATGCGGGTGATGGTCTGGAAACGGTTCGCGCCGAGCGTTGCCGCCACCTCCTCCACCTGCCGGTCGATCTCCTCCATCACCGGCTGCACGGTGCGGACGACGAAGGGCAGACCGATGAAGATCAGCGCGATGACGATACCGGTCGGCGTGAACGCAATCTTGATGCCATAGGGCTCAAACAGCGAACCGACCCAGCCGCGATTGGCGTAAAGCGCCGTCAACGCAATGCCCGCGACCGCCGTTGGAAGCGCAAAGGGAAGGTCCACGATGGCATCCACGAAGCGGCGACCGGGAAAGCGGTAACGTGTGAGAACCCAGGCGACGATGACGCCGAAGACCACATTGACCAATGCGGCGAGGAACGCCGTGCCAAAACTGACGCGCAACGCATTCAGCGTACGGCTATCCGTGGCAATCGCAATGAAATCTGCAAAACCGAGTTTCGCCGTGGACCAGATAAGGCCGCCAAGCGGAATAAGAATGATGAGAAACAGATAGGTGACGGTGTAACCAAACGTCAGGCCGAAGCCCGGTATGACGCTCGACTGCCGCCACTTCCACCTGCTTCCGGAAATATTATTGCTCATCAAGGCTCCGGATAATCTTAGTTTTTGAACATTTCCGGGACAGTCAACCGAGGTCTGCCCGTCCTGGAGGTGCTCTCTGGGAGCCGGTATTCCCCCGGCGCTTATTATAAAGTATCGACCGGCATGGCGTCCGGTCGATCAGGTTCTGATTTGTCTTGTCCCGTGGGACGGGGTGAGTACGTTTCACCCCATCATCCGCTTACTTCGCGGGCTTGTAAATCTGGTCGAAGATGCCGCCGTCACCAAAATGTTCCGGCTGCGCCTTTGCCCAACCGCCGAAGATCGGGTCGTCAATGGTGACGAGCTTGATGTCAGGCAGCTGCTTCAGCAGGTCCTTGGAGACAACGGCCGGGTTGGACGGACGATAGAAGTGCTTGGCCGCAATATTCTGGCCCTCGTCGGAATAGAGATATTGCAGATAGGCTTCGGCTGCCTTGCGGGTGCCCTTGGCGTCGACATTGGCGTCAACCACGGCGACCGGCGGCTCGGCAAGGATCGAGATCGGCGGAACGACGATATCGAAAGCGTCAGCGCCGAATTCCTGGCCGGCCAGATAGGCTTCGTTTTCCCAGGCGAGCAGCACGTCGCCGATCTGGCGCTGTGCGAAGGTTACCGTGGAACCACGGGCGCCGGTGTCGAGAACCGGAGCGCGCTTGTAGAGCTCGCCGACATAGGCCTTGATCTTGTCCTTGTCGCCCTTGAATTCTTCATTCGCCCAGGCCCAGGCCGCGAGATAGTTCCAGCGCGCACCGCCCGAGGTCTTCGGGTTCGGCGTCACGATCTGCACGTCGCCCTTCACCAGATCGCCCCAGTTATGGATGCCTTTCGGGTTACCCTTGCGAACGAGGAAAACGATGGTGGAGGTGTAAGGGGAGGAATTATGCGGCAGGCGGCCGCGCCAGTCCTTGTTGATCTTGCCGGAATTCTGCACGATGGCGTCGATGTCACTCTGCAGCGCCAACGTCACGACGTCGGCTTCCAGACCGTCGATGACCGAACGAGCCTGCTTGCCGGAGCCGCCATGCGACTGCTGGATGGTGACGTCCTCGCCGGTGTCGGCCTTCCACTTCTTGGCGAAGGCTTCGTTGAAATCCTTATAGAGTTCACGGGTCGGATCATAGGACACGTTCAGCAGCTTGGTCTGCGCCGCGGCCGAGCCAGCTGCGCCAAGTGCCAGTGAGAGGCTGAGCGCGACAACGCTCAAACCGGACAGAAGCTTGGACATCGGTATTCCCTCCTGATTGCGATGGCTTAACTCTACCGGTTGAGTAGAGTTGGTCAATGAGGCCGAATACGATCGAAAAAGTGTTTCCCTTGAGCGTTTCTCCGGGCAACAAATACAGCGCAGCATAAGCGAAAGGCGCAACAAGCGTCGTGTAAAACTTTGCTGAATGCAAAAGCGTTTCACATTTTTGCCGGTTTTTTGCCGCGATGGCGAAAAATATTGAGGTGTTTTAGACGAATTTTTCGTCAGGCCGTCAAAAGCTCGGGCACTTCGACACCGGCCACCGCATCCGCAACGGTGGTGTTGAACAGGATGTTGCGCGTCGCATCGGCCACACGGGCGAAGACATGGCGGATCTCGCACTGCTTCTCGCCGTCGCAATCCTCGCAGCGGCGATAGGCGGTCTGGGAGAGGCAAGGCAGAGGAGCAAGGGGGCCATCAATGAGCCGCAGCACCTCGCCGAAAGTAATATCATCCGCCGGGCGTGCTAGAAGATAACCACCCTGCTTGCCACGCCGGCTTTCGACAAGGCGTTCCTTCTTCATTTCGAGAAGGATCTGCTCCAGAAACTTTTTCGGAATGGCCTGTTCGCGGGCAATGTCGGAAATCTGCACAGGACAGCCACCGTCGGCCTTGGCCAGCGAGAGAAGCGCCCTCAGCGCATATTTTGCCTTCTGCGAAATCATCGTAAAACCAGTAGATCACAAGCCCGGATACCCGGCAATCACGGCTTAGCGCAGAAGTTGTCACAATTCAAATCCAGGCTGCGAACAAGGTGAACGGGCATCTTTTGCTCATAGCACGCGCGCGAGAGGCATTTTTGCTCTGAAGTGCAGCGCACAAAGACTGTCATTTCTCGTCCAAAGCGCCGATTTCAACAATAATCGGCCATGGAAATCCCGGACGTGACAATGACCATCAATTCAGCAAATGCCTCTGCCGATGCCGCTTCCCTTGATGCCACGCTTGCCGGGCTCGATCTGGCGGGTCGGCTTTCATTTATCGCCGGCCTCGGCGGGCGCGCGGTCTTCACCACCAGCCTCGGCATCGAGGATCAGGTCATCACCGCCGCGATCGGCACCCACCGCCTGCCGATCGACGTTGTCACGCTGGAAACTGGCCGTCTTTTCAAGGAAACCGTCGATCTCATCGATGAAACCGAGGAGCGTTTCGGCATCGAAATCCGTCGTTTCCGTCCCGAACAGGACGATATAGACGCCTACGCCGCAAAATACGGTCTCAACGGCTTTTACGAAAGCGTTGAGGCGCGTCATGCCTGCTGTCATGTCAGAAAGCTGATCCCGCTCGGCAAGGCGCTTGATGGTGCCGCCTTCTGGATCACCGGCCTCCGTCGCGGCCAGTCGGGCAATCGCGCCACGACGCCGTTTGCCGAATTCGATGCGGATCGCAATCTCATCAAGATCAACCCTTTGGCTGACTGGGATATCGATCTCATCAAGGCGCATGTCGCCCAGGAGAACATCCCCATCAATCCGTTGCATCAGCGCGGTTACCCGTCCATCGGCTGCGAGCCGTGTACGCGCGCCATCAAGCCCGGTGAGCCTGAGCGCGCCGGACGATGGTGGTGGGAAAACGACGAGAAGCGCGAATGCGGTCTTCACGTCGCCGGTGCGGAGCAGACCTCCGCCGTTTCCGCCATCCCGCAACGATAATCATTCAGTACATTCCCGGAGTTCACAATGTCCAACGCAGTCCACGAGACGGACAGCAAGAATACTGTCGCATCCAAGCCGCCGCTCGATCCCCATCTGAAGGCGCTTGAAAACGAAGCTATTCATATCTTTCGCGAAGTCGCAGCCGAATTCGACAAGCCCGTGATGCTCTATTCCATCGGCAAGGACTCGTCCGTGCTGCTGCATCTCGCGCGCAAGGCGTTCTTCCCCGGCCGCATTCCCTTCCCGCTGCTGCACGTCAATACCGGCTGGAAGTTCAAGGAGATGATCGAATTCCGCGACAATATCGTCAAGGAATACGATCTGGAGCTGATCTCCCATACCAATCCGCGCGGCGCGGCGGAAAACATCACGCCCTTCACCCACGGCTCGGCGCTTTACACCGACATCATGAAGACGGAAGCCCTGCGTCAGGCACTGGATGCCGGCCAGTTCGACGCAGCCTTCGGTGGTGCGCGCCGCGACGAAGAGGCGAGCCGTGCCAAGGAACGCATCTACTCTTTCCGTACGCCCGACCATAAGTGGGACCCGCGCAACCAGCGGCCGGAACTGTGGAACATCTATAACGGCATGGTCCGCAAGGGCGAAAGCGTGCGCGCCTTCCCGCTCTCCAACTGGACCGAAGTGGATATCTGGCGTTACATCGAAGCGGAAAACATTCCTCTGGTGCCGCTCTATTACGCCGCTGAGCGCCCCTATATCGAGCGCGACGGCATGATGATCCTTGCTGAAGATGAGCGCCTGGAGCTTCTGCCCGGCGAAGAGATCAAGCGTGGCTCGATCCGCTTCCGCACGCTCGGCTGCTTCCCGCTCACCGGTGCGATCCGTTCCGAGGCGGCGACGCTTCAGGATGTGATTGCCGAGCTCGAAATCGCCACTGTTTCCGAACGTCAGGGCCGCGCGATTGACCGCGACCAGTCCGGCTCGATGGAGAAGAAGAAGCGCGAGGGCTATTTCTGATGACCGCTTCTGCCACCACCAACGTTTCCACGGCCACCATTTTGCCCTTTGCCGAACATTCGAAAGCAGCGCGCGACACCCGCCCGCTTCGTCTCATCACCTGCGGCAGCGTGGATGACGGCAAATCGACCCTGATCGGCCGTCTCCTCTGGGACACCAAGGCCGTCAAGGAAGACCAGGCCGCGACACTGCACCGCGACAGCGGCAAGCAGAACGATCTCGGCCTGCCCGATTTCGCGTTGCTGCTCGACGGTCTTCAGGCGGAGCGCGAGCAGGGCATCACCATCGATGTCGCCTATCGTTATTTCGCCACTGACAGGCGCGCCTTCATCGTGGCCGACACGCCCGGCCATGAGCAATATACCCGCAACATGGCGACCGGCGCTTCGACTGCCGACCTCGCCGTGCTGCTCGTCGATGCCCGTACCGGCATTCTCGAACAGACGCGGCGTCATGCCACCATCGCGGCGCTGATGGGCATCCGGCAATTCGTGCTGGCCGTCAACAAGATCGACCTGACGCATTACGACAAGGCCGGTTTCGAACTGATCGCCCACGAGTTCCGCGATTTCGCATCCGATCTCGGCATCAAGCAGATAACCGCCATTCCGATGTCGGCGCTGAAAGGTGAAAACGTCGTTCTCTCAGGCAAGGCTTCCATGCCCTGGTATGAAGGCCCGACGCTGGTGGAAACGCTGGAACTGGCGACCGTTCGCTCCGCGCAATCGGGCGGCTTCCGCTTTCCCGTACAACGCGTCTCGCGTCCCGGCGAAAGCTTCCGCGGTTATCAGGGCACGGTTGCCGGCGGTTCGGTGAAGCCGGGCGACAGCGTCGTTATCCTGCCTTCCGGCATGGTCGCCAACGTCAAGCAGATCGTCACTTTCGATCTGGTACGCAATGCCGCCGTGGCGGGTGATGCCGTCACTCTCGTTCTCGATCGTCAGGTGGACGTCTCGCGCGGCGACATGATTGTCTCCATCGAGGCGCAGCCTCAGACTGGCCTTGCCTTCGACGCGCAGATCGTGGCTTTGCAGCCCGGAGGCATCGAGGCCGGCAAGCGCTACTGGCTGAAAAGCGGCAGCCGCCGACAGCGTGTCAGTGTGCAGCCCGTCAGCCAGCTGAACCTCAAGGAAGGCGAATGGCAGGCGCATGAAACGTCGCTGCCGATGAACGCCATCGGCAAGGTCAGGCTTTCCTTCGATGAGACGGCGATCTTCGATCCCTATGAGCAGAACCGCTCGACGGGTTCCTTCATCCTGATCGACCCCGACACCAACAATACGGTGGCGGGCGGCATGATATCGGCCAAGCGCAGCGTCGGCGCGACGGAAGAAAAAGGCGACCGGGTCATTCTCTCGCTGCCTGCCGATCTCGCGGAAAAGCTGCTGGCGAGCGAGCTTCTTGCCAAGCACCGCGACGAGATCGACATCCGGCGCACGGATGCGGCAACAGCCTCACGGCTCATCAGCGATCTCGACTGAGAATGCCGGCATGAACGACAAAAGGCGACCACGGTGTGGTCGCCTTTTTGTTTGGGTCCAGTCGTCAGATGCGACTTAAAACACGAACATATAAAGCAGAATGATCACGAAGATCGGAACGCCCATAGCCCACAGTGCAATACCCTTCAGCATGTTATCCTCCATTGTTGTATGTTTGGATAACGGCTGAGGAAGCTTTCCGATCCATCTGCTTTGCGGATTTTTACGGGTTGTTTCTCGGCGGCGCAGAAGGGCGCTCGTTCATTCGGCGTTCATGGGCAAAAGGCGAATTTGCCCTCGGTCGCTCCGCCAAGCGGCCGAACAGAGGCTCGTTGCTTGAAAATGCAGCGGGCCTCTTTTTTGATCGCGATAAGTTGATCACGGCGATGGCCCTGAAACTCAGGGCTCGCGACTGTCACGGGTAACTTCTTGGATTGTGGACCTGAATTGACACTTCTAAGACGGTCCGTGTCGCGCGTCCCCTGAAACAGGCCGCGACATTGGGGCCTGGCGCTTGGCGGAGCGACGGGCCTCTTTTATTCGCGCATACGGAAAACTGGAAGCGCAGGAAGTTGCGACAGCCTACCCAACTGGGCTCCGAGGCATGGGCGACGAATGCATTCAAACCGGCTCTGATGCGACCGGCCCGGTTGATGTATGACGATTTGATATGGAGATTTTCAGCAAGTATCGGGATTTTTTGCAAGCCGCTGATTTATCGGGCTTCTAGCTGGTCGGAGTGAGAGGATTCGAACCTCCGACCCCCACGTCCCGAACGTGGTGCGCTACCAGACTGCGCTACACTCCGTGACCAGCGGCGCTTCTATAGACCAGCCTCCGGCATTCGACAAGCGGCTTATTGCATTTTTTATGACAAGTTTTCCCCACCTGCTGAAACAGCCCCGGCAGGCACCGGCGGCACCGGGCGGAAGGCTTCAAAACGTTACAAAAAAGCAATTGTGGCAGGAAATTTTCATCGGGCCGCACAGCTCCCCTGCCCGCCGCCGCCAAATCTGCTAGGGGAACGGAATGACCGGCGGGATGCCGGACACGGCACAAAGGACATTTCACCATGCTATTTCGCAGCGTAACGCTTGCAGCGTTTGCCATTGCGCTCTCGGCCTGCACCACTTCCACCGATGGCTCCACGCCCTCCTTCACCCAGAAGAGCCCGGTTGAGACCCGTTGGGTCGGCCAGTCCGCAGGTATTTTCTTCGCCAAATTCGGCCCGCCGCTGAGCGACACCGAAAGCGGCAGTTCCACCGTCTACAACTGGCGCGGCGGCTACAAGAAGGCGACGATTCCGGCGAAGTTCGAAGAAGGCAAGGATGGCAAAAAGGGCCGGCAGATTTCGCCCGCCCGCACCGCCTCCCTTTCCTGCACGGTGCAGCTGGTCGTCTCCAGCGATTACAAAATCACCGCCGTGCGCACAATCTCCGATCGCCCGGGCGTCAACGGTCCGAGCTACTGCGCGGAATTCCTCGCCGCCAACTGATCGTCAGCCACAAGCCAAAATGCACGAAGGCCCGCCCGAACCGGCGGGCCTTTTCACTTTTTCGGGATTTCCGTCATTATTCTGAAAAAAATTGTGCCTGAGCGGCACCTTGCGGATCGTAATTCACTGGAAAGGGTGCTGGCGCTGCGTTTTCGCAAAATCCCGCCAGGAAACGCTTTCAACCGTTTGAAAGCCGCAACTTATCTTAACAATCATCAAAATGATAATCGGCATAACCGTGAGATCGGCCGTCCGCCGCGGCAAAATCCGCACAAAACCGCTTGAACTGGGGTGGATGAGTCCGGGTTGTGCCGGTTTGCGCTTTGCTATAACGGGGCGGTCGGGAGGAGTGTTTTTAACACAAAACAAGAATCGGGTATGGCCGTGACTCCCATCGATCAAGACAAATCCCAGCTCACTGATCTCTCCGAGGAAACTTCCCTCTCCCACGCATTGCCGATGAACCGCAGACAGGTTCTGGGTGGTGCTCTCGCCGGACTTGCCGCAGCAGCGCTGCCCTCTTCCGCGCTTCTCGCCAATACGACTGCCAAGAAGGTCGACGTGCTTCTCATCGGTGGCGGCATCATGAGCGCGACGCTCGGTGTGTGGCTGCGCGAGCTGGAGCCCACCTGGTCGATGCAGATGCTGGAGCGGCTGGATGGCGTGGCGCTTGAAAGCTCCAACGGCTGGAACAATGCCGGCACCGGCCACTCCGCGCTTGCCGAGCTGAACTACACGCCCGAAGACGACAAGGGCAACATCAAGATCAGCCAGGCGATCAACATCAACGAATCCTTCCAGATTTCCCGGCAGTTCTGGGCATGGCAGGTGCGCAACGGCGTTTTGAAGAACCCGCGCTCCTTCATCAACCACACGCCGCATATGAGCTTCGTCTGGGGTGACGAGAACGTCGCCTATCTGGAAAAGCGCTATCAGGCGCTGAAGGCGAGCCCGCTTTTCGCGGGCATGGAGTTTTCCACCGATCCCGAGCAGATCAAGAAGTGGGTGCCGCTGATGATGGAAGGCCGCGATCCTTCCCAGAAGATCGGCGCAACCTGGTCGCCGCTCGGCACCGACATGGAATTTGGCGAAATCACCCGCCAGTTCGTCTCGCATCTGCAGAGCGACCAGAATTTCGACCTGCAGGTCAATAGCGAGGTTTCCGACATCCAGCGCAACGCCGATGGCAGCTGGCGCGTGACCTATACCAACACCAAGACCGATGCCGAACAGGTGGTGGATGCGAAATTCGTGTTCATCGGCGCCGGCGGCGGCGCGCTGCACCTGCTGCAGATGTCCGGCATTCCGGAAGCGGATGATTATGCCGGTTTCCCTGTCGGCGGCTCGTTCCTCATCAACGAGAACCCCGATGTGACGATGCAGCATCTGGCCAAGGCCTATGGCAAGGCCTCGGTGGGCTCGCCGCCCATGTCGGTTCCGCACCTCGATACCCGCGTGCTGGGCGGCAAACGCGTCATCCTGTTCGGACCTTTCGCCACCTTCTCCACCAAGTTCCTGAAGGAAGGCTCCTATTTCGATCTCGTCTCCTCCGTAACAACCAGCAATGCCTGGCCGATGGTGCGCGTCGGCATCGATGAATATCCGCTGGTCGAATATCTCGCCGGCCAGCTGATGATGTCGGATGACGACCGTTTTGCTGCGCTGAAGGAATATTTCCCGAATGCCAAGCAGGGCGAATGGCGTCTCTGGCAGGCAGGCCAGCGCGTGCAGATCATCAAGCGCGACGAAGAAAAGGGCGGCGTGCTGCGGCTCGGCACCGAAGTCGTCTCCGCTGGGGACGGCAGCATCGCCGGCCTGCTCGGCGCTTCGCCGGGCGCTTCCACCGCAGCGCCGATCATGCTCAGCGTTCTGGAAAAAGTCTTCAAGGACAAGGTGGCAACGCCGGAATGGCAGACGAAGCTGCGCCAGATCGTGCCGAGCTACGGCACCAAGCTCAATGACGACCCGGAAAAGGTACGTGAGGAATGGGCCTACACCGCCGAGCACCTCCAGCTGCCGACCCCGCCGCAGATCGATCTTGAGGCCCTGAAGGGCGCCGGTGCGGCGCCTGCGGGTGCACCCGTGAAGAAGGTGCCTGATATCGCGCTTTAAGGTTTAGGTGCGATTTAGGATTGGACGCCGCGTGTCTCTGGATGCGCGGCGTTTTTTGTTGATCTAATTCTTGATACTGAAATATCTCGTCGGCCAATCCTCTTGGTGGTAATAATTGCTACCAATTCGATGGAGAGCTTAGATGGCCAATGTTGAAAAGATCAGCGTCTCGATGACTCCCCAGCACGCCGAAATCTTGCGTGACGCCGTGGAAAGCGGTGCTTGCCAGCAGCAGTGAGGTCATCCGTGAAGCCATGCGCGACTGGTCGGCAAAGTGGGTTGAGCGACGCGGCGACATTGCCAAACTGCATGCTTTGTGGCGCGAGGGCAAAGCAAGTGGCACTTCAACCGAAGTGGATTTTGACGAGGCGCTCAATGAAGCGCGTGCAGAACTGGCTTCGTTGAAAAATCGTGACCATTAAACTTGTCTGGTCGCCCAGCGCGCGCAGCGATGTGAAGAAAATCTATATCGATATCGGCAAATCACAGCGCCTTGCCGTTCCGCGCCAAAGCGGAGCGCTTGGTGGACCATCCTCACCTCGGCGAGCGCCGCCCGGAAATTTTCCCATCCGCCCGCATGCTGGTTGAAGCGCCGTACATCATTCTCTACGAAACCGTGCCGGATACCGATGGCGGCGAAATATATTCCGTGGAAATCGTTCGCGTGATCGACGGTCGCCGGAACCTGCGAACGTTGTTCTGACTTGGGGATAGATGGCTGGGGCGCCAGGATTCGAACCTGGGAATGCCGGTACCAAAAACCGGTGCCTTACCGCTTGGCGACGCCCCAACAGGGCAGCGAGAGCGAAACGCCGCTGCCTGAACCGCGCCTGATTAGCAAAGCCTGCCCGGCGCGGCAATGACCCGGCGACCAATTTTTTCACAAAATTCAAGCTTTTTGGGTGCCGTGTCGAAGTTCGCATGTTAGGGCTTGGCCGTGACGCGGATGAGGCCGCGGCGCAAGCATGCATGGCATTTTTTCAGGAGGTCTCGATGGCGGACCCGGCATTCGATCTCGATTTCCAGCCGGCCTATGGCGAGGCGGTTCCCGTCGCCCCGCTCATCCAGCGCATCACCGTCAACAATCCTTCCGCCTTCACCTTCCATGGCACCAATTCCTATATTGTCGGTGACCGTTCCGTCGCCGTCATCGATCCCGGCCCGGAGGATGAGGCGCATTTTCGGGCGCTGATGGCCGCGCTCGAAGGGCGCGAAGTCACGCACATCTTCGTCAGCCACACCCATCGCGATCATTCGCCGCTTGCCCGCAGGCTGGCGCAGGCGACCGGGGCGCTGACGGTGGCGGAAGGCCCGCACCGCGCCGCCCGGCCACTGCATGTGGGCGAGACCAATCCCTTTGCCGAAAGTTCCGATACGGCTTTCGCGCCTGACATTGCGCTGGGCGACGGGCAGAGCCTTTCCGGCGACGGCTGGACATTGACGGCGCTGCATACGCCGGGCCACACCGCCAACCACGCCGCCTTTGCGCTTGAGGGCAGCGGCATCGTCTTTTCGGCCGATCACGTCATGGCCTGGGCCACCACCATCGTCGCGCCGCCTGATGGGGCGATGAGCGACTACATGGCTTCACTGGAGCGGTTGCTGACCCGCGACGACCGGTTGTTCCTGCCAGGCCATGGCGGCCCGGTCACCGATCCCGCCGCCTTCATGCGGGGCTTGCGCGCCCACCGCCGCATGCGGGAAAAGGCGGTGTTGAAGCGGATCAGAGACGGCGACAGGCTGATCGCCGATATGGTGAAGGTGATCTATGCCAGCACCGACAAGCGTCTGCATGGGGCGGCGGCACTTTCCGTGCTGGCGCATATCGAGGATCTGATCGAGAAGGGCGAAGTTCGGACGGATGGCGCGCCTTCGCTCACGGGTGAATATTTCCCGGCGTGACGGGGTTTTAACTAGCCAGCTCTCAAGGTGCTTTCGTGATTGCCGCCCCTTCGGTGGGGAGCGAGCGGGTGCCACCTGTTTCTTCTCCCCGCCGGGGAGAAGTCCGCGGCAGCGGGATGAGGGGGCAAGCTCTCCGAAAATCTCCGTCGTTGCCCCTCATCCGGTCCTTCGGGCCACCTTCTCCCCGGCGGGGGAGAAGAAATGTGCCGCGACGTCGCGATCCATTCGGCCGACGTGTACCGTCGCCTCCGGCCTCAATTATCGTTAAGACCCTGCATCTCCGCATCCAGCGCATCGAGATAGGCCTCGGCAATCGCAGCACCCATGCCAAGATCGTGCTGGCCGTAGCGGGAGGCGACGCGGACATCGACGATGGTGGTTTCGGCCTCTTCCTTCAGGCGAATGAGGATATCGAAGCGCAGGCCCCAGATGCGGGTGCGGGTTTCACCCTGCATCAGCACCACGCCGCTGCCGTTGAAGAAGGTGGGCAAAGGCGCGTCGGTCGGGCGGGCCATGGGCACGGGCACGATGGAGGGCAGGTCTTCCACCGGCGCATCGTCGGCGGGCTGCTGCCTGTCCTGTGCTGGCACCCCGACGGCAGGAGCATCCTCCGCCCCGATCACACCCTTCGTATGGGTAATGCGGATATTCTGGGAGGCGGCCATTTTTTTGGCGGCGGCGTAGATGCGGTCTATCGCGCCTTCATAACGGCGCCCGGCAAGGCTGGCATAGGCCTCCATCTGCACATCGCGATCAGCCTTGGTAATGGTCGCGGGCCGCACCAGCCATTGCTGGTTGGCGGCCGGTGTCGCCAGCCACTCCGGCACGTCGCTCAGGTCAGTGGAGATGTCGTAAATCTTCGGCTGCTGCCAATAAAGAAAGGCGCCGTAGCCGACAACGCCGAGCGGCAGGGCCGAGAGAAGCAGCGCCGCCAGCGCCGAAAGGCCGCCGCGTGCGCCTCTGGTCCATAGCCGCTCAAGGCCGATCAGCGCCAGAAGCACGGCAAGAAAAGCGATGCCTGCGGCAATGAGGAGCAGCCCGACAAGATCAGGCGTCGTCAGCGGCCCGAAACGGTGGATGCCGGCGGCGATGAGAAAAAGCGCCAGTGCCGCCAGGCCCAGATAGCGGGAAAGATAGGCTGCAACCGAAAAAGGCCGGACGAAACGCACAGTCATGGAAGCGGATATCCGTTAGATCGCATTGGCTAAGAGGCGTTGCACCCGGGTTCTGGCAGGGAATCACCTGCATATGATGTCATAAACCGGAATTGCGGCGAGGAAAACAAAGGAGGGGGCGATCTACGGGTAAAGCGTGCCCCCGAAGACCTCTCTTCCGTCATTCCGGGTATGATCCACTTCTGTCCGGGTTAAATTTCCGGACAGGTCGCAGTTTCCTTGAGGTCGGTGATTAAGGGTGAAGACCCGCTCAACGTCATCCTCGGCCCTGTGCCGAGGATCTAACCACCTCCAATAAAAATCAATATGTCGGCAGACCTCGGGACAGGCCCGAGGATGACGTCGGCGCAATTAGCATGACTTTCCCTGCGCGACGGACTGAGAGGCCACGGCAACAAGAAGCAGGAATATTTTTCCGCATTGCCGCAGCGTCAGGGAATAATTCCCCGACAATGCAACAAATACGCACGTTCATCCCTTAATTGCTGAGGAAATCGGCGTATTCTCGGCGACCTCCCTCGAGAATGCTTGTAAAAAATGCAACATTCCCGCCTTCTTGCACAATAAAGAGACATGTCATGTCACAGGCAACAACCTCTGCCCGCCCTTCGGGGCATAAACCCTTTTATCGCAATTTTGGCTTTCAGGTTCTGATAGCCATGGTCATCGGCCTGCTGCTCGGCCTCGTTGCCCGCAATATCGGCCCCGACGCCGCCGGCAGCCCCAACTGGCTTTCGGTGACGCTGCAGACCATCGGCAGCATATTCGTCCAGCTGCTGCGCGCACTGGTGCCGCCGCTGATCTTTACCGCCATCGTCGCCTCCATCGCCAATCTCAAGAACCTCTCTAATGCGGCGAAGCTCGTCTGGCAGACGCTGCTCTGGTTCGCCATCACCGCTTTGATCGCGGTCATCATCGGCATCGTGCTCGGTCTTGTCATCCAGCCGGGCGTCAACACGGCGATCGCCAATACGGCAGCCGCAGCACCGTCCTCCACCGGTTCTTGGCTGGACTTCCTCAAGGGTCTCGTCCCGGCCAACGTCTTCGGCCTCGAGGCATCTACCAAAATCAGCAATGGCGCGGCCAGCACCTCGCTGAATTTCAACGTCCTGCAGTTGCTGGTGGTGTCGATTGCCTTCGGTGTCGCGGCGCTGAAAGCCGGCAAGGCGGCGGAGCCGTTCCTCGCCTTCAACCAGTCGCTGCTCGCCATCGTGCGTAAAATCCTGTGGTGGGTCATCCGCCTTACCCCCATCGGCACCATCGGCCTGCTTGGCCGCGCAGTTGACCAATATGGCTGGACCACGCTGTCACAGCTCGGCTGGTATGCAGCGGCCGTCTATATCGGTCTGGCACTGGTGCTTCTCGTCGTTTACCCGGGGCTGCTTCTCGCGCATGGCCTGAAGCCCTCGCGCTTCTTTGCGGGCGCATGGCCGGCCATCCAGCTCGCCTTTGTCTCGCGTGCCTCCATCGGCACACTGCCCGTCACCGAAACCGTGACGGAAAAGAGCCTCGGCGTGCCGCGCGAATATGCCGCCTTCTCCGTGCCGCTCGGCGCCACGACCAAGATGGACGGCTGCGCCGCGATCTATCCGGCAATCTCGGCGATCTTCATCGCGCAGTTCTTCCAGGTGCCGCTCGGCATTCAGGAATATGTGCTGATCGTCTTCGTTTCGGTGCTCGGTTCCGCCGCAACGGCCGGATTGACCGGCGCGGTGGTTATGCTCACGCTGACGCTCTCCACGCTCGGACTGCCGCTCGAAGGTGTGGGCCTGCTGCTCGCCATCGACCCGATCCTGGACATGGGCCGCACTGCGGTCAACGTCGCCGGACAGGCGCTGGTGCCGACCATTGTCGCCAAACGCGAGGGTATTCTCAACGAGGCCGTTTATAACAACGCCAAGGACATCGACGCACTCGATGACCGTGAAGTGGCGACGGCCTAAGCAAAGCAATGAACGTGATTGCTCCCTGCGCATCACGTCCCTGCCTCGATGACGAACGCTACCGATGAAGTCATCATCTTGGCGAAACCGTCGTCATTGCAGCCGCCAGCAAAGCTTGCGCGGCTGCAATGAACGCCTAGCCTTGGTCGTCATCACCGATCGTGTAATTTATTTGTTGTTGTGTGAGACTATGGAACTGGACTAAAGGGGCGGCTAGCCCCTACCAAAAAAGCAGAAGCGATTTGTGCCGTGTTCGGGTGAACGGGAGTAGGCTGAGGTAGCATTTCACATGTCCGACAGTCTCGGTAAACACGACCCGGCTCTTACCGTTCGGCGTATTCTCAAGGTCAATCACGCCGGAGAGTTTGGCGCTATTCGCATCTACGGCGCGCAGATATGGATGGCTCGCCGGCTGTTTCCGGACATTGTACCCGCTCTGCAGGAGATGCGGGAAGACGAGATCGATCATTGCCGTCTGTTTCGGGACGCCATGCCATCCAGAAACGCAAGACCTTGTCGCGTAATGGCGTTTTGGAGCCTTGGAGGCCTTCTGCTCGGTTTTCTGACCGCGCTCGGCGGACGCAACATGGTCTGGATTTGCACCGAAGCCGTTGAAAGCACCGTTCACCGCCATCTGGAAGATCAATTGGCTTTCCTGCAAACGAAAGACCCCGAGCTTCATAGGCTTATCGCTTCGATTCAGGAACAGGAGTTGGCTCATCTGCACGAGGCCGAGAAAAACCAGACGACGCGCGGTTTGGGCCATATGCTTCTGCTGCCGATTATCGGCTTTCTCACCGATCTGATGATCTGGCTCTCGACGTGGGGAGACTCAAGCTGGATGCGCGCTGAAATGGCGCGTTCCAGACAGTCCTGATGCCCAGGCTCAGGCAAGTGGATGCCGGTTCAAGGCCCGCATGACGGCGAAGAGGTTCGCTTACCAAACGCAACTTTCCGCCCCAACGCGGCTTTTCCCCGTATCAAAACAGGCGTATCAATCGCGCAATAAAAGTGCCATACGGCTGTCATGTTAAGGGAGAAACAAAATGCGCTTTTCCATCGTCTCCGGTGCGCTTGCCGCCATGCTGGCGCTCACCGCATGCCAGACGCTGACACCGGAAGAGCGCCGGGCTCGGGATGAGGCGACATGCCGGGGTTACGGTTTCCGCCCCGGCACTGACCCGATGGCCGGTTGCCTTCTCGATCTGGAAATGGACCGCCGTGCGGACAACCGTGCCTGGCAGGCGCAGATGAACCGCGACATGTTCTACCGTCCCGTGGTGGTGGAGCGGCGCATCATCGTCCAACAGAACCCCTGACGGGGATAAAGGCGACATTGCTTGCGACCTGCCCTTCTTCCGCCCGCGCGGCAAGCGTCGCCTGCGCCGCGGCAAGGCGGGCGATGGGCACGCGAAAAGGCGAGCACGAGACGTAATCAAGATCGGCATTTTCGCAGAAATGGATCGAGGCCGGGTCTCCGCCATGTTCGCCGCAGATACCGAGCTTCAGTTCTGGCCGCGTCTGGCGGCCGCGTTCGGCGGCGATGCGGATCAATTCCCCCACGCCATCGAAATCGAGCGAAATGAACGGGTCGCGTTCGATGATGCCCTTACGCTGATAGGTATTGATGAAGCGCGCCGCATCGTCGCGGGAAATGCCGAAGGTCGTCTGCGTCAAATCGTTGGTGCCGAAGGAGAAGAATTCGGCCGCTTCGGCAATGACATGGGCGCGCAGGGCCGCACGCGGCAGCTCGATCATGGTTCCCGTGAGATATTCGATCTCCATGCCGGTTTCTTTCGCCACCGCCGCGGCGACGCCATCGATGACCGCAGTCACGTAATCCAGTTCCGAACGCAGGCCAACCAGCGGCACCATGATCTCAGGCACGACGGGCGCGCCGGTAATACGCGCCGCCGCAACGGCCGCTTCGAAAATGGCGCGGGCCTGCATTTCGGCGATTTCCGGGTAGGAGATGGCGAGACGGCAGCCACGATGGCCGAGCATGGGGTTGAACTCGTGCAGCGCATCAAGCCGCTGGCGGAACACCGTCTGCGGCATGCCCATGGCGGCGGCAACCTCGACGATTTCACCATCCGTCTTCGGCAGAAATTCGTGCAGTGGCGGGTCGAGCAGGCGGATCGTCACCGGCAGGCCGTGCATGATCTGGAAAAGTTCGGTGAAATCCGAGCGCTGCATCGGCAGAAGCTCATCGAGCGCCGCCCGCCTGCCCTTTTCGCTTTCGGCCAGGATCATCTCGCGCATGACATGGATGCGGTCGCCCTCGAAGAACATGTGTTCGGTACGGCAGAGGCCAATGCCCTCAGCGCCAAAGGCGCGCGCGGCGCGGGCGTCGGCGGGCGTGTCCGCATTGGTGCGCACGGTCATCCGGCGCAGCTTGTCCGCCCATTCCATCAGCTTGCCGAAATCGCCCGAGAGTTCCGGCTGCGTCATCGGCACTTCGCCTTTCAGCACCCGGCCGGAGGAGCCGTCAATGGTAATGACATCCCCGCGCTTCAGCATGCAGCCGACGCCGATCAGCACCCTGTTGCGCATATCGACCCGCATGGAGCCGGCGCCGGTGACACAGGGAATGCCCATGCCGCGCGCCACCACGGCGGCGTGGCTGGTCATGCCGCCGCGCGTCGTCAGAATGCCTTCGGCGGCATGCATGCCGTGAATATCTTCCGGGCTGGTTTCGATGCGTACCAGAATGACGCGACGCCCCTCGGCTTCGGCGGCGACCGCCTCTTCCGCGGTAAAGACGATCTCACCCGTTGCCGCCCCTGGAGAGGCGGGCAGGCCGGAGCCGATGATGGGACGGGATGTGCCGGGATCGATGGTGGGATGCAGCAGCTGGTCGAGCGACGACGGCTCGATGCGGCAGACGGCTTCGTCCTGCGAAATCAGCCCTTCCTCCACCATATCGCCCGCAATCTTCATGGCGGCACGGGTGGTGCGCTTGCCGGAGCGGGTCTGCAGCATCCAGAGCTTGCCGCGCTCGATGGTGAATTCAAGATCCTGCATGTCGCGGTAGTGGGTTTCCAGCCGCTTGCAGATCGCCAGGAATTCGGAAAAGGCTTCCGGCATCAGCTTTTCCATGGATGGCTTGTCGGAGCCGGAGGCCAAGCGTGCGGCCTCGGTGATGGATTGCGGCGTGCGGATGCCCGCCACCACGTCTTCGCCTTGCGCATTGACGAGGAATTCACCGTAAAGCTCCGCCTCGCCTGTCGAGGGGTTGCGGGTAAAGGCGACGCCGGTTGCCGAGGACGAGCCGAGATTGCCGAAGACCATGGCCTGAACGTTGACGGCCGTGCCCCAGTCGCCGGGAATATTGTGCAGGTGCCGATAGGTCACGGCACGGTGGTTGGTCCAGCTGGCGAACACGGCGCCAATTGCGCCCCAAAGCTGGACGTGACAATCCTGCGGGAAGGCTTCGCCGAGCTCATCTTCGATCAGTTTCTTGTAGAGCGAAACGACGTGCTGCCATTCGACCGCCGACATGTCCGTATCGTATTCATGGCCAAGCCGGCCTTTTTCATCTTCGAGGATTTCCTCGAACATTTCATGGTCGAGACCCATGACGACATCAGCATACATCTGGATGAAGCGGCGATAGCTGTCCCAGGCAAAACGCGCGTCGCCCGCATCGTGGCCTAATGCCTCGACGGTGCGGTCGTTGAGACCAAGGTTCAACACCGTATCCATCATGCCGGGCATGGAGGCGCGCGCGCCGGAACGGACGGAGATGAGCAGTGGCGACTGGCTGCCGCCGAAGGTCTTGCCGGTCACGATTTCCATACCATGCAGGCCGGCCATGACCTGAAGCTTCAGGTCATCCGGGAGATCGCGGCCGTTCTTGTGATAAAGCGCGCAGGCGTCGGTAATGATGGTGAGGCCGGGGGGAACGGGAAGGCCGAGACTTGCCATTTCGGCAAGGTTTGCACCCTTGCCGCCCAATATCGCAACGTCACCTGCCCGGCCTTCGGCAGCACCGTTGCCGAAGGTATAAACCCATTTTTTCATTCCACGCTCTCCACCCAGAAGCGTTGTCATTTTTCTATCATCTACAGCATTGGCGGCACGTTGGGAACGCCGCAACGCTTAGTTTACATCGCAGTGCAGCATAATTGCGGCGAATTGCGTGCCAGAATTGCCTTAAACAGGACATAACAGCAGCATTGACGCATTCGTGTAGTGCGCTGAAACGGAGTGTTACCTAAGCCATTCAAATCGCCGACAAAGAGATTATTCATGCAATTTACCCGCCGCCACACGCTTAAATTTGCCGGAATTTCCTGCGCCGCCACCGCCCTTGCCGGTGCGCTTAGAGCCGAGGGCGGAGCTTCCGCCGCCGCCGATCCCACCCTGCCCTTTGCGCTGACGACGCCGATGCATATCGGCAAGGCGGCGCTGCGCGTGCGCGAACTCGATCCGATGATCGATTATTACCGTTCGGTGCTGGGTATGAACGAAGTGGAACGCACGGCAAGGGGCGTGACGCTGGGTGTCGGGACCGTGCCGCTGCTCGATCTCGATCACAAGCCGGCAGCGGATTTCGAGAGCCCCACCTCTGCCGGCCTGTTCCACGTCGCCTATCTGATGCCCTCCCGCAAGGATCTGGCGCGCTGGCTGGTGCATGCGGCGCTGAAGCAGGTGCCTCTGACGGGTTTTGCCGATCACAATGTCAGCGAGGCGATCTATCTCAACGATCCCGAAGGTAACGGCATCGAGGTCTACAGCGATCGTCCCACGGACACATGGGTGTGGAGCGGCAACGTGGTTAAAATGGGCACCGAGCCTCTCGATGTCGATGATCTCGTAAAGCTGACCGATACCAAAAACAGTGATTATGACGTCGCCCCCGCGGGAATGCGCATTGGCCACATCCACCTGCGAGTTGGCGACATCGCCGCTGCCCGCGCCTTCTACGAAGAGGCCGTCGGGCTCAAACCGACACAGGATGCGCGTTCCGACGCGTCTTTTCTCTCTTCCGGTGGCTATCACCACCATCTGGCGGTGAATACCTGGAACAGCCGTGGCGCAAAGGAACGCAACGCCATGGAAACCGGCCTCGACTGGTTCTCAATCACCGTTCGCAACCCCACCGATCTCGAGGCGCAGAAAACACGGCTACGGGCCGCGGGTTATGTGCTGGTGGAGATGGAGAATAATGTCGTGGAAGCGATCGACCCCTGGGGCACAAGGTTGCGGCTTGCGCCGGGGTGAGTGATGGTGGCCTCCATGCATCATGGGCCGAGAAACTCGCACACTGCGCGATTGGCAGTTGCAGCATGCCAGTGTTTACAGTGATTGGCTGCGTCGCCTCTCTCCGTCATTCCGGCCTTGAGCCGGAATCCAGTCGACGCGGCTCTCGCGCGACGGGAAGAGTCCTTTCAGCCCAAGGACTTGGGCTGGCTGGATACCGGCTCAAGGCCGGTATGACGGAAAGAGGCTTACTCCCCTGACACAATTGCCAATGCAAACCGCCGCGCAACCCTATGAACCCGGAAAAGAAAGCCTTGCGAGGCCACGGCAGCGGCCTCGCAAGGCATTCCATCCGGTACAGGAAACCGGATGGTGGGGTCTCAGGAGAACCCTTTGGCTCTTGCGAAAGACATAGCAAACTGCCGCGCAATGTCGCTCACCCGAATGGGTGATATGGCAAGATAAATTGACATTGAGCAAAACCAGAAATTGAATCCCGGAAATGTCGCCTCAGACGGCTTCGCGCAACTGTTCGGCGGTCTGCAAATCAACAGACACCAGTTGCGACACGCCCTGCTCCGCCATGGTGACTCCAAAGAGGCGGTTCATGCGCGCCATGGTGATGGGATTGTGAGTGATGATGACGAAGCGGGTTTCGGTGGAGGCCACCATTTCATCCATCAGGTTGCAGTAGCGCTCGACATTGTGGTCGTCGAGCGGCGCGTCCACCTCGTCCAGCACGCAGATCGGCGCGGGATTGGTGAGGAAGACGGCGAATATCAGCGCCATGGCCGTCAGCGCCTGCTCGCCGCCGGAAAGCAATGTCATGGTCTGCGGCTTCTTGCCCGGTGGGCGGGCGAGGATTTCGAGACCGGCTTCCAGCGGGTCGTCGGATTCGATCAGTTGCAATTCCGCCGTGCCCCCGCCGAAGAGATGGGTGAACAGCCGCTGGAACTGCGAATTGACCACATCGAAGGCGGCAATCAGCCGTTCGCGGCCCTCGCGGTTGAGGTTCTGGATACCGGCACGCAGCTTGCGCACGGCGTCGATGATATCGTCCCGCTCCTTGATAAGCGCCTCAAGCTTGGCGGAAAGCTCGGCCTGCTCCTCCTCGGCGCGCAGATTGACGGCGCCAAGCCTTTCGCGCTCGATCTTCAGCCGGTCCAGATCGCGCTCGACATCACGGATATCGGGCTTTGGCTGGTCCGGGCCAAGGCCGGTCAGGCGAAACGCCATATGCGGCTCGGTACTCAGCGTCTCACGGATGCGATGTTCCGCCTCCTGCCGTTTCTCGCGGGCGGAAACCAGCCGCTCTTCGGCACGGCCGCGCTTTTCGCGGGCTTCGGCGAGTTCGGAAAGCGCCGTTGCCGCCAGCCGGTCGGCGGCGCGTTGCAGGTTTTCCGCCTCGGCCAGCCGGTCGGCGGCCGCGCGGCGGGCGTCTTCGGTCTTCTGCAATTCGTTGAGGAGGTTGCGGCGTTTTTCGTCAAATTCCTCGGGCGCAATGTCCAGCTCGGCGATTTCCTCGCGCGCCTCTTCCTCACGTTCGCGCAGCGTGGCGATATGGTCGGCGGCACTTGCCGCCCGCGATTGCCAGGTGGAACGCTCCTGCCCGATTGCCTGAATTCTGCGCTGGCGGCTTTCCGCCTCGCGGCTCACGCCTTCATGGCGGGCGCGTGCTTCCGCCAACAGGCCGCGATCGGTCGCGACTTCCAGCTGGCTTTCACGCAGCTTCAGATCAAGCACGGAAAGATCAGGCGCATCTTCCATCTCGATATGGGCATTTTCTTCCTGAACGGCGATCTCGTCGATCTGCGCGCCGATCTGGTTCAGTGCTTCGGAGACGATATCCCGGCGGCGCAAAAGATCGCCCGAGGCCCGTTCGGCCGATGTCAGCGCCTCGCGTGCCTCGGCAAGCTGACGGGTCGCAAGCCGGCTCCGGTCTCGCACGTCCGAAAGCCGCAATTCGCTGCTTCTGATCTCCTCGGTTTTCGCGGCAAGCTGGTCTTCGGCCTCTTCCAGAATGGAGCGGGCTTCATCCAGTTCGGTTTCGATTTCGGCGAGGCGGTTCTTCTGCGACAGGCGAAGTGCCGCAGCGCCCGGCGCATCAGCGCTGGCGACATGGCCATCCCAGCGGAACAGCGCGCCTTCGAGCGTCACCAGCCGCTGGCCGGCCTTCAGCGACGGCAACAGCCGCCGGGCCTCCGTGACGTCTGCAACGACGCCGATCTGGGCGAGAGCACGCCTAAGCGCATCCGGCGCCTGAGCATAATCCAGAAGCGGTTTGGCGCCCTGCGGTAAGGCAGGATCATCAGAACCGTCGCCATTACCGGCCCAATAGGCAGGTGCTGCGGCATCGAGCGGACTTTCGAGATCGTCGCCAAGCGCCGCGCCCAGTGCCGCCTCATAACCGCGCTCAACCGTCATTTCTTCCGCCACCGGCGTGAAGCTGCCATTCGCGGCGGCGCTTGAAGCGAGGATTTTGGTGATGGTACGCGCTTCCGTATCCAACGCGTTCAGGCGGTTTCGCGCCGTTTCCAGCGGCCCGCGCGCCATGGCTTCGGCGGAACGCGCCTCAGCAACGGCAGTCTCGGCCTCTTCCACGACGATCAGCGCGTCTTCCACGGCAATCTCGGCTGCCTCAACCGCTTCGCGCCGTTCCGCGGGGTCCGGAAGGCCGGAGAGTTTTTCGTCGATGGCCTCGATCTCGGCCGTTGCTTCCTGCGATTGCCGTTCGAGCCTCAGCTTGCGGTCGGAAAGATCGCGGATCGCCCGCTCCAATTGCTGCCGGGCGGCGGCGGCTTGCGCGCGCTCGGCGGTGATGGCGGTGAAAATGGCTTCGCTTTCCGCCAGCTTGACGGACGCAGCTTCGAAGGCCTCGCGCATTTCATCGGCATGGCGGCCGGAATCGGACAGGATTTCGAGGAGCTCGGCTTCTTCCTCATCGAGCCGCGCGAGTATCTGGGCATTGTCGGAGACCAGCCGCTCCTCGCGGATAATATCCTCGCCAAGCTGCGACAGACGGCGCGCCAGCTCGTCACGACGGCGGAGCAGGCGGTTGGCCTCGTCGTCCAGCTGGGTGCGGGCAATTTGCAGGCGTTGCAGGGCAGCGGCGACTTTCGCCTCGTCCTCGCGCAGCTCCGGCAGCTTCAGGCTGGCGATGCCCTGCTGCTTTGCCGCTTCCATCTGGGCCTGCGCCTTTTCGGCGACGATATTCGTGGCCTGATTGAGCGCGCTCTCCGCCTCGCTCTCGGCTTCCTTCGCCTCTACCCAGCGAATGTGCAACAGCGTCGCCTCGCGGGCGCGGATATCGGCGGAGAGCATCTTGAAACGGTTGGCTTGGCGCGCCTGCCGTTTCAGGCTTTCGATCTGGCTCTCCAGCTGGGCGGTCACATCCTCCAGCCGCTCCAGATTGGTCTCGGCGGCGCGCAGGCGAAGCTCGGCCTCATGGCGGCGCGAATGCAGGCCGGAAATGCCGGCCGCCTCTTCCAGCAGCTGGCGGCGGGCCTGCGGCTTGGCGTTGATGAGTTCGCCGATGCGCCCCTGCCCCACCATGGAAGGAGAGCGTGCGCCGGTGGAGGCATCGGCGAAAAGAAGCTGCACATCCTTGGCACGCGCTTCCTTGCCGTTGATGCGGTAGACGGAGCCGTTTTCGCGCTCGATGCGGCGCGTCACCTGAATTTCATCGGCATCGTTGAAGGCGGCGGGCGCGGTGCGGTCGGAATTGTCGAGATAAAGGCCAACTTCGGCGGTGTTGCGCGCCGGGCGGTTACCGGAACCGGAGAAGATGACGTCATCCATGCCGGAGGCGCGCATGTTCTTGTAGGAGTTCTCACCCATCACCCAGCGCAGTGCTTCGACAAGATTGGACTTGCCACAGCCATTGGGGCCGACAACGCCGGTGAGGCCCGGTTCGATGATGAATTCCGAGGGCTCGACGAAGGACTTGAAACCGACGAGGCGGAGCTTGTTAAACTTCATGCCGCCCCGCTCCGGACAGAAAAACGGCAATAAAAAACGGGCGTGCGGAAATATCCGCCGCCCGTTTTCTAAGGCTTCGGTGATCAGAGCAGCTTGTCGATGACAGCCGACATGGTTTCAACCGACATGTCTCCTGCGTATTTCTTGCCGTTGATGATGAAAGTCGGCGTGGAGTTGACGCCGAATTCCGTCGCACCGCGTTGCATGGTTGCGTTCACATCATCCAGAAGTTTCTGGTTCGTCAAGCAGGCCTCGAAAGACTCCTGTGAGAAACCGGCCATTTTCGACATTTGCAGCAGGGCGGCGCGCGCATCCTGCGCAACGGCCCAGCTCTGCTGCTGCTTGAACAGCATGGAAACGAAGGGGAAATACTGACCTTCCGGTGCGCAGCGCGCCAGCATGAAGGCGGCAGCGGCGCGCGGATCGAACGGGAATTCGCGGAGCACGAAATAGACCTTGCCGGTATCGATATACTTCTTCTTGATTTCTTCGAAGGTCTTGTTGTGGAAGTTGGCGCAGTGCGGGCAGGTCATCGACATATATTCGACGATCTTGACGGGTGCGTTGGCATCGCCGAGCGCTGCTTCCGGCAGCGGGCCGGGCTTCATTACCGCAGCCATATCCACATCGCCGGTGGATTCAGGCAATTCCTGCGCCTGGGCAATACCGGGCGTGAAAGCGAACGGCAGGGCCGTGGCGATGGCGGCAAGAGGAACGCCGCCGAGAAGGCTGCGACGGGAAATGGTCAGTTCGGGAAAATGCATGAAAGCACCTGTTGGTAATAGACTCTATTGTCCGTTGATTCCGATATAGCGACGGCCTGTTCATCACAAGCGGGGTTCTGAACTCTTCTTGTCAAAGAATTGTGACCAGTCAAGGACGTCACCTTGCATCAAATCGTCCTGCGCCCCGGCTTCTTCTGCAACACCGCCGTACCCAGCCTCTCCACCGCCTTGCGCAGCGCCTCGCTTTCAATGCCGTCCATCATGTCATCGAGACGTTTTGCCGCATCGCCGCGCAGGGGCTGCGGTTTGCGCCGGCGGGTGATGGTTTGCGAGACGGGCTTCTGTACAATCCTGATCTGGCGCACGGCCGGGAAGCCGAAAAAGCCGTTGATGCGAGCAATGAGTTCGCCCTGCGCGTGGGTGAGAAATAGCGCGCGCGCGCCTTCGCAGGCGATCGTCAGCACGCCGGGCTGATATCCGCCACGATCCGGGCCTTCGTCGCGGCGCGGCCAGGTGATCTTTTCCGGGCGGGTGCAATCGGCAAAATCGTCCCCGGCGATCTCGTCCCAGGAGCCGAGCAGCGCCGTGTTGATGCCGGCGCGTTTCGACAGGACCGGGTCCATGATGCCATTGGCGACTTCGGCGATCTGCACGACGCCTTTCTTCTTGCCGGCACCACTCTGGGGATAACGCATGTTTCACTCGCGATTTTGGTGAGGGCGATCCACATTTTCTTGATCGCCCGCTACGGATGTCCCAACTATAGGCCAAATCGAACAGAAACGGCAAACCATGCTTCAAAAAACCGCCTCGTCGTCTTATGCGCAGATGCTGCTCGCATGGTACGACCGGCACCATCGCGAATTGCCATGGCGCACTTCCCCGGCCATGGCGGCGAAGGGAAAACGCGCCGATCCCTATCATGTCTGGCTCTCCGAAGTGATGCTGCAGCAGACGACGGTGCAGGCCGTAAAACCTTATTTCCTGAAGTTCCTCGCCGCGTGGCCGAGCGTCACGGATCTCGCTGCGGCGCCGGTCGAGGACGTCATGGCGGCCTGGGCAGGCCTTGGTTATTACGCTCGCGCCCGCAATCTCAAGAAATGCGCGGAAGCCGTGGCGAATGAGCATGGCGGCGTCTTTCCGGACACGGAAGAGGGTTTGAAGCAACTGCCCGGCATCGGTGATTATACCTCGGCTGCCGTCGCTGCCATCGCTTTTAACCGGCAGGCGGCTGTCATGGACGGCAATGTCGAACGGGTCATTTCACGTCTCTTCGCCATCGATGCGCCCCTGCCCGGCTCAAAGCCGGCGATGAAAGCGAAAGTGGCCGCTCTTACGCCTTCCGACCGGCCCGGCGATTTTGCCCAGGCAATGATGGATCTGGGTGCTACGATCTGCACGCCGAAACGGCCGGCCTGCGCGCTCTGTCCCTTCAACGGCCACTGTCTTGCGCTTGCCCATGACGAGCCGGAGCGTTTTCCGGTCAAGGCGGCGAAGAGGGCAAAACCGGTGCGGCTCGGGGCTGCCTTTGTGGCCGTCAATGCAGATGGTGAAATCCTGCTGCGGCGGCGAATCGACAGCGGCCTTCTCGGCGGCATGACCGAGGTGCCGACAACGGCTTGGACTGCCCGCCTGGATGGCGGCACGGACCAAAGTCACGCGCCCTTCGTCGCCGACTGGCAGGCGACGGGCGTGATCGTGCATGTGTTCACCCATTTTGAGCTGAGGCTCACCGTCTACCGCGCTCAGGTTCCGGGCGGCCTCCAAACCGGGCCGGATGACGGATGGTGGGAGCCGGTTACAAATCTTGACGCGCAGGCGCTGCCAACGGTGATGAAAAAAGTCATCGCGCAGGCTATTCCATCCGCATTCAATGAAAGCAGGAAATTTCGATGACCAAGATTGAGCATATCGTATTCGACATCGGCAAGGTGCTGATCCATTACGATCCGCATATTCCCTATAGCCGTCTCATTCCCGATGCCGATGAGCGCCAATGGTTCTTCGAGAATGTCTGCACCCATCACTGGAACCTCGAGCAGGATCGTGGCCGCCGCTGGGAGGATGCTGAAGCTTTGCTGGTGGAGAAGTTCCCGGAACGGGAAGAGCACATCCGCTCCTTCCGCAAGTTCTGGCACGAGATGGTCTCGCATTCCTATGACGACAGCGTCGCGATCATGACAGGCCTTATCGAGAGCGGCCACGACGTGACGATGCTCACCAACTTCGCCTCCGACACTTTTCGTGAGGCGCAGAAGATGTTCCCCTTCCTCACCCTGCCGCGTGGCGTCACCGTTTCCGGTGACATCAAGCTGATCAAACCGGATGTGGCGATTTATGAGCTTCATGCGCGCGATTTCGGGCTCAATCCCGCCGCAACTCTGTTCATCGATGATACGGCGATCAATGTCGAAGGCGCAAAGGCCGCCGGCTGGCAGGCGGTGCAGTTCACCGGCGCGGAGAAGCTGAAGCAGGATCTGCAGGCATTTGGGGTGGCGGTTTAGGTTCCGCCCTTAAGTCACCTCGTGGCATGGATTAAGGCTCATTGCCCAGTCCTCGTGCCCATGGCGGACGCGGACGATGAGGACGTCGTCGTCCGCCTCAACGCGATAGACCACCAGATGTGCTCTGAACGGATGAATGCGCACCGACGGCGACAACTCGTTACGCTCGCGTGCGATCCTCGGATTCCGTGATATCAAGTCGAATATTGCGAAAAGTTCGCGATGGTACTTTCGCGCTTGCTGAGGTCCAAATAGGTCGATGCCTTCTTGCGCTATGCGGATGGCGTCTTCTTCCGCAGGCAGAGAAAGGCGAAATCCCATGATCAGCCAATTTTACGTTTCATGGAGCGGGCTTCGGCCTCAGCAAACAAGGCATCTTCACAACGATGACCGGAGGGAGCCTGCAATCCTTCGTCCACCAGGCCCTGCATGGCAGCGATCTTTTCGCTCCGCTCCTGGTCCTTTCGGATGAGATCTCGCACATAGTCGCTGGCATTGGAGTAACGGCCCGTTTTAGACTGCGCTTCGACCCATTCCTTCATCTGGCCGGGCAGCGAAATATTCATGGTCACCATCTTCATCTCCTATGAAGACAGAGTGCAGATTTTGGCAAGGTTTGTCAAAAAGATCGGGAAAAGAAATTGGCGCAGGCGGAAATGGCGGTCTCCGGCCTGCGCCAGTCCTGCCGCAAGCGGCATTGGACGCAATGTTTTTGTGAGTTGTCCAGACCGGATTTTCACAACCACTGCTTTGATTAGGACAGTAGTTGTCGTCTCTTGCGCGAAACTTGTCTATCTAAAATTTTATATTCGAAAATACCAACGCCCGACACGATGTGCCGGGCGTTGGTCGTTCTCCATCCGGGACTGAAGGTACTAAACCGGACGGAGACGTATTCTGGACAAGGGCGGGCGGTGGATCGTTGCCTTCAAGCCTTTCCGGCTTGGACTATTCGGCCTTTGCCAGTTCACTGCGGATGATGGCTCGGAGATCATCGATCGGCTTCAGGTCGTCGCCGTCTTCGAAGTGCCAGAACGTCCATCCGTTGCATGCGTCGAGACCCTGCACCTTCGCGCCGAGGCGATGGATGGAGCCGGCGGTTCCGGCGGATGCGAGCGTACCATCCGCACGAATAATGGCGCTATAACGGCGCTTTGCATCCGTCAGCACCTGGCCGGGACGGACGAGGCCGCTTTCCAGCAGGGTGTTGAAGGCGACGCGCGGCTCGGCCTTCTTGCCGGTCATGACTGTCAGTTCCGCCTTGCCGAGCGGTTCGACGGCGGCGATGCGGGCGGCGGCGGCATCGATATAATCCTGCTCGCGCTCAATGCCGACGAAGTGGCGGCCGAGGCGTTTTGCCACCGCACCCGTGGTGCCGGAGCCGAAGAACGGGTCGAGCACGACATCACCCGGTTTGGTGGAAGCCATGATGATGCGGGCAAGCAGCGCTTCCGGCTTCTGGGTGGGGTGCACCTTCTTGCCGTCCTCACCCTTCAGCCGCTCATGGCCGCTGCAGATAGGGAACAGCCAGTCGGAGCGCATCTGCACGTCGTCATTGGAGGCCTTCAACGCATCGTAGTTGAAGGTATAGTTCTTGGCCTTCGGATCGCGGCTCGCCCAGATCATGGTTTCATGGGCGTTCTGGAACCGGCGGCCCTTGAAATTGGGCATGGGGTTGGTCTTGCGCCAGACGATATCGTTGAGGATCCAGAAATCGAGGTTCTGGAGCGTGGCGCCGACGCGGAAGATATTGTGATAGGAACCGATGACCCAGATGGTGCCGTTCGGCTTCAGCACGCGGCGGCAGGCGAGCAGCCAGGCGCGGGTGAAGGCATCATAGGCCTCGAAGGAGGCGAACTGGTCCCATTCGTCGTCGACGGCGTCAACCAGCGACTGATCGGGCCGGTGCAGCGTGCCGCCGAGCTGGAGGTTATACGGCGGATCGGCGAAAATCGCGTCCACCGACTGGCTCGGGAGGGCATCCAAGGCAGCGACGCAATCACCCTTTATGATGCTGTCTTTCCAGGCGTCACTCTCACCTGCACGATCAAAACCGGCATGCCGAAAATCGGCCAGCGGAAAAACTGCTGCCATTGGTACTCGCTCCATACGCTTACTCTCTACTGAGGCTTATGGTTACCGAAGATGGTTATCAAAGCCTGAACAAGTCACGGAAAATGCGAAATAAATGGCTCCCGCGGCGCACTGGCGCAATTTGCGGAGACCGGCGGGGAACCCGAAGTCCGGCGAAAACGTTGTGCGCAATGGGTTCTCCTGTGCCCGCTCATTCGCGCGGCAGGAAGAGCCATTATGGCAGGGGGTAGTCCGCAATGGGGTCCGTGATGAAAATGGCGTCTTTTTCCATGAATGTCGTTTGGGCCGCACTTTTCGCGGTCGCGCTGGCAACGCCCTCGCATGCCCAGCAACCGAACCCGCAATATAACGTCATCACCGATGCGGTTTTGTTTGATGGCGGCCCCTCCCTCGGCAACAGTGACAGGGTGCGCTGGGATTTCTACAAGGCCGACCGCACTGGCGTGCGCACCGACGAGAATGCCGGCGGTTCCTATGACGCCACCTTCGAGGCGAAGCTGCCACCGGGCAGATATGTGGGCGTGGCGGCGCTGGGCAATGTGACCCGCGAAATAGCGTTCGAGGTGAAGGACGGAAGCGTTGCAAGGCCCAAGGTAAATTTCGATGCGGCCGAACTGACTGTCGTGCCAAAACGCAGCCCCGGCGGCGATGTGGAGACACAGGCGAAAACTGAAATCACCAAGGATGATTTCAAAGACAGCGTCTATGGCCAGGATACCGTCTTCGTGCCGGCGGGCGAAGTGCTTCTCACCGGCAGCGTCGGCCCGGCGCGGGCGCAGGAGAAGCTCACCATCAAGGCCGGCGACAAGATCAGCCACGAACTTGTCATTCCAAGCGGCGTGGTGATCGCCAAGGCGGTGTATGCGGAAGGCGGAAGGGCGGTGGAAACGGATGATATCCGCTTCGAAGCGATGTCGGCCAAGGAAACCCTTGACGGCACGCGGGAGACCATCAACGGCATTTACGGCACCGGCAAGATGATGGAAATGCCGGCCGGTAATTTCGTCATGCGCGCACGCCTCGGCAAGGTGACAGTGGAGCAGCCGTTCACCGTGACCGCCGGAAAACGCACGGAAATAACCATCAATCTCGATGCGGGCGTTCTCGCAATTACCGCCCCCGGCGCGGAACGGATCGACATTGTCGAAACGACCAGGGACCTTCAGGGCACGCAGAAGGAGATTTCCGGCCGTTATGGCACGCAGCATCAGGAAACGCTTCATCCCGGCGATTATTCGGTGAAGGTAAGTTACGACAAGAAGTCGGGCCTCGATCCGAAGGAGATCAAGGCGACGGTTAAGGCTGCCGAGAGAACCGAGACGCGTGTGCCGGAGTAGGCCTTGGCCGCAGCCCTGCTTGAGGCTCCGGCTGTTCGCCGATTTTCACGCCAGCAAAGCCTGAAGCGGCAATGCGGTCGCACAGCCTGTTCCACTGGCAGCCTCGACAGGCCTGCCTGATATCTCCCGCTGCAAATGCCAGACGCATCTTGGCAAGGAACTCCGGTGTCGCCTGCAACCGCTGGCCGGCAGCCAGCGTCTCGCCCAAAAGCACTGACACCGAAACGCGGGCCGTCTCATCCCGCTTCACAACCCCTTCGTTGAAACAGTGGGCATGGCTTTCACACAACAGGCCCTCGCAGATGTCGTCGGGGCCATCCACCAGCTCGATATCCTCTTCCCCGGCATTCAGGCGGTCGGCGACACGGTCGTAATTTTCGACGAAGCCGGATGTGTATCCCTTGCCCACATAGGTGAGCATGCAGAGAAGGTGGTGGGGCCGGAGGCGGACGGTCAAGGGCCTATCCGACAATGGCGAAGGCGTCGCGCACCGAGCCGGACGAGGTGCGGATCGCCTTGCGGCCGATCCATTGCACATGCCCGTCAAGGATGCGCACCGCCTCTTCGGCGCGGCCGCCGCGTAGCGCGTCGATGATCGCCCGGTGATCGGTATCGGTGCGGCGCTCCCAGCCGGCCCGCCAGGCGGAGAACAGGAAACGGGCGCTTGCCGCATGCAGGCCATCGATCGCTTCCATCAGGCGCGGCATGTTGCAGGGCGCGGTGATGAGGCGGTGGAAGCGCCGATTGGCCTCCTCCCAATGCTCGACATCAACGGCGCTGTCGCCTTCGAGCGTGGCTGCCTCCGCATGATCGAGAATGGCTGACGTCATGTTGGGAATGGCGTGGCGCAAAGCCAGAACCTCAAGAGCGGCACGCATTTCCGCCACCTCGCGCACATCATCGAGACCGAAATCCGCGACCCTGACACCCCGGCGCGGAATGCTGGCGGCAAGCCCCTGCGCTTCCAGCCGGCGGAATGCCTCGCGCACCGGCACATGCGAGGCGCCGAATTCGGCGGCGATGTGATCCTGCCGCAGCCTTTCGCCCGGCGACAGCTCACCGCGAACGATGCGGTCGGCAAGCGTGCGGCTGATGCGGGCGGCAATGGTATCTTCAGGCGAATTTTTTGCTGTCTTGGGCATAACATCCCATAGCGCATATGGCGCGACCGTGTGTAGAGGTTTTTGCAGCAAGCCAGAGCAGACTGTTATGACACGCGGCACCCTTGCCCGCGGCCTTCAAGCTATGAGCCTGACGGGACTGTCCTTTGCTGGCGAGCCGGTTGAGCTTGGCGCGGACATGGTCTAAAAGCCCGGCATCATTTTCTTCCAGCCAAATCCGATACAGGGAGCGCCCATGAGCGGCTTCGACCTCATTATTTTCGACTGCGACGGCGTTCTGGTCGATTCCGAAATCATCGCGGCACAGGTGGAATCCCGCCTTCTGACCGAAGCCGGTTATCCGATCTCGGTCGAGGAAATGGGGGAGCGTTTCGCCGGCATGACCTGGAAGAACATCCTCCTGCAGGTGGAAAGCGAAGCCAGCATTCCGCTCTCAGCCTCGCTGCTCGACAAATCAGAAAAACTGCTCGACATGCGGCTGGAACGCGACGTGAAGATCATCGAGGGCGTGAAGTTCGCCCTGTCCCGCCTGACGACGCCCCGCTGCATCTGCTCGAACTCTTCGAGCCACCGCCTCGATATGATGCTCACGAAAGTAGGCCTGAAGCCGTATTTCGCGCCGCATATCTATTCCGCCAAGGATCTCGGCGCTGATCGCGTGAAGCCGAAGCCCGACATCTTCCTGCACGGCGCAGCGCAATTTGGCGTTTCTCCCGATCGCGTGGTCGTGGTCGAAGATTCCGTGCACGGCATCCATGGCGCAAGGGCCGCTGGCATGCGCGTCATCGGCTTTACCGGCGCGTCCCACACCTATCCCAGCCACGCCGACCGGCTGACAGATGCGGGCGCCGAAACGGTGATCTCCCGCATGCAGGACCTGCCGGCCGTGATTGCGGCAATGGCAGAGTGGGAAGGCGCGTTTTAAGGAGGTAGCTGTGGTGGCATCCCAGACGGAAAAGGAATTCGTACCCGGCCAAGGCTATACCGAAGCGGATTGGGATGCTGTCGACTTTCCCGAAATGACAGATGAAGAGCTGGCAAATGCGCGTCCCGCTAGGGCCGTTTTGCCGCCAGCTTTTTTTGAGGCTGTGGAGGAGTATCGAAACTCCCGTAGCCGCCCGTCAGCGGAGAAGGCGACGACTGTGGGAAAACCCTCCGGTTAAAACGCATGGAAAGTGGTAGACCTCTCCTCCGTCATGCCGGACTTGATCCGGCATCCAGTCACGGCGCGTCTGCGCCGTGAGAAGAGTCTTTTGCGATCAATGACTTGATCGCGCTGGACCCCGGATCAAGTCCGGGGTGACGGAATTCGGACCTTTGCGCGCAATCAGCACCGAAGCCTGCCGAGCAGCCTCCGGCTTTTACATTTTGCCCGTCAAATCACCGGCGCTTCGTCTTGGCCTTCGCGCCCTGCTCTGCAAAGCCGATATAAACGCTGACAGACCTCGGCGCGCCGCCCGGTCCGTTGGGAATGGCGACGTGGTCGTTGTTGAAGATGAACTGCGTGCCGGCCCCGCCTGCGGGAACATCGATGGCGAAATTGGTCGTTTCACCGAAAATCTCGCCGTCGCCATCCTTCACCGTCACCCGGATCGGCACGGTGACGCGGCCGGGCTTGGCCATCGGGCCGGGAACGAGGCGGCCCTGGGCCAGCACGTTGACGGTGAGCGTCGATTCATTGGCGGTGCAGGAGCGCGTCGTATCGGACAGCGAGACCTGATAGGCGAGTTTCTGCGGATCGTCCTTGGCGCCGCCGGCATAGACGCGATGAACGGCATTGGCGTCGAGAACCGTCACGGCCGGGCAATTGGCCTGAACCACGGCAGCCGTTGGCGCGGCCTGCGCCGCCGGCGGGTTGACGGCAAGCGAGTCCGACGGGTTGGAGGAATTGCATCCTGCAACAACGACGAGAAGCGACATCGCGGCGGACAAACGCAAGAAATTCCCTGACACTCTTCTAATTCCCTCTCCATTGTCCCGGAACAGAACCGGAGACGCTGTTTATTGACCTTTCACCCAGGTTGGCGATGGTCTATAGCAGCGACGCCGGAAAAAATCGATTGGCATGTTCGGTTTTGCTTGAATTTTCAAAAAAGCGCTTCATGACCTCGCCAATCGCCTCATTTCGGTGAGACGCTGCGGAAAAGACGCCGATCACATCGGCAACGGATAAGGGACTATCTCGTGGAATATGTATCGACCAGGGGTGCGGCCCCTTCGCTTGGTTTTTGCGACGCGCTTCTGGCAGGCCTTGGCCGCGACGGCGGGCTTTACGTGCCGCGCAAATGGCCGTCCATGTCGAAAAAGGAAATCCGCAACCTGCGCGGCAAGTCCTACCAGGATGTCGCCTTCGAGGTTCTCTACCGTTTCACCGGCGGCGAAATTCCGGCCGACAAGTTCAAGGCGATGATCGACGACGCCTATTCGACCTTCCGCCACCCGGCCGTCGTTCCGCTGACACAGACCGGTCCGAACACCTTCGTGCTCGAGCTGTTCCACGGCACCACGCTCGCCTTCAAGGATGTGGCGATGCAGCTCCTCGCCCGTCTGATGGACTATACGCTGACGGAACGCGGCGAGCGCGCCACCATTGTCGGCGCCACATCCGGCGATACGGGCGGGGCGGCGATCGACGCCTTTGCCGGGCGCGAGCGTACTGATATCTTCATCCTTTTCCCGAACGGCAAGGTCTCTCCGGTGCAGCAGCGCCAGATGACGACCTCCACCGCTTCCAACGTGCATGCGCTGGCGATCAACGGCAATTTCGACGATTGCCAGACGCTGGTGAAGGAGATGTTCAACGACGTGAAGTTCCGCGACGGCGTGAAGCTTTCCGGCGTCAACTCCATCAACTGGGCGCGCATCATGGCGCAGGTGGTCTATTATTTCACCGCGTCTCTGTCGCTCGGCGGCCCCGACCGCAAGGTGTCCTTCACCGTTCCGACAGGCAATTTCGGCGATATTTTCGCCGGTTACGTCGCCAAGAAGATGGGCCTGCCGATCGACAAGCTGGTCATCGCGACCAATGACAACGACATTCTGGCGCGCACGCTGAAGACCGGCCGTTACGAGATGCGCGGCGTCAAGCCCACCACCTCGCCCTCGATGGATATCCAGATTTCGTCCAACTTCGAGCGACTGCTGTTCGAAGCCTACGACCGCGATCCCGCTGCCGTAAAGTCATCGATGGATGGCCTCAAGCAATCGGGCGCGTTTGAAATTCCGGAAAAGGCGCTGAAGTTCATCAAGAAGGATTTCCGCGCCGGACGCGCCACCGAAAAGCAGGTGGCGGCGACCATTCGCGACACGCTTGAAAAGACCGGCTACCTGATCGACCCGCACACGGCAACAGGTGTTTTCGTGGCGGAAAAGCACGAAAAGGCCACAACGCCAATGGTGGTTCTGTCGACCGCCCATCCGGCAAAATTCCCGGCGGCTGTAAAATCCGCTTGCGCAATCGACCCGGCGCTTCCAGTATGGCTCGCTGACATCATGAACCGGGAGGAGCGTTTCGACATTCTGGATGCGGAGCTCAAAGCCGTGGAAAGCTTCATCGGCAAACATGCACGCGCCGGCAAATAGAGACGCGGAAAGACGTTGAGTATGAGAGTAAATTTGACCCGGCTTTCGTCCGGGTTGACCGTTGTCACGGAAAGAATGCCACATCTCGAAAGCGTCGCTCTTGGGGTGTGGATCAAATCCGGCTCCCGCAACGAGACGACTGCCGAACATGGCATCGCCCATCTTCTCGAACATATGGCGTTCAAGGGCACGGCGCGCCGCACCGCCCGTCAGATCGCCGAAGAGATCGAAAATGTCGGCGGCGAAGTCAACGCCGCGACGTCGACGGAAACAACCTCCTACTACGCCCGCGTCCTCAAGGATCACGTTCCGCTCGCGGTCGATATCCTTGCCGACATCCTGACGGAATCGCTCTTCGATGAAGACGAGTTGGAGCGCGAAAAGAACGTCATCCTGCAGGAGATCGGTGCCGCCACCGATACGCCCGACGACGTGATCTTCGACAATTTCTCCGGTGTCGCCTATCGCGACCAGACGATCGGCCGGCCGATCCTGGGCACGCCCGAGACCGTGCAATCCTTCACGACAGGCCAGATCAGGCATTATCTCGCCCGCAATTATACGACGGACCGCATCTTCGTCGTTGCGGCCGGCGCGGTCGATCACGAGAGCTTCGTCAAGCAGGTTGAAGAGCGTTTCGCCTCGCTGCCGCAGCTGCCCGTGGCGACACCTGTGCTTGAAAAGGCTGTCTATACCGGCGGAGAAATCCGAGAGACCCGCGACCTGATGGATGCACAGGTGCTTCTCGGCTTCGAGGGCAAGGCCTATCATGCCCGCGATTTCTATTGTTCGCAGATTCTCGCCAATATTCTCGGCGGCGGCATGTCTTCCCGCCTGTTCCAGGAAGTGCGTGAATATCGCGGCCTGTGTTATTCCGTCTATGCGTTCCACTGGGGTTTTTCCGATACCGGCATCTTCGGCGTGCATGCGGCCACCGGCGGCAACGACCTGCCTGAACTGGTTCCCGTCATTCTGGAAGAGCTGCGCAAGTCCTCGCAGACCATCCACCAGGAGGAAATCGACCGGGCCCGTGCGCAGATCCGCGCGCAACTGCTGATGGGCCAGGAAAGCCCGGCTGCCCGCGCCGGCCAGATCGCCCGCCAGATGATGCTTTACGGCCGACCCATTCCGAATGAAGAGATGATGGAGCGGCTGGGCGACATCACCCGCACGCGCCTGACCGATCTTGCAGGACGGCTGTTTTTCGATACAGTTCCGACATTGTCTGCAATTGGCCCGCTCGAACATCTGCCGCCTCTTTCCGACATCACGGCCACGCTGTCCGCGCAGCAGCCCGCAAGGATAAAGGCGAACGGATAAACCGATATGAGAGCGGGATTTGAAGGTGAAGACCGCTCATCTTTTTCGCCATCCCATTCGCGGATGGCGATATCTGCCTGACAGGGATCGTGAATGCTGCGTTTTCTTTCCCGACATAATGACACACCCGAATTGCGCAGCGCCAATCACCTTCTCAGACTGCCGCGCTACAGCGATTTCAAGCAGTGGCACGTGCTGCGATCCGAGAGCCGGCAGTTTCTACAGCCGTGGGAACCGACCTGGCGGCCGGACGAACTGACGGAGGGCGCCTTCCGCATGCGCGTGGTGCGCAACGGACAGGAATTTTCTTCCGGCACCGCCGTTTCCTTCCTGCTGTTCGAAAAAGAGACGCTTCTGGTCGGCGGCATCACCATCGGCTACATCCGCCGCGGGGCGGCGCAGAGCTGCATGATCGGATACTGGATCGGTGAACGGCATGCCGCCCAAGGCCATATGTCTGCCGCATTAAAATTGGTAATACCCTACATCTTCAACGGACTTCAGTTGCACCGTATCGAGGCAGCCTGTATTCCGGAAAACTTCAAAAGCATCCGGCTCCTCGAAAATGCCGGGTTCCAGCGGGAAGGTCTCTTGCGGGAATATCTGAAAATCAATGGCCAATGGCGGGATCATATGATGTTTTCCCTTCTTGCCGACAAGCAAAGCTCCGGCGGAACGAAGTACGATACATGACCTACAATCACACTGCGCCTTGCCTCACGAAACGTCTGGCGGCAATCGCGCTGGCTGCGCCGTTTTTTCTGCTTTTCCTGCTTTTTGCCTCCCATTCCTTCGCCTTCGAGCCGGTCAAGATCTCCCGTGACGACACGGCGCTCGATCTCACCGCCACCACGGATATCTATGCCAATCAGGGCGAAGCCTTTCAGGTTTCCACCGCGCCGGGTCCTGACGGCATCCGCCGGCGCATCGAGGTGCGTGCCAGTTCCGACGATCACCAGGGCGACTGGGCCGTGTTCGCGCTTGCCAATGTCTCCGAAGAGCAGCTGGAGCGCGTGATCGTCGCGCCGCATTTCCGTCTCGTCAATTCCAAGCTGTTCTGGCCGGATCTCGGCTCGCAACGCATCATGGCGATAACGCCCAGCGAAGGCTTTGCGCTCGACAGGCAGCCAAGCCCGGACGCCGACGTCTTCCGCATCACGCTCAATCCCGGCTCCGTCATCACCTTCGTCGCCGAGCTTTCCACACCGCAGCTGCCGCAGCTTTATCTGTGGGAACCGGAAGCCTACAAGGATACGATCAACGCCTTCACGCTCTATCGCGGCATCGTGCTCGGCATTGCCGGCCTGCTTGCCGTGCTCCTGACCATTCTCTTCGTGGTCAAGGGAACCTCGGTCCTGCCCGCGTCTGCCGCCCTTGCCTGGGCCGTGCTTGCCTATATATGCGTTGATTTCGGGTTCCTCGAAAAGCTCATCACCGTCACCTCAAGCGATCAGCGAATATGGAGGGCGGGCGCGGAAGTGGCGCTCGCCTCCAGCTTCGTCGTCTTTCTCTTCACCTATCTCAACCTGAACCGATGGCACGCACATCTGGGTTATGCGACCTTTGCCTGGGTGGTGGGGCTGGCGCTGCTGTTTGGCGTGGCGATCTACGACCCTTCCGTCGCATCCGGTATAGCGCGTGTTTCCTTCGCGCTGACGGCGACGGCGGGCATCGCGCTCATCATCTATCTCGGTTTCAACAAATACGACCGGGCGATCCTGCTCGTCCCATCCTGGGCCTTGATCCTCGTCTGGCTGTTCGGCAGCTGGTTGACGGTGACGGGACAGCTGGACAACGACATCGTGCAGCCTGCGCTTGGCGGCGGGCTGGTGCTGATCGTTTTGCTGATCGGTTTCACGGTCATACAGCACGCCTTTGCCGGCAGCGCCTATCAGCAGGGGTTGTTCTCCGATCTGGAGCGGCAATCGCTGGCGCTGACGGGCAGCGGCGATACGGTCTGGGACTGGGACGTGACGCGTGATCGCATCGTCACCACACCAGATATTTCCAACCGCCTGGGGCTGGAGCCCGGCACCATGCATGGCGCCGCGCGCAACTGGCTGCCGCGCCTGCACCCTGATGACCGCGACCGGTTCAAGGCGACGCTCGACGTGCTGCTCGACCATCGCAAGGGCCGGCTGAACCACGAATTCCGTATCCGCGCCGAGGATGGCCACTTCCACTGGCTGCAAATCCGTGCGCGTCCCGTTCTTGGCTCCAACGGCGAAATCATCCGCTGCGTCGGCACCATCACCGATATTACAGAGCAGAGAAATTCGGTCGAGCGGCTGCTGCAGGACGCGATGAACGACAATCTGACCGGGCTTCCGAACCGGCAGGTCTTCCTCGACCGCCTGCAATCGATCCTCAACCTCTCGCCGGACAGCGAGGGCGTGCGGCCAACCGTGATGGCGATCGATATCGACCGTTACAAGCTGGTCAATGACACGCTCGGCATTGCTGCAGGCGACAATATTTTGATTGCCCTCACCCGGCGCCTGCGTCGCCTGCTCAAACCGCAGGACACGCTGGCTCGTCTCGGCGGCGACGAATTCGGCCTGATCCTGACCTCGGAGCGCGATCCGCAGCGTGTGGCGGATTTCGCCGATGCGGTGAACAAGGCGATCATGGTGCCGATCAATTTCGCCAATCGCGAAATCATTCTCACCGCTTCTATCGGCCTCGTCTCGTGGATCGACCAACAGGAAAGTGCGGCAGGTCTGCTCAGCGATGCGGAATTGGCCATGTATCGCGCCAAGCGCGCCGGCGGCAATCGCGTCGAGCCTTTCCGCCCCGCCTTCCGCACCTCGGGCACCGACCGGCTGCAGATGGAAAGTGACCTTCGCCGCGCTATCGAGCGCAAGGAGCTGTCACTTGCCTATCAGCCGATCGTCAAGCTCGATGATGGGGAACTTGCCGGTTTCGAGGCGCTGATGCGTTGGGAGCACCCGAAGCGTGGCAATATCCCGCCAAGTGAGTTCATTCCGATTGCCGAAGCCTCCGGCCTGATCGAGCCGCTCGGCATGTTCGCGCTGGAACGGGCAGCGACCGACCTGATGGACTGGCAACATGCCATCGACAAGATGCCGATCTTCATCTCCGTCAATATTTCCAGTGCCCAATTGCTGAACAACGAACTCTATAACGACGTTCGCGGCATGCTCACCCGCACGCGCTGCAACCCGCAGCAGCTGAAGCTGGAACTGACGGAATCCGTCGTCATGGAAAATCCAGAACAGGCGCGGCTTGTGCTTTCCAAGCTCAAGGAAACCGGCCTTAGCCTCGCCATGGACGATTTCGGCACGGGCTATTCATCGCTCGCCTATCTCACCCGTTTCCCCTTCGATACGATCAAGCTCGACAAGGCGCTGGTGGCCAATACCAGCGACAAGCGTAACGTGCTTCTGCGCTCCGTCATTGCCATGGCGCGGGCGCTCGACATGCAGGTGGTGGCGGAAGGCATCGAAACGCCTGAGGATGCGGCCGAACTGGCCCGCATGAACTGCCATTTCGGCCAGAGCTTCCTGTTTGGCACGCCGGTTTCCGGCGATGCGGCGCTAAAGCTTCTTCGGGAGCGGTTCCAGCCGACGAAGCGGGCTTCGTAAGCGAAGTATTGGAACGCGAGGTATCTACCCCCGTCAGCCGACGCGCGTCGGCGCGGCGGGAAAAGTCCTTTCAAGCCAAGGACTTGGGCAGGCCTCATACCGGATCAAGTCCGGCACGACCGGAGGAGGAAACACCGCGTTTGCCGGCTTTTACTCCTCGCTTGTCGATATTCACTGAACCACGGCAGCCTGCACCGGTGTTGACGCATCCGCCGCCACCCTCCCATGCAGCAGGTCGTGAATGAACTCCATCTTCGCAACCACCGGCGGCGTCAGGACGAAGGGATAGAGGTCCGCTTCCCCCATGCTGCGCTGGATCGAGTTGATCGCAACGCTGAGCGGAATCCAGGCCTTGACCAGCTGTGCAGCGCTGCGGGCATTGTAAGGATCGAAAGTCACCTCCGCCGCCATTTCTTCATGCCCGTCGGGGTCGATTGCCACGCCGAAGGCGCGCGCGGTCTCAAGCGTATCGACGATATGCAGATAATGCGCGAAACATTCGGCAAAATCCTCCCAAGGGTGGACGGAGGCATACGAACTGATGAAGCTGTCCTGCCAGTCGGGACGTGGACCCTCCTCGTAACTGCGTTGCAGGGCAGCGCCATAATCTTCTCTGTCATCGCCAAAGACGGCGCGGCAGGCCTCCAGTCGGTTTGCATCGCGTACGAGCTTGTTCCAGATGAAGTGACCGACTTCGTGGCGGAAATGGCCGAGCATTGTGCGGTACGGCTCGTTCATATTGGCGCGCACCTGTTCGCGCGTAGCATCGTCGGCCTCGGCCGCACGAATGGCGATCAGCCCCTCGTCATGACCGGTCATGGCCGGAATGACGGAACCATCTGGCGCCACCTCATCCACCAGAAAGTCGAAGACAAGGCCGCCAGCGGGATCGGCATCACGGTTGGGATGCGGGAGGCCGAGCCGCAGGATAGAATAAAACAGATGACGCTGCGCCTGGCTGATACGACGCCATTGCTCAATTCCCTGTTGCGTCGCAATGTCGGGCACAAGGCGATTGTGGCTGCAGGCAGGGCAAAATGCGCTTTCGCTTCCCGCGGGCACCGACCAGTTGCAGATATCGTTCACTTCATTGGCGCAAAACCGCACCTGTTTTTGCGGTTCCGCGACGATCTGCCAGTTCGGCTCACCGGCCGGGGCCAGCGCCTCCATGGACAGGCGCTCCGGCACGAAGGCAAGACGATGACCGCAGGAAACGCAAAAACGATTGTCGAAATGCACCGGCTGGCCGCAGGATGCGCAGGAAAAAAGCTTCATCGATGAAACCCTTGCGATGGATCAGTTGGTCGGAGGCAAATCTGGGACGACGGCATGAACGGCGCAACAGGAAGAGCGTTCCGGCGCTCAGACGACAAGAGCGCATGTGCTCTTGAACACATGCGCTCCGCGCGCCCCATCATCAGAGAGGCGCAATCAATACGGCGATATTACATGCGGTCGACGGCGCCCTTTACGGCATCCTTCGCCTTGCCGACGGAGGACTGTACCTTGCCCTTGGTTTCCTGGGCGGCACCCTTGGCGCGCAATTCATTATTGCCGGTCGCTTCACCGACGTTCTTCTTCACCTTACCAGCAACTTCATTGGCTTTACCGGCGACCTTGTCAGATGTGCTACCCATATTACTGCTCCCTAGTTGAACCGTACTGTCTGTGCGGCTTTCCGGGTAAGTAACGCCAAAGGGAGAAGAATGGTTCCAGCCAACACGAGCGGGAAGATGAGGCTCAGGCATGCCCCGCATCTGTGGAGAGCATGCGTGCATCAACGCCCATCAGGGCGAGCGCCCGCTCGTATTTATTGTCCAACCCGCGGTCGAAAATCAGCTCCTCCGCAGCCGGGCAGTTCAGCCAGCCATTATTGGCGATCTCGTTTTCCAGTTGTCCTGGCCCCCAGCCGGCATAACCGAGCATCATGGTGGCCCTTTGCGGGCCGCGGCCGTTGGAAATGGCGCGGACGATATCCAGCGTTGCGGTCAGCGAAATGTCATCGCTGACGGGAATGCTGGATTCGCTTAAATAGTCATCCGAATGCAGAACGAAACCTCGGCCGGATTCCACCGGGCCGCCGCACTGGATCGGGAACTCACGGGTGCGGTTGGGCAGCATGATGGCGTCGTTGCTGTCCACCAGTTTCAGGTGGAGCAGTATGTCCGTGAAGGTAATCTGCTGCGGCCGGTTGATGATGAAACCCATGGCCCCGGCGTCCGAGTGGGCGCAGATATAGATCACCGCACGGGCAAAATTGCCGTCGTCCAGCCCCGGCATCGCAATGAGGAACTGGCCGTCGAGAAAGCCACGTTCGCGCTTGTCCATCAGGGTTGAAAAGCTCACAGGCGCCTCCAGCAGGCCGAATTCCGTCGTTTAACGGAAAACGGCGTTCGCACTTCGACAAAGGACAGGATGCGGCATACCGCCCGATCAATCAACCGAAAATGATGAACCCCACGAATTCGTAACTGGTCCGCCGGTCGATGTTGGGTTAGACGGGAAGCATGAGCGTCAGGTTATTCTTTCGATTTTCACATCTTCACCTCGCGGCTGCTTTTGCCGCCCTCCTTGGCGGCATGCAAGCCGCCCGGGCCGACATTACCGACTGGGCCAGGAGCGAGGGCGGCCAGATGCGCGTCGCGAGCCTTGCCGTGGATGCAAACGGCGTGGTGCGCGGCGTATTGCAGATCGAGCCGAAGGACGGCTGGATAACCTATTGGCGCGAACCCGGAGAAGCAGGCATACCGCCGCAGATCACGCCTGATCCGACCAGCGGTGCGATGCTGACCGCCATGGCCTATCCGGTTCCGAAGTTGATCGAAAACGGCGATATAACCGATATCGGTTATGACCACGCCGTCAGCCTTCCCTTTCAGCTGAAGGTTACCGATCCGGCAGCAGGCGGGAAGATCGACCTCACCGCATTCATCGGCGTCTGCCAGAATATCTGTATCCCTTTCGAGGCGAAGTTCTCCATCGACCGGGGCACGGCTGGTGATGATGACAGCGAGGAGCGCCGCCTTCTCGAAGAGGCGCGCGAAACACTGCCCGAAGCGGCATCCGACGATTTCAAGGTGATCGATTTCCACATCACGCCCGACAAGACCATGCTCGGCGTGCAGCTGCAGCTTCCGGAAAACGCGCCGAAGGAGACCGAAATCTTCATCGCCGGCCCCTCGGGTTTTGCCTATTACGAGCCGCAGAACCTCGTGCGCGACAAGCGCAAGCTCTCCTTCTACATGAACATCAAGGGCCTGCCGAAAACCTATCAGGTGCAGGGCAACAGCTGGCCCATTCTGGTCAAATCGGGCGACCGGGCCATGGAGACGATGCTGAATTTCCCGAAGCCCTGAACGGTGGCTCCGCGGTGGAATCCACCGTGAAAACCGCATGGCGGATTTCATTTCCGTGCTCCTGATACCGTTGGATTCGTTGCGAACCTGCCAGTATCCGGACAGCTTGTTTTCGTTTGTCTTCCAGGGAAAACCGGGTTCCACTTTTCCCTGGCAAACTCTATAGTCGCGCGAACCGAACGGCCATAGGAGCACGGACATGACCATCAAGATCGGCGATAAACTGCCTTCCGCAACCTTCAAGGAAAAGACGGCCGATGGCCCGGTGGAAACCACCACGGACGCGCTTTTCGGCGGGAAGAAGGTTGTTCTCTTTGCCGTTCCCGGCGCTTTCACCCCCACCTGCTCGCTGAACCACCTGCCGGGTTATCTTGAAAACCGCGACACTATTCTGGCCAAAGGCGTTGACGATATCGCAGTCGTTGCCGTCAACGACTGGCATGTAATGGGCGCATGGGCGCAATCTTCGGGCGGTCAGGGCAAAATCCATTTCCTCGCCGACTGGGATGCGTCCTTCACCAAGGCGCTCGGCCTTGATGCCGACCTCTCCGCCGGCGGCCTCGGCGTGCGTTCCAAGCGTTATTCGATGCTGGTGGAAGACGGCGTCGTGAAGTCACTCAACGTGGAAGAGAACCCCGGTCAGGCGACGGTCTCTGCCGCTGCGGCGATGATCGAGCAGCTTTAAGGCCGATTGTTTGGCCACAGGCCGGGCCATAAATCCTCGGGCTTGTCCCGGGGATCCAATCATTTCACCAAAAACGAAATGCTGCAGATGTTTGGAGCGGGCCCGAGCATGAGGGAAGAGAGCGGCGAGGAGCCGCCTTCTCAAACATTCATATCAAACACCAGAAGCCCGGCAAGACCGCCATCGGTGAGTGACACGAGGCGCTCCCCCACCTCCATATGCCTGGGGTGGGCAAGATATTCGTCCCGGGCTTCCGGGCTTTCAAGCGTCACGATGAAGCCATCGACAAAACCGCCATTCAGCCCTTCGGGTGAAACGTTCTGTCCGTATTTCACATCGACGATGCCGGGTATCACGTCTTTCAGGGCGGCGATCGCCTCGAAAATTGCATGTTTTTCAGAAGCGGCCGTCGCGGCTTTGAAGCGTAGAAAGACACAATGCAGGATCATCCGGATTTTTCTCCTCCGTTGGGCACCACCGGAGCACCCCTTGACGACAAGATAGGTCGGGTTTCGGTTTTCACAACCCCGGATGGGGGCGTGCCGGCTCGGATTTTGTCCGGCGCAAAATAGAGCAATCTTGCATTACCGCCGTTTGAAAGGCTCCATGCCTTTTCGCGCCAATTCATCGGCGCGCTCGTTTTCCGGATGGCCGGCATGGCCCTTCACCCAGTGCAAGGTAACCTTGTGGCGCTCGCGCGCCACTTCCAGTGCCTGCCACAGCTCCACATTCTTGACCGGCTTGTTATCGGCTGTCTTCCAGCCCTTCTTTTTCCAGCCGAAAATCCACTTGGTGATGCCGTCCTTCACATAGGCGCTGTCGGTGTAAAGATCGACTTCGCAGGGGGCCTTGAGCGCATTGAGCGCGGAAATCGCCGCCATCAGTTCCATGCGGTTGTTGGTGGTCTCTGCCTCGCCGCCGCAGAGTTCCTTCTCCACCTCGCCGTAACGCAGCACCGCACCCCAGCCTCCCGGACCCGGATTGCCGGAGCAGGCGCCATCGGTGAAAATATCGACATGCTTCATTCGCCGGCCAGCCCGTATTCGGCGACAGTGGCGATGGAACGGTGGAACCGCAGCTTGCGCAGATATTCCAGCGGGTCTTTTTTCACCACCAGCGCGCCCTCCGGCGTTGTCAGCCAGTCGTAAAGCCGCGTCAGGAAGAAGCGCAGAGCCGAACCGCGCGCCAGAAGCGGCAGCGCTTCCAGCTCCGCTTCACTGAGCGGCCGCACGGACTGGTAACCTTCCAGCAACGCCTTGCCCTTGGTGACGTTGTAAGCGCCATCCTTTTCAAAGCACCAGGCATTGAGGCAGATCGACACATCATAAGCGAGCAGGTCGTTGCAGGCGAAGTAAAAGTCGATCAGACCGGAGAGTTCGTCGCCGAGGAAGAACACATTGTCCTGAAACAAATCCGCATGGATGACACCGGCCGGCAGGTCCTTCGGCCAATGCGCCGCGAGATAATCGATCTCGGGGCGAATCTCGTCCTTCAGTCCCTTCTCCACCTCGTCCGCACGGTCTTCGGATTTCTCCCACAGCACCTTCCAGCCCTCGACGGAGAGCGCGTTCGGCCGCTTGATCTCGAAGCCTTCGCCCGCCAAATGCATGGCGGCCAACGCCTTGCCGACTTCGCGGCAATGTTTCGCCTCCGGCTTTCTCAGCCACATTCCCTCAAGGAAGGAGATAAGCGCGGCGGGGCGGCCCGACAGCTCTCCCAGCAACTCGCCATCCTTGCGCGGCAGCGGCAAGGGGCAGGACAGGCCCTTGGCGGCCAGATGCTGCATGAGGCCGAGGAAGAAAGGCAGATCGGATTTTTCCACACGCTTTTCATAAAGCGTCAGGATCAGCGGGTCCTTGGTGGTATGCAGCAGGAAATTGGAGTTTTCGACGCCTTCGGCAATTCCCTTGTAGGAAGTGAGGCTGCCGACGTCGTACTGCGTGAGGAAATTCCTCAGATCATCTTCGGTGATATCAGTATAAACTGCCAATTTTAAATCTCTTGATGAAGGATGGAGTGGAAATCCGGCAGAGCGGCGCGGGGCGAATACCACCCTTCCCGCCAAACCATGTCAGGCGCCGGCTGCAGCCTTAGGCGGCAGCGCGTTGCTGGCATTGCCGTTGACGAAAGCCATATCATCCGTCGTCAGCTCGATGCTGCGCAACTCGCGATTGACGAGGAAATGTTCCGTTTCCTCAACCGTCACGGCGAGATCGAGCGTGGTGTCGAAACGCGCCTTGAAGGCTTCGATGATTTCATCGACGATGACTTCAGGAGCGGATGCACCGGCCGAGAGACCGACGGTGCGGATGTCGCCGATTTCATTCCAGTCGATTTCGGAGGCGCGCTGCACCAGGACAGAGCGCTTCGCACCCGCACGCAGGGCCACTTCCACCAGCCGCTTGGAATTGGAGGAATTGGGGGCTCCGACGACGATGAACAGGTCGCAGCCGGGCGCTGCCTGTTTCACCGCATCCTGACGGTTGGTGGTCGCGTAACAGATGCTGTCGGCGGCGGGCGCCTGAATGGCCGGGAAGCGTTCCTGCAGCCTGGCGATCACGCCTGCCGTGTCATCGACCGACAGGGTCGTCTGGGTGACAAAGCCGAGATTTTCGCGGTCCAGCGGCTCATAACGGTCGGCATCCTCCACCGTTTCGATGAGCGAGACGGTGCCTTCGGGAAGCTGGCCCATGGTGCCGATGACCTCTGGATGACCGGCATGGCCGATCAGCACCACATGGCGGCCGAGGCGCTGGTGGCGCATGGCCTGCTTGTGGACCTTGGAGACCAACGGGCAAGTGGCATCGAGATAAAACAGGTTGCGCGCCTGCGCATCCTCAGGCACCGATTTAGGAACGCCATGCGCCGAGAAAACCACCGGCTGCTCGCGATGTTCAGCCGGAATTTCATGCAATTCCTCGACGAAGACCGCACCCTTGGCCTCCAGCCCTTCCACCACATAGCGGTTATGCACGATTTCGTGGCGAACATAAACGGGCGCGCCATAGGCCTTCAGCGCCAGCACGACGATCTGGATCGCCCGGTCCACGCCCGCGCAAAAGCCACGCGGTCCGCACAGCCTTATCGTCAAAGGGGGTTTGGAAACGGCGATGTTCATTCCAGCTCCTTAGGCGTGCTCCGTGCCCTGCCGATGGCCAGCCCTGCCGGGCGGCAGGCGCACTATTCATCGCGCGCCTTGTGGTTCCGGAAATAGGCAAAACCGGCGACGATGACAAGGGCTGCAGCCAGACCATACCACGTTATCGCATATTGCAGGTGATTATTGGGCAAATCTATCAGCGTCACCCCGCCCTGCGGCCAGCCGCCGGGATTGGGGGCGGCATCGGCATCCACGAAAAGCTTGACCAGCCGGTCCGGCGGAATATCCGCACTGGAGGCCATGGCCGCCAGATCCTTCCAGTAGAATATGTTCTTGGCGATATCGTTGTCCGGCAGCAGCGAGGAAGGCTTGGCGACAAGCGGCGCACGCGCCAGCCCCGTAATCGTCACCTCGCCCGTCACCTGCCCCTCGGATCGCTTGGCCGGATCCTTCATCTCGAAGGGCACAAAACCGCGATTGACGAAGAGGACGCGGCCATCGGCAAGCGTCAGCGGCGTATAGATGTAATAGCCGGTTCTGCCCTGGTGGGTGGCGAAGAAATGCCGCTCGCGGGCGTGATCGAAGGTACCGGACAGACTGACCTTGCGATACTCGATATCGCCGCCGCTTTTGGCAATCGCCTCTATTTCGGCAACCGTGGCGGGGGCAGCGTTTCGCCGTTCTTCTATATCGGCGAGAAGTGCCTCTTTCCAGTAAAGCCGCTTTACCTGCCAGGTGCCGAGCCCGAGAAGAATGGCAAGCGCCAGCAGAACCAGCGGCGCAGCGAACCAGACCCGCCTTTCCGCCGCCTTCATGTGGGACACGTCATTCACGGTCAAGCCTGCCTTCGCTTGCATTGTTGCGGTATTGCAGCGCAATCATGATGCCCTTCAGCTTGCGCAGCAGCACGAGGGAGACAATCACCGTGAATGGCAACCACAAGATGACATGCACCCAGACGGGCGGCGCAAAATGCTGATCGAACCAGAGCGCCAGCCCGACAACCAGAAAACCGACGATCAGCATGACGAAAACCGCCGGGCCATCACCCGCATCGGCAAAACCGTAATCCAGTCCGCATGCGCTGCAGGCGGGTTTTACCGTCAGAAAACCATCGAAAAGGCGCCCGTTGCCGCAGCGAGGGCAGCAGCCCTTCAAGCCCACCTTGATCGGGTCGACCGGGGCGAACTTGCTGCCTGATGGCTCTGACATGGTGAAACCTCCCGCAAAGTTGGCCAAAGTCCGAGGGCGACGTCGATCTCTTGGAAACCTGCCTCAAAACCCGGGCACTTGTTTCTTGCTCGATCGCGTCCCGTCTTCTTCTCCCCGCCGGGGAGAAGGTGGCCCGAAGGGTCGGATGAGGGGGCTAGCTCTCCGGATATCTCTACCGGAGCCCCCTCATCCCGCTGCCGCGGACTTCTCCCCGGCGGGGAGAAGAAACGATTGCACCCGCTCGCTCCACCGGATGCCTTGCTTTGGCCCTTGGCCCTATCAGCCGTGAATTGGCGCGCCCCAGCCACCCCAGATATAGATGGCGAAGAACAGGAACAGCCAGACAACGTCAACGAAGTGCCAGTACCAGGCAGCGGCTTCGAAACCGAAATGCTGGGTGGGCGTGAACCCGCCGGCAATGGCGCGGAACAGGCAGACCAGCAGGAACACCGTGCCCACGAAGACGTGGAAACCGTGGAAACCGGTGGCCATGAAGAAGGTCGCGCCGTAGATCGAATTCTTGAAGTCGAACGGGGCGTGCATGTATTCGTAAACCTGCACGGTGGAGAACAGCACGCCAAGCGCAACGGTGAGCACCAGACCCGATATCAGGCCCTTGCGGTCATTGTGCAGCAGAGCATGATGCGCCCAGGTGACACAGGTGCCCGACAGCAGCAGGATGACGGTGTTGTAGAGCGGCAGATGCCATGGATCGATGACTTCGATGCCCTTGGGCGGCCATTGTCCGCCGGTATATTCGAGACGCGACGCCTGAATAGCTTCGTGGGGGAAGAGGCTGGCATCGAAATATGCCCAGAACCATGCGACGAAGAACATCACCTCTGAGGCGATGAACATGATCATGCCGTAACGCAGATGCAGCGAAACGACGCGGGTGTGATTGCCTTCGCGGCCTTCCTTGATCGTATCCGCCCACCACGCATACATGGTGTAGAGCACGATGACGAGACCGATATAGAACAGCCAGGGATTGGCGAGTTCCGCGCCGAACAGCTTGAAGGAGCCCCCCGACAGGTAACGCATGTAACAAACGCCACCGAAAGTCAGGATGAAAGCGCCGATCGAGGCCAGAAGCGGCCAGGGGCTTGGATCGATAATGTGGTAATCGTGGTTCTTCTGATGCGTATCTGCCATTGCGACAATCCCCTGGTGTCTCTTCCCTGATCCGGCCTCGGCAAAGGCCGGATCTCCTCTCACAATTTGCTTTCGCCAGATTCGGTTTTTACCGGCAAGGACGCAACCGGTTTTTCGGTTTTGGCCGGATAAAACGTATAGGACAGCGTTAAAGTATGAATGCTCTTGGTCTCGCGCGCCGTGGCGATGTCAGGATCGACGAAGAACACCACCGGCATTTCCAGCGTTTCGCCGGGCTGCAACGTCGTTTCGGTGAAGCAGAAGCACTCCACCTTGTTGAAATAGGCGCCGGCTTCCATGGGCGTGACGTTGAAGACCGCCGTGCCCGTGGTCGCCACCGGTGAACGGTTCGTCGCCTTGAAGGTCACCTGCACCGTTTCGCCGATCTTCGGCGTGACCTTCCTGTCGACCGGCTGGAAATCCCAGTTGAGGCCGTTCGACGTATTGGCGTCAAAGGTGACATTGATGGTCTTGTCGAGGATCACATCGGAATATTGCTCGACGCGCTGGGTCGTGCCGTTGTAACCGGTGACACGGCAGAACAACGTATAAAGCGGCACGGCGGCGTAGGCCATGCCGATCATGGCGCAGAAAAACACCAGACAGAGAACGAGGATGGAGCGATTGCTCACCCGCTGCCGCTCGGTCCCCGTTGTCTGCGCTTCCATATTCGCCATATCCTCCTCCTTCCCCCTCGATCAGCCCGTCAGTGCGAACCGATCTTGATGATGGTGATGATGTAGAATAGCACCACCAGACCGGCGAGCAGGACGCCGAGCGCAATATTGCGCCCGCGTCTCGATTTTTTCTGCGCCGCGCTCAGTTCCACCGTTTCCATCACAGGACTCCCGACATGACGGCCTTCAGGGCCGGCGCGAAATGATCGGCCAGAAGGCCGGAGAAAATCGCAAAAAGGTAAAGCACCGAATAAGCGAACATTTTCTTGGCCGGCAACATCTTTTCGTCACCCTCCGGCATGCGCCGGACATCGAGCGAACAGTATACGAAGATGGCGCTCAGCACTGCCGCGAAAATACCGTAACCGGCGCTTGCCAGACCAGTGAAATAAGGCGCGACGGCTGCGGCTGTGGTCAACACCGCATAACAGATCATCTGGTTCTTGGTGGAGCGCTCGCCAGCAACATTCGGCATCATCGGAATGCCAACGGCGCCATAATCACGCATCTTGAACAGGGCCAGCGCCCAGAAATGCGCAGGCGTCCACAGGAAGATGATGAGGAACAGGATGATGCTGTCCAGCGAAACGCCGCCGGTGACGCAGGCCCAGCCAAGCATGGGCGGGAAAGCGCCTGCCGCGCCGCCGATCACGATGTTCTGCGGCGTCGAGCGTTTCAGCCACATCGTATAGATGACAGCATAAAAGAAGATGGTGAAGGCCAGAAGACCGGCCGAGAACCAGTTGATCGCAAGGCCGAGAATGACTACCGAGAAGGCCGACAGCGTCAGGCCAAAGGCCAGCGCCTCGCGCGGGGTGATACGGCCGGACGGGATCGGTCGCCTGGCGGTGCGGCTCATGACGGCATCGATATCGGCATCGTACCACATGTTGAGCGCACCGGACGCGCCCGCGCCGACGGCGATGCAGAGAATAGCGATGATGCCGAGTATCGGGTTGATTTCACCCGGCGCCAGCACGAGGCCCGCAAAGGCCGTGAAGACCACGAGCGACATGACGCGCGGTTTCAGCAATTCGAAATAATCGCGCGCGCCGGCTTCCGAGAGTTCGGAGCTTTCCGCGCCCAGCATTTCGCGATTGTCGATAACGGTCATTTCCTGTCCTGCTTCCTTCGAACGCCGCCTGTCGCGACATTCCCTGCATCGGCCGGAAACACGAGTGAGAGTTCCGGAATGCGCGATGCGTCGATCCATGGGTCCCGAACGTCACGGCCTGACCGGCAGCCGGCTCAACCGATGCCATCTGCCCGGCCTTACGCCGTGTCTTGCCGCCATTCGTCTGCGCTTGCCATTCATAAAGGCCAAAACTGGCATTTATCATATCCCGGCGCATGTATCACGCTGGAAGGCAAGCATCGCTTGGACAAAATGTCACGCGGCAGTAAAGGCAGCCCGTTCAGGAAAACGGCACGGGCCTGACCGTGCCGCCCTCTTTCTCAGCGCTCGGGACCCGCGAGCCTTACCGCGCGTCCCGATCCGTGCATCAGCGAATGCGCGGAAGCTGTTCCCACTGGTGGTACGGCGGCGGGGAAGACAGCTGCCATTCGAGCGTCGTCGCGCCTTCACCCCAGGGATTGTTGCCGGCGATCCGCTTCTTGGCGAAAGCTTCCCAGACACCGAAAAGGAAGATCAGCACGCCGACGGCCGAGATATAGGACCCGTAGGACGACACCAGGTTCCAGCCGGCATAGGCATCTGGATAATCGATGTAACGGCGCGGCATGCCGGCAAGACCGAGGAAGTGCTGCGGGAAGAAGATCAGGTTCACACCGACGAACATGACCCAGAAATGCAGTTTTCCGATGAACTCGCTGTACATGTAGCCGGAAATCTTCGGGAACCAGTAATACCAGCCGGCGAAGATCGCAAAGACGGCGCCGAGCGACAGAACGTAGTGGAAATGGGCCACCACGTAATAGGTATCGTGCAGCGAGCGGTCGAGACCGGCATTGGCGAGCTGGACGCCCGTGACGCCACCGACCGTGAACAGGAAGATGAAGCCGATTGCCCAGACCATTGGTGTCGAGAAGGTCAGCGAGCCGCCCCACATCGTCGCGATCCACGAGAAAATCTTGATGCCCGTCGGCACCGCGATGACCATGGTTGCGAAGACGAAGTAGCGTTGTGCTTCCAGCGACAGGCCAACCGTATACATGTGGTGCGCCCAGACGATGAAGCCGACCGCGCCGATCGCGACCATGGCGTAAGCCATGCCGAGATAACCGAAGACGGGCTTCTTCGAGAAGGTGGACACGATGTGGCTGATGATGCCGAAGCCGGGCAGGATCAGGATGTACACTTCCGGATGGCCGAAGAACCAGAACAGGTGCTGATAGAGGATCGGGTCACCGCCGCCTTCCGGCGAGAAAAATGCCGTGCCGAAATTGCGGTCCGTCAGAAGCATGGTGATGCCACCAGCCAGAACCGGCAGCGAAAGCAGCAGCAGGAACGCAGTGACGAGCACCGACCAGGCGAAGAGTGGCATCTTGTGCAGCGTCATGCCCGGGGCGCGCATGTTGAGGATGGTGGTGATGAAGTTGATCGCACCGAGGATGGACGACGCGCCCGAAACGTGCAGCGCAAAGATCGCCAGATCCACGGCCGGTCCGGGCATGCCGTTTGTCGACAGAGGCGGATACATGGTCCACCCGCCGCCGACACCATAAGCACCCGCCGGCCCTTCGACGAAGAGCGACAGAATGAGCAGGATGAAGGCCGGAACGATCAGCCAGAAGGAGATGTTGTTCAGGCGCGGGAAAGCCATGTCCGGCGCACCGATCATGATCGGGATCATCCAGTTGGCGAAACCGCCGATCAGCGCCGGCATGACCATGAAGAAGATCATGATCAGGGCGTGTGCGGTGGTGAACACGTTGAACATGTGCTTGCCGCCGTCGATGGCAGCGTCGCCCTCAAAGCCGTAGACCATGGAGGCCAGACCGTGGAAAATCTGGATGCCCGGCTCCTGCAGTTCCATGCGCATGACGACGGAAAGCCCGCCGCCGACGATGCCGGCCATGATCGCAAAGATCAGGTAGAGCGTGCCGATGTCCTTATGGTTGGTGGACAGGAACCAGCGGGCGAAGAAGCCCGGCGTATGGGAATGATGTGCATCGTGCGAATGGTCGTCATGCGCGTGCCCATCATGTGCGGAATGACCATGCGAGTGATGATCGTCGTATGCGGAAGGTCCAGCCATTGTCCTCACTCCAGAATCAGTTGGTTTCGTTGGCGGCAACGTCGACGGTGCGCGGAGCGCCATCGACAGAGGCCATCAGCGCCCGGTTCGCGCCGTTCAGGTCAGAACCGGCGGCGGCGAGCCAGGTGTTGTACTGCTGTTCGGAAACCACCCGAATGGCGATGGGCATGAAGGCGTGATCCTTGCCGCAAAGCTCGGAACACTGGCCGTAATAAAGGCCTTCTTTTTCCGCCTTGAACCAGGTTTCGTTCAGGCGGCCCGGAACAGCGTCGATCTTGACGCCGAAAGCCGGCATGGCGAAGGAATGGATCACATCCGTCGGCGCGGCGGTGACGAGCAGGCGAACGGTCTTGCCGACCGGGACAACCATTTCATTGTCTACTGCGAGAAGACGCGGATAGCGGGCCTTGTCCTCCTTGCCGGCGGCGGCGCGATCCTGATCCTTCAGCATGTAGCTGTCGAAGGAGACCGGCTCGGCGCCCTCGGCAGCCGTATATTCGTAGCTCCACAGCCACTGCGTGGCGGTCGCCTTCAGCGTCACGTCGGGGTTTTCCGGCTGTGTGAGCTGCGCGTTCAAAAGATTGAACGACGGGAAAGCAAGGAACAGGAGAATGAGAACCGGCGCCAGCGTCCAGACCACTTCGATTGCCGTGTTGTGGCTGGTCTTCGAAGGCACGGGATTGGCCGAAGCGCGGAATTTCAGAACGACGACGATGAGCAGCGCAAGAACGAAAAGCGTAACCGGAACAATGAACCAGAGCGTATATTGTTCGAACCAGCGTATTTCGTGCATGATCGGCGTGGCGGCCTCCTGCATGCCCATTTGCCAATGCACCGGCTGATCGGCGTGGGCGCCGACAGCCGTGAGCAGACAGGTCATCCCCGCCAGTGCTGCGTAAATCCTATTCCTCACGGTACCCTCTCCCTCACGCGCCTGATCCAGATCAATCACAGGCGCAGAATCCATGCTAATGGTAATAACTTCAAACCACAGTTTGCCCTCTGCCGCAATATGCGTCACGCCACGGATGCGCCCCAATTTTGCCATTGATCAATCCGCGCGCGACTTTCCTGCAGCCTGTGCGTCGGCTCGTCTGCCGAAGACGATTTCGAGACGAAAAAATGCGGCAAGCCCCGTCTTCCAGCCGGTTTGATCGCGGGATGACGACCGATGCCGGGAACAAATCCGGCTGCCATCAGGACCAACAGGTCCTATTTCCGCCCAACTCGGCTGGAATTGAAAGCCCGAGGCTTTTTTTTCCGGATTATGGCGTCAAAATAGCCGCACTGATTCGAATCCCAGAGGTATCCATGCGTCTTTCCCCGCTCGCGCGCACTTTTCTTGCCGCCGCCGGTCTTGCCATCATCGCCCCCGCCGCCGCGGCGCTGGCGCAACAGCCGCAGCCCGGAACGCCGAAGTCGACGCATGGCGCATGGTCTGTCATCTGTGACAAGCCGGCGGGCGCTTCGGAAGAACAATGCGCCCTGATGCAGAACGTGATTGCCGACGACCGCCCGGAAGTCGGTCTTTCAGTGGTGGTGCTGAAGACGGCCGACCGCAAGTCGCGCATCCTCCGCATCCTCGCACCGCTGGGCGTGCTTCTGAAGGACGGCATGGAACTCTATATCGACAATAACAATATCGGCCGCGCCTATTTCACCCGCTGCTTCTCCGAAGGCTGCTATGTGGAAGTTGATATTGACGACGAGTTGCTGAAGGTTCTGCGCGCCGGCAAGAACGCTGTTTTTGCACTGCGTGAATCCGTCGATCAGGACCGCGTCGGCATTCCGATCGAACTGACGGGGTTTGCCGAAGGTTACGACGCGCTTCCTTGAAGCCTGCCGTACCGGACAGCCTTGCGTCCGCCCGCTCCAGTGCCTAAATCGGTCATGAACGATAATGACTGGAGCCTCCTATGACCGACGATCTTGTAAAACTCTTCGATTGCGACGAAACGCAATTGCGCAAGCTCGTCGGCGAGGCGCTCGCCGGCGCTGACGATGGCGAGCTTTTCATCGAACATGCGCAGGCCGAGTCGCTGACTTTCGATAATGGCCGGCTCAAGGGCGGTTCCTTCAATACAGACCAGGGTTTCGGCCTGCGGGCGGTCGCCGGCGAGACGGTGGGTTACGCCCATGCGGGCGAGCTTTCGCAAAGCGCGCTGAAACGTGCATCGGATGCGGTCAGCGCAGTGACGAGAGGTTACTCCGGCTCCTATGCCGCCGCACCGCAGCGCACCAACAAGAAGCTCTATGGCGACGAGAATCCCATCGGCAGCCCGAGCTTCGAAGAGAAGGTGAAGCTTCTCACCGATATCGATGCCTATCTGCGTGACAAGAACACCAATGTCCGGCAGGTAACGGCGACGATTTCCGCAAGCTGGCAGGTGGTTGACATTCTGCGCGCCGATGGCCACCGCGTCAGTGACGTCAGGCCGATGACCCGCATCAACATCTCCGTCGTGGCGGGTGAAGGCGATCGGCAGGAAAGCGGCTCCTATGGCATTGGCGGCCGGGTCGGTTTCGGCGATTTCATCACAGAAGAAAACTGGCAGCGCGGCGCCGATGAGGCACTGCGTCAGGCGCTCGTCAACCTCACCGCCATCGATGCCCCGGCCGGCACGATGGATGTGGTGCTGGGCTCCGGCTGGCCGGGTGTGATGCTGCATGAGGCCGTGGGTCACGGTCTGGAAGGCGATTTCAACCGCAAGAAGACGTCCGCATTCGCCGGCCTGATGGGCGAAATGGTCGCCGCGCCCGGCGTGACCGTGGTGGACGACGGCACTATCGACAGCCGCCGCGGCTCGCTGACCGTGGACGATGAAGGCACCCCTTCCGGTTACAACGTGCTGATCGAGAACGGCAGGCTGGTGGGCTACATGCAGGACCGCCAGAACGCCCGGCTGATGGGTGCGACGCCCACCGGCAACGGTCGCCGTCAGGGTTATGCCTATGTGCCGATGCCGCGCATGACCAATACCTACATGCTGTCGGGCGACAAGACGCCGGAAGAGATCATCGCCTCCGTCAAGAAGGGCATCTATGCCGTCTCCTTCGGCGGCGGCCAGGTCGATATCACCTCGGGTAAATTCGTGTTCGGCTGCACCGAGGCCTATCTCATCGAAAACGGCAAGATCGGCGCGCCGGTGAAGGGCGCCATGCTGATCGGCAACGGGCCGGATGCGATGAAGCGCGTCTCGATGATCGGCAATGATTCGAAACTCGATACCGGCATCGGCAATTGCGGCAAGGCCGGGCAATGGGTGCCTGTTGGCGTCGGCCAGCCCCATCTGCGCATGGACCAGATCACCGTGGGCGGCACGAAGGCGTAAATCTCCCGACCCTGCCTGTAACGACTGTTAATGCGTATCTGTAGCGCGGATAAAGTGATGTAACGGTGCATCACCCGTCATTCCGGCCTTGAGCCGGAATCCAGCCGATGCGCGTCGGCGCGGCGGGAAGACTCTTTTCAGCCCAAGGACTTGGGCTGGCTGGATTCCGGCTCAAGGCCGGAATGACGGAAGAAAGAGTTGCAGCCACACTGAGCCTGTCGGCGCCTCGTCAGCCCCTGACCACACACATGGCTGCCATGATGCGGTTTCCTCTGGCATGCCGCCGGGAAGACGTTAAGATCAGCCCCTACCCTAAGGCCACATCCCGATCCGGCCGATGCGCAAAGGAGACCATGACCATCATACGAAATGCCCTCGTTCCTGAACTTGCCGTCAGCGACTGGCAGAAAAGCCGCGCATTTTATTGCGACCTGATCGGTTTTCATGTGGTCTATGAGCGCCCCGAAGAGGGCTTTACCTATCTGGCGCTGGGGGAAGCCCAGCTGATGATCGACCAGATTGGCGCGACGCGGACATTCGTGACTGATAATGCCGTGCTCGAATTTCCGTTTGGCCGCGGCATGAACCTGCAGCTTGCCGTCCCCTCGCTGCAACCCATTCTTTCCCGGCTGGAGCGATCCTCCATCGACCTCGTCATGCCGCTGGAAGAAAAATGGTACAGGCGCGGCACGGTCGAAGTGGGCAACCGGCAGTTCATTGTCGCCGATCCCGATGGTTACCTGATCCGTCCGTTCGAGAGCCTTGGCGAACGCCCTTTCCGGTTCGGTTGAGCCATGCTGCCTTTTCTCCCGCGGGCCGTGGTTTTCGACATGGACGGATTGCTGATCGAGAGCGAGCGGCTCTATCGCGATTCATTTCTGGCGGCTTCGGAAGAAGGCGGCCACGGCATGAGGGTGGAGACCTATCAGAAGGTCTGCGGCAGCCCTTGGGACGTCATCACCGGCACCATTTTTGCTGATTACGGCGCGGATTTTCCCATCGACAGTTTTCGAGACGCCTGGCTCCGGCATCTTGGCGTGATGATGGCTGATGGCGTGGCGTTGAAGCCGGGCGTCACCGAGATCCTCGACCTTCTCGACAGCCTCGATATCCGCCGCGCCATCGCCACCTCGTCGCGGCACGATTCGGTGACGCGCCATCTTGGGCCCCACGATCTTCTCAAACGCTTCGACACAATTGTCGCGCGCGGCGACTATACGGAGCCGAAACCGGCGCCCATGCCCTATCTGACAGCCGCGCGACGACTGTCCCTTGATCCCAGCCGCTGTCTTGCCCTGGAAGATTCATACTCGGGTGTACGCTCGGCGACATCGGCGGGCATGATGACGATTATGGTGCCCGACGTTGCGCCGCCGACCGAGGAAATGCGGGAGAAATGCGTGGCCGTCGCCAGCGACCTGCATATGGTGGCCGACCTTCTGCAAAAAGTGCAGGCCTGAGTAGAATGAAAATCGGGCTGGGGGCGCGAAACGGCGTCATACGTGCTTCGCGATTTGGCGTCATGATGAAACACGTGTCGGGCTGGGGCACCGCTACTGGGCAAACGGCTCTGCCGGCGTATCCATAACCGGGGTAATCATGACGCCTGTCGCCGTGTCACTCATAACGCTGATACTGCTGGTTCTGTCCCTGTTCCAGATTGCGCTCGCCGCCGGCGCCCCTTTCGGCCGCCTTGCCTGGGGCGGCGCGCACACGGTATTGCCGGGACGGCAAAGGATAGCCAGCGCAGCGACACCGCTCATTTATGCGCTTTTCGTTTCCTTCCCGCTGCAAAAGGCGGGTTGGGCCGACATCTGGCCGTCTGGCTGGGTTGAACCTGGAATCTGGATCATCGCCTGTTACATGGCGGTGAGCATCGGATTGAATGCAATGTCGAAAAGCCGCCCGGAGCAGCTGGTCATGGCTCCTGTGGCTGCCGCTCTTGCGATCCTGTTCTTTGTCATCGCGTTCTCCTAGCGGATCGCGGAGGCGCGACGCAGCAGGATCGAATGGTCCTCGGCGGAGCGTCAGGCCCCCGGCTTGAAGCGCCACTTGCGTTCTATCGCATTTTCGAGATCGAGACCGTTGCGATGCGCCAGCAGCAGTACGTGGCCGAGCAGATCGGCGGTTTCGTCAGCCAGATCACGCTTCATCTCCTCTTCGCTTCTGCCCCTGCTGCGCCCCCGCCCCGTCAGCCGGTTCCAGGCCTGCGTAACCTCTCCCACCTCCTCCTGAAGCTTCAGCATGAACCAGTCGGGATCACGGGCGATCCCGTTTTCATCGGCATATTTCTGCGAGGCAGCCTCGAACTGGCACATCATGGACAGAAGCATTTGTTCATCCTTTGTTCGTGATATCCAACTCTAATCACGATTCTCCGGCAGCGTCGATTCGAAAGCGCTTTACGGACGGCGGATGGAGCGTCTGCCGGGCCCCCTTGGCCCGGCGCTGTTTGATTTGCTGCTTAAACAGGCAGGCGCCAATGGCGCGGCCTGACGCCCTTAGGGGTACATGCGGACCTTGGACCAGGCACCGTCTGGCGTGTCGCGGCGGAATTCGATGCGGTCATGCAGGCGGAACTTGCGGTCATGCCAGAATTCGATGCTGACGGGGCGAATGCGGAAACCGGACCAATGGGACGGGCGCGGAAAATCGCCGATCGCATATTTGGCGGTATATTCAGCCACCGCCTTTTCCAGCGCGAAACGGCCTTCCAGCGGCCGTGACTGCTTGGATGCCCAGGCGCCGATGCGGCTGCCACGCGGGCGGGAGGCGTAATAGGCATCCGCCTCCTCGTCGCTCACGATCTCCACCTCGCCGCGCAGGCGCACCTGACGTCGCAGGCTCTTCCAGTGGAAACACATGGCCGCTTTTTTCTGGCCGAGGATCTCCCGGCCCTTCTGGCTTTCGAAATTCGTGTAGAACACGAAGCCTCGGTCATCGACGCCTTTCAGCAGCACCATGCGCACATTCGGCAGGCCATTTTCGTCCACTGTGGCAAGTGCCACCGCGTTCGGATCGTTGATCTCGGAAGCCGTCGCATCCTTCAGCCATTCGGCAAAAAGCGTGAAAGGTTCATTTTCTTCCGTGAAGTCACTGGATGTTAACCCCGTTTCCGACATATTGACTAAAATGCTCCCGAGCTGATTTGGACCCCAGAGATGATCTCTGGTGAAAGATGGTGACCGTCATAGCAAAGTCGAACAGTCGAACAAAGAGCCTCCTTTCGTCGGTAGCGGAAGTTTCCGCCGTCGTGTCGATGCTTGCGGTGCTGAGCGGATGCGTCAGCCTCGATCTGTTCGGCGGCGACAAGGTTGACCGCTCGCTTTCCACCGCCTCCGTGCCGAACCAGCAGAATGGCAGCGCCCAGACCGACGATGTGACCATTCGCAATGCGGTGACATCGGCCGATCTCGCCAAACTTGCCGACCAGCCGCTGCCCTGGGCGAACGCCGCCACCGGCAGCGCCGGCGTCGTGACCGCCATTCACGAAGACAAATCAAGCGGTTTCGTCTGCCGCGATTTCAAGACAACGCGCCACTCCTTCGAAGGGGTGGCAGCTTATTCCGGACAGGCCTGCCTGTCGGAAACCGGCGAATGGTTGATGACCCGCTTCGAGCAGAAATAATCTGTTTACCCTTCCATGGGGAATAGGCGCGGCCCCGGTGCGTCGAACCTGCTCCGTAAAGGAGTGATTAGCAACTTATTGCAACAGTCGACGTTGATTAAACCGAGGGCGTGCAGGCGAATGATCGCGGGCACCCCTTTTCGGAGGGGTTAGCTTCAGGATTGCGCCATGACGGGCGGCAGGCGCCTGAGCCAACGTAACTGGTGTTTCGCATGCGCGATCCATATTCGATCCTCGGCGTAAAACGTGACGCCCGCCACGAGGAAATCAAGGCCGCCTGGCGCACGAAGGCGAAAACCGTTCATCCGGACGCCAATCGCGACGACCCCGATGCCTCGGCGCGATTTGCCGAGATCGGACAGGCCTACGACCTTCTGAAAGACCCGAAAAAGCGCGATCTCTACGATCAGGCCCGCAAGGCTGCAGAAAAAAAGCAGCGCGATCAGACCATCATGCAGCAGCGGGAGGCCGCGCGCGAGGCGGCTGAACGCGCCAGGGCGGCCGAAAAGCTGATGGAAGAACTGGCCCGGGCGGACGCCCGCAACCGGACGCAGACCGGCCAGAAAACCGACGCCAGGACGGAAAGTGCCGAAGACATCGTCGAGCGGATTTTCGGCGCGGAGGCACAGAACGATCCCAAGGTACAGCAGGCGGCGGAAGCGGCAAAGGCTGCCGCAAGCGCCGCAAGAGGCGATACACCTGCCGCCGGCGAGGCCGCCCAGTCCGGCGCTGGCGATGACAGGGCGGCGCCCGTCTCGCTTGCCGCCAATCTCTTCAGCGCTCTCGTACGCCGGTTCCGCACGCCGCAACCAGCTCCCGAAAAGGCGCCCGATATCACGGCGGAGGCCATCGTCACGGTCGCCGATCTGCTGGAGCAAAAGTGGATTACCGTATCGCTTGCCGATGAACGAGAGGTTCGCTTCCAGCTGGAAGCCGGCATGACCGACGGACATGTGGTGCGGCTGAAGGGACAGGGGCTGAAGCTTCCAAACATGGCCCGCGGCGATCTCGCCGTGACATTGCTGACCGCGCGCGAGGATGCGTTTTCCCTTCGTGGCTTCGATATCCACACGACGTTGCCGATCTCGCTCAGCGATGCGGTTCTGGGCTGCGAAGCAAAGGTCAAGACGCCGCTTGGCGAGGAAAACATCACCATTCCAGCCTGGTCAGGCTCGGACCGCGCGCTCAGGATTGCCGGCAAGGGTCTTGCCGACGGCAATGGCGGCTCCGGCGATCTCGTCATCGAACTGCGCATCGTCCTGCACGAGAAGCCCGATGAAAAGGTGACCGACCTGATGCGCCACATGCGCGAAGGCCTTTATTTGTGAAAGTTTTGCGAATAACCGGGACAACGCACCCTTTGTTACGTTCCCTAACAGTTGATGATCCTTGGCAATCTTGAACAGGATTGCAGCCTATGCCATAGGCAGGACCGATCAAAAGTACTAGGGAGCATAAAATGGCTCAGGCATCCGGCCTCATGGCTGGCAAACGCGGCCTCATCATGGGTGTCGCCAATAATCGTTCCATCGCTTGGGGCATCGCCAAGGCCTGCGCCGACGCGGGCGCGGAAGTGGCTCTCACCTGGCAGGGCGATGCGCTGAAGAAGCGTGTCGAGCCGCTGGCCCAGGAACTCGGCGCCTTCATGGCCGGTCACTGCGATGTGACCGATCTCGAGACGATCGATGCGGTTTTTGCCAGCCTGGAAAAGCACTGGGGCAAGATCGACTTCGTCGTGCACGCCATTGCCTTTTCCGACAAGGATGAGCTGACCGGCCGTTACCTCGACACCAGCCGCGACAATTTCAACCGCACCATGGACATTTCCGTCTTCTCGCTGGCCGCCGTTGCCAAGCGGGCGGAGCCCGTCATGAATGACGGTGGTTCGATCGTGACGCTCACCTATTACGGCGCCGAAAAGGTGATGCCGAACTACAACGTCATGGGCGTGGCCAAGGCCGCGCTTGAGGCAAGCGTGCGTTACCTCGCCGTCGACCTCGGCAATCGCGGCATCCGCGTCAATGCCGTTTCCGCCGGCCCTATCAAGACGCTCGCTGCTTCCGGCATCGGCGACTTCCGTTACATTCTCAAGTGGAACGAATATAATGCGCCGCTGAAGCGCACCGTTTCGATCGAGGAAGTCGGCAAGTCGGCGCTTTACCTGCTCTCCGACCTTTCGACCGGCGTGACCGGCGAAATCCACCATGTCGATTCCGGTTACCACACCATCGGCATGAAGGCGGTGGATGCGCCTGACATTTCGGTGGTGAAGGACTGACGACAACCGGGAATGCTTGAAACTGGGGTATCGCCTTGCTCGTCTATGTGATCCGGCACGGACAAACGGACTGGAATGCGATACGCCGGCTTCAGGGCCAGAAAGACATTCCGCTCAATGATTTCGGCCGCCAGCAGGCGGTCGGCAATGGTCTGCTTCTCGCCCGCCTCCTGGGGGATCAGGCCGCGGATTTCGATTATGTAGCAAGCCCGCTCGGGCGCACGCGCGAGACAATGGAACTGATGCGCGGCGCGATGGGGCTCGATCCCAAGGCCTATCGCACCGACGACCGCCTCATCGAAGTTTCCTTCGGTGACTGGGAAGGGCAGACGTTGCCCGAGCTCAAGAAGGAATTTCCGGACCGGGTGAAGGCGCGCAAGGCCAACAAGTGGGATTTCATTCCCCCCGGCCAGGATGCCGAAAGCTATGAAATCCTCTCCTGGCGCATCGGCGCATGGCTCTCCTCCGTGGAGCGGCCGACCGTCTGCGTCTGCCATGGCGGCGTCATCCGCTCGATTTTCAGACTTGTTTCAGGCATGGACAAGGATGAGGCGTCGCGGACGCAAATCCCGCAGGACCAGATTTTGAAGGTCGAGATCGACAGGAACAGCGTCGAGTGGATTTCCTAGGGGCTGGCAGCTTTCCTATGATTGGCAGGACATCGCAGCTTGTTTCTTCTCTCACCCGGGGAGAGGTGGCCCTAAGAGTCGGATGAGGGGGCAACGTTGCCGGATTTCGGAAAGCTTGCTCCCTCATTCCGCTGCCGCGGACTTCTCCCCGTCGGGGAGAAGAAACAGGTGGCACCCGCTCGTTTCACAAAGGAGGTTTTGACTTGGTAGGCGGCTGCTTACTCCACAACCTGCAGATCGTCGACCACACGTTTCCCATCCACTTCCGTGTAGAAGACAACGACCTTCACGCCCGCTTTCAGACCTTCGAAATTGAATTCTTCCGGCACACGATAGGTCTTGCCGTCGTTCAGCGTGATACTCAGACCGTTCGCGTCGATCTTGCTGATCGTGCCTTCCACGTCGACGCTCTGGGCGAAGCCGTTGATCGGCATCAGGAGGTTGGCGGTGGCCAGAAGGGCGGCAATCATCATACGCATCGATCTAGCTTTCGTGGATTTGCGTGAAAACCTTACATGCATGAAGAATTGCCTTTCGAATGTGGCGGAAATCGCCCGCAACCATGACATTTTCGGCCCAATTGATGAACGGATTTCAAATCCTGTTCAAGCCGTTAGTGATTTTTACACCGCATTTTCCGGCAATATTGGAAAACTCCGGTTTAGGGTGGAAAACCCCGGCTCTTTTACAATTTCGTCATCTCACAAAACCCGTCGATACGGTCGAATCACTTTCCGTCGCCCATGGCGGGACTGTCGTTTTCGTCCTTTCGCAGGTCGTGAACGGTACGTCACCTTCTTATCGCGTTTGCGATGAAAGAAAGGCTTTTGCCTTGTCCGGATTTTCCACTAAGACAAATCCGCATGTTTTAAACGGCGCTGTCCACAGGCGCCCCGTTTTCCGGTTTGAGAATTATGTCGCATAACAGTTTCGGTCATCTTTTCCGCGTCACCACCTGGGGAGAAAGCCACGGGCCGGCACTTGGCTGCGTGGTGGATGGTTGCCCGCCCGGCATCCGGTTTACCCTTGCCGAGGTGCAGCACTGGATGGACAAGCGCAAGCCGGGCCAGAGCCGCTTCGTCACCCAGCGGCGCGAGGACGATATCGTCAAGGTCCTTTCCGGCGTCATGCTGGATGAGGACGGCGAGACGATGACGACAACAGGCACGCCGATTTCCATGCTGATCGAAAATACCGACCAGCGCTCCAAGGATTATGGCGAGATCGCCAGGCGTTTCCGCCCCGGACATGCGGATTTCACCTATGACCTGAAATATGGCATTCGCGATTATCGCGGCGGTGGTCGCTCCTCCGCGCGCGAGACGGCGGCGCGTGTCGCTGCCGGCGCAATCGCGCGAAAGGTGGTACCCAGCCTCAACGTGCGCGGCGCGCTGGTGCAGATCGGCAAACACAGGATCAACCGCGACAACTGGGATTGGGATCAGGTCGATCAGAACCCGTTCTTCTGCCCTGATGCCGCCATGGTGCCCGTCTGGGAAGAATATCTCGACGGCATCCGCAAGGCCGGTTCGTCCATTGGCGCCGTTGTCGAAGTGATCGCCGAAGGCGTTCCGGCGGGTATCGGCGCACCGATCTACGCCAAGCTTGACCAGGATATTGCCTCCAGCCTGATGTCGATCAACGCCGTCAAGGGCGTGGAAATCGGTGAGGGTTTCGCCTCCGCCGAGCTTTCCGGCGAGGAGAATGCCGATGAAATGCGCATGGGCAATGACGGCAGGCCGATCTTCCTCTCCAATCATGCCGGCGGCATTCTGGGTGGCATTGCGACCGGCGAGCCCGTTATCGCGCGCTTTGCCATCAAGCCGACCTCGTCAATCCTGACCGAGCGCCAGTCGATCGATGCCGATGGCAACAATGTCGACGTGCGCACCAAGGGACGCCACGACCCCTGCGTCGGCATTCGTGCCGTGCCGATCGGCGAAGCGATGGTGGCCTGCACCATTGCCGACCATTATCTGAGGGATCGCGGCCAGACCGGCCGGTTGAAGTGAGGTATTTCCGCCATGGCCTATGACCAGAAACGCGTTGTCGATGCCATCCGCGCTTTCGAAGCCGGTGAAATCGTTGTCGTGACCGATGATGATGACCGTGAGAACGAGGGCGATCTGATCATTTCAGCGGTCCACTGCACGGCAGAAAAGATGGCTTTCATCGTGCGCCACACGTCAGGCATCGTCTGCGCCCCCATGCCGCGCGAAGAAGCCAAGCGCCTGAACCTCAATGCCATGGTGGCCGAAAATGACAGCGCCCATACCACGGCCTTCACCGTCAGCGTCGATTTCAAGCACGGCACCACAACGGGCATTTCCGCCGATGACCGCACGCTGACGGTGCGCAATCTCGCCAATCCCAATGTCGGAGCCGCCGATTTTACCCGGCCCGGACACATTTTCCCGCTGATTGCCCGTGAGGGCGGCGTCCTGATGCGCTCGGGACATACGGAAGCCGCCGTCGACCTCTGCAAGCTGGCAGGCCTGCCGCCGATCGGTGTCATCTGCGAACTCGTCAATGACGACGGCACCGTGACGCGCGGACCGCAGGTCACTGCCTTTGCGGAGAAACACCAGCTCAAGCAGGTGTCGGTTGCCGATCTCATCGCCTACCGCCAGCGCAAGGAAACGCTGGTGGAGATGGAATCCTCCTTCACCATCGAAACGCCCTTCGGCCCGGCCAGAGCGCAGACCTACTCCCTTCCCTGGGACCGGATGCAGCACATGGCGGTGATTTTCGGCGACATCAGGGACGGTGTCGACATTCCCGTGCGCCTGCACCCGGAAAACGTCGCTGACGACGTGTTCGGCGACCGCCAGCCGGTGCGGCACTACATGCAGAAGATCGCCGAGGAAGGCCGCGGCGTCATCGTCTATCTGCGTGAAGGCTCCGTCGGCGTCGGCCAGGTTGCGGGGCGGCGCAAGGCGCGCGACCCGGACGAGGCACACGCCCAGGCCCGCTCGCGGGAAAACGAATGGCTGGAAATCGGTCTCGGCGCGCAAATCCTCAAAGACCTCGGCATCAGCTCGATCAAGCTGATGACCACGCGCGAACGCCATTATGTCGGTCTCGAAGGATTCGGCATCAAGATTTCCGCGACGGATATCGGGTGAGCCTGGGTTTTGCCTGGTCTCGCCACGCAATTGTGAGGCGAGCGGGTTCCGCCTGCTTCTTCTCGCCGCCGGGGAGAAGTCCGTGGCAGCGGGATGAGGGGGCTAGCTCTCCGTAAATCTCTACCGTTGCCCCCTCATCCGACCCTTTGGGCCACCTTCTCCCCGGCGGGGAGAAGAAATATGCCGCAACGCCGCGCTACAATGGGGTATCACGGATCGGTAACCTTGAGTCCGAGGGCACCTCTCTCGCGATCATCCGTGCGAAAAACTCAGTTTTCCTCCCGCCAGCCTTCCAGATAATTCACGCTCTCGACCCCTGTGAACTTCGCAAGCCGCGACAATTCCGCATCGAGCTTTTCCAGCCGCCCGGCCGAAGCGCGCACGCCGGGCTCGAGCCACAGGCGGCGTACATCCAGAGTGCTGCCTTTGCGCTCCGCCTTCATGTCGATGCGACCGATCAGACGGTCGCCTTCCAGAAGCGGAAAAACATAATAGCCATATTGCCGCTTCGGCTCCGGCACGAAAACCTCGATGCGATAATAAAAGCCGAATAGCCGCTCCGTGCGGTTTCGGTCACGCAGCAAAGGGTCGAAGGGGCTCAGCACGCGAACGCGGGAGGACGGTTCCGGTACGTCCGTCAGGTCGGCAGTGAAATCGGCAAAGGCATAGGACTGGCGGGCAGTATCGCCGTCACTTGCGAGAAGCGAGACCTCGCACAATTCATCGCGATGGTTTTTGACCCAGTCTCTCGCCTCCTGCGGCGTCACAAGATCGAAAAACGCGGCGATTTCGCCGTGGGTGGCGAACCCCAGCCGTTTCAGCGCCTCGCGGCAGGCCCAGTCGACGAATTCGGCGTGCTCCACTTCGGTCTCGTGATGCTCACCGGGAATGACCCGTTCGGCCAGATCATAGACCTTCTGGAAGTTCACACGGCCGGCAATTGCAAGCTTGCCGGTGTGCCAGAGATATTCGAGTGCGGTCTTGGAGGGATGCCAGTTCCACCAGCCACCGGACTGGTGTCCCTCCTCTTTAAGCTCCCGCGCCAGCACCGGCCCGGTTGCGGCGATGCGCTCCAGCGTTTCGCCGAACGCGGCATCGAAGCCCTCACCGTGCCATTTGCGCCAGCGTTCCTGAATGATCGGCTCGCGGCGGCGGAAGCGGTGTTTCCAATAGGGATAAAATTCCGTCGGCAGGATGGAGGCATCATGCGTCCAGTGCTCGAAAAGCGCGCGATCCTTTTCCAGCAGCGTGGTCAGATGGTTGCGCCTGTAGGTCTGGTTGCGGGAGAAAATAATCTGGTGATGGGCGCGCTCCACCGTGCCGATGCTGTCCACCTGCACGAAGCCGAGATCGGTGATGAGCTGCAGCAGCCCATCCTTGGAAAGCGCCTTGCCGGGCGGGGAGGAAAGGCCCTGCCGCGCCAGAAAAATTCGCCTTGCTGCTTCGTTCGAAACCTTGATCGTCATGGCCCAGAAGGTATGACGGCTTTTTCGCGAATGCAATGTTCTTTTTTTGTTCCTTGTTTCACTTCTGTTGATGACGGGATATAGAACCGGAAACGAGCGCGAGGATGTAAGTTTGGAAATCCGTTTCGATGCCGCCGGTGTCGTTTTCGAGGGCCGGCAGGTCCTGCAGCCGCTGTCTTTGACGTTGACGGAACGGCGTATCGGCGTAATCGGTCTCAATGGTTCCGGTAAGACCACCTTTGCCCGGCTGATCAACGGGCTGAACAAGCCAAGCGAGGGCAAGGTTTCGGTGAACGGTCTCGACACCGTGAGCGACGTCAGGACCATCCTGCAGATGGTCGGTTTCATCTTCCAGAATCCCCAAAACCAGATCATCCTGCCGATCGTGCGCGACGATGTCGCCTTCGGGCTGAAGCGGCTCGGCCTCGGCAAGGCCGAAACTGAAAATCGGGTGAAGGTCGTTCTGGCCAGACTCGGCATCGCGCAGCTGGAAGACCGGCGCGCGCATGAGCTTTCCGGCGGTGAGCTACAGCTTGCAGCGCTTGCCGCCCTTCTGGTGACCGAACCGCAAATCCTCATTCTCGATGAGCCAACCAACCAGCTTGATCTCAAAAACCGCGCAGTCGTGGAAATAACCATGGCGGCGCTGTCCCAGGCGCTGATTGTCATAACCCACGATCTGCCGTTGCTTCGGGGTTTCGACCGGGTGCTGGTTTTCCATGAGGGTGCGCTTATTGCAGATGCTGCACCTGAAGAGGCGGTGGCGCGCTATCTGGAGGTGGCGTCGCGATGAAATCGCTGCATGTCGAGGGCACCGGCTGGCTATACCGCGTCTCGCCGCGCCTCAAGCTTCTGACGCTCATGGGCTTCAGCATTGCATTGTTCCTCACCCGCGACTTGCTGGTTCTCGCATGCGCAATGGTTCTGGCCGCGCTAGTTCTGAGCGCGACGCGGCTGCCCCTCAAGGACATCGCCCTGCGGCTGCGGCCGGTGATGCTGACGATCTTCCTCGTCGCAGGCTTCAGCTATCTCCTGCTTCCGGCCCACGATGCCAGTGTCAATCTTATGCGGCTGACGGCACTTGCGTTGCTCGCCACCGCCGTCACCATCACCGTCAGCATTTCGCAGTTCATGGACGAAATTACACGTGCTGCCTCCCCGCTGGAAAGGCTGGGGCTGCTCAAGGCCGCCGATATCGGGCTTGCAGTCGGGCTGGTGGTGCGCTTCGTGCCTGAGATCGTCAACCGTTACCATGCGGTGCGCGATGCCCACCGGGCGCGTGGCCTGCCCGTGCGGATGGCGACCATCATCGTGCCCCTCGTCATTATGACGTTGAAGGATGCCGATGCCATTGCCGACGCCATTGACGCGCGCGGTTTCAGAGGCCAAAGCTGACGGCCAGACAACCATCCGGAGTTTCCGAGCCATGACGACCCGCGACCTCGTGCTGATTTCGCTGTTTTCCGCCATCATCATCGCGCTCGGGCTTTTGCCGCCGATCACGCTCGGTTTCATTCCGGTGCCGATTACCGCGCAGTCGCTCGGCGTCATGCTCGCCGGCGTCGTCCTCGGCGCAAAACGCGGCACGCTCGCGGTTCTGCTGACGATCCTGATTGCCGCCATCGGCCTGCCGGTGCTTTCGGGCGGACGTGGCGGTCTTTCGATCTTCACCACGCCGACAACGGGCTTCCTGATCGGCTGGATCGCAGCCGTTTTCGTCACCGGCACGCTCTCGGAAAAACTCGTCAATCGCAGCCAGTCCGCTCTGGCGCAGGATGTTGGCTTTTTCGTCGCCAGCCTGATCGGCGGCGTGGTCGTGCTTTATGCTTTCGGCATCACCTACCTGGCGGTGGTCGTCGGTCTCGGTTTTGAAAAGGCTTTCATGGGTTCGCTCGCCTTCATCCCGGGTGATGCGCTGAAGGCCGTTCTGGCAGCCCTTGCCGGCCGCGCCGTCATGGCGGGTTATCCGCTGCTGCCGCAGCGCGCCTGAAAACACTTTCTTCGGGAGGAAAAGAATGGCGACGCGCTTATACGAACATCCGATCTTCCTTGAGCATATCACGCCTTCCGGCCATCCCGAGCGGCCGGACCGCCTGCGGTCGCTGAACATCGCGCTCGAACATCCGAATTTCGAGCGCCTTGATCGCAAAGAAGCGCCTCAGGCCAATGAAGACGCGGTGCTGCTGGCGCATCCGGAAGAGCATCTGCTTGCCGTGATGCGACAGATTCCGGAAGAGGATGGCGAGATCAACCGCATTGAGGCCGACACTTACGTTTCGCAAAAAAGCCTGCAGGCGGCGCTGACCGGCATCGGCGCTGCAATGGCGGCGGTGGACGATGTCTTTACCGGTGCTGCCGACAATGTCTTCGTTGCAGCCCGCCCGCCTGGCCACCATGCCGAGACCGCCAAGGCCATGGGCTTCTGCCTTTTCAACAATGTGGCGATCGCCGCCCGCCACGCGCAGAAGGCGCATGGTGCCGAGCGCGTCGCCATCATTGACTGGGATGTGCACCACGGCAACGGCACGCAGGACATCTTCTGGAACGACACATCCGTGCTGTTCTGTTCCACCCACCAGATGCCGCTTTATCCGTGGAGCGGCGATAAAAACGAAACCGGCGTGAAGAACAACGTCGTCAACGCACCGCTTTCTCCCAACACCGGCAGCGAATATTTCCGCGAGGCATTCAAATCACGTGTTTTGCCGGCGATTGCGGATTTTTCGCCCGATCTCATTCTCATCTCCGCCGGTTTCGACGCGCATCACCGTGATCCGCTGGCGCAGATCAATCTGGTGGGAGAGGATTTCGACTGGGCGACGGGCCGGCTCTTGGAGATGGCGGATAAATACACTTCGAACCGGGTCGTCAGCCTGCTGGAAGGCGGTTATGATCTGGAAGGGCTGGCGGAATCGGCAGCCATGCATATTTTGAGAATGATGAAGGGTTGAACATGACGGAAAATGCCAACACAGGCGATGTCAGCGGTTATTCGTTCGAAAAAGCCGTCGCCGAGCTGGAAAGCATTGTCGCACGTCTGGAACGCGGCGACGTGGCGCTGGACGAATCCATCGCCATCTATGAGCGCGGCGAAGCCCTGAAGAAGCATTGCGAAACGCTGCTGAACGCTGCCGAAAAGCGCATCGAGAAGATCCGTCTCGACCGCGCCGGCAAGCCGCAGGGTGTGGAGCCGCTCGACGGAGAGTGATTGCGTTTAGGGTGAGCGTTCGGACGGGATTCGATAAGGTAGCCACCTCCCGATTTAAACGCTCGACGTCATCCTCGGGCTTGTCCCGAGGATCTGCATTGATTTTCTTGACGTGTTTAGATCCTCGGGACAAGCCCGAGGATGACGGAGGAGAGGTTTGAGAACCTTCCCGGCCGTAAGGTGTTCTCACAATGTCGTGTTAACAAGGATCGTTGACGCTGCGTTCGATATCGCGATGCTCCCCTCCCCCTCGGTTATGCTAAACTCCCGCCAGACGATACGAGGAGCTGACCATGTCCTTCTTTCCCGGTAACGATCCCGTCGCGGGCGATGCCTTTGCCTGCGACGCCATCGAGAACCTCATCATCCCCCGCACCAGCGATATTGGCGGCTTTGCGGTGCGGCGCGCGCTACCGACGCGGCAGCGGCGGCTTGTCGGTCCCTTCATCTTTTTCGATCGCATGGGTCCGGCGATACTGAAGGCCGGTGAGGCGCTGGATGTGAAGCCGCATCCGCATATCGGGCTTTCCACCGTCACCTATCTGTTCGACGGCGAAATCAAGCACCGAGACAGTCTCGGCACCGAGCTTGTCATCCGCCCCGGCGACATCAACCTGATGACGGCCGGGCGCGGCATCGTGCATTCGGAACGCACGCCGGAAAACCTGCGCGGCCATCCGCTTTCCATGTCGGGCCTCCAGACCTGGCTTGCCCTGCCCGACCATATGGAGGAAATCGACCCGGCCTTTGCCCACACGGCAAAGGAAGAGATGCCGCTGATCGATATCAAGGGCGCGTCGGGTCGTGTAGTGATCGGTGAATTCGAGGGCCTCACCTCCCCCGTTGCGGCCTTCACGGATACGCTTTATGTCGACCTGACGCTGGAGCCGGGGGCAAAGTTTCCCTTTTCCGCCGATCATGAGGAGCGGGCGATCTATATCCTGTCCGGCTCGCTGGATGTGGCGGGCGATATCTTCGCCGCCGACCAGCTGCTCGTCTTCCGGCCGGGTGACGACATCACGCTTCAGGCCGGCAGCAATGGCTGTCACATCATGATCTTTGGCGGGGCAGCGCTGAATGAGCGCCGATACATCTGGTGGAACTTCGTTTCGTCATCAAAAGAACGCATAGAACAGGCCAAACAGGAGTGGAGAACGGGACGCTTCGACATCGTTCCCGGCGACGAAGAAGAGTTTGTCCCTTTGCCGGAAGGTTGAAATTCTATAGAAGTATACGACATGCATGGTTCACCCGGCGGCTTTCGCGATGAAAGACGTTCTCACGCGCCGCGCGGGGACCACCAGAAAAGGCCGAACGATTGACCGGAATGCCACAGACACCATTGCTTGACCGGGTGAATTTTCCCTCCGATCTCAAGGAGATCGATGATCGCGACTTGCCGGAACTGGCAAGGGAACTGCGTGACGAGATGATTGACGCCGTGTCGAAAACCGGTGGGCATCTGGGTGCCGGCCTTGGCGTGGTGGAACTGACGATTGCCATCCACAAGGTCTTCAACACGCCCGAAGACCGGCTGATCTTCGATGTCGGCCATCAATGTTACCCGCACAAGATCCTGACCGGCCGGCGTGATCGCATCCGCACGCTGCGGCAGGAAGGTGGCCTTTCCGGTTTCACCCGCCGTGCGGAAAGCGAATATGATGATTTCGGCGCCGGCCATTCTTCCACCTCCATTTCCGCCGGTCTCGGCATGGCGGTGGCGGCGGGTCTTGATGGCAGCGACCGCAAGGTCATTGCTGTCATCGGTGACGGTTCCATGTCTGCCGGCATGGCGTTTGAGGCACTGAACAATGCCGGCGCGCTCGATGCACGACTGATCGTCATCCTCAACGACAACGACATGTCCATTGCGCCGCCGACGGGCGCGATGAGCGCCTATCTGGCGCGTCTCGCCTCCGGCCGCACCTATATGGGTTTTCGCGATTTCGGCAAGAAGCTGACGGCGTATCTCGGGAAGACGATCGACCGCGCCATTACCCGCGCCGTGACCCATGCACGCGGTTACGTGACCGGCGGCACGCTGTTCGAGGAGCTTGGTTTCTATCACATTGGCCCGATCGACGGTCACTCCTTCGACCACCTTTTGCCGGTGCTGCGCAATGTGCGCGACAACCAGAAAGGCCCTGTCCTCATCCATGTGGTGACGCAGAAGGGCAAGGGTTATGCGCCGGCGGAAGCCGCAGCCGACAAATATCACGGCGTCAACAAGTTCGACGTCATCACCGGCGCGCAGGCAAAAGCCAAGCCGAATGCGCCGAGCTATACCAGCGTCTTTGCCGAGGCGCTGATCCAGGAAGCCACGCTCGATGAGAAAATCATCGGTGTGACGGCCGCGATGCCCAACGGTACCGGCCTCGACAAGATGGCCGAGCTGTTCCCGGCGCGCACCTTCGATGTCGGCATTGCCGAACAGCATGCCGTCACCTTTGCGGCGGGGCTTGCGGCTGACGGTTACAAGCCGTTCTGCGCGCTTTATTCCACCTTCCTGCAGCGCGGTTACGACCAGCTGGTGCATGATGTGGCGATCCAGAGCCTGCCCGTGCGTTTCCCGATCGACCGCGCCGGTTTTGTCGGCGCCGACGGGCCGACCCATGCCGGCTCCTTCGACACCACTTTCCTCGCCACCCTCCCCGGCATGGTAGTTATGGCGGCCTCGGATGAGGCGGAGCTGAAACATATGGTCCGCACGGCGGCCGCCTATGACGAAGGCCCGATTTCCTTCCGCTATCCGCGCGGAGAAGGTGTCGGCGTCGAGATGCCCGCGCGTGGGGAGATTCTTCAGATCGGTAAGGGTCGCATCATCAAGGAAGGCACGAAGGTTGCCCTGCTTTCCTTCGGAACCCGCCTTGCGGAATGCCTGGCGGCGGCCGAAGACCTGGACGCCGCCGGTCTTTCCACCACGGTTGCCGATGCACGCTTCGCCAAGCCGCTCGATCTCGATCTCATCCGACAGCTTGCCGCCCATCACGAGGTTCTGGTGACGATAGAAGAAGGCTCGGTCGGCGGTTTTGGCGCACATGTGCTGCATTTCATGGCAAGTGCCGGCCTGCTCGATCACGGCCCCAAGGTGCGGACACTCACACTGCCCGACCAGTGGGTGGAACAGGCCAAGCCAGAGACCATGTATGCCAATGCCGGCCTCGACCGGGCCGGCATCATTTCCACGGTGTTCAATGCGCTCGGCCAGCGTCAGGCCGGAGTCGGTTTCGCCGGCTGACAAAATTGCCGGGACAGGAGGCGGGACTATCCCGCCTTTAGCTCAGGATGCCGCGCCGTCGAGAAAACCAACGACATTTTCGATCCGGCCCTCGGCATCGTGGCTCACGACATCGGTGCCACCAGCCACATCGTCCCCTTCATGCGAGATAAGGCGCCAGGAAAAACGGGTGAATTTGCCGTGTCCGTCCGGGGTGCCGGCAAGAACGAAACGATATCCCGGAAATTTCTGCCGCGCCGCCTCGATCATGGCGGCAATCCCCTGCTGGCCTTCGCCCTGCATCAGCGGATCGACGTAGCGCGTATTTTCTGCCCATGCCTGACCGATGAGGTGCCTGCGACGTTCATTGTCTTCCTCATTCCAGGCTGCGAGATAGGTTTCGGCGATTGCGAGATGCTGCGTCATGATTGCGCTCCTTGTGGTTGACGGCCCAAACATGCCGGGGGTCGGGAAGCGGAACAATTACCTCCGAGGTAATCGCATCCGCGATATCTTCTGCTAGGCTGCGGGGCATGACACATCATCGAGAACATGTCGGCCAGGTGCTGAAGGAATGGCGAGCCCGCCGCAGATTGAGCCAGCTGGATCTGGCGGTGGAGGCTGAAATATCAGCACGCCATCTGAGCTTCGTTGAAAGCGGGCGATCATCGCCCAGCCGCGACATGCTGGTGAGGCTGGCGGAGCAGCTTTCGATGCCGGCCCGCGCCGCTAACCGGCTGATGCTGGCTGCAGGTTATGCACCCGTTCATTCCGAACGATCACTGGATGCACCTGATATGGCAGCCGCCCGACAAGCCGTCGAAACGGTAGTGCATGGGCATATGCCATTCCCCGCTCTTGCCGTCGACCGGCACTGGAATGTCGTTCTCGCCAATGGGGCGATCACGTCGCTTCTGGCCGGCGTTTCAGAAGAGCTGCTTTACCCGCCGCTCAACGCCTTGAGGCTGAGCCTGCATCCGCTGGGTCTGAGTTCACGCATCGTCAATCTGGCCGAATGGCGCCATCACCTGCTGGAACGCCTGCGCCGTCAGGTCGAGGAAACCGGAGACGAAGTGCTTTCTCGGCTGTATGCGGAGCTTGCGGCCTATCCCGCGCCAAAGGTCGCCCCGCATTCCACCGGGGCCGACCCTCTGGCCATACCGCTCCAGCTTCGCGATCCATCTTCGGGCGGCATATTGAGCTTCATTTCAACCACCACGGTTTTCGGGACGGCGACGGACGTCACGCTCTCCGAACTCGTGCTGGAGTGTTTTTATCCCGCCGACGCGGCAACCCGCAACGCACTGATGCAAGGCGCCAAGGAGTAAGACCCGTGCACACCACCTATCTTATCGGCTTTCAGCTCCGTCCAGCCCAGCGCGAACGTTTTCTGGAATTGCTGAATGCGCTGCTCGACGCCATGCGGCACGAAAAGACCTTTGTGAACGCAACCCTGCACCGGGATTGCGAAAACGAGAACCGGTTCCTGCTGCATGAGACCTGGACTGACCATCAGGACGTCATCGACGTTCAGATCCACCGGCCCTATCGGCAGGCATGGCACGATGCCCTGCCCGAGCTTCTGGACGCGCCGCGCGATATTTCCGTCTGGCATCCCATGCGGGCGGATCACGCTCACGGAGCTTAGATGCGCGAGTGCCCTGCATTTGCCAGCAGCTCAAACGTTTCCTCAAGATCTTTCGATTTGACCAGCAGGTGATCTCCATCGAAAGTGGAAACCACGAATATCCCGATGTCGTTGGTCGATAGCGGTTCGATCACCGAAAGCACGATGCCGGTCTCATCAAAGGCGAACGGGCCCTGAAGTTTGAGACAGTTCCAGCCGGTGTCGGCCTTAACATCATGAGGGATACGCTCCTGACGGCAAACGACGGAAAGCTCATCATCAGTCCGGCTGATGCTGAGAAAACCTGTGCCATCGGCCCAGGCTGGAATGGATGCATCGGCAGAAAGCCGGGCCACTCCGTAGGTGCCCTCAAGGAGCCTTAACTTAACGCGAGGCGCCATCTGTAAACTGCCTTCCCGAAAGCCAGACGCTTTCCTTGGGTTGAAGGGGAGGATCAAATGCCTCCCCAGAAGGCCATATTATCAGTTTCAAAGCTTGATGGCCGTTTCTTCTTTCGCCGTCTTGATGACGACCATGGTGAAAAAGCGTGCCACATTGTGCTGATCGCGGAACAAGCGGTCGCACAGGGCGTCGAATTCTTCCATATCCCGCAGGCGTAACATCAGTACGACATCGCTTGCGCCGGTGACGGCATAAGCCTGCGACACCGCCTCCTCCGCGCAGGCAATATCCAGAAAGCGGCGCATCTGCTGCTCGCCGTGCAGTTTCAGCTCCACCGTCACCAGAGCCTTGAGCACGCGTCCCGCCTTTGCCGGGTTGAGGATCGCCACGATGCGGTGGATCACGCCCGACTTGCGCAGCCGCTGCAGGCGGCGCAGGCAACTGGACGGCGACAGCCCGACTTCATCAGCCATATCCACATTGGTGCGCGAGGCATCGTCCTGCAAAAGGTTCAGAAGTTTCCGGTCGATCCTGTCCATGCGGATAGCATATCGCCCGCTGCCATCTTTGCAATAAAATTGCATGAAAATGCAATCTCTGACCGCAAATGCGAACCGGCCGGGAGTAGTGGATGGAAACAACTTTCAGGGGAGCCTTGATATGTCAGTTCTACAGACCGTCTGGCAAAAAACGCGGGAAACGCTTGCAATTTACTGGGTGCTGGTGCGGATCACGGTCCCGATCACCATACTGACCGAGCTGCTATCAAGGATGGGGGCGATCGAAGCGGTGGCGCCTGCTTTTGCGCCGGTCATGAACATCATCGGCCTGCCGCCTGAACTCGGCCTTGCCTGGCTGACCGCGATGCTGGTCGGCATATGGGGTGCCGTGCCGCTCATCTTCACGCTGGTTCCCGCGTCGTCACTGACCGTGGCTGATATTACCGTTTTTTCGGCGCTCATCCTGTTCGCCCATGGCTTGCCCATCGAACAGAAAATCATCGAAAAGGCGGGCCCCGGCATGATCGTCACGACGGGGCTGCGCGTCGGCGGCGGATTGCTTTATGCCTTTCTCCTGCACCAGCTTCTGGAATCGACCGGCTGGTTGTCGGGACCGGTGAGCCCGGCCTGGATTGCGATGAGCGCCACGCCTGAATGGTCCGCCTATTTCCTCGGTCTCGGTGAAACCATGGCCTGGATGCTCGCCATCCTCCTTGCCCTTTCCCTTTGCCTTGAAATTCTCAGGCTGACCGGCCTGCTCGCGCTGATGATGAAAGCGCTCTCGCCCCTGCTGCGTCTTGCAGGCATTCGCGGCGAGGCCGAGCATCTCACTGCCATCGGGTTGTTCCTCGGCATTTCCTACGGCGCGGGTTTCCTGATCCGCGAGGCGCAATCGGGGACGATATCACCGCGGCAGGTATTTCTGTCCTGCGTCTTCATGGGTTTTGCCCATAGCGTAATTGAAGACACGCTTGTGGTCATGTCGCTGGGTGCGGATGTCTACGGGGTTCTCGCCGGACGTCTCGTTTTCGCCATTGCCGCAACCGCCGTCATTGCCGCCCTGCTCCACCGCCTGTCGGATGAGCTTTTTTTTGCACGGATGTTCCGGCTACAGCGCGCCTAGGCGGCCTCCCATTTAAAAATGCCGACGCAAAAAGGGGGCCTTTCGGCCCCCGATCCGTAGGTTCAATCTGAAGCCCCGCTCAGAACTCCGTCCAGTCCTGATCCTTCGCAGCCGGTGCTTCGGCAGCACCACCGAAGGCGCGGGCAAGGCTCTGGCCGAGTGCACGGGCCGGCGATGCGACAGGCCTTGCTGTTGCAGAGGCCGATTTTACCGGAGCCTTGCGGATCGGCGCGGCCGGCGCAGGCTGGAAGGCAGGCTTGGCCGAAGATGGGCGCGGAGCGGAATATCCGCCGGCGCTCGCAACGGCGGTGCGTGCGCCGCCCATCCTGAACTGGCCAAGCAGGCTGTTCAGCGCTTCCGCTTCGCGGGCCAGCGAATGGCTGGCGGCGGTCTGCTGCTCCACCATGGCGGCGTTCTGCTGCGTGCCCTGATCCATGGTGTTCACGGCCGTGTTGATTTCCTGCAGGCCGGTGGCCTGTTCGCGGGCAGCGACAACGATGGCGCTGACATGGGCGTTGATCTCTTCGACTTCCGAGACGATGAGTTCCAGCGCCTTGCCGGTTTCATCGACGAGATTGACGCCGTTTTCCACCTGCTGGCTGGAAGCGCTGATCAAGGTCTTGATTTCCTTGGCGGCATTGGCCGAACGCTGGGCAAGTTCACGGACTTCCTGCGCGACCACCGCAAAGCCCTTGCCGGCATCACCGGCGCGGGCGGCTTCCACACCGGCATTCAGCGCCAGGAGGTTGGTCTGGAAAGCGATATCGTCGATGACGCCGATGATGTTGCCGATTTCGCCGGAGGACTTCTCGATCTCGCGCATGGCGGCAACCGCCTTGCGGACCACAACACCCGACTTTTCCGCACCGGCGCGGGCGCGCTGGACCAGATTGCCGGCATCTTCCGCACCACGGGCGCTATCACGCACGGTGGTGGTGACTTCTTCGAGCGCCGCAGCGGTCTCTTCGATGGAGGCCGCCTGCTGTTCGGTGCGGCGCGACAGGTCGTCGGCGGCGGAGAGCATTTCCGAAGCGCCGGCATTGATGGCGGCTGCGTTCTCGCCGACCGTGCGCAATGCCTGCTGGAGTTTTTCGACAGCGCTGTTGAAATTCACACGAACCGGATCAATCGCAGGCGCAAAAGGCGTTTCAATGCGATAGGAAAGATCGCCATCCGCGAGAGCCGCAAGGCCCTTGCCAAGCTCGGCGCTGGCAAAAGCGCTGGCGGCCTCGTCCCTGGCTTTTTCTTCCTCGGTGCGGCGACGTTCTGCTTCCGTCGCGGAGCGCATGCGATCGGTCTCACCGGCAAGGCGAGCTTTTTCAAGCCCGGCTTCCTTGAAGACCATTACAGCCTTTGCCATCTTGCCGACTTCGTCGCCACGATCCGTGGCCGGAACTTCCGTCGTCAGATCGCCATCGGCAAGCCGGCTCATCGCCGCTGTCATGCCGACGATGGGCGTAACGATGGAGCGCGAAAGCGCCCAGATCAGGATCACGGCGAGAAGGCCGGCGACGGCGCCACCGCCGAGAAGGGCATATTCGAGCTTGCGGGCAGCAGCCTGCTGTTCTGCAGCGTAAGCGGTGGACAGGCCATTCAGCTGTTCCTTGATCTTGGCGGCCGAGGCACGGAAGCCGTCAAGCTGGCCCTTGGCCTGATTACGGCCGATTTCGATGATTTCGGAAATCGGCGCTTCGGTCGTCTTGCGTGCGGCGATCTGCGGTTCCGCCAGTTCCTTGAAGAACACGGTGGCGGATTTCTGCATGTCGTCGATGGATTTCAGGATGTCCGGCTGGCCGGCAGCAAGGGCGCGCGCTGCATCAAGCTTCTTCAGCATGATATCGCGCTGGGCGAACACGTCATTATAGGTGCTGTCACTGCGGAACAGCAGGAAGCCGCGCTGATTGACGGCCTGTTCCAGCATGGCTGCCGTCGCGCCATCCACGGCCTGGATGATATCCTTGGTGCGGTTGTTTTCAATCGTGACACGCTCGCTCCCCAGCGTCTGCCAGAATACGACCGCGGAAGCGAGCAGGCACACGCCCATCAAGGCACAGAAGGTGGCTATGAGCTTCAGATTAATGGGGAGATTTTTCAGCGACATCGCAAACTCTCTCGGCGACCCGATGCCTCGGAGCAAGCGTCTGCGCTGCAACGGCCGCAATTTCAGAAATGGGAGAAGATGCCATCATGGCGGGTTCCGACCGGCCGCACGGGCCTTGGCACACCCTGCAATACAAGCCTTTATATTGGATTAATCTGATATGCTGATTTTGCGGCGCAAAAGCCTCATAAGGCCGTGGCTCAGGCGCTGTCGGCTCCGCATCGCGATAAATCGCTTGCATCGGCGGAGTTTGGCAGTCATTGACACGGGATCATGTCCAAAACACCTGAAAATGAACGGCTTGACCAGCTTCTCGTGTCGCTCGGCCATTTTGCCAGTCGCTCGCGTGCGCGCGACGCGATTGCGCGCGGCACCGTGAGCGTCAACGGCAAGACCGTCACCAAACCGAGCCAGACCGTCGCCGGCAATGCCGAGATCGCCATCAGCGATCCAGCGCAGGCCTATGTTTCCCGCGCAGCTTTGAAACTCGTGGCCGCACTCGATCATTTCGGGCTCGATCCTTCCGGCCATCACTGTCTTGACGTCGGCGCTTCCACAGGCGGTTTTACCGAGGTGCTGCTGGAACGGGGCGCCAGCCACGTCATCGCCATCGATGTCGGCCACGGGCAAATGCATGCAAGGATCGCAAACGATCCGCGTGTCACCAATCTGGAGGGGCTGAATGCCCGCTTCCTGACGGCGGACGATATCGATGACCAGCCCATCGGCTTCATTGTCTCCGACGTGTCCTTCATTTCGCTGAAGCTCGCGCTCGCCCCGGCGCTCGATCTTGCTGAGCCGGGTGCTCGCGCTGTCCTGCTGGTGAAGCCGCAATTCGAGGCAGGGCGTGACGCCATCAGCAAGGCCGGGCTTCTGAAGGAACCCGAAACCGCGCCCGCAGTGGCGGCCGAACTGGAGCGCTGGCTGACGGAGGACATGGACTGGAAAAGTCTCGGCCTCATTCCCTCGCCGATTTCCGGCGGTGACGGCAATGTCGAATTTCTTCTCGGAGGCGAAAAGCCATGAGCACACAAACCGTCACCATCAAGAGCCTCGGCGCCCAGGGCGATGGCATTGCGCACTGTCCCGACGGCCCGGTCTATGTGCCCTTCGCGTTGCCCGGCGAGACGGTCGCCATCGCCAAGGTGAAGGATCACGGCACCGTCATGTCGATTACGGAAGCCTCACCCGAGCGCCGTACACCCGCCTGCCGCCATTTCGGCCCGGAGGGCAAGAATGGCACCTGCGGCGGCTGTTCGCTGCAACATCTCGCCGACGAGCCTTACCATGCATACAAGCGGGAACTGGTGGTCTCGGCACTGAAATCGAAGGGCTTGACGCCCGATGTGGATAATCTCGTCATCTGTCGCCCCGGCGAGCGCCGCCGTGCGGTGTTCGCCGCCCGCAAGACGGAAAAGGGCCTGCTGCTCGGCTTCAGCCAGGCGAACAGCCACCACATCGTCGCCATTGAGGAATGTCCCGTCACCTCGCCCGGCATCGTCTCGCGACTGGATGCCATCCGCGCCATCGGACTTTCAATGGTGGCGAATGCGGAACCGTTCCGGATGACGGTGCTGGAGACCCTTTCCGGCCTCGATATTTCCGTCGACGGCATCAAGTCGGTCAGCGACAAGCAGCGCCGCACGCTCACGGAAACGGTTCTTGCCATGCGCGGCATTGCGCGTGTTTCACTGTCGGGTGAAATATTGATCGAACCCCAGAAGCCGATCATCGAGTTTGGCGGGGTGGCGGTATCGCCCCCGGCCGGCAGCTTCACGCAGGCGACGAAGCAGGCGGAGGACACCATGGCGAAGCTGGTGCTTGCCCATGTCGGCAAGTCCAAACGCATTGCCGATCTCTTCTGCGGCTCCGGTACATTTGCGCTGCGGCTTGCGCGCGTTGGCAAGGTGCATGCGGTGGAGGCGGAAGACAAGCCGCTGAAGGCGCTGGATTTCGCCGCCCGCAACACGCAGGGCCTGAAGCCGGTCAGCGTCGAGAAGCGCGATCTCTTCCGCCGTCCCCTGATGACAAGCGAGCTCAAGAATTACGACGCCGTCGTCTTCGATCCGCCACGCGCGGGCGCGGAATTCCAGTGCAAGGAACTGGCACGCAGCACGGTAAAGAAGATCGTGGCCGTGAGCTGCAACCCGCTGACACTGGCGCGCGATCTCGCCATCCTGACCGAGGGCGGCTATCGCATCACCCGCGTCACGCCGGTCGACCAGTTCCTGTGGTCGCCGCATGTGGAAGCCGTGGCGACGCTGGAGAAATAAGCAATCCGGGCGGAGAGCCGCTCAGCGACGCTGAGGCAACGCAACGATTCATATGCCCGCAATCCCAACAGCCCTCATTCCTGTGCTTGTCACAGGAATGAGAGTGGAGATGAAGCCTGGGAGTCTTACCAGGCCGTATCGACCGTGCCGTTGCCCACCACGCCCGAGCAGCGGCAGGCACCGCCCACACGGCCGCGCTCCAGCGGGCAGATATAGGGCCGACGGCGGTTGGCGCTGTCCGGGGGGGTGATGACGCAGACGAAACGCGCGCGGCGCTGGCGGTCGCGGTTATTGCCGGAATAGAAGTTCGGACTATCGTCGTCCGTCGACTGCGCCAGAATGACATCGTTGGTGGAAGCCGCTGGAGCGCGTGTTGTCGCCGCCGCTTCAGCAATCGTTGCGGCGGATAGGAAGACAGTCAGGGCGAAAACGAAGTGACGCATGTGGGTGGCCTTCGGACAATGACGGTGCGTTATCTAACCCAAGCCATATTGCCCGGTTTCTTAATCGCAAGGAATTCCTGCCCGCACACTTAACGACGCATGAATGCCTCGAAGGCGGCGCGCGCTTCGGCACTTTGCAGCTGCGCGATGAAATGACGACCTTCCTCTTCGATGCGGGCGAGAATATCGGCGGGGTTGCCGCGGACCAGATCGCGAGCGATCTTCAGCGCCTGCTGCGGTTTGGCGGCAAGGCGGGTGGCAAGCGCCAGCGTTTCGGCTTCGACATGTTCCGGGGCAACGACTTTCCAGATCAGCCCGGCCTGCAATGCCTGCTCGGCGGAAAAACCCTCACCCATCGCGAGCAGCGCAAAGGCGCGCTGGTGGCCGATGAGCCTTGGCACGAGCAGGCTGGAGGCCGCTTCCGGCACCAATGCGAGATCCACGAAGGGTGTCTTGAACAGGCTGCGGCTGGAAGCGACCGTCAGGTCGCAATGCAGGTTCAGCGTCGTGCCGATGCCGATGGCGAGCCCATCGACACCGGATACCAGCGGTTTTTCGAAGGCGACCAGCGCTTTCAGAAGTTCGAGGGCAGCGAGCTTGCCCTTTCCACCTGACATGGCGAAGGCGAGAAAATCAGCCATGTCGTTGCCGGCGGAAAAGCAGCCTTCCGTGCCGAGAAAGGCAACGACGCGGATGTCCGGATCCGTATTGGCGGAGTGCAAAGCCTCGGCCATGCGCAGATACATGGCATCGGTGATGGCGTTTTTCTTTTCCGGTCGGTTGAAGCGGATGGTCAGAACGTCAGGCGCATGGCCGATACGCGCGACAAGAATATGTTCGTCCGACATCTGAAGCTCCTCAAGCCAAAACAGTACGGGCGGCGGCAAGGCTTGCCGCGCCTGACATAATGCGGTCCTTCAGCGCCGCCGTTTCCGCCAGCAGGTTTTCCGCCGCGAAACGGCAAAGCGCGGCACGATGCCCGCCCCTGCCATCATCGACAGAGACCAATGCGCCCTTGGCGAGATAAGCGCCCGTCAAGGCCAGACCGAAGAGACGCTGATAGGGCGTGGCGCCCGCAAGTGCCATCTCGGTTTCGCCCGCCTTGATGCGGGAGAGCAGCCAGTCGGTTGCCGTTTCCAGATCGGTGAGGCTGGCATCGAGATAACGGGCGGTCTCTCCGAGATCGTCACGGTTCGATGCAGCCGTGCGGGCGGCGATCTCACGCAGTTCGGCGATGAAACCGCGGACCTGCGCGCCCTCGGAGAGCGGCAACTTGCGCAGGACCAGATCGATGGCCTGAATGCCGTTGGTGCCCTCGTAGATCGGCGCGATGCGGGCATCACGCAGATAACGCGCCGCGCCGGTTTCCTCGATGAAGCCCATGCCGCCATGCACCTGAATGCCCATGGATGCGACATCGACACCGGCATCGGTGGAAAAGGACTTGGCGATCGGTGTCAGAAGGGCAGCGCGCTCCTGCCAGTGAGCGCGCTGCCGGGCGTCCTCAGTCGCATGCGCCATGTCGATGGCGTGCGCGCAGCTGAAGGAAATCGCCCGTGATCCTTGCGTCAGCGCCTTCATTGTCAGAAGGGTTCTCACGATATCAGGATGTTCGATGATCGGGCTCATGCCAGGACCCTGCCAGCCGGGCGCCTTGCCCTGCGTGCGTTCCCTCGCGTATTCGATCGCCTTCTGGGTCGCCGCCTCACAGATCGCCACGCCCTGCATGCCAACGGCAAGGCGGGCGTTGTTCATCATGGTGAACATGCAGGCGAGGCCCTTGTTCTCCTCGCCGACCAGCCAGCCGAGCGCACCCTTTTCGTCACCAAATTTGCCGTCACCGAAGATCATGGTGCAGGTGGGCGAACCGTGAATACCGAGCTTGTGTTCGAGAGAGTGGCAGAAAAGATCGTTGCGGTTGCCCGGCGCGCCGTTTTCATCGGGCAGGAATTTTGGCACGAGGAACAGCGAAATGCCACGCGTTCCCGCCGGCGCATCCGGAAGACGGGCGAGAACGAGGTGGATGATATTATCAGCCGCGTCGTGTTCACCCCAGGTGATGAAAATCTTCTGGCCGAAGATGCGGTAGGTGCCGTCACCATTGCGCTCCGCCCGGGTCTTCAGGACACCAAGATCGGAACCCGCATGCGGCTCGGTCAGGTTCATCGTGCCCGTCCATTCGCCGGAGACGAGTTTCGGCAGGTAGGTTCGCTTGAGATCGTTGCTGCCGTGGGCAACGATGGCTTCCACCGCGCCCATTGTCAGCGTCGGCGCCAGCGCGAAGGCCATGGAGCCGGAATTCCACATTTCGAGCGCTGCAACATTCAGCATATGCGGCAGGTTCTGACCGCCGAATTCTTCCGGGGCAGTCAGGCTGTTCCAGCCCGCCGCCGCCCAGCGACGGTAAAGATCGGCCCAGCCATCGGGCGTCGTCACCTTGCCATCGGCAAGTTTTGCGCCCTGACGGTCCCCGATTTCGGCGAGTGGCGCGACCTCTCCGGTGGCGAAACGACCGGCTTCCTCCAGAATGGCATCGACGAGATCTTCACTCAGATCTCCCAGCACACCCCTGGAAAGCGCGTCTCCGAGACCCGCTACATGTTTGAGTGTAAAGGAGATATCATCCACCGGCGCGCTATACATGCTGCCTCCTCCCGAAGCTCTTGTATCCTGCTACTGCCTTCGGGCTAAATGATTTTTACGTAAACGTCAATTTGAAAATTCCCGGTATTTCGACGGGCTTGTTATAAAACTGTCATATGAATTTGCTCAGCATGTTGACGGTGCCCTGACGCGCTCCTTTCGCATCCTCCCGGTGCGACGGGCACCCCTCTCCTCCCATCCCGCCGGTCAGGACTGCCACGATGGACCTCATAACGCCCACCATTCCCGGCCTCGTTTGGGCCTATCAATTTCAACCCGGGAAGGCCCCATGCCGCAGGCTGGCGCCCGATGCCGGCTTTGACGAGATGGCGGGACGCGACGGGTTCTTCTGGCTGCATCTCAATCTCGCCGATCAGCGCGTGGCGGGTTTTCTGGAGACGGTTGAGGGTCTCGATCCGGCAGCACGGGCAAGCCTCACCACCCACGAAACGCATCCGTCCATTGTTGTCGACGAAAAATCGCTCTACGGCACCCTGGTCGATTTCCAACGGGAATTCGACAAGGAAACGCGCGATTTCGGCTGGCTGCATTTTGCGGTGAGCGACCGTTTTATCATCACCACCCGCCTTCAGCCGCTGCATTCGGTAGACCGGCTAAAGGCGGCGGTCGACAAGAACTCCAACCGCTATCTCACACCTTCCCACGTCTTCGAAGGCCTTGTCGCCGAATTCCAGCGCTCGTTGATCAATCTGGTCATGGAGACGACGGAAGAACTGAACGCCATCGAGGATCTGGTCTATGACAGCGAGACCCGCGACGAAAGGCGACGCCTCGCACCGCTGCGCCGCACGGTGGTGCGCCTGCACCGGCATTTGCGCACCGTCCTCACCCTGATGCGGCGGGCTTCGGCCGCGGATGACGACGAGATGCCTGACGGTTTCGAGGATGTCGCCTCACGGCTGATGGGGCGCCTCGAAGCTGTCGATCATGACGTCTATGCCCTGCAGGAGCGCGCAAGGCTGCTTCACGAAGAAATCGATTCAAAACTCTCGTCTGAAACCAACCGGCATCTCTATATACTGTCGCTGATGACGGCGTTCCTGCTGCCACCGTCGCTGGTAACCGGCTTTTTTGGCATGAACACGGATGAGCTGCCGTTCACGGTCGGGACCGGTGGCACCATGGCGGCCAGCATCTTCATCGTCATCTCGGTCGTGCTCGCCTGGTTCGTGTTGAAACGCGCGCGTATCCTCTGACAGCAAAAAGCCGTCCGGTCGACACCGGACGGCTCTGTCAATCTCGGTCTTGGCCAACCTATCAGCCGTAGGGCGAATAGCAGGTCTGACGCGGACCGTTATACGGCTGGAACGTGTTGCTATAGGCGTCGTAGGAGCGATAGCGGCCATAGCACCAGTTCACATGCGCCTGGCTCATGCCGCCACGGCGGACCGGACGATACTCACGATAGACCGGGCGCGGGCGATATTCCGGCACCGGACGGTACACTTCGCGCGGCTGCGAAAGAGCGCCGCCGATGATTGCGCCCGTTGCAAATGCTGCGAGCGGGAACCAGTAACCGTCATGGTGGCGGTAACCCGGACGATAATCGCGGTAACCGCGGTGACCGCGATACCAGCCGCGACGATCGCCCCAGCCGTCACGGTCACGCCAATATTGCACGTTCACGATATTCTTGCTGGCATCGTTGCCCGAGGTCTCAACGCTCTTCGGCGCTACAGGCAGGGGCATGGCGGCTTCGGCCGGAACAATCGCTCCTGCAACCACGATTGCAGAAAGACCGACAGCCAGGATATTCTTCACATAGCTTTTCATCTGACTTCCTCCATTCACGACGGTCGACAGGCCGTAAGACGTGAATTTCTGTTGTTCTATTCCGCCTTTGTCCGGGCGGTGTCGTATACTTCTACAGCCTAGGGACGTGTGGCTGAACCTACGATTAACGGTCCGATCACGCTTCGTTTATCAAAACCACGGCGTTTCAGGGCCAGACAAAAGCCCGGTAAAGACCGGGCTTCTGCTTGTGCAATTAGCGGCTGTAAGGCGATACGCAAATGCGGCGCGGACCGCTGTTGGGCTGGTAGGTGTTGTCGTAAGCACGATACGAGCGCCAGCGATTCTGACACCAGGATACATGGCTGCCGCCATAGGCCGGACGGGGTTGCTGAATCGCCCCGCCGATGATGGCGCCGGTGGCGAAAGCGGCAAGCGGGAACCAGTAGCCGTTATGATAACGGTAACCCGGACGGCGGTCGCGGTAACCACGGTGGCCATTATAATAGCCGTCACGCGGCGGGCGCGGGCGATACATGCGGTCGCCGTGACGGCGATCATGTCGACGGTCCCATTCGCGATATTGCACCTGCACGACATTGTCGGTGGAAACCGCCGGCTTCTGGATCGGCACAGGAACCTGGAACGCCTGCGACGGCGTAAAGCTGGTCAGGAACACGACGAGGGCCGTGGCGACACTCGTTGTCCGGAAATTTATCATGATCTTCCTCCGTTTGCTTCAGCGCGTTGACCCACGCTTTTCACCCACTCACTCTTTTCGGAGATTAGGGTCAGCCCCGCTTCATGCCCGAGAAGAATTGGATGACGTGCAAACGAATTTACGGAAATTTGGTTCCAGACAATGGTAATGGAAGGAAAGCCTCAAATGCCTGCCGGCATCATGCCTCCACCTTGACATCGGTCAAAGGCCGCGAGCAGCAGGCGAGAATATAGCCCTCCTCGATTTCCTCATCGAGAATGCCACCATTGTGGTTCATCTCCACCTCGCCGGAAAGTTTCAAGACCCGGCAAGTCCCGCAGATGCCGGATTCGCAGGCTGCGCCGATCCGCACACCGGCTGCACGCGCCGTCATCAGAACGGTCTGCCCGGGCTGGCAGGGCATTTCTTTCCCGGAAAGGGTAAAACCCACCATCGACAACGCTTCGCCATCATCGGTGAGAACACTCTCGCCGACGGCGACGGGAGCAGCAGGCGAGAAGCTTTCCTGATGGTAACGGCCCATGTCGAAGCCGGAGGCTTCAAGCATGGAGCGGACGGCGGCCATGAACGGCTCCGGCCCGCAGCAGAAGACGGTACGCTCCATGAAGTCATGGGCGAGCAGCGCGATCTTGGCCTTGTCGACCATGCCCTTCAGGCCGGACCACAGATCGGTGCGTCCACATTTCTCGACAATGAAGCCAAGCGACAGGTTCGGCATGAAGCGGGCGAGATATTCCAGCTCGTGACGGAAGACAATATCGCCGGGTGTACGCGAGCAATTGATGAAGGCAATGTCGCTTTGCGGGGCGCGGTCGCTCATGTCGCGCACCATCGACATCATCGGCGTGACGCCGGAGCCCGCGGAGATGAAGAGATACTTGTCCCCGGGATGCTTGACGTAGGAAAAATCGCCGAGCGGACCAAGCGCCCGGATCTTCATGCCGGGCTTCAGATTGTCGAACATCCAGCGCGTGCCGATACTGTTGGCCTGCGCCTTGACCGTGACCGACAGTGAATAGGGCCGCGACGGGCTGGATGACAATGTGTAGGTGCGGTAAAGCGGCTCCTTGCCCACCGGCAGTTCCAGCGTGACGAACTGGCCCGGCAGATAACGGAACCAGTTCTGATCCTCGGAGCGGAACAGGAACGTCATCACATCCTGTGTTTCGGGGGTTACCGAAATACATTCCAGCAGCTGGAGCTTGTCGCTCCACGGCTTCATCTCGTCAATATGCTTATATGTCACGACCATGTTCATCTTCACGCTACAGCCGAAAGCCGGGCCTTGTCGCCGGACAGCCGGTCGATCATGAAATCGGCGTACCAGTTGACGAACTGCATCACGCCGCCCTCGTCCTCCATGGAGTAAGGGCCGGGCTCATAAGCGGGCGAGCGGATGCCGAAGGCATTTTCCTCGACGATGCGGCGGTCCTGATCGTTGGTTTCGTTCCAGACATGGGTGAGATCCTCAAGATCGTAATCCACGCCCTCCACCGCATCCTTGTGCACCAGCCATTTGGTGGTAACCATCGTCTCGTTGGCGCTGAGCGGCAGCACGCGGAAGGAGATGGTGTGGTCGCCGAGGAAGTGGTTCCAGGTCGTCGGGTAATGGAACAGGAGCAGCGCACCGATATGGCTGATGCTGACATCGTCCGACAGCGGCCGGCGCACGGCGCGTTTTCCCGACATTGTGTAGCTTTCCGCTTCGCCGATCAGCGGCATGCGCGCCACGCGGAACTGGCCCTTCGGGTCAATCTTGAAACGGCTGGGCAGGCCGGCTGCTTCGCAGCGTGCCCAGTGGCCGCCGATCTCGGGGTCGCTTGCCCCGCCATCCGTTCCCGTCACGCTCGGGTTTTCGGGATAGGTACGGCAGAGTTCCGGATGGTTGGCGGCGCAATGGTAGCACTCGCGGTTGTTTTCCCAGACGAGCTTCCAGTTACCCTTTTCGATGATGGTGCTCTCATGCGCGACCTTGGCTTCCCATATGCGGTGCGGCGCCATGTAGCTCTCCACTTCGGCGCGCATGGGCTCAAAATCCGCAGGCTGATCGGCGAGGCAGATGAAGACGTAGCCAGCGACGGTTTCGCAGGCGACAGGCTTCAGGCCGAAATCGCCCTTGTCGAACTCCTCGCCCATGTGGCGGGCAAAAAGCAGCTTGCCGTCAAGATCGTAGGTCCACTGGTGATAGGGACAGACCAGACGCGCCGACTGGCCCTTCTGCGTGGTGCAGACGCGGGAGCCGCGATGGCGGCAGGAATTGTGGAACGCGCGGATTTGCCCGTCGCGGCCACGAACGATGACGACCGAATAGGCGCCGACCTGCACGGTGAAATAGCTGCCGGACTTCTGAACCTCACAATCATGGCCGACAAACAGCCAGTCGCGATACCAGATGGTTTCCATATCCAGCTTGAAGTAATCCGGGTCCGTGTAGAAGGGCTGTTCCAGGCTAAAACCTTCGCGGCGGTTTTTCAGCTGGCGCAATACGGTATCACGCAATTCCATGGCCAAATCCTCGATCAAACCGCCCTGCCCGACACCATTTGCGGGGGCTGCGGAAGCATGTCCTCATCTAATCATCGGCGGTCATTTGCGGCAGCACAGACAGCGACATCGGCTTCCGCATTGGCGACAAATTGCGACATGTCCAAACGGCGTCTTCAGGCCATTCCACTGCAAAATCCGGCAACTATTTACCGCCTGCAACGACGTCGCAATATGACGAATGATGGCGCAGCCACTGCCCACCCATCAAAAAACAGGGGCTGCAGCGCAACGGAGTATTAACGCACCCTAAATTATCTTACCGGATCGACAGCAACGAGGGTGTTCCCGGTGGAGAAGGCGACACGCATACGCTATTTCGATGCGAGCAGGCATTCGGTCACACCGATACGCTCGAAGACCGCGCATTCCGATTTTTTGCGGACAGGGCGCATCAGCCGTTACGAAGAGCGGTGGCTGCCGAAAGAACGCGTCTACTACAGCCATGACGAAGTGGCTGCGCTGACCGGGCGAAAGCTGGAAGCTGCCGCCGATGCCACCCACAGCCGCCTGAACGGTTTTCACCAGTCCATCCGTTTTCCGAAAATGGTGTTTCACCATCTGCTGAATGACCGGCCGCATCTGGGTTATTGCCACGTCACGGCGGCGACGACCAGCTTCGATGCAGAGCGTCATGTGCTATGGTCCTTCTATTTCGCGAATTTCTTCGCGGAACTGAGCGGTGCCGAAAACTTCTTCGAAAATATCGATGCGCGTTATTCGCGGATGTATTTCGCTGTCGCCATCAACGCCCTTCCCGATCAGGAAATCGCCGTCGATACATCCGTTCATCGCGGCGGCCTGCTGTTCCAGACACACGATCCGCGCGTGGCGCTGAAAAACGTCCTCATGCTCGGCGCGCGCTCGGAGGAGATGCGCAGGATCATCAAGGCGATATAGCAGCAAAAAAGCCCCCAGGGACTTCATCTTTCTTTCTTAGGCATGTCGTTGTCCCGAAACCGACGACCAGTTTCGGACAATGTGCATTAGCGCTTTCCATTCTGCCCGGAAATACGCTATTGACCGCCCTGAAAGGCAGCATCATGGCGCGTCATATCCATATTGAAAACGAGCGGGAAACCGCCCTTCAAGCAGCCGTCACGGAGCTTGCCGCCGGCCAGCCGATCGCCCTGCCGACGGAAACCGTTTACGGCCTTGCCGCCGATGCCACCAACCCTGCAGCCATTGCCCGTATCTACGAGTCCAAGGGCCGGCCGCAATTCAACCCGTTGATCTGCCACATGGCAGATATCGCCATGGCGGAACGTTACGCCATCTTCGATCCCATATCGCTTGATCTTGCAGAGGCCTTCTGGCCCGGCCCGCTGACACTGGTGCTGCCGCTGAAACCGGCAAGCGATATTCATGCGCTGGCGACGGCCGGGCTCGATACGGTCGGCATTCGCGTACCGCAAGGTTTTGCCGGCGATCTTATCCGCCGGTTCGGCAAACCGCTCGCAGCCCCCAGCGCCAATAGTTCCGGCAAGATCAGCCCGACAAGCGCCGCCCATGTGGAGGCCGATCTCGGTCAGAAAATCAACCTCATTCTCGACGGCGGGGCGGCTTCGGTCGGCGTCGAATCCACCATCGTCAAGGTGGAGGAAGATGGAAGGGTGCGTCTGCTTCGTCCTGGCGGCGTCGTCACGGCCGAAATAGAGCGTGTTGCGGGCAAGCGGCTTGAACGTTCTGAAAAAGCGGCGGCTGCCATCGAGGCGCCAGGCATGCTCGCTTCGCATTATGCCCCCGGCGCCGCCGTGCGCCTCAACGCCACATCGGTTTCGCCTGGCGAAGCGTTGATCCGGTTCGAAGGTATCCCGGTTGCGGGTGAAGAGACCGCCCGCGCCGTTTTCGATCTCAGCCCCTCCGGCGATCTTTCCGAGGCCGCCGCCAACCTGTTCGATTACCTCAAGGCCGCCGATGCAAGCGGCGCAGACAGCATCGCCATCACCAGCATTCCCACTCACGGTCTTGGAGAGGCGATCAATGACCGCCTTTCCCGCGCCGCCGCACCGCGGAGCTGAGGCCCGCCGACCATTCGCCCACCGCTTCAAATGACAGAGAGACGCCCGATGACAACCGTCCCCTCCTCCGACATCCTCGACCGCTTTACCGCCATTGTCGGAGACAGGAATGCGGTGCGCGATGCGGCAGAGATGGCGCCGCGGCTGGTGGAAAATCGCGGGCTTTATCGTGGCGCTTCGCCGTTGCTCCTCAAACCCGGATCGGTCGAGGAAGTATCGGCCATCCTGCAGTTCGCCAGCGAGACGGGTACCCCAATCGTGCCGCAGACGGGCAATACCGGCCTTGTCGGCGGGCAAACGCCGCGCGCCGGGGGAACTGACATCATTCTTTCGCTGGAGCGCATGAACCGCATTCGCGATATCGATCCCGTCGCCAATATCATCGTTGCCGATGCCGGCTGCATTCTCGATGACATCCATAAAGCCGCCGATTCGGTTGAACGCATGTTTCCGCTGTCGCTCGGCTCTCAGGGGTCCTGCCGCATCGGCGGCAATCTCGCCACCAATGCCGGCGGTACCGCAGTGCTTGCTTATGGCAATATGCGCCAGCTCTGCCTCGGGCTCGAAGTGGTGTTGCCGACAGGCGAGATCTGGAACGGGCTGCGCCGGCTGAAAAAGGACAATACCGGTTACGATCTGCGTGATCTCTTCATCGGCTCCGAAGGCACGCTCGGCATCATCACCGGCGCGGTGCTGAAGCTTTTCCCGAAGCCACTCGGCCATCAGGTGGCCTTCGCCGGGCTGACCTCCACCGAAGATGCGCTGAAGCTGTTCGAGATGGCGTCAAACCTCTGCGGCACGGCGCTGACCGGCTTCGAGCTTATGCCACGGATTGGCGTGGAGTTTACCGCCAGACATATTCCCGGCGTGCGCGATCCCCTGGAACAGCCCCATGACTGGTACGCACTCATCGACATCTCCACCTCCGATTCGGCCGAGACGGCGGATACGATGATGCAATTGCTGCTGGAGCGTGGTTTTGAGGCCGGACTGGTCGAGGATGCCGTGATCGCCGCCTCCGAAGCCCAGCGTCAGGCACTGTGGCACATGCGCGAGAGCATGTCGGATGCGCAGAAGCCGGAGGGCGGCTCCATCAAGCACGATGTCTCCGTCCCGGTTTCCAGAATACCGCAGTTCATGGCGACGGCGGAAAAGGCGGTTCTTGCTGCCATCCCGGGCGCCCGTGTCTGCGCCTTCGGCCATCTGGGCGACGGCAACATACATTACAATATTTCCCAGCCGGTAGGGGCGGACAAGGCGCAATTCCTCGCCCGCTGGCGGGACATGAACGAAATCGTGCACGGCATCGTGCTGTCGCTGGGCGGTTCGATTTCCGCCGAACACGGCATTGGCCAGTTAAAGCGCGACGAACTGGCCGCCATCCGGCCCGGCATCGAAATGGAGCTGATGCGGCGCATCAAACACGCATTCGATCCCGCCGGAATCATGAACCCCGGTAAGGTGCTGGCGGAATAACCCTTCCCGCCTCAGGCCGAAGCCCGCAATGCCCAGGCGGGCACCATTTCCGCATTCAGCCGGCGCGGCTTCTGCGCGCCGACAAATTGCGTCAGGCTCATGCCCGATTTCGCAATCGACATCGCGTGCTTCTTCGGCAGGAGATAACCATGCTCCAGCGGCGGGGTGCGGCGCAGGACACGGCTGAAAACATTCCGCCGGTGATAACGTGATGGGGAAAAGCGCGCTGGCTGTTCGCAGATCGCGACATATTCCAGGATTTCATCGATCCAGCCTGCCTGCGGGCGTGCGCCCGGCTCGATCAGCAGCAACCAGCCGCCACGCGCGGACTTGACGATATCCTCCAGTTCCCATTGCCCATAAAAACGGCAGCCGGCCGCATCGGCCACACGCGACGATCCATCGCGCGAACCGTGATCCAGAATCACAACATCGCTTACAAGCCCTTCCACGGCACCGGTGACAAGCGCAGACAGCGTATGCGCCAGTTCCGGCTCCTGATCCCGGCATTCCATTATGACTGTCAACATGTGCATAGCTCTAACGCATCGCACAATAAATTGCCACCATGCTCGTCGCGGTAAAATCCGCGGGGGTTGATGTCGCTTTCCGCGATCTCAGGTGCCGGCGTACCCGTCCTGGCGCTGGCCCCCGCAGTACAAAAGCAGCCAAATTTACAATTTTGTTCTTGTATTGTTCTCATTCGTGATGTAGGAATTTAATCATTCGAGGGGCGATGAGGCCTCTCCGGATGGAAACGGTTTAGGGCGTTCAGCGTGCCTCGAAAGGCGTGCGACGTCTTGGGAGCATCCAGATGAGAAATCATTCGCTTTCGGGGCAGGCTGCCTTCCAGCCGAGCCATATGCCTGACATTGCCAATGCGCTGGCCGATGCATCCGGCCTGCGCATCGAGATTGACCGTCGCCGCGGCCGCGGTGCGGGGCTCAATCCCGATGGACGTTTCGAAGCCTTGCAGCGTGAGGTCTTCGACGATGGCTGGCAGACGCTGGAAGAGATGCCGGAGTTCCGCACCGAGGTGCAGGTGGAAAAGCCACGCAGCATCATCACCCGCAATGAATCGCCCGATATCCCCTTCGATCGTTCCATCAATCCCTACAGGGGCTGCGAACATGGCTGCATTTACTGTTTTGCCAGGCCCACTCACAGCTACATGGGCCTTTCGGCCGGACTTGATTTCGAGGCCAAGCTGTTTGCCAAGCCTGATGCGGCCAAACTTCTGGAACGGGAACTGGCGAAACCCGGCTACAAGGCGCGGGTAATCGCCATCGGCACCAATACCGACCCTTACCAGCCGATTGAGCGCGAATGGCGCATCATGCGGCAGATACTGGAAGTGCTGGCCAAGGCTGATCATCCCGTCGCCATCGTCACCAAATCGGCGCTGATCAAGCGGGATATTGATATTCTCGCGCCAATGGCAAAAAAGGGGCTCGTCAAGGTCGGCATTTCCGTCACGTCGCTGGATCGCAAGCTTTCGCGCACGATGGAGCCGCGCGCCGCCACGCCGGAGAAGCGGCTGGAGGCCGTCAAGGCGCTGACGGATGCCGGAATTCCGGTGGCGGTGATGATGGCACCCGTCATCCCGGCGCTTAACGATCATGAAATCGAGCGCATTCTTGAGGCCGGCAAGGCTGCTGGCGCGACCGAGGCTTCCTATGTGCTTTTGCGGCTGCCGCTGGAGGTAAGCCCGCTGTTCCGTGACTGGCTGCTGCGCAACTATCCGGACCGTTACCGTCATGTCATGTCGCTGGTGCGCTCCATGCGCGACGGCAAGGATTATGACGCGGAGTTCGGCAAGCGCATGAAGGGTGATGGCCCTTATGCCTGGCAGATCGGCAGGCGATTCGAGATGGCGACCAAAAGACTTGGTCTCATCCGCCGCGGCATCAACCTGCGTGACGACCTGTTCGTGCCTCCGGGCGGTGCCGGGGTGCAATTGTCTCTGCTTTGAGAGCCGCATGGTGAAAGTGACTGAAGGTAATGGATGCCCGTGATGAACCAGACGCTACCCTCGGGCTCGACCCTGGGACGTTAACCGAGCGCGACAGGATCTCGGGTCAAGCCCGAGAGGACATCGAGCACGGGGGATAACGCGCCGACAATACGAGGTTCTGTGAGCTTTTAATAAACGGAATTCAAAATGACAGGAGCAACCGTCTCATCGTGTTGCTCTCGACGAAATGCCCGGCTGGTTTTCCCTGGCCCGCCGGACATCGCCCCTGGAACCGCCGCCTCGCGTGCGATCGTTTTTCCTCCGCCGCCCTGCTGGAGGATAAAAGGTCATGACGACCTTGGCACGGTGAGCCACGCCCCTTGACCCCGGCTCATCTTGCCTGTCATCGCCCGCTTCCGGGGGCTTGCAGGAGATCGGGTGTGTGTGCCAGTTTCGCCGCATGAAACGCACGGCCACACCCGATTCTCCTGCCCTTTTTGACCTTGCCGATACCGGCCCGGATTTCTCGTTCGAACTGGAAGCGCGAAAGAAGGGCCTCTGGCCGGTCGCCGGCACGGACGAGGCAGGGCGTGGCCCGCTCGCCGGCCCTGTGGTTGCGGCCGCCGTCATTCTCGATCCGGACAATATTCCTGACGGAATGGATGATTCCAAGAAACTGACGAAGCAAAAGCGCGAGAGCCTGTTCGTCCAGATCATGGAAACCTCGATCGTATCGGTCGCCTCCTCCGGCCCGGGCCTGATCGACACGATGAATATCCTGCGCGCCAGCCTCGACGCCATGCGCCGCGCCGTCCTCGGCCTCGAAATTTCCCCCGCCCTCGTACTGGCCGACGGCCGCGACAGGCCGCCAGGCATCACCTGCGAAGCCAAGGCCGTCATCAAGGGCGATTCCCGCTCCCTCTCCATCGCCGCCGCCTCAATCGTAGCCAAGGTGACCCGCGACCGGATGATGGAACGTGCGGGTGTGGTGCATTCATCCTATGGCTTCGAAGGCCATGCCGGTTACGGCACACCGGCCCACCTGCGCGCCATCGAAAGCCACGGGCCCTGCGCGCTGCACAGGATGAGCTTTCGGCCACTGAAGCGGGATTGATGGAAGCGCTTAACGGAAGTGCATCCCGAACTTATGCCCTCAGTTCAGGAAAGGCCTCACGCGGGGCAACTGAAAGTCGGCATTCCCTTCTGCTTGATTGAAAAGATAGCGGACGTTCCAACCGCCACCGAACGGCGTCTACAGGCGAGTTGAAGCGGGCGTTGTCGCTTCAAATGCGTCCAAAAGCTCGGTCAACAGATTTCGGCTCTCCGAGAGTTTTCGGCTCTGTTCGTCAATCGAGCCGATTTGAATACGTAACTTCGCCTTCAGTTCATCACACGGCTCAAAGCCCTTCATTCGTTCGAGAGCACACGGCAAAAATTCTCGAATGGCCGTCAGCGTCAGGCCAGCATGTCCCAGCAGCCGGATTCGCTCCACTGTCTCCACGTCGGCAGGACCGTAATCTCTATATCCGGTTTGGGTGCGAACAGGCGCGAGAAGGCCCTCGGCCTCATAATAGCGCAGCATCCTGATGCTGACGCTGGTTCGTCGGGATAGTTCGCCGATTTTCATTATCAGTCCTTGACTCTGACAGCGGTGTCACACTGTAGGCAGGACGCTCCACCATGTAAATTACGGGAGCGTAGAAATGAATCAGAAATTGAGGTTTCGGACCGAGATCAATGGCCGCACAGCGACGGCAGAAGAGCTTTCCCTACTCGCATTTGCTGGCTTCGCACATTTCACGGCAATGCAAGTGCGCGAAGGGGCAGTACGCGGCTTGGAGTTTCATCTGGAGCGACTAAGATCGGCTTCAATCGAATTTTTTGGGCAGGCCCTTTCCGACAACCTGGTACGAGAACATATTCGTCACGCCATCAAGGGGGCTCCTTCAGCACTTTCGCTGACCGTTACAATGTTCTCACGCAGCGGCGAATTTACCTCGATGGGCGCCGCAGACGACCCTGCCATTTTGATACGCACAGCACCACCATTTGAAGGCCCCGCCGGACCTCTACGTCTGTATAGCGTTCAGCATGAAAGACCCTTCCCGACGATCAAACATGTCGGCGAAGCATCAAAAACCCATTATCTTCGGCAGGCTGTCAAAAAGGGTTATGACGACGCGGTTTTCATCGATAGGCATGGGCGCATTAGTGAAGCCACGATTTGGAACATAGCGTTCTGGGATGGCAAAGCCGTGATCTGGCCTGAAGCAGAGCTTTTGCCCGGCGTCACAAGGAGAATCATTCGCCGCCAGCTTGAAGCACTCGGGATTTTCCAAAGGGAGGAGCCGATCAGCCCTGACCGTGTCGCGGAGATGCAGGGTGCGGCGGTGATGAATTCATGGACACCCGGTGTGGGGGTCAGTGCGCTCAATACTACGCCAATACCGGTGTCGTCGACCTTCACCGACATTCTCCGGAAGGCATACGAGCGGGAACCGTTCATCAAAATCTGATCTATGCGGGGGTGCCGCTTTCGATGCGGTCCGCGCCGCGAAAAATGGCTTCGACGGGGCTTGGAAGGCTTAAATATGCGCGGCATGCGCGGTTGCATTTCAAAACAAGCACGACGCGGTCGAGTACATCACTGGCATTAGCGCCCTGCCCGCCCCTACCGTACCTTCCTTTCAGACTGGCTTTGACAACAAAAAACCCCTCACAGCTCGCGCTGGAGGGGTTCTAATCAGTCCGAGATAAATCTCAGTTCAGTTTCGACTTCACTTCGCCGATCGTGGCGGTGAAAAGCTTGGCCTTTGCGGCGGCCGTCGTCTTTTCGGCCAGCAGCTTCTCGGAAGCGGCAATGGCGATGTCGACCGCGGCGGCGCGGACGGCACCGATGGCGTCTTCTTCGGCCTGCTTGATCTTCTGTTCCGAAAGGGCCGTGCGGCGGGCGACGAATTCTTCCGTCTTCTGCTTGGCCTCTTCCGTCAATGCGGCGGCTTCGCGTTCAGCGGCGGCAACGATGCCGGCGGCTTCGGCTTCGGCTTCCTTGCGCTTGCGCTGATATTCGGCCAGCAGGTGCTGGGCCTCTTCACGCAGGCGCTTGGCTTCGGCCAGTTCGTCCTGAATGTTCTGCGCGCGCTCGTCCAGAGACTTGGAGAGCATGCCCGGAACCTTGAGGTAAGCGATCAGGACGAAGAAGAGAACGAGACCGACGAGAGCAAAAAATGATGCATCAAATGCCATATCAGGCTCCCTTCACGTTCGAAGCGGCGGCAATCGCTGCCTTGACGTCCGTGTCCTTGACCTTTGCGCCAACCAGCTGGTCGACGATTGCGGTCGCGGTTTCCTCGGCGATGGCGCCGACATCGGCGAAAGCCTGATCCTTGATGCCAGCAATGCGCTTTTCGGCAGCGGCAAGCTTTTCGGCGAGACCGGCTTCAATAGCGGCGCGATCGGCATCGGCCTTCGCCTTGGCGGCGTCACGGGCCGCGGCGCCGATCGAGCTTGCCTTGGCGCGGGCTGCCGCGAGTTCTTTTTCATAGGTTTCGACGGCAGCGTCAGCTTCAGCTTTCAGCCGTGCCGCTTCGTCGAGATCCTGTGCGATGCGTCCATGACGGTTTTCGAGAATGCCGCCGACGCGCGGAACGATGACCTTCTGCATGAGCAGGTAGAAAAGGCCAAACGTAATCGCCAGCCACAGGACCTGCGATGCATAAGTAGACTGGTCGAACGGCGGGAAAACGCCGGAAGAACCGTGCTCGGCGCCATGCGCTACACCGGTTTCCGTGTGCGTGGCTTCCGGTTGCGGCTGGCCAACGGCCGGAGTTTCCGTATGCGTTTCACCTACGGTCGGTGCTGACTGGGCATAAGCCTCGGTCACGAACATGCTCACCTCCAGGGGGACTGCAAATGCGAAGGATCACGGCACGCTATGTTGCGGGCCGTGATCCAGACCTGATGCCGATATTAGACAGCGAACAGGAGAAGGAGAGCAACGAGCAGCGAGAAGATGCCCAGAGCTTCCGTAACGGCGAAGCCGAATACCAGACGGCCGAACTGGCTGTCGGCAGCAGAGGGGTTGCGCAGTGCGCCGGACAGGTAATCACCGAAGATACGGCCGAGTGCGAGGGACGTACCAGCCATGCCGAGGCATGCGAGACCTGCGCCGATGTACTTTGCTGCTTCCGCTTCCATGTGAGACTCCTTGAGATATTGGTTGTTGCGGCTGTTTTTGACGCCCGTTGCCGGGGCCAGCGACTTTACTTCTCAGTGACCACCATGCACGGCGTCGTTCAGGTACATGCAAGTCAGTACCGCGAAGACGTAAGCCTGCAGGAAGGCAACGAGAAATTCGAGAGCGGTCATTGCGACCGTCATGATGAGAGGCAGGACTGCACCGCCGACGCCGAGCGCGCCAAGTGCGCTCATGGAGGCGACGAAGCCTGCGAAAACCTTGAGCGTGATGTGGCCGGCCAGCATGTTCGCGAAAAGACGAACGGAAAGGCTGATCGGGCGCGACAGGAAGGAGATCATTTCAATCGACGCCACAAGCGGCAGAAGTGCCTTGGGCACGCCGGAGGGGGCGAAAATGCCGAAGAAATGCAGACCGTGCTTATAAAAACCGTAAACCACGACCGTGCCGATGACGAGGCAGGCGAGCGCGAAGGTGACAATGATCTGGCTGGTGACCGTGAAGAAATACGGGAACATGCCGAGCAGGTTTGCCGTCAGCACGAACATGAACAGCGAGAAAACGAAGGGGAAGAACACCATGCCCTTCTTGCCGGCGCCTTCGCGCAGCATGGAGGCGATGAACTCATAGGACATTTCGGCAACGGACTGCATGCGGGTGGGGATCAGACCGCGGTTCGACGTTGCGAAATAAAGGAAACCCGAAGCAGCAGCCACGGTCGCGACCATGAAGAGCGACGCATTGGTGAAGGAAAAATCGACGCCGCCAATTTCGATCGGAATGATCGGCTGCACCAAGAACTGATGGGTCGGATCGTTTGCCACCGGCTGCCCTCTTTACCTGTCGCCGCCTGTCGCGGCATCTCAACTGTAAGGAAAAACAGCCTCAAAGGCCGCGTTTTCCACCCTCGTCTCGTCTGTCCGCCTTCTCAAGCAGCGGCGGCTTGGCCACCGCGCCCGTCGAACGCAACACATTCAATACGCCTGCGCAGAAACCGAGAAGAAGAAGAACGATCATCCCCCACGGCGTCGTGCCGGCAAAATAGTCCAGAAGATAACCCAGCATAGCGCCGACCACGATGGCCGAAATGAACTCCGATGAGAGCTTAACCGCCATCGCAAAGCCCTTCCGGCTCTCCGCAGCGTTGGTCTCCGCCCTCACTTCCGCCTCATCCTCCGCCTTCACCTTTGCCAACTCGTCAGCAAGGCGTTTGCGGCGCTCGTCCAGACTATCGTCACGGTTGCCAGTCATCTTAAAATCCCACCCATTTTCTCCGTTCCAGCCATGCCAGAACCCTTTGGAGTTGTAAACGGTGACGGATTAAGCCTGTTCCAGCCCGCTCTGAAGTCGCGCGCAACATAGTTTTAGGGGCTTCTCTAGTCAAGGCACTGCGAGCGGTTGTTTAGGCACAAATTAATGATGCAAAAACAATGGCTTGACTAGAAATCACGGTTTGGGGGCGATGTTTCGCCGGGGAATCGGCATTTTTGACACGCAAAATGCGACAAATTGGCGGTGGTATCAGCTCCAGCCGCCACCATAGGTACGGTAAAAGACGTGGAGGCCGATTCTGCCGACCTTCTTCATCGACTTGCCCCAGGCGGGACGCACGTAAACGGCGTGATAGTGGGTGGCAGAGCCAACTTCCTTCAGCCAGATCTTGCCGGCCGTAGTCGCCATGGCCACTTCGCGCGCCATCTTCCAGTGGCGTTCGGAATTCACCCGGTCCTTGATATTATCGCAGGCGAAGGAGAACTGGCAGCGATTGCGCCAGTCCTTGTTCTGGTAGACAACGCCGCAGATGGTTTTCGGATAGGCCGGATTGCGCACGCGGTTTAGGATGACCTGCGCCACCGCCGCCTGACCTTTAACGGACTCACCGCGCGCCTCAAAATAGATGCCCGATGCAAGGCACTGCTGTTCGGCCGGAGAAAACACGGCTGCCGGCAGCGGCGTTGCGGCCCAGGCGTGGTCATCTGGGTTGATCTGCGGTACGAAGCGGCCGGCCTCGGGCTTCTTCAGAATGGCGTCGAAGGGAGACTCGCGGGCAAAATCCGGTTCGGCGGGCGCATAGGCCGTCGCCAGGATGTCCGGCGTGCGGTTGGTGACGAGTTCCGCCAGCATCGGCGAGACGCTCTTGTCCGCCTTCTTTTCCTCGCGGCGGAAATAGAAAGAGGCGAGTTCGACATCCTTGCCGCGCTTCGGCTTGACGAAGGCGGTGCGATCCTTGCGCTTCAGCGGCTCGATATCCAGCATCGAGGTGCGCTGCAGCACCGAACCGGCGGTGAAGGCCTTCGGCGGCTGCATGATTTCGGTGGCGACGATGCGGCCCTTCTTGGCAGCGCGGTTCACCCGCTCGCTGTCCGGCGTCGTTGCCTCGCCCTTCTTGTTGGTGACGAACGCGACCTTGCTGCCATTGGGCAGGGTCATGCCGCCGCCATGCAGCGCCTCGTCCCCTTCCGCATCGTTGAAGGTCAGGGAGGCGTTATGCGTCGAGCCCGCCGGGGAGGCAGTCAGCACCATGCGCCATTGTTCGCCGCCCTTGTCGAGGCCCGCCAGAAGCGAGGCGAGATCGGCACGCGCAGCGAGGGAGGGAAAGACAAGCCAGGCGGCCAGGCCGAAGACGACGGGTGACGTCCACTTGGACGCCCATCCCTGAAAGGACACGGGGGACCGACGACGCATTACTCTTTTCGAACGCAAAACCAGCACTCCGAACACCGACAACCGAATTTTCTACAGGTGTTCGAGAATCTCTTATTAACCTTGATGGTTGGTTAACGCCGCGCAGGAAGGTGTCTTCACGTTAATGTGTGAGGGAATGCTAATGAGTGTGGCGTGGAGTCGAGTTCGCATGTGCCGATTAGAACTGCGCCGCAGGGCATCTCCTCATCCGTCATTCCGCCTCGAGCCGGAACCAGCCGTCGCGCGTCGGCGCGGCGTAAAGACCCTTTCACCCCAAGGACTTGGGCTGGCTGGATACCGGCTCAAGGCCGGTATGACAGAGAGAACGAGATCGCCCGGCTACATTAAGGGCATGCCACTTCGTCACACCACGACGTGCGAACCGAGTTCCACCACCCGATTGGCAGGCAGGCGGAAATAGTCGGAGGGATCGGCCGCGGTTTCGGCGAGCGCGATGAACAGGCGGTTCTGCCAGCCCGGCATGCCCGATTTCGGATCTGGAACCAGCTTGCGGCGGCCGAGATAGAAGGAGGTCGACATGATGTCGAACTTGTAGCCCGTGCGGCGCAGATAGCCCAGCGCCTGGGTAACATTCTGGGTTTCCATGAAGCCGAAATGCAGCTCGACCACGGCGAAACGGTCGCTCATCTTCGTCAACGTATAACGATCTGCCGGATGAACGCGCGGCTGATCCTCGGTGCGGATCGTCAGGATGACGTTCTTGTCGTGAAGGACGTGGTTATGCTTGAGATTATGCAGCAAAGCCGCCGGCGCCGTTTCCGGATCGCCGGTGAGGAAAATCGCCGTACCCGGTACGCGCACCGGCGCATGCGCGCTTTCCTTTTCCACCGAGGCGATGAAGGCCTTCAGCGGCACATCGATGCGGCGCGTCTTGGCGAACAGGATTCTCGAACCGCGCTGCCAAGTCGTCATGATGACCGTGAAGGCAATCGCCAGCAGCACCGGCACGTAACCGCCATCGTGAATTTTCAGAAGGTTTGCGCCGAGGAAGATCAGTTCCAGCACCAGAAGCGGGGTCAGCACCGCAAGGGCAAGCCAGATCGACCATTGCCAGCGTTTGCGCACGAACTCGAAGAACATCAGGCTGGTGACGACCATCGCACCGGTGACCGAAATACCATAGGCGGTGGCCAGCGCATCCGAACTCTTGAAGGTGAGCACCAGGGCAACGACACCGAAAAGCAGGATGGTGTTGACCGCCGGAAGATAAATCTGCCCGGTATTGGTTTCCGAGGTGAAGAGAATTTCCATGCGCGGCAGGTAGCCGAGGTGAATCGCCTGGCGAACCAGCGAGAAGGCGCCCGTTATAACGGCCTGGCTGGCAATGATTGTCGCGGCGGTCGCCAGAATGACGGCGGGCAGGATCGCCCATTGCGGGAACATCAGATAGAAGGGATTGGACATGGCTGCCGGGTCTTTCAGCACCAGCGCGCCCTGCCCCAGATAGTTCAGCGTCAGCGCCGGGAATACCAGACAGAACCACGCCCACTGGATGGGGCGGCGGCCGAAATGGCCGAGGTCTGCATAAAGCGCTTCTGCGCCCGTAATCGTCAGGAACACCGCGCCGAGCACGACAATGCCATAAAAACCTTCATTCGCCAGAAACTCGACCGCGTGCCACGGGTTGAAGGCAAAGAGAATGCTGAAGTCGTCAGCAATATGAATGAGGCCTGCAAGGCCCATGACGATGAACCAGACCGCGGTGATCGGTCCGAAAAATTTTGCCACCGTGCCGGTGCCGTGGGACTGGATGGCGAAGAGGCCAATCAGGATACCGACAGAGATCGGAATGATGAAGGCGTCCATCTCCGGGGTGACGAGCTTCAGGCCTTCCACCGCCGAAAGCACTGAAAGTGCCGGGGTGATCATGGCATCGCCGAGAAACAGCGCCGCGCCAATCAGGCCAAGCACGATAAGAACGCTGCGATGGGTGCCGGCCGTCTTCATCAGCAGCGCCAGCAGCGACAGCGTACCGCCCTCGCCGTCATTGTCGGCGCGCAGCAAAAGCGTGATGTATTTGAAGGTGACGATGATCGTCAGAGACCAGATCATCAGCGATGTGAGGCCGATGACCTCTTCCTGCGTCACCCCGTCATAGGCGATGGGCCGCAGGGCTTCGCGAAAGGCGTAGAGCGGGCTGGTGCCGATATCGCCATAAACGACGCCGATCGAACCAAGGATAGCGGCGTAAAGCCCCTTGTTCTTGTGAGCGTCATCCGCATCCGGCTTCTCGGCAACATCCTTGTCAGCGATCTGGGACATGATGATCCTGGCTCCTCAGAGCCAGCCCTTCCAACGAAAAAAGAGAAACGGGATGATTGCGGACATCACCATGACGATCAGCGCAAGTGGATAACCAAATGTCCAGTTCAACTCCGGCATGAGCTGAAAGTTCATTCCGTAAACCGAAGCCACCAGCGTGGGCGGCAGAAAAACCACCGAAGCGATGGAGAATATCTTGATGATGCTGTTCTGCTCGATGTTGATGATGCCGAGCGAGGCATCGAGCAGGAAGGTCAGATTGCCGGAAACGAAGGAGGCATGTTCGTTCAGCGACTGGATATCGCGTCCGATGGACTTGCCCTGCTCCCTCACAACCTTGTCCGCGCTCGCCTGATCGCTGGTGGAAAAGAACGTCTGCAGCCGCGCCAGCGATGCAAGACTGACGCGGACCTTCGAAATCAGCCGATGATAGGCAGCGATGTTGGTCAGGCGGTCTTCGAGATAACGCGGCGCCTTGCGCTTGGAACGGGCCTGGCTGCCGAGAATATCAGCGGCGAGATTGTCGATGCCGGCGACCGAGTTTTCGAGAATTTCGGCCGTGCGATCGACGATTGTCTCGAGCAGTTTCAAAAGCAGCGCCGTGCCGCTGCGCATCTCGTGCGGCGCGCGGGTGATGGCGGCAATGAAAAGGTGGAATGATTTCGGCTCCGCATAACGGATCGTTACCAGGCGCGTGCCGGCGAGGATGAAGGCGACATCGGTGAGGCGGGGGTCGTCCGAATCCGCCTTCCACACCAGCGATGCGGTCATGAAAACATTGCCGTCTTCCATGTAGAGACGGCTGGAGGGCTCGATATCCTTCAAATCCTCACGCGTCGGCAGATCGAGCTGCAGCAGCTTTTCCACATGCTGCTCTTCCGCCCTGTCCGGGTTGACGAGATCGATCCAGACGATGTCATCAGGAATCTGTACGGAGCCGTCGTCTGACGACAGGCTGATCGCCTCGCAATTGGCGCGATAGGCTTTTATCAATCCGTTTCTCCGCTCCACATTGCAGGCCTTAGCCGCAATGCTGCTTAACATATCCTGTTTGCTGTCGGCAAACCTTTGGACGACAGTTCAGGGACAACCGAAACAGGCGCAACGTCATATCGCGCCAGCCCGATGGACCAAGAGCCAAACGGCGCAGGCGTATGCGCCCAAAGCGAGATGCAATCAAGCAATATTTTTTCGCGACAGCTTTGCAGACGAAGCACTTCTGGATTTCATGGCCAGAAACCGCACCGTTACTGGCCACCAATCTTCTGTTTTTACAGGACTATTCACAGCGCAGGTGCGCTTTGCGGTTTTTCCGGCCGTCCGTAGCTTATTCGAAAACGATCTTTGGAGCCGCTTTTCTTTCACCGGCGCCAATACGCTCCCAGACTTTTTTCGCTATCTCGCGGTAGATCGCAGCCTGTGGACCATCCGGGTCGGCAACGACGACAGGCGTTCCGGCGTCCGACATTTCGCGGATGGCGATGGTGAGCGGCACCTCGCCGAGGAACGGCACACCGATCCTTTCGGCTTCCGCCTTCGCGCCGCCGTGGCCGAAAATATCGTAGCGGGCGCCGGTATCAGGTGCGATGAAGTAACTCATGTTCTCGATGACGCCGAGCAATGGCACCTCCACCTTGCGGAACATGGTGATGCCCTTGCGCGCGTCGAGCAGCGCGAGGTCCTGCGGAGTGGAAACGATGACCGCGCCGGCAAGCGGCACCTGCTGGGCGATGGTCAGCTGCGCATCACCCGTGCCGGGCGGCATATCCAGCACCAGCACGTCGAGCTCGCCCCAGGCGACTTCACGCAGCATCTGCATCAGGGCGGACTGCACCATTGGCCCGCGCCAGATCATCGCGGCCTCCTCATCCACCAGAAACCCCATGGACATGACCTTCAGCCCATAATTCTCCATGGGAAGAATGATGCGGTCCTCCTGCTGTTTCGGACGACCGGAAATCTTGAGGAGCCGCGGCAGCGAAGGCCCGTAAATGTCCGCATCCAGCATGCCGACCTTCAGGCCAAGCGCCTGAAGGCCGAGCGCAAGATTGACTGATGTCGTCGATTTGCCGACCCCGCCCTTGCCCGATGCGACGGCGATGATGGCGCGGACGCCGGGGACGCCCACCTTGGACGAGCCCGGCTGCTGTGTTGGCCGGCCGGCTGCCGCGGCGGGACGCGCCGGCGCCGGCTGCTGTTGGCCGGGCTTGCGATCGGCAGTCAGCGCCACGACCGCGCCGGCGATGCCCGGAACGCCCTTCGCCGCCTGTTCGGCGGACAGGCGCAACGGCTCCATCTCAGCCGCCCTGTCGGCCGGGACGGTGATCGAGAAATAGGCCTTTCCATCTGCGATGAAGATTTCCGAGACCATACCGAGGGAAACGATGCTTCTGCCGCTGCCGGGATAGATGACGGCGTCCAGAGCCTTTTCCACCTGGTTCTTGCTGACCTCTGCCATTGTCTTACTCCGTTACATCGTCCGGTCTGATCGGGAAACAATTTGCGCCATCCATAGACAAGCGGGAGCGGTTCGCCAATGCCAAAGCGCAAACAGGAACCATTCGCGACGATTTAGCGCTGCGATTTCAAATCTCGTCATCCATATCGAGCGTCTCCGGATCGAAGACGCGCCCGTCGAAGAAACAGTCGGGTCCCAGAACGAGGCCGGTGCGCGATGCGCCGACATGAACAGGTTCCCTCAGCGTGCCTTCCAGCTTCAGATTGGCGCCCGGCACCGGCACGAAAAGTGGTTTCATCGCCTTGCGAAAAATATCCGGCCTATACGCATTGCGTGCGGCTTCCACCACCGCGGCATCGAAACGGCAACCGGCGGGTATTTCCCCCCAGCGCAACATCTGGCTGAAGAACCAAAGAGCCTGGCTTTGCCACGGAAAATTCGCCGCTTTCGCGCTGGTGACGAAAAATTCCTGAAAACGCTGCATGTCCTTCTGCGAAGTCGAAATATAGCCCGTCAGGGCCGGAAGCAGGAATTCGCCACTGACGTTCATATAATGAGGAGCGGCCAGAATACCGGCAAGTTCCTCGATATTGGCGGGGTTGGCGCACCACTCGCCCGCGCGATAAAGCGCGCGTAGCAGCCCCTCCAACAGGCTGGCATTCGCATCAGCCCAATCTCGCTTCACGGCAAGTATTTTTTCCGGGGCATTGTGCCAGATGAGCGCGCCCGTCGTCACGATACGCCCGGCGCCAACCAGCACCGCAGCGCTGCCCGCGGGTTCAGCAGAACAGAGCGCATCGACGTCGCCGCTTTCCAGAAGCCCGGGCATCGCCTTCGGCAGCGCTTCGACGATTTCCATGTCACGGCCAAGCAGCACACCGCAGCTTCCGAGCAGATAACGCAGGGCATAAAAGGACGTCGAGGCGATATCCTCAACCGCGAAGACGGGCGGATTTTCACCCGCGGCCCGGCGTGCGGCGCAGACGCGGGCCATCGCACGGCCGAAAGCCGCCGGGTCCGGCAGCTTCAGTCCCTCACGGTAAAGTTCATCATAAAACCCAGGGGAAACGGTGGTCGCGGAGCCGCCGAGGGAAAGCGTGAAAACGCCGATGATATTGGCCGGCATATCATGGAGACCAACGGCCGACCCCACGGGAACGGGAGCGGGCAAATGCGCGATCTGAACGCCGTCCTCGCCGAGCACCGAAAGAACACCACGTGCGGACTGCTTTCGGACCAGTTCCAGTTCTATGCCTTCATCGGCGGCAAAGCCTTTTTCGGCAGCGACTATCAGCACGGCGCAATCGACAGTCGGAGAAAATCCCGCTTTTACACTATGCCGCTCCGGCAACGATTTCTCCTTTCCGGTGATTCGAAAAGAGGATCGCCCAGGAAGGGCTTTATCACAATGATAAAATTGCGAGTTTCGCTATTTAATCAGTCCGACGCGCAGGGCCTTGGCGACCGCCTGGGTGCGGTTGACCGTATCGAGTTTTTTCGTCGCGCGGTTCAGGTAGTGATTGATGGTATGCTCCGACAACATCATGATCTCGGCGATTTCGGCACTGGTCTTGCCGGCTGCCGTCCAGTTCAGGCAGTCGATCTCCCGTTCGCTCAATGTTTGCGGCACGCGGAGATCGAGACGGCGGATTTCGGACAGCCGGGCAAAGACGTGGCTGGAAATGTAAAAAAGCTCCGCAAGTCGGGCTTCCGGCAGGGCCGTCTTGTTGCCGGAAAAGGATACGGCGCCGCGCCTGAGGGTGACATCATGCACCGGGAACCAGACGGAATTTATCATCTCGAACCGTTCGAAAAGCGCGACCACGTTTTTCTTCAGGACATGCCCCTCGCCTTCGACCAGGAAATCCAGCGACACGGAAAAGGGTACAGTGGATTTTCTTAACCGCGCCATGACGCGGCTGTTCTGCAACTCGCCTTCTTCATCATAGCGTTGCAACAGTTCGGCCGGCCAGCTGGTGATGACGGTATAATGCGACAATTCGCTTGAGACCTCTGTAGTGAGGTCGAGTACCATGAAGGCCCTGAATTCCCACGCTTCCGTCAGCCGCTTCAGGAAGCGGAATATATCGAACTGCGTATTAAGATTGGCGATCTCGCGAACGCAATCAACACCAATCGACTGAACGCTGGCCGTTTCTGTTTTCTGCATGAAAGCTGTTCTTCGAGCATGAGGAAATGCCGCCGCAAAGGCCCGCCTCTGCCCGGAATTTTGAGGATGTTACTCAGCAAATCGATTCATGCAAACAAAAGTTGAAAATTAGATCAGAATATTCGAAAATTAGCGTTATCTCGCGTAAGCCGGTCATGTCTCCTCTTTTTCGCGGGCGGGCATCCCCATAAGCGGCATCGGCTTTTCGTCAATCATCCGCAACCGGCGATAAGCGATAGACAAGTTCTGCCGAAATTTTATCGGCGGTTGCACGCACCAGCGGCGTCCAGGCGCGGAGCTGTTCCACATCCACCCTGTAGGCGGGGCCGGTCACTGAAATCGCCGCGCGGAAACTGCGTCCCGGGGCCGGTAACGGCGCCGCAACGCAATGAATGCCGATCTCGTGCTCCTGAAGATCGAAACCGTAACCGAGGGTGCGAATGGCCGAAACATCCTCCATCAGGGCCTGCGGTGTGGTGATGGTGTTGTCCGTGAAGCGCTTAAAATCCAGCCCGGCCGCGAGATCTTCCAGATCGCCAGCGGGTAGCAGCGACAGCGCAGCCTTACCCACGCCGGTGCAATAGGCTGGTGAGGTCTTTCCAACCTGCGAATGCATGCGCAAGCTGTGCTTGCCCTCAATCTTGTCCAGATAGGTCACTTCGCGCCCGATCAGAACCGCGAGATGCACCGATTCCTGCGTTGCCTCCTGCAGCGCCGCCAGGTGTGGGGCGGCTATGCTGCGCAGATCGTTGCCACTCCAGGCTTTGGCTGCAAACTGCAACAGCCTCAGGCCAACAACGTAGGTCTGGTCGGGGGCCTGGTCTATCAGGCCTTCGGCAAGCAGATGTGCGAGCTGGCGATGGACGGTGCCTCGCGGCTGCCCGCACGCTTCCACCACATCGGTGAAACGCATCTGCCTTTCAGAAAGGGCGATCAGTTCCAGGAGCGAGATGGCCTTACCAAGTGTACCGGTGTCGCTATCGGTTTTTTGCCGCGCGGCTGGAACTGCGCTGCGCATCCTGCCATTGGGTATTTCGATATCAGGCATGGCAACATCCATTGTCATTCGCCTTGACATGAGGCTTGCGCCAAGGGAATAATTCCATTTATTAAAATCTAGTTCCAAATAATGGAACAATCAAGCCCCTGACGGATGAGATCATGCCGATGACGACAGCCCAATTTCCGGACCTCAAGGATGCGGGCGTGCTGATCACTGGCGGCGGTTCCGGCATCGGGGCTTCGCTCGTGGAAGCCTTTGCCATGCGGGGCGCAAAGGTAGCGTTCATCGATATCGCCGAAGAGCCGAGCGAAGCGCTGGTCCGGCGGCTTTCCGGGGTGTCGCCCCACCCGGTCCATTTCTTCAGGGCCGACCTGCGCGACGTGGCGGCCATAGCCGTGACCGTCACTGAGGCGGCCGCGGCGATCGGCGGTATCAAGGTTCTGGTCAACAACGCCGCCTGGGACGACCGTCATGACATAGATACGGTGACGGAAGCCTATTGGGATGCCAATCAGGCGGTCAATCTCAAGCAGATGTTTTTTACCGTTCAGGCCGCGCTTCCCTACCTCCGGCTCGCGAAAGACGCCTCCATCATCAATTTCTCGTCCATCTCGTTTCTGCTCAACATGGGCGAACTTCCCTCCTATGCGGCGGCGAAGGCAGGTATCATCGGGTTGACAAAAAGCCTTGCCGGCCGGCTGGGGCCAGAAAATATCCGCGTCAACACGCTGCTGCCGGGCATGATCGTGACCGAGCGACAGAAGGAACTGTGGCTGACGGATGAGGGCATTGCGACGACCACGGCGCGACAATGCTTGAAGCGCATGCTCGTCGCTGCCGATTTGTCTGGGCCATGCCTGTTTCTCGCATCCTCGGCATCAAGCGCCATCACGGCGCAATCCATAATCGTAGACGGAGGCCTTCTATAATGTCTGAACCCGCTTTTATCGCCGTTGACTGGGGTACGACCAGTTTCCGGCTCTGGCTCATGAGCCGCTCGGGTGCGGTGCTGGCGGAGCGCAGAAGTTCGGAAGGCATGACCACGGCCATGCGGACCGGTTTTGCCGAGGTTCTGCAAGCGCATCTCGACGCCATCGGCGCGCCTGAAGATTTGCCGGTTCTCGTCTGTGGTATGGCAGGCGCGCGGCAGGGTTGGGTCGAAGCGGGTTACATCGACGTGCCGGCATCGCTCTCGTCGGTGCTGGATGGCGCGGTTCGCGTGCCGGGTCAGGCGCGCGATGTGCGCATTCTGCCGGGGCTGGCGCAGCGGGATAAAAACGCGCCCGACGTGATGCGTGGCGAGGAAACGCAATTGCTCGGCGCTCTTGCCTCCTCGGACACCGGCGAGAAACTTGTATGCATGCCCGGGACGCATTCCAAATGGGTGACCGTTCGTGATGGCGACGTCAACGGCTTTGCCACCTTCATGACCGGCGAACTGTTCGAGGTCATTTCCAAGCAGACGATCCTGTCCCATGCGGTGGCCGAGGCGGAGCCTTTCACCGGCCGACACGAGGACTTCAGAGCGGCCGTGCTCGACATTTACGCCAATCCGCAGCTCGCCAGCAACCGGCTGTTCACACTGCGCTCCGGTCAATTGCTGCATGGCCTCGCCGCCACGGATGCCAAGGCCAGGCTTTCCGGCATCATGATCGGGCTGGAGATCGCCGGCGCGCATTCGACGGCGCGGCGGGAGACACCGGTGGTGCTGATCGGCTCCGGCGCGCTTGGCGCGCTTTACGAAGGTGCCTTCACCGCTCTCGATATCCACTATACGGTCATCGACGCAGACGAAGCCGTGCGGCGCGGATTGCTGGCCGCTGCAACAGCCATCTGGCCATAAGAAGAAAGATCGACCATGCGTATTCCCTTCCCTTCCATCAAATATCCGCTGATTGCCATCCTGCGCGGCCTGAAACCCGAGGAGACAGAAGGCGTTGTCGGCGCGCTGATCGAAACCGGCTTCCGCGCCATCGAAATTCCGCTGAACTCCCCCGATCCGTTCCGCTCCATCGAGATCGCGGCAAAGATGGCGCCCGCCGATTGCCTGATCGGCGCCGGGACCGTGCTGAGCGTGGAAGACGTCGCATCGCTGGACGCGGCAGGCGGCAGGCTGATGGTTAGCCCCAATGCCGATGCGGAGGTCATTACAGCTGCACGTGAAAAAGGCATGGTGACGATGCCGGGCGTTCTCACCCCCACCGAAGCGCTGGTGGCCGCAAAAGCCGGTGCGACCGGGCTGAAGTTCTTCCCCGCCAGCATCATTGGCCCCGCCGGCATCAATGCGATCCGGACGATCCTGCCGAAGGATCTGGTCATCGCAGCGGTCGGCGGTGTCTCGGATAAGAATTTTGCCGACTATACATCGGCCGGCATCATGGCGTTCGGGCTCGGAACCAGCCTCTATAAACCCGGCATGACCGCAGCGGAGGTGCGCGAACGCGCCACTGTCACACTGTCGGCCTATGATGCAGCCATCGGAGGATAAGAGCTTGGCGACTGTTTTTCCCTTTACCGGACGTGTTCTTGACGAGACGCCGATGCTGCTCGGCGAAGGCCCGACCTTCGACCCTGCGACCGGCACGGCCTGGTGGTTCAACATTCTCGAGCGGGAATTGCATGAACTGCACCTCGCCTCCGGCCGCAAGACCGTCCATGCCCTGCCCTTCATGGGCAGCGCTCTGGCGAAAGTCAGCGACAGCCAACAGTTGATCGCCTCCGATGACGGGCTTTTCCTGCGTGATACGAAGACTGGTGTGCTGACTCTGCATGCGGAGCTGGAAAAGGACCTGCCCGGCAACCGGTCCAATGACGGGCGCATGCACCCTTGCGGCGCGCTTTGGATCGGCACCATGGGCCGCAAGGCGGAAACCGGCGCGGGCAGCATCTATCATGTTTACAAAGGCACGGTGACGAAGCTGTTTGCCGATATCAGCATTCCGAATTCGATCTGCTTCTCGCCCGATGGCGCGGCCGGATATTACGTCGATACCAAGGTGAACAAGCTGATGCGCGTGCCGCTCGATCCCGAGACCGGCCTCCCCTCCGGCAAGGCTGAAGTCTTCATCGATTCGACAGGAGTCGATGGCGGTATCGACGGCTCGGTCTGCGATGCCGAAGGGCATATCTGGAACGCTCGTTGGGGCAAAGGCGCGGTTGATCGTTATGATACCGACGGCAACCATATTGCCCGATATGCGGTGCCCGCGGGACAGACGACCTGCCCGGCCTTCGTCGGTCCGGACGCATCGCGCCTTCTCGTGACGTCGGCGCGTGAAAATCTTGACGAGGACGCCCTAGCCGCCAATCCGCAGCACGGGTTGACGTTCGAACTGGGGGTTGAAGTCAAGGGCCGGTTTGAGCCGCTTTACAGGCTCTGAGACGCGGCACGCACCGCCTTCTCATTCCTGTGCTTGTCACAGGAATCTAGCCAGCCCAAGTCTTGGACCGAAGGGACTCTCTTCGCCGCGCAGACGCGCGTCGGCCGGGTTCCCGTGACAAAGACAGGAATGAGGGGTGTTCGGGGCGTCCCCACCGCCTCGTCCAAGGTCATTCCGTTTCTCAGGAAATATCCGACAATATCTCGCGGTAATTCTCGTGTAGATACCGCTGGGTCGCCGCGGCGTCGGCGGGGCGGCCGTAGAAGTAGCCTTGTCCCATGGCGCAGCCGAGCGCGCGCAGTTTTTCCTCTTCCGCCCGCTCCTCTATCCCTTCGGCCACGACTTCAAGATCAAGCCCTTCGCACATGGCGACGATGGCCTTGATGATATGTTCGGAAGGGCGGTCGCTGCTGATGCGCGAGACGAAAGCGCGGTCGATCTTCACCTTGTCGAATGTGAAATCCCGCAGGCGGCCGAGGCTCGATTGGCCGGTGCCGAAATCGTCGAGAGAAATACGAACGCCCGCGCTCTGCAACTCGCTGATGATCCGCTGGGCGGTATCGGCGGAGGTCATGACCGCCGTTTCGGTGATTTCAAGCTCCAGCCGGTGCGGGTCGAGGCCGACACGCGAAAGTATGGACAGAATATTGTCGGCCGTGCTGGGGTCCATCAGTTGCGCGGACGACAGGTTGAAGGACAGAAAGAGCTCACGCGGCCAGAAAAGCGCCGCTTCCGCGGCTTTTCTGAGCAGGGCCTCCGAAAGCGCATCGATGAAACCGCGTTCTTCGGCCAGCGGCACGAAAACCGCAGGCGATACGAAGCCGAGATCCGGATCGTTCCAGCGCGCGAGCGCCTCGAAACCGATGACCTTCGCCTCCTCCAGCCGGACGATGGGCTGGAAATGCACGTCGATCGCGTCGGTGATGATCGCGTTTCTGAGCGCCTGCTCAAGCTGCGTGGCGCGCTTCATCTCCTGCGCAATCTCACGCGAATAGACGGTGATCTGGCCGCGGCCGCGCCGCTTGGAGCGGTAGAGCGCCGTCTCGGCGCTTTTCAGCAGATCCTCAAAATCATCGCCGGCGAAGGGATAGATGGCAAAGCCGAACGAGGAGGAAAGCCGGACGTTACGATCGCCAAGATCATAGGGAGCGGAGAGCACGTCCTTGATCATGTTGCCGACACGCTCGGCACCGGTGCGTTCGAACACCAGCGGCAATACGAAAGCGAATTCGTCGCCGTCATGGCGAGTCACGATGGCGCCATCGGGAATGCAGGCTTTGAGGCGGTGAGCAACCTGGCAGAGGATTTCATCGCCAGCCTGCACGCCGAAAAGGTCATTGATGGGTTTGAAGCCGTCTATATTGGCAATGCCGACCGTGAAGGGTGCTGGATCGCTGGAGCGTTCGCTGGCGAGCATGCGGATCTTGTCCCGCAAACGATAGCGGTTGCCGAGCCCTGTCAGCGGATCGCTGTAGGCCATCGCCTGAAGCTCGTTCTGGCTAACCGGCAACGTTTGCGGCTCTGCCCGTTTCATTCCTGCATCTCTTGAATCCTCTATCGACCGCGATCACAATGCAGGGCAAGTATTAAAAAAGCCATAGAGCGACGAACCGAAAACCACAGACCGCCCTCGTTGAGACCCGCTGCCAGCGCAAAACGGCCGAGGCGGCGGCAATTAATTGTATGTTTACGCCACGCGGTTCGATGGAGGGGGCTATCACGCCTGCAGCTGCAGCACGTCCTTGCCAAAAAGCCGCACAAAAACAGCCTCCACCATATCGGGGCTGACAGGTTTCAGCAGCATGTCCTCCATCCCGGATGCGAGGCATTTGTCGAGGTCGCCTTCGAATGCGTGGGTAATGACGCCGACAACAGGAATGCGCTTTTCACCCGAAAGATCGCGCATGCGGCGGGCGACCTCGAAGCCGTCGATATCGGCAAGCGTCGTGTCAAGCAGTACGACCGACGGAGCCTGTTCCACGAAGAGACGCAGCGCTTCCTCGCCCGACGTGGCGAGCCGCCAGGAAAGCCCGAGACCCTCAAGTATCTGCGAAAAAACGATCTGGTTGACCCGGTTGTCCTCGACGAGAAGAACGTCGCACACGCCGCCGTTGCTGAGGATTTTGGGCAGGTCCTGCGTCATGATCTCCCAGTCCTCCTCTACCGATTTCTCCTTCGGCACCGAATGGAGCCCTACAGCCACATGATGCAACAACGACGCGTCAATCTCGTCCTCCTCGATGCTGACGACGGGCAGATGGTGTGCCGCGGCAATATCGAGGCATGCGATGCTCATCTGGGCGTCGATGACAACAACATCGATGGCAACCCCGGCGGAGGCGGCGACATCGATAAAGGCGCGCTGCTCTTCCTCGCTCGTCACCGCTGCATGGTCCATGCCACCTGCCGTGAGCTGGCGGCCTGCGGCCTCTGCAAAGCGGCTGTTTTCGGAGACGACCAGCACCGCCTTGCTTTTCAGCAAGCCGTTACGGCCTTCCTTCTCCTCATCCTTTCCATAGGTTGAGGACACAAATGCCACATGCTCCAGAGAAGGGATGACGGGCATGCCGTTCGCATCGAGCGTGGCGAGCGCAGTCACATCCTCCATCGTCGTCACCAGAAAATAACGGCCTGACCGTCCTACGCGCTGTTTGCGCGTGATCGTCAGTATCTCTTCACCGTTCAGGCGTCTCACCCTTTCCGGAATGACGCTTGGCGTGCCGCTCTCCAGTACCGTCCGGTCGGCCGCATCGATCCGCCCCGCAACCTTGCTTGAATGGAGATCGAAGACCGTGCGTCCGAGCAGGCTCTCGGGGCTGGTTTCGACCAGGGTGCAGGCGGATTTGTTCACGGCGGCATAGGCCAGGTTCCGGTCCTTGACGAAGACGGGAAACGGCAGATTGTCGAGAATATCCTCGAGGAGCTGTACGCGCTCGAGATCGATACGCCATTGTTCTTCACGCTTCTTCTGTTCAGAAATATCCGCGAGGACACTAATGCCGAGACCGGATGGCAGGCGGTTCATGACAAAGCGCAGGAACCGCTCCCCCTTCAGCCGTTCGGTTTTTTCAGACCGTTCCTTCCAGTGCAGAGCCAGCCGTTCGCCGATCCACTCTTCCCGACCGAACTGGCGGGCATTGGCGGCAGGATTTTCCGTCTCGATATGGTAACAATCGTACAGGGCGCCAAGATAATCGCGCAGGCGCGCGCCGGGGCCGATGACGGCCTCTTCCAGCGGGAAAAAACTGAGGAGCTTCCGGCTTGCGAAAATAATGTGATCGTTACGGTCGTAAACGACGATCGCCGCGCCAAGCGCGTCGCAAAGGGCATCAAGCATCACCGTATGAACGCCCGCGCCGGAGGACGCCAAATCACTCAACTGCAAACTCCCGCCTGTTTTAATGGGTCAGGCTTTTGTTTCTATTGGAATCGTCCAGGGCAGATGCCGGGATGAAACGAAAATTCCGGAAAACAGACATCAGGGTTTGCCGCTTGAAGCAGTCTTGAGGAGAAGATGACGCTCACCCATAGTCGACGTCACACACCACCCGGCAGAGGTGGCCCCGTTTCTGCGGTCATTTCAAGCTGCCCCACCATAAACAAGGGCGATTAAGGGCGGATTAACGCTTAAACTGCATTGGCGGAAATGGTCCGATGCCATGCAACCCGCAAAACATGTGCAAATTTCCGCGGTCTCAGTTTTTTGCTTTCGAAGCCGGCGCGAATCCGCGAAAATGGCGATCATGGCCATCAAGCAGCTCTCAGAAACCCTTATCAACCAGATCGCCGCCGGCGAGGTCATCGAAAGACCCTCCAGCGCCACGAAGGAACTGGTGGAAAATGCCATCGACGCCGGGGCGACGCGCATCGAGATCGCCACGGCGGGCGGCGGCAAGGGGCTGGTGCGGATTACCGACAATGGCTGTGGCATGTCTCCGGCCGATCTCGAGCTTGCGGTCAGGCGGCACTGCACCTCGAAGATTTCCGATACACTTGACGATATACGCACGCTCGGCTTCCGCGGCGAGGCACTGCCCTCCATCGGCTCCGTGGCCAAGCTGACGATCACCAGCCGCCAGCAGGGCGCGGAGCAGGGTTCGGTGATTTCCGTCACCGGCGGCAAGGTTTCCGATGTGAGGCCGGCCGCCTCGAATGCCGGCACCATCGTCGAGGTGCGCGACCTGTTCTTCGCCACACCGGCACGGCTGAAATTCCTGAAGACGGAACGCGCCGAAGCGGCCGCAATCACCGAAGTCGTCAAACGCATGGCGATCGCCTTTCCGCATATCCGCTTCGTGCTGTCAGGCACGGATCGGTCGACGCTCGAAATTCCGTCGACGGGTGACGATCATCTGGCCCGCATGGCGCAGATTCTCGGTGCGGACTTCAAGGACAACGCCATTGAAATCGATGCCGGGCGTGAGGATGTGACGCTGACGGGCTTTGCCGGCGTGCCCACCTTCAACCGTGGCAATTCGGCGCATCAATATGTCTTCGTCAACGGCCGTCCGGTGCAGGACAAACTGCTTTTATCCGCCATTCGCGGTGCTTATGCCGAAACCGTGCCGCATGGGCGATATCCTGTCGCGGTGCTTTCCATCACGCTCGATCCCGCCTTTGTGGATGTAAACGTACACCCGGCGAAATCCGACGTTCGTTTTCGCGACCCCGGGCTCATTCGCGGGCTGATCGTCGGCGCGATCCGCCAGGCGCTGACGCGTGACGGCGACAGGGCGGCAACGACGGGCGCCAGCCAGATGATGAACGCCTTCCGCCCCGGCTATAGCCCTTCTGGCCTCAGGCCATCGCCTTTCACGACCGCTCCCGCGCCATGGTCCGCCGCGACCTCGCCGTCACGGCCGCTCGCCGTTTCAGGCGCAACGCAGTTTTCGGAGGCGGTACAATCACATTTCTCGGACATCACCACCCCAACGGCGCGGGCCGAGTCTCGGGAAACTTATGAAGCCGGCGCGAGCTCCTCGCCCGAGCCCACGCTCTACCCGCTCGGGGCCGCGCGGGCGCAGCTGCACGAGAACTACATCATCGCGCAGACAGAAAACGGCCTTGTCATCGTCGACCAGCATGCGGCGCATGAGCGGCTGGTTTTCGAGCAGATGCGGAATGCACTGCATTCCAAACGGCCGGCTTCGCAGGTGCTGCTCATCCCCGAAATCATTGATCTGCCGGAAGAAGATTGCGACCGGCTGATGGATCACGCCACCGGTTTCGATGCGCTGGGGCTCGTCATCGAGCGTTTCGGGCCGGGTGCCGTCGCCGTTCGCGAAACCCCGGCCATGCTGGGTGAGGTCAACGTGCAGGGAATGGTGCGCCAGCTTGCCGACGAGATCGCCGAATGGGACGCCGCCTCGACGCTTGCCAACAAGCTGGAATATGTCGCCGCCACAATGGCCTGCCACGGCTCGGTGCGTTCCGGCCGGCGCATGCGGCCGGAGGAGATGAATGCGCTTCTGCGGCAGATGGAAAATACACCGGGTTCGGGCCAGTGTAATCATGGCCGTCCGACCTATATCGAACTGAAGCTTTCCGATATAGAACGGCTCTTCGGCCGCAGCTGACGCCGTCTTACATGCACGGGCGTCGGGGCTGGCCTTGCGCCACGCCGGCCTATATAAATTCAGGATACTGGAGCATCCGGATTGTTCAGGAAAACGCTACGCCGTTTCGGACTGGGTGCCCCGACAGGACAGAGCAGGAGACGAAAACGGATGAACAGATTTGAAGGAGGCGGCAATCGCCTCGCCGTCATCGAATATCTCGACGGTGACTTCCGCATCGTCCAGACCGGCTCGCATGTCATCTGCGCCATGACAGGCAAGAGCATTCCGCTCGATGAGCTGCGCTACTGGAGCGTGGCGCGGCAGGAGGCCTATGTGGATGCCGCGGCTTCTCTGGAAGCCGAAAAGAAGGCTGGTACTTTGCCGGCATAAGGAGGGAAGAGACGCGTCGAGTGTCGCGTGTTTGCCTCCCTCGTCCCTATGCTCGTCACGTCAGTGAGGAGAAACCGGCGCACGACGGTTTGTCTTTTTCGGTACCTTAACGCGACGTCCGCGAATTATCCCGAAGCAAACGGGCGCGGCAGTTCGCCACGGCCGTATCGATAATCGTTCCAGCCGCATTGGGATCGTCGAACACCATGTCGACCTCGATCACCAGGCTGTTCCAGAGCAATTCCTCTGCCCGGCCGTGGTGCCCGTTAAGCCGCACGGCATCCTTGGCCGTGGTGACAAGTTGCAGATCCGCCTTGCCTGCGTCCTGCAGAAGATCGGCAATCTCGTCATCGCTGAAGTGGTGATGATCCGGGAAAGAGCGCTGCATCACGATATCGCCGCCGAGCGCTTCGACGGTTCGATAAAATTTGGCCGGGTCGGCTATGCCCGCATAGGCCAGCACACGCCTTCCCCTGAAATCCTGCGGCTCCTGCGGCGTGATCGCCGCAACGAAAACGGGTTTGGCAGCCTTTGCGGCTCGCCGCACAAGGGCATCGGCCGCGTGACCATTACCGACCTTCAGGAGCCCGGTCATATGCCGCATCTGTTCGGCGAGCGGGGCTCTTACCGGACCGCCCGGCACCAGATGGCCGTTGCCGATGCCGCGCATTGTATCGATGACGACAAGCGCATAATCCAGCGTCAGACGCGCGCTCTGAAACCCGTCATCCATGATGATGAGATCAACGCCCTCTTTGATCAGGCGATGCGCACCCTCAACGCGGCGGCGCGAAATCACCGTCACCGCTTCGCGCGCCAGAAGCAACGGCTCGTCTCCGACATCGGCAGAGCGATGATGTGCGGGATCGACAAGGGTGGTGACATCCAGTGTGCCGCCATAACCGCGGCTGAGAAATCCGGGTTTCAAGCCTTTCGCAACGGCGGCCCTTGCAATTGCCATTGCCGTCGGCGTCTTGCCCGCGCCACCCACGGTAAAGTTGCCGATGCAGATGACCGGAACGGTGACACTTGCCCTTTTTCCCGTCCGCATGCGCCGGCCGGCGACCTTGCCGTAAAGAAGCGAGAAAGGAGACAGGAGCCACGCCTGCCAGCCCGCTTTCTGCCACCAGAAGGGCGGCGCTTCAGAAACCATCTATTCCCGCTCCCGGCCGGGTCGCCCACGGCATTGCGTTCGCCATTTCACGTCTGGGAGGTTGTTTGCCAGAAAAAACCGTAAATTGCAAAATCCGAATAGACGGCTTTACGCACCGGTGCTGATACGGACTGGCCGTGATTTAACATGGAACTTCAATCTGCGCGCCGCGATATCCATTTTCTCCGTCATACCGGCTCAAGGCCGGCATGACGGGACGTGGAGAGTGCCGCGACAATGCAAACCGTGCGGCACCGCTCAAACAGCCCGTTCCGGCAGAAGCGCTTCGAGCCCGGTGATGTCATCGAAACAATAATGGGCATCCGCACCCAGGCTTTCGCGAGAGCCGGTGCCGGTGAGAACGGCGACCCTGAGACCCGCGCCGGCGTTTTTCGCCATATGCAGATCGTGGTTATTATCGCCGACGACGGCCACGCGGTCGGGAGAGATACCGATCGCCTGACAGAAGCCGAGGACCATGCCGGGCTGCGGCTTGGTGCCGTAACCGCTGTCATATCCCGCAACGAAATCGATATCGTTTTCGAAACCGAAGCGGATGGCCGTCTGGCGGATGGAGTTTTCGTTGTCGCTGGAGGCGATACCGAGCTTGTAGCCGCGAGCCTTCAGCCTCGCGAAAAAACCCTTGAGATCGGTCACCGGCACGGATTTATCCGCGGCCTCGGTAAAAAGCCGGTCGAGACGTTGCGTGAGCTCGACAACATCGCAGGGCGAGCCGGCGGCGACGAGACCGGCGGCGATCTCCGCCGTGTTGCCGGCGGCCAGAAGACTGTCGGGCACCACATGACCGGTAACGGGATCCATGCCGCAGGCGGAGAGAAGCCTGTCGGCGAGGACGGGATCTCCCTTGGCCGCAATCGACGCGAGTTCGCGGTTCACCGGTCCCCAGCTTGCGTCATAGCCCAGCAGCGTGCCGTCCTTGTCGAAAAGCACTGCGGCGATTGACTGCGCGGCGTTGAGTTCTATATCCGCTACCATGATCCGATGGCGCTCCGCGGCTGCAGCTTGGCGGAAACGGTGAGCGGGTTGATATAGGGCTCCAGCGCCTTCACCGTGGAGGAAAGCGCGCCGCGCATATCCTGAATGACCCGATTGCCCGCATCGATCATCTTGTAACGCTCATTATCGTTGACGAGCAGATAATGCACCGCCTTTGCCAGCATCTCCACATCACGGATGATGCGGCCACCACCTGCGCGGATCAGCTTCTGATAGGCCTCGCGGAAGTTCTGCACATGCGCGCCCGACAAAACCGCACAGCCAAGCATGGCAGGCTCCAGCGGGTTCTGCCCGCCTTCGGCCGTCAGCGAGCGGCCAACAAAGGCAAGCTCGGTCAGCCGCAGGTAAAGCCCCATTTCGCCAATCGAGTCTCCGAGGAAAATATCGGTTTCAGGCGTTATCACATCATTGCGGCTGCGGCGAGCAACGGAGAGATTCATGCCCTTCAGCATGGCCTCCACCTCATCTCCACGCTCGGGATGGCGCGGCACGATGATGGTCAGTTGCCCGTTGCGCGACTTGATCGCCGCATGCACGGTGGCCGCGGCCTTCTCCTCACCGTCGAAGGTTGAGATCGCCGCCCATGTCTTGCGATTGCCGACCTGCTTGCGGTAGCTCTCCAGCAGCGCCTCGTCACAGGGCGGCGGGTCGGTGTCACCCTTGAGGTTACCCGATATCACCACCGGCCAGGAACCGAGATCGCGGAAACGTTCGGCATCGAGATCGGATTGGGCAACCACCAGCGCCAGCTTGGAAAACAGCGATTCAGCAATGTCGTGGCGAGCTTTCCAGCGATCGAAGGAACGGTCGGAAAGGCGTGCATTGACCCGGATCTGCGGAATGTGCCGACGCTCCAGTTCCATCATCGTCACCGGCCAGATTTCGGACTCGGCCGTGATGGCGGCATCGGGTGCCCAGTAGGTCAGGAAACGGTTGACCGCGATCTTGATGTCGAGCGGCACATACTGGTGGATCACGTCATCGCCGAGCCGGGTGCGGGTCAGTTCGGCCGAGGTGACCGTACCCGTGGTCAGAAGCACGAAGATGTCGCGTTTGCGGATTTCGCGGATGAGCGGAATGAGCGCCAGCGTTTCGCCGACACTTGCGGCGTGGAACCAGACGAGCGGCCCGCGCGGGCGCTCGGCACTCGCATAACCGAAACGTTCGAGCCGGCGGCGTTTGTCTTCCTTGCCCTTGGCGGCCCGATAGGAAAGATAGGGCTTGGCAAACGGGTAAGCGGCGATACCGGCAATGCGGTAACCGGAAAGAGCGAAACGTGCGATACGGCTGCTCATGACAGTCTGCCCTTGATCATTCCGCGCAATGCCCTGCCCCTGTTCTGGTTGTTATCGCCGCCTACTTCTTCTCAAATTGCGTCATTTTTTGTCATCGGAAACGAAAGCGCGATCACATTTTCTCGCATCGGCATTCCCGGGCTGCGCCGCTCGCGCAGGAATCACGGGAAAGCGCGCTTTCATCCAATAGTATTACAACGCAAGGGCAAAGGGACTCAAATTTTGTCGTCAGGATTGAGAAGACGGTGCATATGCACGATAAAATAACGCATATGGGCGTTATCGACAGTCATCTGTGCCTTCGACTTCCAAGCCGTGAGCGCGGAGGCGTAATCTGGATAGATGCCGACGATGTCGAGCGCGCTCAAATCCCGGAACTGAACATCCTGAAGGTTTTCCAGTTCGCCGCCGAAGACGAGGTGCAGCAGCTGTTTCGGTTTGCCAGTTTCCGTCATGTCTTATCTCTTTCTTGAACTCTGAGAGAGGCCTTCATCTGCGGGATTTCCCGCCAAACGTCAACTGCCAGACGGATGTGAAAACGCTTTCAAAAGTGCAGGCAGCGCATAATTTGCTGCGGCGCACAATGCGGGGTGGTTCACCCGACGGCGATTATACATCAGAGGTTTGCCATCCAGACCGGCAAGCCGGCCGCCGGAGCGTTCGAGAATGAGATCGGCCGCGGCCAGGTCCCACTCGTGTGAGTTGGGCATGACCAGCGTACCGTCGATACGACCATCCGCCACCATCGCCAGCCGGTAGGCCAGCGACGGCACATGCGGGACACGCTCGACATTGTTGCGCATCGTTTCCGGCAGATGCGTGATCGCCTCTGCCGCGGCGGCGAGATGGAAGGTGCCGGTATTGCCGCCGCTTGCGGAGATGGGGCTTCCGTTTTTTAACGCCACGCCGCCCTCTATCGCGGTAAATTCCTCCGACAGCGCCGGTGCGACGAGCACGCCCACCACCGGTCGCCCTTCATGCACCACGGCAACGCTGATGCACCAGGTATCCCTGCCGCCAATGAAGGCGCGGGTGCCGTCGATGGGATCGACCACAAAGACGGTGGAACGGGAAAGCCTGTCCGTATCGTCATCCGTCTCTTCGGAAAGCCAGCCATAATCCGGCCGGGCGGAGCGCAGAATGGTTTCGAGGATTTCATTGGCGGCGTAATCGGCCGCGCTGACCGGCGAAAGCCCGCCATTCTTCCACCAGACCTCGGGATCCTTGCGGAAGAAACCGAGGGCTGTCTCGCCCGCCTTGCGGGCGGCTTCGAGGACCAGCCTCAGATCGGAGGCCCAGCGGGCCTCATCCATGTCGTTCATCTTGCCGTCTTTTCCGCGCGCCTCAGATGGCGCGCCCGTTTTTCTGTTCGCACTTGCATATGAAGCGCCAGCGAAAACCCCGCAGGTCGCCTCACTTGCCTGCGATCGTCATGCCTTCGATGGCGAGCGTCGGGGCCGCGATGCCGTATTTGCGATCAATATCGTTGGCCGGCGTGATCCGCATGAACATGTCCTTCAGGTTCGAGGCAATCGTGACCTCGGAAACCGGAAAGGTCTTTTCGCCGTTCTCGATCCAGAAACCGCTCGCGCCGCAACTGTATTCACCAGTGATCATGTTGGCACCGTGGCCGATGAGCTCGGTGACGTAAAAGCCCGACCCGACCTGCCCCAGCAGGTCCTCCGGCGAAAGATCGCCGGGCTCCAGAGCAAGGTTGGTGGAGGCCGGCGAGACCGAAGTGCCGCCACGCACGCCGCGGCCGTTGGTTTCCAGGCCGAGTTCCCGTGCCGCGGAGGTGGAGAGGAACCAGTGCTTCAAAACGCCATCCTCAATCATCGTCATCTTTTCGCCGCGAACACCTTCGCCATCGAACGGACGGGAGGAAGGGCCACGCACGATCTGAGGATCGTCGGTGAGGTACAGGCCTTTTTTCAGCACCTGCTGGCCCATCTTGTCGCGCAGGAAGCTGGTCTTGCGGGCAACGGAAGCGCCGTTGATCGCGCCTGCAATCGCACCGACGAAGCCGCGGGCGATACGGGGATCAAACACCACCGTGATGTTGCTGCCGGTATCGACCTGGCGCGGACCGACGCGGCGCACGACTTTTTCACCGGCGCGACGGCCTATCTCTTCGGCGGTATCGAGATCTGCATAATAAAGGCGGCTGTCGAAATCGTAGTCGCGCTCCATCTTCGTGCCTTCGCCGGCGATGACACTGACGGAACGGCTGAAACGGCTGCCCATATAGCTGCCGGCAAAGCCATGCGACGTGACGAGAACGAGGCCGCCCATCCCGCTCGATGCACCGGCGCCGGAGGAATTGCTGACGCCCTTGACCGCCAGCGCCGCCTCTTCCGAAGCAAGGGCCGCCTCGCGCAATTGATCCGCAGATACGTCCGTTGCATCGAAAAGCTCGAGATCGTCATAGGAAGTTGCCAGCCGTTCCTTGTCCGCAAGGCAGGCAAAGGGGTCTTCCGGCGAAACCTTCGCCATGGCCACTGCCCTTTCCGCCAAGGTCTTCAGATCGAAGCCGGGATTGGCCGAAACGCTTGCCACCCGGCGACCAACGAAGACACGCAGGGAAAAATCGTCGCTTTCGGAGGATTCGGTGCTTTCCACCTTGCCGAGCCGCACGCCGACCGATTGTGAGCGCGAACGCACGACAACAGCATCCGCCTCATCCGCGCCGGCGGCCCGGGCAAGATCGACAAGCTGGCTGGCGCGCTCGAGAAGTTTGGAAGAATCTATTTCTGAGGACATGAGTTGGCCTTTCATTCCTGTTCCATTTATTGTGCCAGCAACCCCGCATCAAGGGCGAAACGTCGCTTTCTCCGTCCAGAGGGCGCCATCGCCACCCTATTCGAAAGTTCGCCCGCATGACCGAGCACGACGCTCTCTTTTCCGAACCCTTGCTGCTTCTGGCCGGCGCGGTCATTGCGGCCTCCGTTTTCCGCAAACTCGGACTTGGCACCGTGCTCGGGTATCTGGTGGCCGGCATCGTCATCGGGCCGTTCCTGCATCTGGTCACCGATGCGAAGGACATCTTCAACGTCTCGGAACTCGGCGTCGTTTTCCTGCTCTTCATCATCGGGCTGGAACTCAAGCCGTCGCGCATCTGGCAGATGCGGCGCGATATTTTAGGGCTGGGGCTGGCGCAAGTACTGGTGACGGGCAGTGTGCTTGCGGCGATTGTATGGTGGGCGGGGCTGATCGACTGGCGCGGCAGCCTCGTCGCAGGTTTCGGCCTTGCGCTTTCCTCCACCGCCTTTGCACTGCAGATCCTTGCCGATGACGGCGACATGAATACAAGGCATGGCAACCGGTCCTTCTCGATCCTGCTGTTTCAGGATCTCGCCATCGTGCCGCTTCTTGCCCTTGTCACCATTCTTTCCAACCGGCCCGATGTGCCGACGGATTCCATGGTGTCCGATCTCATCGCCTCCGTCGTCGCGGTGGCCGGAATGATCCTTGCCGGGCGGTATCTTCTCACCCCCATGTTCCAGATCATCGCCCGCACCGGCGCGCGGGAGGTGATGATCGCCGCCGCCCTCTTCGTCGTCATCGGCGCCGCCGCGATCATGGAGGCGGTCGGCCTGTCGATGGGCATGGGCGCGTTGCTGGCGGGGTTGATGCTGTCGGAGTCCTCCTATCGGCACGAGCTGGAGGCCGATATAGAGCCGTTTCGCGGGTTGTTCCTGGCATTGTTCTTCATGGCCGTCGGCATGTCGCTGCACGTCCATATCGTTTATGAGAACATCGTGCTTATCCTGATCGCCGTGCCTGTCATGATGGCGGTGAAGGCGGCGCTGATCTATGGCCTCTGCCGCATCGCAGGCTCATCGCGTTATGCGTCGAGCCGCATCGCGCTGCTTCTGGCGCAGGGCGGCGAATTTGGTTTCGTGCTTTTCACCACGGCTGCCGCCTCGGGACTGTTTCCGCAGGCAACGGCCTCGATCCTCGTTGCCGTCGTTACGCTCTCCATGGCGCTGACGCCGCTTCTTGCGGTGATTTCACGCCGGCTGACGGCGGAGGATGCGGAAGAAGACAAGCTGGAAGAGGATTTCGACGGAGCCGGCGCGGATGTGCTGATGATCGGCTTTTCCCGTTTCGGTCAGATCGCCTCGCAGATCCTTCTCGCCGGCGGGCGCGACGTGACCGTGATCGACAGTTCCGCCGATCGCGTGCGTCAGGCCGCCCGTTTCGGTTTCCGTATCTTTTTCGGTGATGGCACCCGCAAGGACGTGCTGATCGCCGCCGGCATCGAACGGGCCGATCTGGTGGCGGTCTGCACCCACAAGAAGGAAGTCACCGACCGTATCATCGACATGATCCAGTCGGAATTTCCAAGCGTTCGCATCTATGCCCGCTCCTATGACCGCATTCATTCGATCGACCTTAGAAAGAAGGGCGTGGAATATGAGCTCCGCGAAACGCTGGAATCCGGCCTGCTGTTTGGCAGGCGTATTCTCGAGGGGCTCGATATGGATGGCGACAGGGCTCTGGCGATTGCCGACGACATTCGCGAACGCGATGAAGAGCGACTCCAGTTGCAAGCCGTGGAAGGCCTCGCCGCCGGCCGGCAGATGCTGCACAACAAGCCGGTACGCGAGGTGAAGCCGGAACCGCTGATGAAGCCGAAGAACAAGGCGGAAAAGCGGGAGGAAGAAGAGGATATGGAGGACAGCGAGACGGAGGTGTCGTTGTGAAATGCGTTCTTCGTAGTGGCTGGGATAGCGCCACTTATGTCTTCTCCCCGCCGGGGAGAAGTCCGCGGCAGCGGGATGAAGGGGCAAGTTCTCCGAAATCCGGCAACGTTCCCCCTCATCCGACCCTTCGGGCCACCTTCTCGCCGGCGGGGAGAAGAAACCAGTGGTACCCGCTCGTTCCTAGCGAATACTCAGGGATTACTGCTTAAGCCTCCACGCCCTGCCCGCGATGAAACAGCTCTACCTGCAGTTCGATCTGGCGTTTCAGATCATCCTTGATGCTGGACGACGCGTTCAGCACCTCTTCCGACTTCAGGAAGTCCAGCACGCCGAAACGGTGAACCGGTGGGCGTAGGAAAATGTGTGGCGGGCGCAGTCTGAGCTTCAGAGCAATCGCCGCCTGCATCATCAGCTGGCTGGCGCCGAACAGGCTTTCCAATCGGCTGGGCATGGTGGTTCCATCCCCTTCCGGACCACCGACAACATCGACGCCAATGACGATATCGGCGTGATCCAGCAAATGTTCATACGGGACCGGATTGAAGATACCGCCATCGATCATGATGCGGCCATCGATACGAACAGGCATGAACAGCGCCGGAATGGCGGCTGAAGCCGCCAGCGCCTGGATGATCTCGCCGCTCTCGACTACCACTTCGGTCTGGGCGTAATAATCCGTGGTTATCACTTTCAGCGGAATGGCGAGTTCGGAAAAATCCTTCGGCAGCGCCTGTGGCATCAAGGCGTGGAGAATGAGTTCGAGATTGAACTGGCCGAGACGAAAACCGTCCACCGCATGGCGCATCGATGCCGGGCCGAGGCTCCAGAGCCGGTTGGCGACCGAACCTTTGCGTCCCATGAGTTCCAGCGTGTATTCGCGGATTTCGCGGCCAGACATGCCGGCCGCCATGCCCGCGCCGATGATGGAGCCGATGGACGAACCGGAAATTGCCACGGGCCGGATGCCGAGTTCGTCGAAAGCCTCGATAACGTTGATATGGCAGATGCCGCGTGCGCCGCCGCCGCCGAGCGCCAGTCCGAATGTCGGCTCATGATTGCCCGCACCATCGCCTTCGAGAACTTCTTCTCCGGCGCGGACGATCGTGACGCTTTCGTTCCCAGCCTGATCCATGCGAAACACCCAAAACTGGTTACCACGGTGAAGGGGTCTGCCTATCCGGCAAACACGACAAGACCGTGGCGTGACGGGGCACCCCCCGTCAGGGCTCGTAGCGGTAGAAATGCATCTTCGTGTCGCCGAAGATGCGGCTTTCAAGCAGCTTGAACGCCGGATCGACATTGACCGTCACATCGCCACGCTCTTCCAGAATGGCAAGCGCGCCGGCGTTGAGCCAACCGCCACTATGGGCAGCCGCGAAAGCCTTTTCGCCATGGCCATAGCCATAAGGCGGATCGGCGAAAAGAAGATCGAACGGTTCGATATTGTTGACGCCGCCGAGCTTGGTGGCATCACGCCGCAAGATGCGGGCGCGGCCATGCAGACCCAGCGCATCGATATTTTCCCAAAGCAGCCCCCTGCCCTCGACGCCGTTTTCGACGAAGAGCGCCACACGACAGCCACGCGAAAGCGCCTCCAGCCCGACCGCACCGGTCCCGGCGAAAACGTCCAGAACGCGCGTGCCATCCAGACTTTCCGGATAGGCATGGCTCAGAATGTTGAAGAGGCTTTCCCGCGTCCTGTCGATGGTCGGACGAATGGAATTTGTTTTCGGCGCGGCCAAGCTCCGGCCGCGGAACTCACCGCCTACGATCCGCATTACGTGTCATTCCCCTGCCTCCAGAAGGTTTGCCACCCGGGCCCTTACCGCCCGGCTTATTACCGCCGGGGCCCTTGCCGCCAGCGCCTTTTCCGGAAAACCCCGAACGTTCGCCACGCTCGCCCGATTTTCCGAAGGACGGCTTGCCAAAGCCGGGTTTGCCGCCCGGCTTGCCGCCGCGGGGCTTGTCACCCGCTGGCCGCTCGCCACGGGCGCGATCACCGTCGTCACGGGGTCTGTCGCGGAACGGACGGTCACCAGCGGGTCTTTCCCCCCGGGCGGTGCGATCGCCGAAACTCTTTTCGCCACGTGGGCGGTCGCTGCGCGGACGGTCACCGTCTTCGCGCGGGCGGTCACGGAAGGGCCGGTCGCCGAAGGGTTTGTCGCCCCGGGCCGGACGGTCACCAAACGGCTTGGCACCACGCGGGCGGTCGCCATCTTCACGGGGACGGTCGCGGAACGGCCGATCGCCGAACGACTTGCCGCCGCGTCCGCCACGATCGCCAAAATTCTTCTCGCCACGTGCGGAGCGATCGCCACGGCCCTGCCCGCGGTCATCGTCGCGGGTGGGTTCGGAACGAATCCACTCACCGTCTTCATCGGCATGGCGCACGAGGCTGCGGCGGGCTTCGTCCTGCGCAGAAGGCTTCTTGAACAGGCTTTCCGCCTCAGCACGGGCCGAAGACTTGCGTTCCTTGCCGTCACGGGTCGGCTTCGCACCAGGCGCCATCCAGACATTGGCCGTGCGGCTTGTGCCGGCAGGCTGGCGGGGGCGGCGGTCGTCACCCTCGTCCTCGGTGCGGCCCTTGGCGCCGAACTTGCCGGCAGGCTTGGAGCCGAACTTGCCGGCGGGCTTGTCGCCCCGCTTGGTGTCGAGGCGGCCAAGCGCCTTTTCACGGCGGTCCTCGGACTTGCCGCCTTTTTCGAAGCGTGGCTTGCCTTCCGGCGCATCGCTCTTTGCCCATTCGGCCTTCGCGGGCCGCTTCGGCGCGTTGTCTTCCTCGTCCTCAACGGGGGCATTGTAGATCGGCGCATCGAAATTGGCGCCCGCCTGTTCGATCAGGCGCGGGCCGAGCTGGTCGCGCAGCATCCGGCCACGTACTTCCAGCACCTTGCCTTCGGGCAGATCGCCGAGCTGGAACGGACCGTAGGAAACACGGATCAGACGGTTGACCTCGAGGCCGAGCGCGCCGAGCACGTTCTTGATCTCGCGGTTCTTGCCTTCGCGCAGGCCCATGCTGATCCAGACGTTGTGGCCCTGGGTACGGTCAAGCGTGGCGTCGATCGCGCCGTAGAGCACGCCATCGACGGCGATGCCTTCCTTCAGCTTGTCGAGCGCCGCCTGATCCACCTCACCATGGGCGCGCACGCGGTAACGGCGCAGCCAGCCGGTGGTCGGCAATTCCAGAACGCGGGAAAGACCGCCATCATTGGTAAGCAACAGCAAGCCTTCGGTATTGATATCGAGGCGGCCGATGGAGAGGACGCGCGGCAGTTCGCTCGGCAGATTGTCGAAAACAGTCGGGCGGCCTTCCGGGTCGGAATTGGTGGTCACCAGACCGGCGGGCTTGTGGTAAAGCCACAGCCGCGTGCGCTCGGCGCCGCGAATCGGCATGCCATCCACTTCGATCTTGTCCGACAGCGTGGCGTTGACGACAGGCGTATCCAGCTTGACGCCGTTCAGCGACACGCGGCCCTCCATGATCATGCGCTCGACATCGCGGCGCGAAGCCACGCCGGCGCGCGCCATGATCTTGGAAATGCGCTCGGGCTTCGAGGCGCCAACGGTTTCCGGCACCGGGGCGGCCTTTGCCTCGGCAGGTTTCTTTTCGCGCTCGGCGGCGGGTTTGCCGGGGCCTTTCGGCTTCCTGTCTCGGCTAAATGTCTTGCCGCCGTCACGCTTCGGCTTGTCTTTAAAAGTCATTTGCTGTTTGCCTGTTGTTTGGGCTGTCCTATCAGGTCCAAGCACAAGGGTTAAGAGGAAATTGAAACGCAATGGCCGAAAGGACGCATTTCATGGAGCTGGCGCTTTGGGAAGCCCGTGCCGCCGGCGAGCGGCAGGAGGTTCCAATCGGCGCCGTACTGGTACTGGACGGTCGCGTCATCGCCCGTTCCGGCAACCGCACCCGTGAATTGAACGATGTGACGGCGCATGCTGAAATCGCCGTGATCCGTATGGCCTGCGAGGCGCTGGGACAGGAACGCCTGCCCGGTGCCGATCTCTATGTGACACTGGAGCCTTGCACCATGTGCGCGGCGGCAATTTCATTTGCCCGTATCCGTCGGCTCTATTATGGCGCGCAAGACCCGAAGGGCGGTGCAGTGGAGAGTGGCGTGCGGTTCTTCAGCCAGCCGACATGCCATCATGCGCCGGATGTTTATTCGGGACTGGCGGAGAGTGAAAGTGCTGACATCCTGCGGCAATTTTTCCGCGGGAAACGTCTCGACGACTGAGCGACTCGCGGGAGACGTAAGCCTTCCCGCCAGCCATCAACCATTCGCCATTACTGGAAGGGGTTCCACCAGCTCTTGCCGGTGCCGGCCATTGCCGCTTCTTTCTTGCGGCGCTTTTCCTTTTTCTGCTCCGGCTCGCCGAGATCGGTCAGCTGATCCTGCGGAACGCTGCGATATTCGGCCGGCGGATCGGTGAGGAACTTGCGCTGGGCGTTGACCACAGAGCCGCCCTGGGCTTCGGCCTTGGCCTTGCGGAAGGCTTCCCACTTCTGGCTTTCCGTCATCTGACCGGCGGTGCCGTTGCCGGCGAGCAGCGGCGAACGATAATGCGGGTTGTTCTTGTTGGCATCCGCCTCATCGCGCAGGCGTTCGCGGGTTTCTTCCGGCGATTCGACCCATTGCGGGTTGTTTTCACGGCTCGCCATGTTCTGCTGCGGCTGAGCCAGCTGCTCGGCACGGGCCTGGGCGGGAACGACGAGGCCCGGGCGAGGACCATATTTCAGGTTGCGCTTGGTCTGGTCGCCGGTGATCGAGGTTGCGTTGCCGAGATCGTCGACAAGCTGTTCGGCTGCCGTCTTGCCCGTACCGTAGGTCGGGCTCGTGCACGCGCCGAGCAGCACGCCTATCGTCGTGACGCCAACCACCGTGCGAAACATGCCCAAACCCTGCGCATTACCCTGCATCGTCTTCATTGAAACCCTTCCAGCCGTCCGTCCCACTTCGCCAGACATCGTCTTTCGGCAGGCGGCAGCCCCGCATTGCCCTGTAAATCCGGCCATTTTCAGGCAGGTGTACCGGATGAAGAGGCAAAGCGCAATTCATCCGGCCATTTTCATTATGCCAGGGCCGCAAGCTCGCGCAGGGCGGCCGCATCGCGCGCCGAGACATCGGGATAATCCGGATCGGAGCCGACATCGGTGGTGATGCGCCACGAACGCGCGCATTTTTCACCTTCCGCGAGCTTCTGCTCGACCACGACCTTCGGAACTTCCGGCAGGCGGAAACCGTCGGCAGGGCCTTCGTCACCCACAACCGTGATGGCCGAGGTGATGCAGATTTCGGCGAAGTCCTGATCCTTCAGCGCGGCCAGAAGATCGGCGTCGGCGATGTGGACGACCGGAGCCGCTTCCAGCGAAGAACCGATGCGCTTTTCACGGCGCTCGACTTCAAGCGCGCCCGTCACGACGGTGCGGACCTTGCGGATTTTTTCCCACTTCGCTTCCAGCGCATCATTCTTCCAGTTTGCCGGGATTTCCGGGAACTGGGCGAGATGCACAGACTCCGCATCCGGGTAGCGCGACAGCCATGCTTCTTCCGTGGTGAAGGGCAGCATGGGGGCAAGCCACGTCACCAGGCAATCGAACAGCTTGGCGATGACCGACAGGGCCGCGCGACGCTTCAGTGACGACGGCGCGTCGCAATACAGCGTGTCCTTGCGGACGTCGAAATAGAAGGCCGAAAGCTCGACATTGGCAAAGTCGATCAGCGCACGGGTGATCTTCTTGAACTCGAAGCCGTCATAACCTTCGCGAACAACGCCATCCAGTTCGGACAGGCGGTGCAGCACCAGCTTTTCCAGCTCCGGCAGATCGTCATAGGCGATCTCCTCACCCTTGTAATGGGCGAGCGTACCGAGCATCCAGCGGATGGTGTTGCGCAGCTTGCGATAGGCATCGACATTGGTCTGGATGATGGCCTTGCCGAGGCGCTGGTCTTCCCAGTAATCCGTGGTCATCACCCACAGGCGCAGGATATCGGCACCCGACTGGCTCATGACTTCCTGCGGAGCAACCACGTTGCCGAGCGACTTCGACTGTTTGCGCCCCTGCTCGTCCATGGTGAAACCGTGGGTCACAACGGCATTGTAAGGCGCACGGCCGCGCGTCGCGCAGCTTTCGAGCAGCGACGAATGGAACCAGCCGCGATGCTGGTCGGAGCCTTCGAGATAGACATCCGCCGGCCACTTCAAGTCCGGGCGGTCTTCCAGCGTGAAGGTGTGAGTGCAGCCGCTGTCGAACCAGACGTCGAGGATGTCCATGACCTGCTGCCACTTGGCATGGTCGTGGTCATTGCCAAGGAAGCGTTCCTTGGCGCCTTCGGCAAACCAGGCATCCGCGCCTTCGGCCTCGAAAGCCTCAAGGATGCGGGCGTTGACGGCCTCGTCGACCAGAACTTCACCTTTCTCGTCGGCGAAGACGGCGATCGGCACGCCCCAGCTGCGCTGGCGCGACAGAACCCAGTCCGGGCGGCCTTCGATCATGGCGCGCAGGCGGTTCTGGCCGGAAGCGGGCACGAAGCGGGTCTGGTCGATGGCGGAAAGCGAACGGGAGCGCAGCGTCGTGCCGTCGCCCAGTTCCTTGTCCATATAGACGAACCATTGCGGCGTGTTGCGGAAGATGACAGGCTTCTTGGAGCGCCAGCTATGCGGATAGCTGTGCTTCAGACGGCCGCGGGCGAACAGGTTGTTTTCCGCGATCAGCGCCTTGATGACGCGGTCATTGGCGTCACCCTTCTTGCCGTTATCGTCCATGACACGGGCGGCACCGCCTTCGGCCGATGGGCCGAAACCGGGGGCGTCTTCGGTGTAGAAACCGTCATCGCCGACCGTGAACGGGATCTTGGACGAGATGCCGCGCGCTTCCAGATCGCGCGCCTGCGCCATCCACGCGTCAAAGTCCTCGCGGCCATGGCCGGGGGCTGTGTGCACGAAGCCGGTACCGGCATCGTCGGTGACGTGATCGCCATCGAGAACCGGAACAGGGAAGGTGTAACCCAGCGATGCCAGCGGGTGGGCGCAGGTAACAGCGGCGAGCTCCTCCGCCTTCACATCGCGCAGGCGTGTGAATTCGAGCTTCGCCTTGGCAAAGCATTCGGCTGCCAGCTTGTCTGCGAAGACGAGCTTTTCGCCCGGCTGCGGTCCGAAATCATTGGCCGCCGCCGTGACCTCATAAAGGCCATAGGCGATGCGCGACGAAAACGAGATGGCGCGGTTGCCGGGGATCGTCCACGGCGTGGTCGTCCAGATGACGATGGAAGCGCCGTCAAGCTCGGCAGAGCCTTCAACGACCGGGAACTTCACCCAGATCGTGTCGCTCTCGACGTCATGATATTCGACTTCCGCTTCCGCCAGCGCCGTGCGCTCCACGACCGACCACATGATCGGCTTGGAACCGCGGTAAAGCTGGCCGCTCTTGGCGATTTTCAAAAGTTCGCCGGCGATGCGGGCTTCCGCGTGGAAGTTCATCGTCGTGTAGGGGTTTTCGAAGTCACCCTCGATGCCGAGGCGCTTGAACTCCTCCGACTGGACCTTGATCCAGCCGGCTGCGAACTCACGGCACTCCTTGCGGAATTCGTTGACCGGAACCTCGTCCTTGTTCTTGCCCTTGGCGCGGTAGGCTTCCTCGATCTTCCATTCGATCGGCAGGCCATGGCAATCCCAGCCGGGCACGTAATTGGCGTCGTAACCGCGCATCTGGAACGAGCGGGTGATGACGTCCTTCAGGATCTTGTTCAGCGCATGGCCGATATGGATGTTGCCGTTGGCATAGGGCGGGCCGTCATGCAGCACGAATTTCTCGCGGCCGGCGGCCGAGGCGCGCAGCTTCTTGTAGAGACCCATTTCCTGCCAGCGCTTCACCGTTTCCGGTTCTTTCTGCGGCAGGCCGGCGCGCATCGGAAAATCCGTCTGCGGAAGATAGAGGGTGGTGGAGTAGTCCAGTTTTTCTGCGGTGTCGCTCATGATCATACCGTTGTTGCGCGCCGTGCGGGCCGCGCCATATCAATTGCAAAGAGGGCAAAGTCGGAAAGCGCCACGTCCGTCTGTCACAGAAGCGCCAAAATCCCGGACCTTCCGGCTCTCTCAGAGCGGGCGGAAGGCCGGGCCAATAATTCGGCCAATCTGAACTGCAAATTTCAACCGGTATTGGGACATGGCCGGTTGTTTATGCGGTTTTCCGGTAAAAAGGAAGAGAAAAGCGACGGCAAGGGGCGGGCGAATAAGGACATGCCCCACAGCCTGCTCAAAACGCGATCTTCGCGTCCACTTCGCTCAGCGGCTGCACACCCGACAGCATCGCCCTCGCCTCTTCTTCATCCCGCTTGATCTGCGCCACGAGCGGATCGAGACCATCGAATTTCAACTCATCGCGCAGATGCCCGAAGAAAGAGACCGAACAGACCTCGCCATAAAGATCACCGGAGAAATCGAAGACGAATGTCTCGAGCAGCGCTGCGCCGTTGTCCGTGACGGTCGGGCGATAGCCGAAGCTCGCCACGCCGTCGCGGATCGAGCCATCGGGTCGGCGGAAGCGGACGGCATATATGCCGGCCTTCAGTTCCGTTTCCGGCGCCAGCGCCATGTTGGCGGTGGGGTAACCCAGCGTGCGGCCAAGCTTCTGGCCGCCGATGACTTCGCTTTCCACCGTGAAACGGTAACCAAGCAGGCCTGCGGCGCCCGCCACATCACCCTCGCACAGAAGCGAGCGTATCCGGCTGGAAGAGACGACATCCGCGCCCTCGTCGCGGAAAGCGTCCACTAGCGTCACATCGAAGCCATGGCGTTTTCCGGCTTCCATCAGGAATGCCGGCCCACCTTCCCGGCCCTTGCCGAAATGGAAATCGAAACCGGTGACGACGGCGCTCGCATGCAGCCAGTCAATCAGGATGGACTGGACGAACTCTTCCGCCGAGCGCTGCGAAAACTCGCGGTCGAACGGATATTCGATGACCGAGCGGAAACCGATGGCCTCAAGGATGCGCGCCTTCAATGGCGCAGGCGTGAGGCGAAAGACCGGCGTATCGGGCCTGAACACGGAACGGGGATGCGGCTCGAAGGTCAGCACCAGCGCGGGGACGCCGCGGGCTTCCGCCAGTTCCAGCGCGCGATCCAGCACGGCCCGGTGGCCGCGATGCACGCCATCGAAATTGCCGATGGCGACGACGCCGCCACGAAGAGCTTCGGGCAGCGGCTCTTTTTTTTCATTGCGGTGAAAGACGGTCATGACAGTCGATCCATTCCAGCGCCAGCTACTCCCGAGGGGAGACGTGGAAATGCGTCCTCAGGCAAGTCGGGGCATCCACCAGCCGGGTGAAGCGCCCTGCCCCTTGAGATAGGCATTGAGAAGCGCCTCGTCCGTCTGGCCGTTCAGCGTATATTCGGCGACGTGAATACCGCCGCTGATATAAAGAAGGTTGAGACCGCTCGCAATCGCGCCCTTCACATCCGTCGGCATGCCGTCACCGATGGCGAGAACGCGATCCTTGGCGAAGGCGCCGCGCACTTCCTTGGCCGCTGCAAGGCAGGCCTCATAGATCGGCGCATGCGGCTTTCCGGCGATGCGAACCTCGCCGCCAAGCTGTTCGTAATAGGCGGCCATGGCGCCGGCGCAGGGAATGATGCGCTCGCCGCGCTCCACCACCAGATCCGGGTTGGCGCAGATCATCGGCACGTTGCGGGCAATAAAGCCCTTAAGCATTTCGGTATAGTCCTCCGGCGTCTCCGTCTCGTCGTCGAAGAAGCCGGTGCAGACCACGGAGTCCGCGTCGGCCTCGCCAACCACCTCGACATCGAGACCCTCCAACAGCGGCATATCCCGCTGCGGTCCCAGCAGGAAGACTTTTCTGGGGCCTTCCGCGATCAGGCCACGCGTTACATCGCCCGAGGTGACGATGCGGTCATAGGCCTCGTCGGGCACGCCGAGCACACGCAGCTGGGCGATGACGCCGGGCGCGGGACGCGGTGAATTGGTGATGAGAACCACGGTCTTGCCGGCTTCGCGCGCGCTTCTCAGGGCAATGGCCGCGTCCGGAAAGGCGCTGACGCCATTGTGCAGCACGCCCCAGACATCCGACAGGATAACGTCGAACCCATCAGTGATTTCGCCGAGAGTTTGAATGCGGTGGGCCATGAGATGCTTTCCGGATGCGAGAAGAGTGTGTGCGTCACATCGCAAAGCGGGGCGCCGATGGCAAGGAAAAAAGCGCCGCCGGTCCGGGCTTCGGACTGAACGGAATGGCGCGTCACACTCGACGTCATCCTCAGGCTTGCACCGCGCGTCCAAACCCGTCACGAAAATCAATGCGTTGTCAGATCATATTCCCGGGACAAGCCTGAGGAAGACAGCGGCGCGCTTTTCGAGCCTTCCAGCCTCCCGATGTGAAGCTTCATAGCATCGCGCAGACATAGAAATTCCTGTCATGGAACGCTGGTAACCATAAGCCATGAAATTTTTCAGACAGGGCGTTCTTGACTCCGGAAGAAGCCCTCCTTATCTCGGTTCCGCTGGCACTCGATAAACGAGAGTGCTAACACCCATCAGGCGAGTTCCAAAAGCTCGCGCAGTCATTTGATCGAGGGATTAGACAATGACAAGCACCAATTTCCGCCCGCTTCACGATCGCGTCGTTGTTCGTCGCGTTGAGTCCGAAGAAAAGACCAAGGGCGGCATCATCATTCCCGACACCGCCAAGGAAAAGCCGCAGGAAGGCGAAATCGTCGCCGTCGGTTCCGGCGCACGTGACGAAGCCGGCAAGGTCGTCGCTCTCGACGTCAAGGTTGGCGATCGCGTTCTGTTCGGCAAGTGGTCGGGCACCGAAGTCAAGCTCAACGGCGAAGACCTTCTGATCATGAAGGAAGCCGACATCATGGGCATCATCGGCTGATTTCGGCCACCCCATCCTTCCTTAAATTTCAAGCCGGACCCCGTCCGGCCATTCGAAACCAGGAGTTTTGAAAATGGCAGCCAAAGAAGTAAAATTCGGCCGCACAGCACGCGAAAAGATGCTCAAGGGCGTCGACGTTCTTGCTGATGCAGTGAAGGTAACCCTCGGCCCGAAGGGTCGTAACGTCGTTATCGACAAGTCCTTCGGCGCTCCGCGCATCACCAAGGACGGCGTTTCGGTCGCCAAGGAAATCGAACTGGAAGACAAGTTCGAGAACATGGGCGCACAGCTCGTTCGCGAAGTTGCCTCCAAGACCAACGACATCGCCGGTGACGGCACCACCACAGCGACCGTTCTGGCCCAGGCCATCGTTCGCGAAGGTTCCAAGGCAGTCGCTGCTGGCATGAACCCGATGGACCTGAAGCGCGGTATCGATCTGGCCGTTGCTGAAGTCGTCAAGGACCTTCAGGCCAAGGCCAAGAAGATCAACACCTCTGAAGAAGTTGCGCAGGTCGGCACGATCTCCGCAAACGGCGAACGTCAGATCGGTCTCGACATTGCTGAAGCAATGCAGAAGGTCGGCAACGAAGGCGTCATCACCGTTGAAGAAGCCAAGACCGCTGAAACCGAACTCGAAGTCGTCGAAGGCATGCAGTTCGACCGCGGCTACCTGTCGCCCTACTTCGTGACCAACCCGGAAAAGATGGTGGCTGACCTCGAAGACGCCTACATCCTCCTGCACGAAAAGAAGCTCTCGAACCTCCAGGCCATGCTGCCGGTTCTCGAAGCTGTCGTTCAGACCGGCAAGCCGCTCGTCATCATCGCTGAAGACGTCGAAGGCGAAGCTCTTGCAACGCTCGTCGTCAACAAGCTGCGTGGCGGCCTCAAGATCGCTGCCGTCAAGGCTCCTGGCTTCGGCGACCGCCGCAAGGCCATGCTGGAAGACATCGCCATCCTGACCGGCGGTACCGTCATTTCCGAAGACCTCGGCATCAAGCTCGAAAACGTTACGCTCGACATGCTCGGCAAGTCGAAGAAGGTTTCGATCTCCAAGGAAAACACCACGATCGTTGACGGCGCCGGCCAGAAGTCCGACATCGAAGGTCGTGTTGCCCAGATCAAGGCCCAGATCGAAGAAACCACCTCCGACTACGACCGCGAAAAGCTGCAGGAACGCCTTGCCAAGCTCGCTGGCGGCGTTGCCGTTATCCGCGTTGGCGGTTCGACGGAAGTCGAAGTGAAGGAAAAGAAGGACCGCATCGACGACGCTCTCAACGCGACGCGCGCTGCTGTTCAGGAAGGCATCGTGCCTGGTGGTGGCGTGGCTCTGCTGCGTTCGTCCACGAAGATCGCCGTCAAGGGCGAAAACGACGACCAGGAAGCTGGTATCAACATCATCCGCCGCGCCCTGCAGGCTCTGGTTCGCCAGATTGCAGACAACGCTGGTGACGAAGCTTCCATCGTTGTTGGCAAGATCCTCGAGAAGAACGAAGACAACTACGGCTACAACGCCCAGACCGGCGAATATGGCGACCTGATCCAGCTCGGCATCGTCGACCCGGTCAAGGTTGTCCGCACGGCTCTGCAGAACGCAGCTTCGGTTGCTTCGCTGCTGATCACCACCGAAGCCATGATCGCCGAGCTTCCGAAGAAGGACGCTCCGATGCCGGCAATGCCGGGCGGCGGCATGGGCGGCATGGACTTCTAATCAGTCCTGTCACCGGAATAATGAAAGGGCGGTCTTCGGATCGCCCTTTTTCGTTGGCCGCCCATGCCCCTTGAGTGGTCCGGCGTCGCCAGCGCGCCGGACGGGCGGCATGGACTTCTAATAAGGCCTGTCACCGGAATAATGAAAGGGCGGTCTTCGGATCGCCCTTTTTCGTTGGCCGCCCATGCCCCTTGAGTGGTCCGGCGTCGCCAACGCGCCGGACGGGCGGCATGGACTTCTAACCAGTTCTGTCATCGGAATAATGAATGGGCGGTCTTCGGATCGCCCTTTTTCTTTGGCCGCCCATGCCCCTTGAGTGGTCCAGCGTCGCCAGCGCGCCAGACGGGGCGGCATGGACTTCTAATCAGTCCTGTCATCGGGATAAGGAACGGCACTCGTCGGATCGGCCTTGTTTCCCGGCCGAAGAAAAAGGGGCGCGTCTATGAAGCTCGACGCCAGACTGAGCAGAACGTCGGCACTTCCCAGAGAGATGCCTCGTAAAATCAACCGGTTGCACAATTTCGAAGGCCCACGCGGAAGGGCTCAAATATTGTCCCGTTTTGGAACAGCGCCGCATTTGTCCAGCCGTTTTTTGCGACCCGTGGAATATTGCGGTGGCGCTTCTGCGAATCATCGTCACCACGGGACTCGATATCGGCGCCAAGTGACCTCTAAGTACGCTATTTAGTTGTGGCTTTTCACAAGTCTCGCGGTTTTGAAGAAGAAATACATATTATTTTTATATTTCTCACTGACTGGTTGTTGTAGGTAGAAGAAAATAAACTATAAGCAGCCCCCGTAAGGGTGCCGCGACGGGACGCAAGCATTGAAGGGGTTTCGATGCCTGGCAGATACGTCCGACTGCGGATGGCGGTGGAAGTTCGACCCGGCGATAACGCTTCAAAAGCGGCGCCGGCGCGATGTTCATACGGGGGAGCGAATTGTTCGAAATATCAAGACGCAACGATGCTTTGCCCGCGGCGGCTCCCACCACACCGGATCCACGGACTTTGGCGCGTTTCTTCATTTCGGAAGAATGGAGCAGTGAGCTTTCGAGCGGTGTCATCCGGCTCGGCGAACACGCATCTTTCATGCATGGCCTGCCGCCGGGTGAATGCGGCCTGCTCAGCCTCGTCCGCTGTTACGACCGCGCTGACCACGCCCGGGTGCTGGAACTATTCGAACAGGCTTCTTCCGCCCCCTCGCGTTTCTGCTTTTCAACCGGCATCTCGATGTTGCCGGCCCTGCGGCAACCGGTCATCTGCATGGGTGAATCCTTCAATTTTGAAGATGGCCAGCCCGGTCGTATCACGGGACTGTTCCTGTTTCCCCGTTTCGAAGACATGCGCTTCGCCGCCTGATATCCTGTTTCCGGTTTCACCATCGTTCACAAAATAAAGACAATTCGTCTTCTGTTGTTCATCTTTATGGGCGAATGATTTTCAGTCATTGATATCTCCAGACATTGCCCCAACCGGCGAAACGCCGATCATTTACCGGAGATTTCCATGTCCAGCAGCCAGAACGTTCTCGTTCTTATTGCCCGCATTCTGCTATCCTTCATCTTTATCTATGCCGGCTTCGGCAAGCTTACCGATCCGGCCGGTACGGCCGGCATGATCGCCGGTGCCGGCATGCCTGCCGCAACCGCGCTTGCATATCTCGCAGGCCTCTTCGAACTCGTGACCGGCCTTGCCATTCTCGTCGGTTTCCAGACGAAAATCGCCGCCTGGGCGCTTGCCGTCTTCTGCGTCTTCACCGGCCTCGTTTTCCACAGCGGCACCGTTGCCGTTCCCGGCTGGCCTGACCCGGCGCTTGGCTGGATCAATGCGTTGAACGGCATCATGCTGATGAAAAACATCACCCTGGCCGGCGCTTATATCCTGCTCGCCGCCTTCGGTCCCGGCGCCTATTCCGTCGATGCAAAGCGCGGCGTCGCTCTGGCTCACGCTTAGTTCAGGCGTCCCGCCAACGAAAAAGCCGCTGGAGCGATCCAGCGGCTTTTGTGTTTTGATGCTCAGACCGCCGCCCTGATGCGCGACGCTATCTCCTCAATCCTTCCATCGCCGTCGTGCTCCGGTTTGCGGGCGCGGACAAAGCAGGCTTCCGAACGCACGATGATACCGTCGGAGAGAATTTTCAGATGGTTGGCTTTCAGCGTCGAACCCGTGGAGGTGATATCAACGATGATATCCGCCTGCCCCGCCGCCGGCGCGCCTTCGGTGGCACCGAGGCTTTCGACGATGCGGTAAAGCTGGATGCCGTGCTGGCGTGAAAAGAACTGCTGCGTCAGCCGCCAGTATTTGGTGGCGATGGCGAGCCTTCGACCATGGCGGGCGCGGAACTCCGAAGCGACATCACCCAGATCCGCCATGCTGTCCACATCCAGCCAGATTTCCGGCACGGCGACCACGACGTCGGCATGCCCAAAACCGAGACGGGCGCAGAATTCCACCTGCGCATCGGCGTTGGTCAGCCCTTCACGCACAAGGTCCTCCCCGGTCACGCCGAAATCTACCGTGCCGGCGCCGATCTCGCGGGCGATTTCTGACGCCGACAGATAGGCGATCTCGATATCGTCGCGCCCTTCGACGCGGCCCCGATAGGAACGATCATTGCCGACGGCAGCGACTTTCAGCCCGGCGCGTTCCAGAACGGCGGAGGAGTCTTCCTTCATCCGGCCCTTGGAGGGCAATGCGATGGTGATCATGGCTTACTCCCGCGCACCGTTTCGATGCGATCCAGCCAGAGCGAGAAGCCCACGGCCGGGATTTTTTCCTGTGCGCCGAGCAGCGTCAGCAGCCGGTCGAAACGGCCGCCACCGGCGAGAACACTATCTCCACCCGCTTCCACCACCTCGAAAACAAGGCCGGTATAATAGTCGAGCGGACGACCGAAGGCCGCGCCATAGGTGACGGTTTCGAGGTCAGCGCCCGCGTTAGAAAGAGCTGCGACACGTTTGTCGAAAGCGGAAAGCGCCCCGTCCAGTTTCAGCTTCGCCTTTGCAGCAAAATCGGCCAGAACCTGCGAGGCCTGCGGCAGAGGCGCCTTCAAAGCGAGGAACTGCTTCAGCAGCGCAAAGCTGTCATCCGGTAGACGTGTGGCCGCAAGGGCCAGTTTTTCCCGCAGGCGGCGGGCGATTTCCTGTGGTGAACGGCTTGCATTGGTGGAGTAGCCGGTTTCCTGCATCACCGTATCGAGATAATCGACCAGCACCGCCTCATCCCCGGTCGCCAATAGCCCGGCAACGCGGGCGTCGAGCCCGGTCATCGGCTTGGGATGCATGAGGCTTTCCAGCAACGCGTCAAGCTGCGCCATGTCACCGAAGGCCTGTACCAGCCGCTTCTGCCAGCCGAGCGGCAGGCCAAGGGCGGCAACAACCGCCTCGAACACCTGTTGATCGCCCAGGGTGACGGCAAGCGCCCGGCCCGGCAGCAGACGCTGCAGAATCCCGGTGGCATCGATGACGGCACGCGCATCGGCGGCAGCAATATCGGTATCGCCGAGATCCTCGATGCCGGCCTGATAAAATTCGTTCGCACCTTCGCGGCGCTGGCGGAAGACTTCACCGAGATAGGAATAACGTTTGGGTGTGCCGGTCGCCGTCTCGATATGGCGCAGGCAGACGGGAATGGTGAATTCGGGCCGCAGGCACAGGCTCTCACCCGTCTCGCTTTCCGTCATGAAGATACGGCGGCGCAAATCCTCGCCAGCCATATCCAGAAACGGTTCCGCAGGCTGGATGACGGGCGTGTTCACGCGACTCGTGCGGCGCGCGGCGAATTCTTCCAGTAGCTCTCCGGAAAACTCCGGCATGTCGATCAGGGGCATGGGATATTTCCTGTATACGCCGCGAGATACCCCCCTCTGTCACTTCGTGACATCTCCCCCTCAAGGGGGGAGATCAGTGGGAGTACGCCGCGCCGGCCGCTTGCAGATCTCCCCCCGTGAGGGGGAGATGTCCGGCAGGACAGAGGGGGGTAAGCGGCTGACACCACGTTACTTACTTTGCGCCCGCGCCAAATCTTCAGCTTGTGCGGCCAGAATCTCGCGGACCTTTGCCACCAGCTCGGCCTCCGGCACGCTGACCTGGGCCACACGCGCCTCGCGCCAGCTGGCATTGTCCTCGATCTCGCCGGAGAGGCGCTTGCCTTCGATCAGGTCCTTGATCTGCACCACGCCTTCGGCGCGCTCGTCACCGCCCTGAATGATGGCAATGGGGGAACCGAGGCGGTCGGCGTATTTCAGCTGGTTGCCGAATTTCTTCCAGTTGCCCTGATACATTTCAGCGCGGATGCCTTCGGCCCGCAGCCCCTGGGTGAAACGCTGATAACGACTCATGCTCTCCACATCACCATCCATGACGGTGATGAGAACGGGTGCGAGCGGCTTCACCTGGCCGAGCTTGCCGAGGTTCTTCAGCGCCGTCATCAGGCGAGAAACGCCGATGGAGAAGCCCGTGGCGGGAACCGGCTGGCCCATGAAGCGGGAGACGAGGCCGTCATAACGGCCGCCGCCGCCGACGGAGCCGAACACGACCTTTTCGCCCTTTTCGTTGGTGACGTCGAAGGTGAGCTCGGCCTCATAGACCGGGCCTGTATAATATTCGAGGCCGCGAACGACCGAGGGGTCGATCTTGATGCGATCCGCATCGTAACCGGCAGTGGAGACCAGAGCGCCGATGATGTTTAGTTCATCAACGCCTTCCTCGCCTTTCGAGGTGCCCGCGACCAGTTTCGCCAGATCATCGGCGCTTGCCGCATAATCCTTGATTCCGACAAAAAACAGGACCTTTTCGATCTGCTCGTCACCGAGACCGGCACCCTTAGTAAAGTCACCGGACTCGTCCTTGCGGCCGGGTCCGAGCAGCAGCTTCACACCCTCAGGGCCGAACTTGTCGAGCTTATCAATAGCGCGCAGCACGTTCAAACGACGACCGGCATTTTCCTCGCCACCGAGACCGATGGCTTCCATGACGCCATCGAGCACCTTGCGGTTGTTGACTCGGATAACGTAATCTCCGCGCTTGATGCCGAGTGCTTCCAGCGTATCCGCCATCATCATGCACATTTCGGCATCCGCCTGCACGCCGGCAGCACCCACCGTATCGGCATCGAACTGCATGAACTGCCGGAAACGGCCGGGGCCGGGCTTTTCATTGCGGAAGACATAACCGGCGCGATAGGTGCGGTATGGCAGCTGGATTTCGTTAAAGTTTTCAGCCACATGGCGTGCGAGCGGCGCCGTCAGATCGTAGCGCAGGCTCATCCACTGGTCGTCGTCATCCTGCAACGAAAACACGCCCTCGTTCGGACGATCGCTGTCCGGTAGGAACTTGCCGAGCGCATCGGTATATTCGAACTGCGGCGTTTCGATCGGGTCGAAACCGTAAAGCTCATAAACCCTGCGGATCTTGTCGATCATCTCGTTGGTGGCATGGATATCGGCAGCCGAGCGGTCCACGAAGCCGCGCGGCAGGCGGGCTTTCAGTTTCTGAGGCTTTTTTGCTTTTTCGCTCATGATGCCGATCCGATATTTTCCTGAAATTATGCCGGTGCTAAAGCGCGCCGCGCTTTAAATTCTGTTTTTACGCATGTCTTTATCCCAAAACCGCTGCGCACTTTTGGGAGACATGCTTTAGAGGATGAAGCCCTGTGCGGCAAGCCGCAAAGGCTCCGGTTTTACTGGCCGCGAAGGACAAGCGATGCTATATGGGATGCATGTATCCCATTTTAGTCGGAAAGGACGCAAGCGATGAGCAAACAGACGGCCATCCGCCTCCCGGATGAGACCTATGAGCGTCTGAAGGCGCTTTCCGAGCGCACCGGACGCACATCAGCCTATTATATCCGCGAGGCGATCGAGAAGCATATCGAAGATATGGAAGATCTTTATCTCGCCGAAGAGGCGACGCGGCGACGGATCGCAAACAATGAGCGCACCTATACTCTGGAAGAAGTGATGCGCAATCTTGACCTGGAAAATTGAGTTCCAGCACCGCGCCGTCAAGCAGCTTGAAAAGCTGGCGAAGCAAGATGCCAACCGCATCGTTTCGTTTCTGGCAGACAGGGTGGTGCAAAATGAAAATCCCCGCCAGACTGGTGCCGCCCTGCAAGGCTCCGAACTCGGCATTATTGGCGCTACCGGGTGGGCGATTATCGCATCATCTGCGATATACAGGATCATAAGCTCGTCGTGCTGGTGGTCGAAATCGGCCATCGCCGCGAAATTTACCGTTAGGCATTCATGATCCTCGAAGCCCTGCAATATGCTGCGACACGCGCGGTCACGCCGAAAGAATTCCGGCCGCATATCCGCTATTCCGTCAATCTCTGGGCACGCGCCAACCGTTGCGCCAAAGCCTGGGCGGAGCATGAAAACAACAGCCGGCAATTCGTGCTGCAATCGGCGAGAAAGCTGAAGCAGAGACGGACCGCCGTGGTGCTGGGGTCCGGCCTGTTGCGGGATGTGCCCCATGAGGCGCTGGTGGCGATGTTCGATACCGTCGTTCTGGTCGATCTGGTACATCTCGCCAGCGTGCAGGCGAAGTTGCGGCTCAATGCCAAAAAGAACGTCCGCATCGCCAATCGCGATCTTTCCGGCTTCGATGATCTCATGGCCGACCGACCGGCGGAACCGCTCGATTTCCTGCGGCGGGTGCCCTATCTCGATTTTGTCGTCTCGGCCAACCTGCTGTCGCAGATCGGTACGGGTGCACAGCATCGGCTGGAACGGCAGAAAATAGCGACTGTGCCTGATGATCTCCTGCCGAAACTCATTCATACGCATCTCGATGCGCTGGCCGGTCTGCCCTGCAAGGTGTGCCTCGTGACGGACACCGCCTTCGATGTCATCGGCAAGGATGGAAGCCTGCACCAGAACGAAGACCTGCTGCACGGCATTGAGCTTCCCGCGCCCGCCGCTGCATGGGAATGGCCGCTCGCGCCGCTTGGCGAGGAAAGCAAGGATTATCGCATCGTGCACCACGTCATTGCACGCGAACTTACCTGATCGTCATGCTTATTCCATAATTTCAGCGGTAACTTCACATCATGTCCCATGTGGTCCGCACATTGATGTTCCTTGCCTGCCTGCTTTACGGCGCGATGCCGGCGCAGATGGCGATGAGCATGCCGACAGGCTCGCAATTGCCGATGAAACATCAAGATACCCAATCACACCCGCAAGATCACGGTTCTCAAACGCCTGCGCAGAATGCCGCTCATGAAGCGGGAACGGGCGGTTGCTGCCCCCACGGCAACGATGCTTCGCATCCGGATTCCTGCGCCGCCTGCCTGATCGTGGTTCCACGAATGATATTTGCCGATGCCGGGCGGATGACATTCGCCTATCCGAAGCCGCAACGCGGCACTGTGTTTGACGGCAAGGCTTTCGCGCCGCCGCTACCGCCTCCCCGCGCCTGACCGCAGATTTTTCAGACCGACTTTCGAAAAATCCGTCAGACACAGGAAGGATAATCCATGTCTATCAAGACCATTACGCTCGCCGCCGCTTTTGCGGCCTCTCTCGCCATGCCCGCTTTTGCACAGGACGCCGGCGGCCATGCCGGACACGACATGTCAAAAGGCAGCATGAGCGACAGCGCCTCCACCCAGGCCTTCATGGAAGCCAGCAAAAAGATGCATGGCAATATGGCCATCGATTATAGTGGTGATGCCGACGTCGATTTCGTGCGCGGCATGATCCCGCATCATCAGGGGGCGATCGATATGGCCAAGGTCCAACTGCAATACGGCAAGGACCCGGAAATCCGCAAGCTGGCCGAAGAAGTGATCAAGGCGCAGGAAGGCGAAATCGCCATGATGAAGGCCTGGCTGAAGTCCAGGGGCAAGTGATTGCTATTGTTGAAGGGGAGCGCCGGCTATGGCGCTCCTCCGGCAACTTTGCGGCATATTTCTTCCCCCGGCGGGGAGAAGAAACTTGCGACAGTTTTCTCATACAACGGCAAACGCGCGAACGCCGCCTGCCACCCTGCGCTTTACTATAACCCCGCAAGACCGGCCTTGTAATCCTCCGATGCCGCGCGGCTGAGGCGTTCCAGCTCCATGGCTGCCCGGCTGGTGTGGCGTTCCTTGTGGCGCAACAAAGCGAAGTTGCGGGCGGGCAAATCAATACCAGCGCGAACGAGCAGGCCTTGCCGCAGGAAGAGGGATGCCACTGAGGCTGAAACCGCCGTCGCAGCCCCGCCGGAGCGTGCCGCCATCACCACCGCCTCGTTGGACGGCAGTTCAAGCATGACCGAGAGTTCACCCGGATCCACGCCCATCTGCCGCACCGCCGCCTCGAAGGCGGAGCGGGTGCCGGAGCCCTGCTCGCGCAGAACCCATGAAGTGCCGTAGAGGATATCCAGCGCGGTGAGATAACGGCCATCGGCAAAGGGGTGTGCGGAGCCCGTGACGACCAGAAGCTTGTCAGACACCACCGGCTGCACCATCAGAGCCGGCTCATCGATCCTGCCTTCAATGAAACCCACCTCCGCAAGACCGTCCAGCACCGCCTGCGTCACGGTCTTGGTATTGCCGATATCCAGCCGCACGGTGACACCGGGATAGAGCTTCTTAAACTGCATCAGGATCGGCGGCAGCCAGTAGCTCGCAATGGTCTGGCTGGCGCAGACGGTGATTTCGCCGCGCGTCAGCCCGCCCATTTCGGAGAGAATTAGTTCCGCATTGCGCACACGCGCCAATGTCGCCTTTGCTTCACCCAGAAACACCCGGCCGCTTTCAGTCAATTCAATGTTGCGTCCGACGCGGTGGAACAGTTCGACATTATAAAAGGCTTCGAGATTTTTGATGGCGGAGCTGACGGCGGAGGCGGTCAGACCGATGGCTTCCGCAGCCCTTGTCAGGTGCTCGCGTTCGGCTACGGCTATGAAAATACGGAGTTGCTCAAAGGTCATGGTTTTTCATTCGATTTTATCGAATAATATATGCCATATTATTTGATAGAATAAAACAGGCTGCTGCGGCATGGTCTGGTCATGGCCCAACATCGCACCCTTGCTCATCCCTTCCAGTTTTCGCTCCGCTGGCTCGCCCCGCTTCTTCCGGGCATTCTCCTCTGTGCGGCCGTCAGCTGCGCCGCCATTCTGGCGGAGCGCTTTCAGGTGCGGCTTGCGGGCCATGCCTGGCTTGGCGATCTCGTTCTCGCCATTCTGATCGGGACCATGCTGCGTTCGCTGGTGGCTCTGCCCGCAGCCGCTTCCGCCGGCATAAAGTTCAGCGCCAAGACCCTGCTTGAAATCGCCGTGGCGCTTCTCGGTGCATCACTCAGCCTGTCCATCCTCAAGGGCGCGGGCGGTCTGCTGATAGGCGGCATTGCGCTGATCGTCGCGCTGTCACTGGTCGTCAGCTATGCCGCCGGGCGGATGCTCGGCCTCCCGCCCAAGCTCGCGACGTTGATTGCCTGCGGCAATTCCATCTGCGGCAATTCCGCCATTGCCGCTGCGGCCCCCGCCATCGGCGCCAAGCCGGAAGATGTCGCCGCCTCGATTGCCTTTACCGCGGTTCTCGGTGTCGCCGCCGTGCTTTTGATGCCATTCCTGCCGCAGCTTCTCGGGCTCGACGCCACCCAATACGGCATCTTCGCCGGGCTTACGGTCTATGCCGTGCCGCAGGTTCTGGCCGCCACCGCCCCGCTTGGCGCGATTGCCGTGCAAACCGGCACCATCGTGAAGCTCATCCGCGTGCTGATGCTGGGACCTGTCATCGCCACCCTCTCCGTCGTCCACGGCCGGTCGGACAAGGGACGCCTCAGATTGCAGCAGATGGTTCCGTGGTTCATCATCGGCTTCGTGCTGATGATCATGGCCCGGTCATTCGGTCTCATACCTGAAGTCCTGCTTGCCCCCGTCGCCTCTCTCTCAAACATCCTCACCATCATGTCGATGGCGGCGTTGGGCCTTTCGGTCGATATCCGCAGCCTTCGCCACGCCGGCGGCAAGGTCATCCTCGCTGCCAGCCTGTCTCTCTTGCTGCTGGGTATCCTGAGCTTTGGCCTGATCGTATTGACCCAGACGGCCTGAGCCAGCTTCCGGCTTTATTCGCCGGCGCTGACAGTAAGTGTATAATGCGCACCGAGCCCGCGGCGCGGCGAACCGAGAATGAGCGTCGGGCGAATCAACCACTCGGTATCTGCCTTTGGTGTCAGCGTCGCCACCTTGCCCTGGGAATCGCTGAAGAAAATCGCATCTTCATCCGGGGTCGAAAAATCGAAGATCGCCATCAATACGAATTCGCTCGAGGCGGCAAGCTCGACCTTCACCGTCTGCCCTGCCTTCACCTTCAGACGATAAACATCGCCGCGCCCGCGGCGCGTCCAGCCCTCGAGCTTCAGCGGACCGGCCGGTGGCAACGCCACCTCCTTCAGCCTTTCGCCGTCATCCAGCCAGATACCGTCAACGTTGCGGCCTTCCGCAAAGGAGGGGTGCGGCACGGCGGCCATGGCCATGGCAAGCGCCAGGAGAAGGGGGGTTACCTTCATGGACGTACAAACTCCCGCCGCATGACCTCTATCGGCTGGCGGCAATGACAGCCTTCGATATGGTCGTTGACCATACCCATGGCCTGCATGAATGCATAGACGGTCGTCGGGCCGACAAAGGTCCAGCCCCGCTTCTTCAGATCCTTGGAAAGGCGGATGGAGGCGGCGCTGGTCGGGTTGGCCCTTAAAGTCGCATAGTCCAGCCTTTGCGGCCTTTCTGCGGCAGCCGGTTCGAAACCCCAGAAATATCGGGCGAGCGACCCGAACTCGTCCCGCAGAGCCACGGCGCGGCGGGCGTTGTTGATGGTGGAAACAATCTTGCCGCGATGGCGGATAATGCCCTTGTCGGCAAGGCAGCGCTCGATATCGGCCTCGCCGAACTCGGCCACTTTTTCGAACTCGAAATTGGCGAATGCAAGACGGAAAGCCTCCCGCTTGCGCAGCACCGTCAGCCAGGAGAGGCCGGACTGAAAGCCCTCCAGGCAAATTTTCTCAAACAGGCGGCGATCATCGGTGACGGGATAACCCCATTCCTCGTCGTGATATCGGCTGTAATCCGCAAGCCCCTGCTGCCAGAAGCACCGAACAAGGCCATCCGCGCCCGTTTCAAGTCCCGCCTCGATCATTTCCGCGACCACCTTTTCCACTCCGCCTGCGACCACTTAAAGACTGCACTTACCACTCATTCACCACGTTTCAAAACGGGGTGCTAACCCTAAAATCAGCTTTCCTTAATCAAGCGCTTTTTAATGAACAGCCATTTACGATTCGCTGGCGTCAAGGTGCGAACGTGTTCGGCAAAGCGGGAGAATGATCCCGCAAATCCATAGTTGCGACGTCCCGCAGAGAGAGTCCACCCGATGACGATGAAGTCCGTTTTCCTGGCGCTGAGCCTCGTTTCCACCCTCGCCGTCCCTGCCGCCATGGCCAATGAACGTTATCGCGAGCGTCCGCCCGTCGTCGTCAGCCCGGATCTTTCTGCGCCATGGGTAACCCAGCTCGGCGGCCGCGGCAACGTGCGCCCCGTTGTCTATCCGCGCGCACCTGCCGCACGCCAGCCGTTCTTCCAGCAGCGCCAGGCCGCGATGCCGCAGCGACCCAGCTCCGGCGTCACATCGCAGCGCCCGGCACGGGTGCAGAATGCCGCCGTACGCCCCAATGCGCCGGTACGTACCCAGATCGCGCCGCAATTCCTGCCGCAGATCGTCACCTATCCGACCAATGAAAAACCCGGCACTATCGTCATCGATACGCCGAACCGTTTCCTCTATCTCGTGCTTGCTGATGGCAAGGCCCGGCGTTATGGCGTCGGCGTCGGCAAGCCCGGTTTCGAATGGGCTGGAACTCACAAGGTGACCCGTAAGGCGGAATGGCCGAGCTGGACCCCGCCGAAGGAAATGATCACCCGAGAGGCGGCAAAAGGACATTACCTGCCGGCCTTCATGGAAGGCGGCCCCGCCAACCCGATGGGCGCGCGCGCCATGTATCTCGGCTCGACGCTTTATCGGATCCACGGCACCAACCAGCCCTGGACGATCGGCAGCAACAATTCCTCCGGCTGCATCCGCATGCGCAACGAGGATGTCACCGATCTCTATGAGCGCGTCAACGTCGGAACCAAGGTCATTGTGATATGACGGCAACGGTTCAGCCTTTCCGGCCGCTTCGGAACGGGCGTATCGGCTTATCCGCTTGAATTGCCGCCCTGCGGCGGTACAATCCGGCTCACTTCAGCGGAATGAGACTTGGCGGGGGACGCCAGGCGCCGAACCTCTCTCAGGGGGATGACGGAACGGCCTTAAAACGGGTGGTCAATCGACCGCCCGTTTTTCGTTTCTGTCATTCAAATGTTATCAAAAAACGGTTTGGTGAATTACTGATATCAATCTGGATTCACTTCATGCCGCGCCATACTTCATTTGTTTGCGCCCTGCTCTTCAGCGGCGTTACCTTCTCTGCCGCAATCGCGGGCGAATTCGAAATTTCCGGTTACGGCGGCTGGCAAAGCGCACCGCACAGCGATGTGAAAGTTTCCGACGGTCCGGATTTCCGCGCCGGATGGGAAGGCAAGTCCTTTTCCAACCCGCCCTACTGGGGCGTGCGCGGCACCTACTGGTTCGATGAGGGTCAGCTCCGGAATTTCGGTATCTCGCTCGATTTCACCCATGACAAGGTCTATGCCGATGACCAGACGCTTGCCCGCTCAGGCTGGTCGCATTTCGAATTCACCGACGGCCTGAACCTACTGACGCTGAACGCGCTCTACCGCTTTCCGCTGGAATCCCTGCCGGTCACCCCTTACGTCGGCGCCGGCGTCGGCATCAACGTGCCGCATGTGGAAGTGTACCGCCCCTCGGGCAAGACTTTCGAATACCAATTCGGCGGCGCAACGCTGCAGGCGCAGGCCGGCCTCAGCTACCGCATCACCGACAGCTGGTCGACCTTCGTGGAATATAAGGGCACCTATTCCTTCGTCGATGTCGATATTGACAACGGCGGCTCGTTGAAGACCGACATCATCACCAATGCGGTGAATTTCGGTGTGGCGTATAAGTTCTAGTGGTGGCTTGGGAAGCGGGGCGCATCCTGGCAGCCGGTGGGCATCCCCTCACCCTCATTCCCTGTGCTTGTCACAGGAATCTGGGTGATGCGCGTCTGCGTGACGGAAAGAATCTTCTCAGTCCAAGGACTGGCTGGATCCCCGTGACGAGCACAGGGATGAGGAAACGAGAGCGACGACGCTCAGGCGAAACTTTTCCCATGCACGACGGGCTTTACTGGTGCGCGGCGTTCTAAACCGAGAGTCTCGCCGGCTTCGGCCCGCCATAAGCCCAGTCCAAAAGCTCCACTGTGTGCAGGATCGGCATGTCCGTGCCGGTTCCGATCTGCGTGATGCAGCCGATATTGCCTGTCGCGATGACATCTGCCCGCGTGGCCTCGATGTTCTTCACCTTGCGCGCCTTGAGCTTGCCGGAAATTTCCGGTTGCAGGATGTTGTAGGTTCCGGCCGAGCCGCAGCAGAGATGCCCTTCCGCCGGATCACGCACGGCAAAACCCGCCGCCTTCAGCAGTTGTTTCGGCGCAAGCGTGATCTTCTGACCGTGCTGCATGGAGCAGGCGGAGTGATAGGCGACCGTCAGCCCCTGGCTTTGCTGTTGCGGCAGATCGAGGGTGGCGAGATATTCGGTAACGTCCTTCGCAAGCGCGGATACCCGCGCGGCCTTTTCGGCATAGGCCGGATCAAGCCGAAGCATATGGCCGTAATCCTTGATGGTGGTGCCGCAGCCCGACGCTGTGATGATGATGGCGTCGAGACCGCCATTCTCCATCTCGCGCGTCCAGACATCGACATTCCGCCGAGCAGAAGCCAGCGCCTCTTCCTCCCGCCCCATATGATGCACCAGCGAACCGCAGCAGCCCTCCCCTTTCGGCACAACGACCTCGATACCGAGCCGCGTAAGCAGCCGCAGCGTCGCCTCATTGATACCGGGATCAAGCACCGGCTGGGCGCAGCCGGTGAGAATGGCGACGCGCCCGCGCTTTTCACCTTCGGCCGGTCGTGCGCCCGGGCGGCTTGACGCCGACGCTGGAGGGACCGCGGCCGGTGCGAGAGCAAGCATGGACTGCAGCGGTTTCAGCGCGGGAGCCTTTGCAAAAAGGCCGGCGAAAGGCCGTGCCAGACGGGCCAGATGCAGGGCCAGCCGGAAACGGGCAGGATGGGGTAATATGCCGACCAGAAGATTGCGGATCAGCCGATCCATGAAGGGGCGCTTGTACGTCTGCTCGATATGGGCGCGGGCATGATCGACCAGATGCATGTAATCCACGCCGGAGGGACAGGTGGTGGTGCAGGCAAGACAGGAAAGACAGCGGTCGATATGGGTGACCACCTCGCGGTCGGCCGGACGGCTGTTTTCCAGCATGTCCTTGATGAGGTAGATGCGGCCGCGCGGGCTATCCAGCTCGTTGCCAAGCGTGACATAGGTGGGACAGGTGGCGGTGCAGAAGCCGCAATGCACACATTTGCGCAGGATTTTCTCGGATTCCGCCACATGTGGATCGGCCAGCTGCTCAGGCGTGAAGGATGTTTGCATGGTTCAGACGGCCCTTTCCATCGTTACGGCCATCTTGCCGGGATTGAAGATGCCCACGGGATCGAGCTTTTCCCTGATACGCGCGGAAAGCAGCGCTTCCGCCGCCGGGCGCGGTTCGAAGGCCTCGACTTTGGCGCGCACAGCATCGCTCGCCCTCATCAGCGTGGCATGGCCACCGCCGAGCGCACGGATTGCGCCGCGCAGCAGATCGGCTTCGGGGTCCGCCTCCATCTGCATCCAGACCAGGCCGCCCTGCCAGTCATAGAAGGCGTCGATGCCTGCCTCCATGCGCAGCGCCGCAACAAGCTGGTGGCCCATCGAAGGCGCTACCGAGACTTTCCAGAGCGGCTTGGCGGATTGGCCGGCATAGGGCGCGACATCCCGGACCTGCCGCCACAAAAGACTGCTTTCCTCGCCCTCCAGCAGCGCCCAGGGTCCGACGCGATCCATGACCGACAGGAGTTTAGCCGTGCGGGCCTCCACCGAGGCCGCAAGGCCTTCCAGACGCAGAATGGTGGCCGGTCCTTCCGGCAAGCCGCCATCGATAAAGCTGGAACGCACGCTTTCAGGCAGATGCGCCGCGCCGGAGACCTCGACGCTCATCGCCATCGCCGCCGCCATTATGCGTGTCGCCGCCTCGTCATCAAGGCCGGACACGACAACGGTTTTTTCGACGGGCGGTTTCGGCAGCACGCGGAATGTGACTTCGGTGAGGAACCCAAGCGTGCCGAAAGAACCAGCGAGAAACTTCGACAGATCGAGACCGGTGACATTCTTCATCACCCGGCCGCCGGCCTTGATGATCTCGCCGTTACCATTAACGAAACGGATGCCCAGCAGGCTGTCACGCGCCGCACCCGCCACATAGCGGCGCGGACCGGAAACATTGGCAGCAAAGACGCCGCCAATGGTCGGTTCGCCATGGGTGCCCATGATGGGGCGATGGTCCATCGGTTCGAAGGCCATCATCTGGCGATTTTCTGCCAGCGCCGCTTCGACAGTTGCGAGCGGCGTGCCAGCCTTGGCAGTCATGACCATTTCGGCGGGGACGTAGGAAACGATACCGTTCATCGCACGGGAGGTTAGCACGGTCTCCGCCGTCACCGCATTGCCGAAACCGGAGCGAGTGTTGCCGCCGAAGATTTTCAGCGGGGTTTTGCGCGTGGCATGATCGCGGATGATGTCGGCGACCTGGGTTTCCGCGTAGGGCGTCAGCATGCGATTGTTGCCTTCGAGCAAGTGATACCCCCCTCTGCCCTGCCGGGCATCTCCCCCTCAAGGGGGGAGATCGATATGCCGCACTCACCCGTTCCATGGGCAGGGTGTTCGCCCCTTGCCGATCTCCCCCCTTGAGGGGGAGATGCCCGGCAGGGCAGAGGGGGGTAAGCCACACCCTGCAACATCATAAATCCAGCGCCCATCAACCCCTCCCCTCCAGCGGAAACACCTTGGAAGGGTTCATCAACCAGCCCTCGTCAAAGGCTGCCCGCACCGCCATCTGCTGGGCGAGATCGGCCTCGCCATATTGGTGGCGCATCAGGTCACGCTTTTCGATGCCCACACCATGTTCACCGGTCAAACAGCCACCGGCATCCACGCAGAGCTTCAAAATTTCGTTGCCCGCTTCTTCCGCACGGGCCGCATCGTCAGGGTCATTGGCGTTGAACAGGATCAGCGGGTGCATGTTGCCATCGCCGGCATGGAAGACATTGGCGACGCGCAGGCCGAGGCGATCGGTGATCTCACTCGTCTTTTTCAGCACATGGGAAAGCTGGGAGAGCGGCACCGTGCCGTCCATGCAGATATAATCCGCGATACGACCCGTTGCGCCAAAGGCGGATTTGCGGCCTTTCCAGATCGCGGCCGCCTCCATTGCCGACTGACATTCCTTCACCGTCTTCACGCCATGTCGTCGGGCAATGGCCACGATATCGGCCAGCATGGCGTCCATTTCCGTCTCGGAGCCTTCGACCTCCACGATCAGAAGCGCACCGACGTCAAGCGGATATCCCGCTTTGGCGAAGGCCTCGCAGATTTCGATTGCCGGTTTGTCCATGAACTCGATGGCAACAGGGATGATGCCCGCGCCAATGATATCCGCGACGCAGGAGCCCGCTTCTTCGGAGGTTTCGAAACCGAACAGCACAGGGCGCGCGCCCTCCGGCTTGGCGATGAGGCGCACCGTTGCCTCCGTCACGATACCGAGTTGGCCTTCGGAGCCGCAGACAAGCGCGAGCAGGTCGTAACCTGCAGCATCCAGATGCTTGCCGCCCAGCTCGAGCACCGTGCCATCGACCAGCACCATCTTGACGCCAAGCAGGTTATTGGTGGTGACGCCATATTTCAGACAGTGCGCGCCGCCGGAATTCATACCGATATTGCCGCCGATGGTGCAGGCAAGCTGCGAGCTGGGGTCGGGCGCATAAAAGAAACCCTCCGCGCCTGCGGCATCGGAGATGGAGAGATTGGTTACGCCCGCCTGCACCCGCGCCGTGCGATTGTAAAAATCAAGCTCAAGGATCGCACTCATCTTCGACAAGCCGATTACCACGGCGTCTTCCTGCGGGATAGCGCCGCCGGAAAGCGAGGTGCCGGCACCGCGCGGCACGACCGGAATGCCGGAGCGATGGCAGTATGTCATGACAGCCGCCGCCTCCTCCGTCGTTCTCGGCAAAGCGACGGCGAGCGGCAGACGGCGATAGGAAACGAAAGCATCGGTCTCGAAAGGCACGAGTTCACGGGGCTCGTGCACAAGACAGTCATCAGGCAGGACGGTCTTGAGGTCGGCGATAATTCGTGCGCGATCCGCCAAGACCTGAGCGCGCGGCTCCAGAAACTTTATAGGCTGCGTCACCGCCGCTCCTCCGTGCCGATAACTGGTATTGTTTCTTTACCACTTTGAAGCTGCGCAATCAAATGTTATGGATTTTTTCTATTCTGGAAACAATCGAGGGCAACTATGACAAATCTGGGTGATCTCGAAGTCTTTGCCAGCGTTGCCGCCTCCGGCAGCATGTCGCTTGCTGCCAAGGAGCTTGGTTATTCGCCCGCCGTCATTTCCAAGCGCATCAAGCGATTGGAAGAAAAGCTCGGTGCCCGGCTGTTCCAGCGCACCACGCGACAAATCTCTTTGACCGAAGCGGGGCAAGGCTTTTACGAACGGGTGCTGGCTGTTCTCGAAGGGCTGGAAGAGGCGGAGGATTTCGTCTCCGGCCGGGCCAATACCGTCAACGGCACGCTGAAGGTTTCCGCACCCACCTCTTTCGGGCGCATGCATATCGCGCCACATCTGAAGACATTCATGGAGCGGCATCCGGACCTGTCGGTCAATCTGGTGCTGAGCGATGAGTTCATCGATATTATCGAGGGCGGTTACGATCTGGCGATCCGTATCGCCGATCTCAACTCCTCCAGCCTCGTGGCCCGCAGGCTGGCACCGGTGCGGCGCGTGCTTTGCGCCTCGGCCGACTACGTAGCCGCGCATGGCATGCCGGATACGATCGAGGATCTGAAGAAACATCGCTGCCTGCCGGCGCACAATAATGACATCTGGCGGCTGGAGGGACCGGGCGGCGCGCTCAGCATTCGGCCTGAAGGCATGCTGGTCACCAATTCGAGCGAGGTGATCCGTGAGGCGGTGATATCAGGGCTTGGTGTTGCGCTGCGTTCGACATGGGATATCGGCCATGAATTGCGAAGCGGGAAGTTGGTGCAGGTGCTGCCCGGTTATGAAGGGTCGCGCAACGTCACACTCTCGGCGGTTTATCCCAGCCGACAGTTCCTGCCCGCCAAAGTGCGCTTGTTCATCGATTATCTCGCCGCGCTTTATGGGCCGTCGCCCTATTGGGAGCAGGGCTGACACTCAGTGCCCGCCCTCCGCATGGGAGCGGCGGATGCGGCGCACCACCCACCAGACGCCAAGCACGGCGAATGGCACAGAAACGCCGGTGACCACGGCCGGGTCGACCGGCAGCACATCATGGCTGATTGCCTTGGTGAGATAACCGATAAGCCCGACGACATAATAGGAGATGGCGGCGACAGACAGGCCTTCCACCGTCTGCTGCAGGCGAAGCTGCATCGCGGCGCGCTTGTTCATGGTGTTGAGCAGCACGGTGTTCTGCCGTTCCAGCTCCACATCGATCCAGCTTCGAACCAGAGCCGTGGCGCGATAGAGCTTGCGCGACAGGTTGGCCTGCCGCTCTTCCACCGACTGGCAGGTGCGCATGGCGGGCGCCATACGCCGTTCCAGAAAGCTGCCCATCGTCTCATGGCCGTGAACAGGCGTTTCCGCGAGCGCCCGTATGCGTTCGCGCACGATGCCGTCATAGGCGCGGCTGGCACCGAAACGATAGAGGCTGAGGGCGGCATTGGCTTCGAGTTCCGCAGCAAGCCGGGTCATTTCGGCCAGCAGCGCATCCGCCTCGTCACGCGCGCCGTTTTTCATGCGTTGGGTGATGCCCGTCAAGCCATCCTCGATGCGGCGGATTTCCGGCGAGAGCGTCTGCGCCATCGGCAGGCCGAGCATGGCAAGCGTGCGATAGGTTTCAATATCCAGCAGCCGCTGCACCAGCGCGCCGCGGCTGTAATCGCTGAGGCCGCGGTCGATCACCAATATCTGCGTCAGCCCGTCGCGATCCTGCCGGAAATCGGTGAGGATGGCCGCCTGACCGTCGCGCACGTCGCTATGACAGAGGCTGGTCGGCTCGAAGATTGTTTCCGCCTGCGAGGTAAAACCACTCTCCGGGCGAATTTCCAGCCGCACGCCCGAGATCAGCGAGCCGGGCGGCGAAAAGCCGTCACCGAAGGGATCGCCGGCAATCTCCCCGCCAAATTTTTCCGGCGCAGGGCCATCCCAGAACCAGGTCGAGAATTCGGTATGCCGCTCCCAGCGCAATGTCCCCTGCCCCCACGGCATGGCGTGGTGACGCGCATCGCGTTCCGGCGGCGCAACACCGCGGCTGCGCGACATTTCCGCAATGACGGAATGGTGCACGGCCGAGCCGCCATCCATCATGAAGGCAAGCTGGATGATGATGCGCGACGGGGCAAGCAGCACCGTCGGCCGCGCATGCACCTCGCCCAATGCCAGCGACCGTTCCGGCGCGCTTGCGAATGCAAATCTACCCTTTGCCATTGCGATATCGTCCCCGCTTTTATGGCTGATGTCTAAGGCATCGATTGTGATGACAACACCACGATCGACGCCGATGTCACTGTTTTGATCCACCTGACAGAAAAATCCGCTGTAGTGCCCCTGTCGGGACCGCTTTAACAAAAGCCAATTCAAAAAGGCAGATGCCGTGTTGCCGCAGGCATTGATACAGCGAGCGAGAGAACTGGACAGAATATTTGACCAGTGCGAGACTTGCCTGATACTCTATACGATATCGAACACGGGCGGATTTCGCCGGGGACTTCTGCGATGGACGAAACGCTTTTTGCGCGCATCGAGCACAGCCGCACATCGCAGGAGGTGATCTTACGTTTCGAAGAACTGATACTCGACGGCATATTGCGCGATGGCGACCGGCTGCCCGGCGAGCGGGAACTGGCGCAGCGCCTCGACGTCTCGCGGCCTATCCTGCGCGAAGCGCTGAAAGAACTCGAAAGCCGAGGCCTTCTCGTGTGCCGGCATGGTGGCGGCACTTATGTCGCCGATATTGTCGGGCCGGTCTTTTCCGATCCCTTGAGCGCGCTGATCACCCGCCACAGCCGGGCGACGCGGGATTTTCTCGAATATCGCCGTTATATTGAAGGCATGACCGCCGAACTTGCCGCGCAGCGGGCGACAGAACCGGACAGGCGCAACCTTGCCGCCATTGTCGAGCGGATGCGCGATGCGCACGAGGCAGGCCGCTTCGAAGAGGAACTGGCGGGGGATGTGGAGTTTCACAACGCCATCGGCGAAGCGGCGCACAACATCGTCCTTATGCACACGCTTCGCTCCTGCTACCGGCTGTTGAGCGACGACATCTTTTATAATCGCCACATCATCTTCAGTATCGCAGGCGCCCATGACGAGGTGCTGAGACAGCATGTCGCCATTTACGACGCCATCGTCGCCGGCGATCCGGCATCGGCACGGGCGGCGGCAGAGGCCCACATCGACTTCATCGTTGAGACGACATCCAGGGCGCATCAGGCGCGGGAATGGGACCGGATTTCCCGTTTGCGGCAGCAGCAGCGGAGTCGTTAAAAACGCCCTCAGGCGAAATACGCAATCCATTTTATTCAGGTTTTGATGGAACCTTTTGTGCTCTTTCGTCTTTTTATCGGGTTAATTGGAAAAATTTACCAAGATGGGACCCATGACAACCACGAGCGAAACTGAACGCTATCCGCGGATAGCTCTCATATCGACGCATGGCTATGTCGCCGCGCATCCGCCACTGGGCGCGGCTGATACCGGGGGGCAGGTGGTTTATGTGCTTGAGCTTGCACGCAAACTCGGCCAACTCGGTTATACCGTCGATCTTTATACGCGCCGCTTCGAAGACCAGCCGGAATTCGACGAGGTCGATGAGCGCGTCCGCGTGGTGCGCATTCCCTGCGGCGGGCGTGACTTCATTCCCAAGGAATATCTGCACCGACACCTGATGGAATGGTGCGAAAATGCGCTGCGTTTCATCAAGAAAAACGATCTCAACTACTCCTTCATCAACAGCCACTACTGGGACGCAGGCGTCGCCGGTCAGCGGCTTTCCGAGGCGCTGAAAATCCCGCATCTGCATACGCCGCATTCGCTGGGCATCTGGAAAAAACGCCAGATGGAAACCGACTATCCGGAAAAGGCCGATACATTCGAACTGGAATTCAATTTCAAGGAACGCATCCAGCACGAACTCATCATCTACCGCAGCTGCGACATGGTGATCGCCACCACGCCGGTGCAGCTCGACGTCCTCATTGAAGACTACGGGCAAAAGCGCAAGCACATCCACATGATTCCGCCGGGTTATGACGACAACCGCTTTTTCCCGGTATCGGATGCGACACGGCAGATGATACGCCAGCGTTTCGGATTTGAAGGCAAGGTGGTGCTGGCGCTCGGGCGACTTGCTACCAACAAGGGCTATGACCTGCTGATCGACGGCTTTTCGGTTCTTGCCGAGCGCGAGCCGGAGGCGCGCCTGCATCTTGCCGTGGGCGGCGAGAACATGGACGAGCAGGAAACCACCATCCTCAACCAGCTCAAGGAGCGGGTGAAATCGCTCGGACTGGAGGAGAAGGTGGTATTCTCCGGCTATGTCGCGGATGAAGACCTGCCCGACATCTATCGCGCGGCCGATCTCTTCGTGCTGTCCAGCCGCTACGAGCCCTTCGGCATGACGGCCATCGAGGCGATGGCAAGCGGCACACCGACCGTTGTTACCATTCACGGCGGATTGTTCCGAGCCGTCAGCTATGGTCGCCATGCGTTATTCGCCGATCCCTTCGACAAGGAGGATCTTGGCATCACCATGATGAAGCCGTTCAAGCACGAGCGACTCTATGGGCGCCTCTCCCGCATGGGCGCGCATAAGGCGCGCAGCCTCTTCACATGGACCGGGATTGCTCAGCAGCTTCTGGCCGTGGTGGAAGGCAGGACCATGATGCCGGTCCTCGAGGAAGCCGACTGGGCCGAACCATGGAATGACGGCGATTGAGACCGCTTCGCCTTTTTTCAACGGATCTCGACGGCACCGTCGTGGGCGATAATGACGCCACGCGGCGGTTTAGGGATTTCTGGCAGTCATTGCCGGACGATCGCCGTCCGGTTCTGGTGTTCAACAGCGGCAGGCTGGTGGATGACCAGCTCGCCCTTCTGGAAGAAGTGCCGCTGCCCCGACCTGATTACATCATCGGCGGGGTCGGCACCATGCTGCATGCCAAGGAGCGCAGCGACCTGGAGAGCGCCTACACACATTCCCTCGGCACCGGATTCGACCCGGAGAAAATTGCCGATGTAATGAGCGCTGTTCCGGGCGTGACGATGCAGGAGGAGCGTTACCAGCATGGCCTCAAGTCCAGCTGGTTCCTGCATGACGCAGATGAAGCGACACTGGCCGATATCGAGGCTGCGCTGATTGGGGCTGATATCGAAGCCCGGATCGTCTATTCCAGCGGGCGCGATCTGGATATATTACCGAAGGCCGCCGACAAGGGCGCGGCGCTCGCATGGTTATGTGGACAATTGCGTATCGGCCTCGACGAATCAGTGGTCGCAGGAGATACTGGCAATGATCGGGCGATGTTCGAGTTAACGGACATTCGTGGCGTCATTGTCGGCAATGCCCTGCCGGAGCTTGTATCGCTGGCTGATCTCGACAGCCGTTATTTCCGCTCGGGCGCGTCCGAAGCGGACGGCGTGGTTGAAGGCCTGCGCCATTGGGGACTGCGCCCCGCCTGAAGCGTTCCGTTATCGATGCTTTGGTTGCGAACGGTGTGGAAAGGACGCATCCGTGAGACCGCAATCGGGCTGTTCGGCCGGGGAACCACCCGGTCGAAACTTTGTTCGCAAATCTGCCGCATCATCTTTTCCGCAGGCTTCATCAGCGTGAAGACAGTAGTGGGTTATGGAGGTTGGGGGATTGGCGGAATTTACGGGATATCTATATTAGCAATTATCATAGGCAGGCAAAGAAGGACCTATTCGGATTGAAGATTTTGAATCGATTGGCGACAGATGTTGGCTTGATGTTGCGCAGACCGCCGCGGCAGCAATATGCGGCGCTGTGCTATCGGTTCTCCAAGAAAAATCCGGGGCCTGAAGTGCTGCTGCTGACAAGCAGGGACACGGGACGATGGGTCATTCCCAAAGGCTGGCCCATGGCGCATAAAAAGGCCCATGCGGTAGCCGAGCAGGAAGCCTATGAGGAAGCAGGCGTCAAGGGCACGGTGGAGAAGGCCCCCTTCGGTTACTACGAATACGAGAAAAAACTGAACAGCGGCATCAATGTGCCATGCAGGGTTCAGGTGCATCTGCTCGAAGTTTCCGAAATGCAGGATAGCTTTCCTGAAAAGGAATCCAGACGACTGGAATGGGTCAGCCCCCAGGAGGCGACCAGACGGGTCAACGAGCCGGAACTGAAAGCGCTGATGCTCGCTTTCGACAAACGGATGACGCATTCAAAATAGTGCGGCCGCCCCAGGTGTGGCAATTTGCAGTTTGTTTTTCCAACACGGCTTTTATCGTCTTTCCTTTTGGAAAGATGTACGAGATGTAACAGTCTTTCTGTAAATTGCCTTCAACCTGCGACACTGCCGGACGAAAGGGAATGCTGGCAAACGAGGTCTGAATGGCATTGAAGCCGCCATCAAACATGAAGCCGACGCTCGACAAGGATCTCGACAAGATTACCCGTGTCGAAGAAGCGACGCTGCATGTCACACAGCAGCTTGCGGGCCTTGGCGCCGGCTTCATGTTCGTCGTTCTGGCGGCGGTCTTCGCCGGTGCTTTTGTCGTAGGCACTTCGGGCGCCGTCATCATCATCGCCGCCGTCGCCATCGGCGCCTATATGGCAATCAATATCGGCGCCAATGACGTGACGAACAATGTCGGGCCCGCGGTCGGCGCCAAGGCGATGCCGCTTGCCGTCGCGCTCATCATCGCCGCGATCTGCGAGATTGCGGGGGCGCTGATCACCGGCGGCAATGTCGTCGAAACCATTTCCAGCGGCATCATCAACATCGAGACCATTCCCGACAGAACCGTTTTCTCCTGGGCAATGCTGTCTGCGCTTCTCGCCGCCGGCCTTCTCGTCAATATCTCGACCTGGACCAGAGCACCGATTTCAACCACTCATACGGTCGTGGGCGGAGTCGCGGGCGCGGGCATGGCCGCCTACGGAGCAAAAGCGGTGGACTGGCTGTCGCTCGGCAGCATCGCCTTCGCATGGGTCCTCGCGCCTTTCATCAGCGCCGCCATAGCCATCATGATCCTTGCTTTCATCAAGGAATTCATCATTTACCGCGAGGACAAGATTGGCGCGGCGCAGCGGTGGGTGCCGGTCCTCATCGGTTTGATGGCGGGTGTTTTTACGGCTTATCTCATCTGGGTCGGGTTGCGGCAGCTCATGCATGTGTCGCTTGGCCACGCCAGCCTGATTGGGCTGGTGACCGGGCTTGTCGTCTGGCGGCTTGGCGTGCCGATCATCCGCAAGCAGTCGGAAGGACTGGAAAACCGCAACCAGTCGCTTCGCATCCTGTTCCAGTGGCCGCTCGTTCTCGCCGCCGGCCTGATGTCCTTCGCGCATGGGGCTAATGACGTTTCGAACGCCATTGGCCCAGTCGTGGCCATCGTGCGGGCCCTGCATGACGAGGCGGTGAGCACCTCTGCACGTGCGCCGCTGTGGGTGATGCTGGTCGGCGCCTTCGGGCTCTCCTGCGGTATCCTTCTTTATGGCCCGCGCCTCATCCGCCTCGTCGGTGAGCAGATCACCAAGCTCAACCCGATGCGTGCCTTCTGCGTTTCGGTGGCAACTGCGCTCACCGTTCTCGTCGCCTCGCGTTTCGGTCTGCCGGTCAGCACCACCCATACGGCGATCGGCGCGGTGTTCGGCGTCGGCTTTTTCCGCGAATGGTACACGCAATCGTCCCGCAGGCGACAGGATCTGGTCCAGGTTGGTGACGGCCGACCCCGCCGGTCTGACAAATATGCCGACAATCCTTCGGAGATACGCCGCCGATATCTTGTCCGCCGCTCCCACTTCATGACGATCATCGCCGCCTGGCTGGTCACCGTTCCCTCCAGTGCAGCGCTCGCGGCGCTGCTCTACTGGTTCATGTCCTTCCTCTTTCTCTAAAGCCGAAAAAACCCATGCGCGCCAATTTCCGGATGCAACGCCTGTATATCGAAGCCAGCCTTGCCGAAGGCGTCGCGCTGGAGGCGACCGCCGAACAGTTCAACTATCTCGCCAATGTGCTGCGCATGACCGATGGTGCGGAAATCCTGCTGTTCAACGGTCGCGACGGCGAGTGGAAAGCGCAACTTGCCTTTCCGAGCCGCAAGAAGATCGTGCTCGTCCCCCTCGAACAGACGCGGCCTCAGCCAAACCCCGCGGACCTGCATTATCTTTTCGCGCCGCTGAAAGTCGGGCGCATGGATTACCTGGTGCAGAAGGCGGTGGAGATGGGGGCTGGCCTGTTGCAGCCGGTGATGACACAGCATGTCCAAGGCAAGATCCACAACACCGAAAAATTGCGCGCCAACGCCATCGAAGCCGCCGAGCAGTGCGGCATACTGTCCCTGCCCGAGGTGGCCGAGCCGGTGAAACTGAAGGACATGCTGGACACCTGGCCCCACGACCGGCGCATCATCTATTGCGACGAAGGCGACACGGGGCAAAATCCGCTGCCGATCCTGCAGGCAGTGAAGGAACGCAAAATCGCATTGCTGGTCGGTCCGGAAGGTGGATTTTCGGAGGAAGAAAGGGAGCTTCTGCGCAGCCTCGACTTCGTCACCCCCATTCCGCTCGGGCCGCGCATTCTGAGGGCAGATACGGCTGCGGTTGCCGCACTGGCGGTCATTCAGGCCACGATCGGCGACTGGAACTGAATGCTCCGTTGCTCTTCATGCATCTTTAAAAGAAATTCATTTGCCTCCAGCTACGATACGGCCCTATCTGCCAATCATATGCCTCGCCGCAACAGAGACGTCATAACAAGGTAAGCCATGGCACGCGACACGACCGACCAGACCCCCCTTTCCTCCGTTACGGAGCTTACCGATTATCTGGCGGGCGGTAACAAAGCTGAAGCCGATTTCCGTATCGGCACCGAGCACGAAAAATTCGCCTTTTTCCGCGAGGACAACCGGCCGGTTCCTTATTTCGGCGATGCCAGCATTTCCGCACTTTTGAAGGGCATGCAGGAGAAGCTCGGCTGGGACCCGATAATGGACGGTGAAAACATCATCGGCCTCGGCGAACAACACGGCATGGGTGCCATCTCCATCGAACCGGGCGGGCAGTTCGAACTTTCGGGCGCGCCGCTTGAGAACCTGCACCAGACCTGCAAGGAATCCAACCAGCATCTGGCGACGCTGCGCGAAGTGGCGGAGCCGATGGGCATCCGTTTCCTCGGCATCGGCGGCAGCCCGCTGTGGACCTTTGACGAAACGCCACGCATGCCGAAATCGCGCTACGCGATCATGACGCGCTACATGCCGAAAGTCGGGACCAAGGGTCTCGACATGATGTACCGCACCTGCACCATTCAGGTTAATCTCGACTTTTCATCCGAAGCCGACATGCGTCAGAAGATGCGCGTTTCCATGAAGCTGCAGTCTCTGGCAACGGCGCTTTTCGCCTCGTCGCCCTTTACGGAGGGCAAGCCGAACGGTCTTCTCTCGTGGCGCGGCGATATCTGGCGCGATACTGACAATCGCCGCTCGGGCGTCTTGCCCTTCACCTTCAACGAGGATTTCGGGTTCAAGGACTATGTGGAATGGGCGCTCGACGTGCCGATGTATTTCATCGTGCGCGACGGCAAATACCATGATTGCACCCATGTCACCTTCCGTCAGTTCATGAATGGTGCGCTCAAGGGCGAAATCGCCGCATGGGAACCGACCATGGGCGACTGGACGAACCATCTCTCCACCCTGTTCCCCGATGTGCGCCTGAAGCGTTTTCTGGAAATGCGCGGCGCCGACGGCGGCCCGTGGAGACGCATCTGCGCCCTGCCAGCCTTCTGGGTCGGCCTTCTCTACGATCGGCAAGCGCTGGACGCTGCCGACGCACTGACGGCGGCCTGGAGCTTCGACGAGGTTATCGCCCTTCGTGATGCGGTTCCGGCCAAGGGACTGAATGCCGAAATCGCCGGCAAGCCACTTCTCGGTATCGCGCGCGAAGTGCTCGATATTTCCCGCACCGGACTGAAAAACCGCAACCGGCTGAATGGCGAAGGTCAGGACGAGACCGTATTCCTGTCCTCGCTGGACGAGGTATTGGCGAAGAAAACGACACTCGCCGAAGACTTGCTGGCGCTTTACAATGGCCGCTGGGACGGCTCGGTTCTTCCTGTGTTTGAGGAATACCAGTATTAAAACCAGCAGAACCGCTTCGGGTTTCGCGAGAGCGCCAATCGCAGACATAAAAAAAGCCCGGTGCGGCCGAGGGGGCCTGACACCGGGCAAAGGCAGGGCTATTGGCAAATCACCCTGCGGGGAAACCTTTCGGCTGGAGGGCCTCTCCGGCAGCTGGAGGCCCGCCGGATGGCACTATTTCAAAGGGTCTTGAACCGTGTTACTGCCCGTCGACGTGCCGCGCGGGTCAGATGAGCGGTGGGATCTTCCAGCAGGCCCGTGTTGAGGGCGTCGCTGACGTCCGATCTTGCCAGGCCGATATCGGCGAGAAGACGATCATCCAGCTCGGTCAGGCCATTCGCCACGATACGATTGTAGATGCGCTGCACGAAGGTCTTGACGCGGAAAGCGACGCGGCGGAACGTATCGTTCGGCCGTGCTGTTGCAAGTTCCAGTTCCATTCTCCGTTCTGCCGTGCGCATGACACTTATCCTTTCGTAACGGCACGATGCGGCACCGCCCCCGGCGCACCACGCGCGAGAAGCTGCCTCGGGTTGGGGGCCTGACGTTTCGCCGGCCCGGGGTTGAGATTGATTTGCTTGGTGTCAAAATGTCGCAAGACTATTGATCAGTCCAACGAATGTTTCTAATGTAAGACATCAATCATTCTGATGGATGACCATCCATGTCCGCACCTCTCGACATAGACCAGCTGCACACCTTCATCGCCATCGTCGATACGGGCAGCTTCACCAAGGCCGCAGATCGCGTTTTCAAGACACAGTCCGCCGTCTCGATGCAGATGCGACGGCTGGAAGAACGCATCGGCAAACAGCTCTTCGCCAAGGACGGGCGGGGCAACCGCCTGACGGCGGAAGGCGAAAAGCTGATGAACTATGCCCGCCGCATCATCCGCCTCAATAACGAGGCGATCGCCGCCTTCGATGACAACCGGCTGGAGGGCACGCTGCGCATCGGCACGCCAGATGACTATGCCGACCGTTACATGCCCGAGATCATCGGGCGTTTCGCGAAGACTCATCCGAATGTCGAGCTTTACATCGTCTGCGAGCCGTCGGTTAGCCTTGCGGAGAAAATGGCGCGCGGCGAACTGGATATCGCTCTCGTCACCCACAATCCGCGGGCCCGCTCGTCGGATGTGGTGCGCACCGAACCGCTGTGCTGGGTCGCTTCCGCCAACCATCCGCTGAAGGACGATGCCCCGGTGCCCCTCGCCGTCGGACGACGTGACTGCCACTGGCGCCAGCTCGCCTGTTCGGCGCTCGATGCCGATGGGCGCGATTACCAGGTGCTGTTCACCAGCTGGTCTTCAACCGTCGTTGCCGCCGCCGTGCTGGCGGGCATGGCTGTTTCGGTGCTGCCGGAATCGGCGCTGCGCACCGGCATGAAGGTTCTGACCGCCGCAGACGGCTTCCCGCCGCTGCCGCCGGTGCAGATCGGCCTGATGAAACGACCGGGCCTTTCCCCATCGCTGGTGAATGCCATCACCGACCATATCACCGCCTGCCTCGACAATATCTCACCGATGAGCGTGGTCGACGAGATGGACAGCGATGTGAAGACCTATCCGAAGATGCCGCGCCTGCGCGCCGGGCATATGCTGCCGGGCTGGTAATCCGGCGGCGGATCGCCGAGCGCGCCCTGCTGACAAGCCGGTCTGAACGCGCCTATCGCGCGCGCAGCGTCGCTACCGCCAGCAGCGTATCGCCGCTGATTCCCGCAGAGCCGCTGCCATTGAACAGCATCATGATGGGATCTGTGGTGTTCTGCGCGTTGTCATACATGACGGTAAAACGCGCGACGAGCTTCTTTACCTTTTCCGGGTCCTGAAAATCCTTGATGTCGAAATATTTCTTCATCATCGCCACCTGCGTATCGACCGGGGCATTGCCGAGTTCGTCAGGAATGCCGAAGGTGGTGTTGATGAAACTCTGGATCGCGGTATCGGCAAGAATGGAATAATAGGACGTCGTGCCTGCCGCGATGCGCTTGAAATAAAGCGCCAGACGGACGCCGGCATTCTCTTCGCCCGCCTGCGTCTCCAGGGTCTGGGTCAGATAATTGTCCAGTGTCTCGTAGAGACCGCGCCGTGTCTGGATCAGGCTGCGGTCTTCGTGAAGGATATTGCCGTCAGAATCGAAGTTGAAGGCGGTGACGAGACGGCGGAAGACCGGATCCATTTCCTTGTTGAGATAGCTTTCGCCATCATCCAGTTTCGACGAGAACATCTTCTGCAGCTGTTCCTTCGTCACAGTTTTGGGATCGATGCCAAGCGATTCCATCGCGAATTCCGTAAGACGATCATTGCTCAGAAAATCCTTGAGCGTCTTGATCTTCTGCATCTCGCTCGTGAAATATTCCGCCTCCTTCTTGGCGGTTTCCTTGTCTTTCTCAGTGCCGAAAGCCGACTTCTTCTTGATGTAGTCAGCCGACATGGTCTGCATCTCGATTTCCGACTGTGCCAGCACCGGGGAGCCCAGGCTTCCGTCCGGTGCGAAGTTGAAAAGCTCCGCCAGTTTGACATAGCGCTCGTCTTTCAGCGTATAGACGTAGCTCTTTTTGTCCTGAAGGTCGCTGGTGAGGACCTTGCGGATATCCGCCGCATTCACCTTGGCAGGATCGAGGCCGACGGCCTTCAGCGCATAATTATAGACTGCGCTGCTGTCGAGGAAATCCTTGACGGACGTGACGCTTCTAATGTCACTCTTGAATAAGGTCAGCGCCTTCTCGTCGGCGGCGTCATCCTTTTCGCCGTAATGGGTCATGTAGCCGCTTGTCGTGGTCGCGGTCTGCAGCGTCGTCTGCGGCGTCGTGCCGTCGGCAAGCGTTCCGTCCGTCTTGAAATTGAACGCGTTCCTCATGGCGAGGTAGCGCTTGTCGTTCTTGCCGAAAGTCGCGATGTAATTGTTCGGGTCGTTCAGGTCGCTGGTCAGGATGTTCTCGATCGTCGCCGTCACGATCGTCAGGTCGTTAAGGTCAAAGGCAACCTTGATATAGTTGAGGAGACGCGTATCCGAGAGCAGTTCGTCCACGGTCTTGATCGAACCGATCTTCGATTCGAAATAGTCGCGGTTCAGCGTGGCGACCGTCGGCGTCACGCGCGGTGCGCTGCTGATGTAGGCATCCGTCATCACCTTGATATTGTCAGCTTTCTGCGCTCCGCCGGCGGCAACGGTGCCATCGTTTTTGAATTCGAAGGCGGCGGCGAGCTGTGCCATCTTGTTATATTGGGTAACGGCATTTGAAAGCGTCGTCTGTTCTGCGGTGATCGCGGCAAGCTTCGCTTCCCACTCGCTCTTGGGTGGCAACACGGCTTCGAGCTGCGTCAGCTGGTCCTGCCTGGTAACTTTTTCCGCTTCGAGCGCCTTGCGCTGCTCGTCTGTCAGTTCCGTTCCCGCGAGCGAAGTGTCGATTGCGGCGATCCGCGCCGTGACCTCCGCGTGCAGTTCGATATTACCTTTCATGGTCAGCTTTTCGACCGCATCATTATAAGCAGCGCCAAATTTCTGATTGAGGTAGCTGTCGGGATCGGCGATGTCGCTCGTCATCAATCCCCGGATATGGGAATAGGTATAGGTCTTCTCATCGATGCTGAAGACCTGAAATATATAGGCGCGGGCCCTGTCGTTCTGGAGCAGCTGATCAACGTTGGTGACCGTGCCGATGATCGCCTTGTAATAGCGGGTCTCTTCGGCAAGGCTGTCATCCATGTCGGTGATCGACGTCCCGTAGAGCCCGATCATCTTGTCGAGCTGTGCCTCCGTCTGAACCGTCTTTGTCGACGCCGTGAAATTGAAGGCAGCGGCGAACTCCCGATACCGCTCGTCGGTCAGCTTGTTGGCGAAGCTGTTCTGGTCGTTCAGGTCGCTCTCCAGCACCTTTTTCATGAAAGCCTTGGCATAGGTCATCTCGCCGAGGCCGAAGGCATCCATGGCATAGGAATAGAGCTGATAGTTATCGAGGAATTCATCGACGCTTTTCACATTGCCGATGTTTTCCTTGTAATATTTCGTCTGACGCTCGGTGATTGCCTGCTGCGACACGCGCGAAATGCTTGTCTTCATATCGCGGTTGATGAGGTCGTAGCTGAGATAAGTCGATACCATCCGAATGCCCCCTGGAGCCTCGCTCGTCCCCGTGGGACGTCGAAACTCCGCTTGAATCCGCCCTGCCATGCCTCCATCCGGAAGCGCGGCAGGGCCCGACGCGACTATGCAGGACGCGCCTTGCCCGGAGCTTGAAAGAGCACAATTTCGACCGGGATAAAAACCGCATTGTCCCGATCTCCTTTACCCAAGCGAAACCATGCCACAGTGTGTTTTGCTAACCATTTGGGAATGCAAAGTTTTCTTAACCGCGATTTTTAAGCAGTCTCGAACAGGCGGCGGATATTCTCCTGACATCAGAGGACGAAAAGTCCCGATGAGAAGACCGGAAACCGGCTCTCAGGTAAAACAAGGGTAGAATAAACATGACCAAGACCGTTCTGAAGCCCGACTGGGCCGTCGCCACTCTCAGGTTAGACCCGGCACGTTTTCCGCAACAGGTCACCTATGGAAAAGGCAATGGCGCGACCGATGTCGCCGTCACCCTCGATGAACGGGGCGCCGTTCTGAGAAAGGTTCTGTCCTCTTCCGGCCTGCCTCTGTCCTTCGCCCTGCCTGCCCGCGCCTTCAAGGGTGTTGCCGCCCGCGCCATCGACCATGGTGACGGGCAGGTGACGGTGACTCTCGAGCTGCATCACGACGATCCGGATCTTTGCGTTCCGCTTCTCGTCGCCCACGATCTGTGCGATATCGCCGCCGACTGGCGCAGCTGGTCCGAGGCCTACCGCATTCCCATGCTGATGGTGGAAGCCGATGGCGTCGCCCGTCCGCTGGAAGAACACCTCGGCAAGGTGCGCACCCAGAATACCCGTCCGCGCCGCCGCCATTCCTATTTCGCGGAGCGCCGCCCGCGCTTCCTCGTTCGCCGTTCCACCGGTTCGCTCGGCATGAGCATGAAGATCGAGGGCAAGGAAATCATCGCCCGCAACTGATCTTCTTCAATCCAGAACACAAAAGCCCGGCGCGGATGACGCGACCGGGCTTTTTCGTATTCGCTATTCCAGCAGCTTACACCAGCAGCAGCGGCAGAATGAGCCCTGCGAAAATCAGCACGCCGACGCGGTTGTTGGATTTGAACAGCACGAGACACTGGTCAACGTCATCGATATCAAGCACCCATACCTGCCGGAACAGCATGAGAGCCGCGGCGGCAAGTCCGCTATAGGCAATGACGTTAACACCCGCCGTCCAGAACGACAGGAACATCATGGCAAGGGCTGTGCCATAAAGGAAAACCAGCCAGCGATGTGTGTTTTCTCCAAACAGGAGGGCGGTAGAACCGATGCCCACCGCCGTGTCATCTTCCTTGTCCTGATGGGCGTAGATTGTATCATAACCGATCGTCCAGGCGATGGAGCCGACATAAAGCAGGACAGCCGGCCAGGCAATTGATCCGAACTGCCCCGCCCAGCCCATCAGCGCGCCCCAGGAAAAGGCAAGACCGAGGAAAAATTGCGGCCAGTTGGTGAAGCGCTTGGCGAAGGGATAGATCGCCACGAAGAACAGCGAGAACATACCGGTCGCGATTGCGAAACTGTTGAACTGCAGGAGGACGACCAGCCCGGCAAGCGCCTGCAGGACGATGAAGACCTTGGCCTGTCCGCGGCTCACCCGGCCCGACGGCAGCGGTCGCGAGCGGGTGCGCGCCACTGCCGTGTCGATCTTGTGGTCGGCCAGATCATTATAGGTGCAGCCCGCGCCGCGCATCGCCACCGATCCGATGAAGAACAGCACTAGATGCCAGAGCAGCGTGCCCCAGGAAAAGCCGCCGGTCGCCACCGCCGCGTTGGCCGCGAGGGCTGCGGACCAGAAGCATGGCCACATCAGCAATTGCCAGCCGATGGGTCGATCCCACCGGGCCAGCTGCGCATAGGGCCAGAGGGGCCTCGGCAAAATCCGATAGACCCAGTTATTGGATGGCGCGTCGGAGACGCGGTCTGACAAATCGCTGTGGTGAACCATGGGATGGTTCTACAGCATCAGCCGTAAAATCGGAATGGATTTCAGCAGCCGACCGTACACGCAGAAAAGCCCCGCAGCGGTTCGCGGCGGGGCTTTTCAGGAGCATATCTCCACTCGTGTCAGGGCAGGGAGAAATTGAATTTGTAGCTCGCCTGAACCCCGATGATGAACTGGTTCTTCGAACCGCGCTCGCGCACGAGCGAACTGTCCGCGGCATCGCCGGTCAGGCGGCGATATTCCGCAAAGGAGCCGACTTCGGCATTTTCGGTGACTTTCCAGGTGATGGCGGCGCCGATACCGGCCGAATGCAGGCCGCCGCCCGGGCTATAGGGCGATGGCGCGCCGGCGGCCGCCTGTGCCGCACTCACACCGTAATAACGTTCATTGTATTTGCTGCTCACCCACGTGGCGCGCGGGCCGGCCGAAATCTGGATGCCGGGGGCGATATCGGTGAAGGCATCGACAGCGACATCGCCGACCACGCCGCTGTGGCTGCGGATGCCCTGACGAACTTCGCCGCGAACGCGCAGCCAGTCGGTCGGATAAGCCTCGGCAAAACCACCAAGCTCGCCGCCGCGCTTGATACGCGTCATGCCCTTCAGATCGGCAGAATCACCCTCATCACGTGGAGAAATCAGGCGGCCGGCGAGACCCATGCTGATCGGGCCGTTATCCAGAAGCGAGATCGAGGCGCTGTCGTTCCGGGAGGTGAAACGGGCGCCCTGCCCCTGACGGCCGAGGGAAATGATGGGCGAAAAGCCGAATTCATTCTTGTTATCGCCCTGATATTTCGGCGCAGTGAAACCCGCGCCGCCGAGTTTCAGATACCAGTCGCCGGAAAACCAGCCATCCGCATGGGCATTGCCCACGGCAAAAAGCGATACAACACAGGCGGCAACGGCCGCTGATGGCTTGAACATGAAAGAACCCCAGAAACGCAATACAGACAGGTGTCCGTAGAATTAGAGGGATTGTCTTTCCATTCGATTAACCAGTGCGTTAAGAAGCAGACACCACTGCGAGGCTCACGACACGGCGCCAAACCTCTCGTTCGTCATGCTCGGGCCTGTCCCGAGCATCTGCGACCGAAGGACTTTACGCAACGTGGATAGATCTTCGGAACAAGCCCGAGGGTGACGCCGAGATTGCGGAGACGCTTGTCAATACTCTCCGCAATTCGGTCACTCGTCGCCCACACCGTCGTCAGAATGTCACTTTCTCCAGCGGCGCCCGGGTCTTCTCAAACTCCAGCAGCTTTGCCTCGTTCTGCGCAATGTAGTCGCGATTATGCGGCACGGCATCGCGGTCCTTGGCGATCTGGATCTGGAAGATGTGGAAGTTTTCATGGGTGAAGGCCATTTCCGACCCCGCCAGATAAAACTCCCACATGCGGAAGAAGCGCTCATCGTAAAGCGCGATCGCTTCTGCCCTGCGTGCCACGAAACGTTCCCGCCAGTGGCGAAGCGTATGGGCATAATGCATGGGCAGAATTTCGATATCCTTTACCAGCAGCCGCGACTTCTCGAGGGCCGGCAACACTTCCGCGAGCGATGGGATATAGCCGCCGGGGAAAATATATTTTTCGATGAAGGGGTTGGTCGCCAGTGCCGGATAGGGCTGACCGATGGAATGCAGCACCATCACGCCCTTGTCATCAAGCACCTCCGCCACCTTCTCGAAATAGTCGCGATAATGGGTCGGCCCGACATGTTCGAACATGCCGACGGAGACGATGCGGTCGTATTTTTTCGAGGCAGGCAGATAACGGTAATCCTGCAACTCGAAGCGGACATTGCCGGCAAGACCGCGTTTTGCGGCTCGGTCGCGGGAAACGCGCAGCTGTTCCTCGCTAAGCGTGATGCCGGTGACATCGGCTCCGGCGCTCTCGGCGATATACATGGCCATGCCGCCCCAGCCGGAGCCTATTTCCAGAACACTCTGGCCCGGCTCGGTCATCAGCTTGGCGGCGATGTGCCGCTTTTTCGCGACCTGCGCCTCATAGAGGCTGATGCCGGGCGGATTGAAATAGGCGCAGGAATATTGCCAGTCCTCATCGAGAAAGAGGTCAAACAGCTTTGCGCTCAGATCATAATGGTGGGCGACGTTGCTCTTGTTGTGATTGACCGGCAGATGCATCTTGATGCGGGCGGCGATGATGCGAGCCATGCCACGCCAGATCATGCCGAAGGACAGGGCTTCGCTCAGCGTATTGCTTTTGACCAGCGCCAGAAAATCATAAATGTCGCCTTCCGCGACCTTCACACGGCCTTCCATGTACATTTCAGCAAGCTTGAGCGCCGGATCGGCGGCAATCTCCTGCATGGCGGCTTCGTCGGTGAAGTTGAGAACCACCTTCTTTCCGGCACCATTGCCGAATGTGCGGCTGCCGCCGGGGCTGTTGACGGTCAGATCACCGTTCTTGATTATCTTTTCGAGAAGAACATGCAGAGACGACGCCATGGCACCCCCAATTGCTAAGTCTCACTTATCAATTTTGCTGACCGTATTCCTTTCGGCATAAGTTGCAAGATAGTCTTATTTCAAAAAAATTGAACGATTTCATCAAGCAAAAAGCCCTGCCGAGGTGTATGGCAGGGCTTTACTCAGAAAAATCATTTCAACCGCAGGTCAGCGCCGCTTCATGGCTTCAGCCAGGGCAGCTGCCAGTGCACCACCGGATTGCGACCCCTCGTTGCGATCTTTGGGCTTGGATGTCGCGTGGCGCATGGCGTTGGTATTGCCCTTCTCCCGCATCGGCTGCGGCGCAGCCTCACCACCATCCTTACGCATGGTCAGCCCGATGCGCTTGCGCTTCACATCCACTTCAACGACTCGCACCTTGACGACATCACCCGCCTTGACGACCTCATGCGGGTCTTTGACGAAACGGTCGGCGAGCTGCGAGACATGCACCAGCCCGTCCTGATGCACGCCGATATCCACGAAAGCGCCGAAGGCAGCCACATTGGTAACGGTGCCTTCCAGCAACATGCCGGGTTTCAGATCGGTGATCTCGTCCACACCTTCGGCAAAGGTCGCGGTCTTGAAGCTCGGGCGCGGGTCACGGCCGGGCTTTTCCAGTTCGGCGATGATGTCCTTGACGGTCGGCAGGCCGAACTGCTCATCGATGAACTTCTTAGGGTCCAGCGACTTCAAGGTGGCGCTATCGCCCATCAGCGAGCGCAGATCGCGGCCGCAGGCGGCGACGATCTTCTTCGCCACGCCATAGGCTTCCGGGTGAACGGACGAAGCATCCAGCGGCTCCTTGCCGTTTGGAATGCGCAGGAAGCCCGCGCATTGTTCGAAGGTGCGCTGGCCGAGGCGCGGCACTTTGAGCAATTCCTTGCGGCTCGCGAATGGACCGGTCTGATCGCGATGGGCAACGATGGCATCGGCAATCGAGGCACCGAGACCGGAAACCCGCGCCAGAAGCGGCGACGAGGCCGTGTTGAGGTCTACGCCGACGGCATTCACGGCATCTTCCACGACAGCATCGAGCGAGCGGCTGAGGCGGCCCTGATCGACATCGTGCTGGTATTGACCGACGCCGATAGATTTCGGCTCGATCTTCACCAGTTCCGCCAGCGGGTCCTGAAGGCGGCGGGCGATCGAGACCGCGCCGCGCAGCGATACATCGAGATTGGGGAATTCAGCCGCCGCCCGTTCCGAAGCGGAATAGACGGATGCGCCCGCCTCCGACACGATTACCTTGGTGGGCTTTGTACCTGAAGCGGAAGCCGGCATCTGGGCCAGAAGATCGGCCACCAGCTTTTCCGTCTCGCGGCTGCCGGTGCCATTGCCGATGGCGATCAGCTCGACATTGTGCTTGCGAATGAGCAAGGCGAGTTCCGCCTGCGCGCCGCGCACGTCGTTCTTCGGCTGGAAGGGGGAAACCGTCGAGGTGTCCAGCAGCTTGCCGGTGCCATCGACCACGGCCACCTTGACGCCGGTGCGGATGCCCGGATCGAGACCCATGGTAGCGCGCGATCCGGCGGGGGCGGCCAGCAGGAGATCCTTGAGGTTCCGTGCGAAGACATTGATCGCCTCTTCTTCCGCCCGCTCACGCAACTCGCGCATCAGGTCGAGCGATAGCGACATGGAGAGTTTCACGCGCCAGGTCCAGCCGGCGACCTCCATCAGCCATTGATCGGCGGGGCCAGCATTGCGGATATCGAAGGCGGCGGCGATGGTGCGCTGCGCCGGCTTCACCGGTGCGGGATCGTCTGCATCGACATCGATCGTCAATGTCAGAATTTCCTCGTTCCAGCCGCGCAGCATGGCAAGCGCCCGGTGGCCCGGCACCGCCGCCCAGCGTTCGGAATGGTCGAAATAATCGGAAAACTTCTCGCCCGCCGCCTGTTTGCCATCCACCACCTTGGCGCGGAAGGTGGCGTTCTGGCGCATGTAATCGCGCAGGCGGCCAAGCAGATCGGCATTTTCCGTCATGGTTTCAGCCACGATGTCGCGCGCGCCCTCGAGCGCCGCCTTCACATCGGCCACCTCTCCCTGCACATAGGCCTCCGCCAGTTTCGCCGGATCGGCGGCGCGGTTTTCCCATATGGCTTCGGCAAGCGGCCCCAGACCCCTTTCGCGGGCGATTTCGGCACGGGTGCGGCGCTTCGGCTTATAGGGCAGGTAGAGGTCTTCCAGCTCGGCCTTGGTGCCCGCCTGCATGATCTTGACCATCAGCTCATCGGTCATCTTTCCCTGCCCGCTGATGGAATCGACGATGGAAGAGCGACGTGCATTGAGTTCGCGCAGATAGACAAGGCGTTCGGAAAGCGTGCGCAGCTGGGTATCGTCAAGCCCTCCCGTCACTTCCTTGCGGTATCTGGCGATGAAGGGAACGGTCGCGCCCTCGTCCAGCAGGGTCACCGCCGCCTTTACCTGATCGGGGCGGGCGTTGATTTCGGAGGCGATGAGCGTGGCGAGGCGGGCGTTGTCTGCGGTCATATGGGTCTCTGCTGTCATATCTGAAGCGGCGACCATAATGTCTGATTGTGGCGTGACAACAAGAGGCGACAACGATTCCACAGGAAAGGCTGACTTCAGGGGAAAGACAGGCAATTCATCGTAGTGACCGCGGCGTCTCGAAAAGCGATTTCTGATGCAGAACGGCACCATCCGCACACCGTCACCCCGGACTTGATCCGGGGTCCAGTGCGATCAAGTCCTTGATCGCTTAAGACTCTTTCACGGCGCAGACGCGCCGTGGCTGGATGCCGGATCAAGTCCGGCATGACGGAGGAGGGATTTGCAGCCTCTATTCGCAGGCTCCATGCGCGGCAATCGCCACATATTCGTCTTGACCTTTCGCCCCCCTGCCCTTAACGCCGCTGACACAAGGTTACTGGCGAATTTGCAGGGGTATTGACCATGAAAGTTCTGTTGATCGGTTCCGGCGGACGCGAACATGCGCTGGCGTGGAAAATCGCCCAGTCTCCCCTGCTTGATGCGCTCTACGCCGCCCCCGGCAATCCCGGCATCGCCGACCATGCGACGCTAGTGGAGCTGAACGTGGAAGATCACGCGGCCGTCATCGCCTTTGCAAAAGAAAAGGCAATCGACTTCGTCGTCATCGGCCCAGAAGCACCGCTGGTCGCCGGTCTGGCGGATGACCTGCGTGCTGCCGGCATCGCCACTTTCGGGCCATCGAAAGCGGCAGCGCAGCTGGAGGGTTCCAAGGGTTTCACGAAGGATCTCTGCGCGCGCTACGATATTCCGACCGGCGCTTACCAGCGTTTCAAATCCGCAGAGCCGGCCAAGGACTATGTCCGCGCACAGGGTGCGCCCATCGTCATCAAGGCCGACGGGCTTGCCGCCGGCAAGGGCGTGACCGTGGCCATGACGGAAGCGGAAGCGCTTGCCGCGATTGACGACTGCTTCGACGGCGCTTTCGGCGCGGCCGGCGCCGAAGTGGTGGTGGAGGCCTTCCTCGATGGCGAGGAAGCGAGCTTCTTCTGCCTTTCCGACGGCAAGACCGCGCTGGCGCTCGCCACCGCGCAGGATCACAAGCGCGTCGGCGATGGCGATACCGGCCCGAACACCGGCGGCATGGGCGCCTATTCGCCCGCCCCCGTAATGACCGCGACCATGGTGGAGCGCACCATGAAGGAAATCATCGAGCCGACGATCTCGGGCATGGCGAAAGACGGTAATCCCTTCTCCGGCGTGTTCTTTGCTGGACTGATGATCACCGGCAAGGGCCCGGAACTCATTGAATACAACGTGCGCTTCGGCGATCCAGAATGCCAGGTGCTGATGATGCGCCTGAAAAGTGATCTGCTGCCCATCCTCTACGCCACGGCCACTGGCACACTGGACAGGGTTGACGCGGAATGGCGCGACGAGGCTGCGCTGACCGTCGTCCTGGCTTCCAAGGGTTACCCCGGCGCATACGACAAGAACACGCCGATCGCGCATATTCCTGAAGCGAGCGAAGAAGCGAAGGTGTTCCATGCCGGGACTGCGTTGAAGGACGACAGGCTGGTGGCTACGGGTGGCCGCGTGCTGAACGTTACCGCCCTTGGAAAGACCGTGACGGAGGCGCAGGCCCACGCCTATGCGCTGGCGGACAGGGTGGAGTGGGAAAACGGCTTTTGCCGGCGCGATATCGGCTGGCAGGCTGTGGCGCGCGAAAAGGCCTGATTTTTAGATCAAACGGGCCGTCAACGAATATTTCGTTCAATTTTTACCAAGTTTGCTGACCCGATGGAAACGAAACGCCGGTAATACTTGCCCGAACATGGAATGGCGCACTTTGCCCGTATCACGAGGCGGCGCCGTTATTTGGGGGCTTTTTCGATGCGGCGTCTTCTTCTGACAGCGATTGTCGTGCTGACCGGCGGGTCTGCCATGGCGTCTTCCATCGAATATATCAACGGTGTTCATACCACCAATGGCAGCTTCATCCGTCGCGACTGCACGGGTTGCCAGCAGGTCAAGGAGAAAACCGCGGCGCAGGTTTACAGTATTCCCTCCATAAAACCCGGGACCCAGCACACGGAAATGCGGGAAGTGGATGGCAAGCAGACGCTGGTGCGCACGGAAGCATGGCTCGGCGGCGCGCCCGTGACTTTTGTCAGCACCAATCCGGCATGGATGCCGAAGGAAGCGTCTGGCACCGCAATCGCCACCTATGACGACGTGGAGCCAACGGCGCACACGCAGGAAACCGCTGCGACGCCCGCCGGCATAGACATGACGACCACCACTGCGGCTACGAGGGAAATTTCGAGTACCGATGCGGCGGCCTCCTCACGCGCGTCTGCCTTGCCCGCTCCGAGCAACTTCCCGGACTTCCAATTGCGCGGCAACTGACCTGCGGATTGGATGACAAATGTCAAACAATCGCGTCCGCGCTGTATTTTTAAAGGCCGTCAGCAACCATTTGGGGAATTAAAAATCCTCCAGGGGTTATTCCGCCGGCTGGCGTGATAAAGCTTCCACTAATTAAATATATCTTCAAATTTTTGGCTGCTAAGTCATCTCATGGTGCAATGCAGCACAGCATAAGGCCTTGGGCGGATACCGCTCTTCGGGCCTTTCCCGGCGCATCATGCGCTTCTCCCTTTTCCGAAACACCGGCAGCGCGCGGCAAAGCGAGGCGCGCGAGGCCAAACGCTTGTGAGCGCCCATGAAGAACCTTTCCATTTCCCGTCAGTTGATCGTTCTCGTAGTGGCCCTGATGGCCGCCTTCGCCGTGGCAACCTTCTACCAGCTCAAGTCCGCCACCGACGCGATCTATGAGGAACGCTACGGAATGCTGCGGACTCAGGTGCAGTCGGCCATCTCCATCCTGCAATCCTTCCACGACAAGGAAAAGGCCGGCACCCTTTCGCGCGACGAGGCCATGAAGCAGGCTTATGCGACCGTCAGCGCCATACGCTTCACCCCGGATGGCTACCTCTTCGGTTATGATTACGATGTGACGATGAAGTTCCATCCCGATGCCAAGCGCGTCGGCGAGAACTTCAAGGGCAAGCCTGACAGCAAGGGTTTCGCTTATCGTGACGAGCTGGTGCGGCTTGGTCGCAATGGCGGCGGCCAGACGGATTTCTACGGCCCGAAGCCCGGCATGGAAGGCAATGACTACGCCAAGAGCTCCTATGCACTTGCCTTCGAACCCTGGCAGGTGGTGGTCGTGACCGGCGTTTACATCGATGATCTGAACGCACAGGTGCGCGGCGAGGTGATGAAGGCGCTATCCATCGGCGCGTTGATCTTCGTGCTGGCGCTTGCAGCCGCTTTCTATGTCATCCGTGGTATCTCGAAGCCCCTCGGCGATATTCACCGCGCGCTTGGCGAAGTCGCCAATGAAAACGTCTCGCTCGCCATTCCCCATACTGGCCTCACCAACGAAGTGGGCATGATGGCGAAGGCTACTGCCTCGCTTCAGGACAAGGTACGCGAGCGCCATGCCATGCAGCGCCGTGAGGAAGAACAGCAGCAACAGCTCAATGCCGAGCGCCAGAACAACCTCGACATGCAGCGCGACGAAGCAGAATTGCAGGCGCGTGTGGTCGCCACCATCGGCGAGGCGCTGGAAAAGCTGGCCGGCGGCGATCTGACCGTGCGCTGCGGCGACCTCGGCAACCGTTACGCAACGCTGCGCGACAATTTCAACGAGGCCCTGACCCATCTCGATGCCGCCATGGCCAAGGTAAATTCCAAGAGCATCGACATTGGCGGCTCAAAGGAAGAAATCCGCAAGGCCTCCAACGAGCTATCGCAGCGTACCGAACGGCAGGCTGCCAATCTGGAAGAGACCTCCGCAGCACTTGACGAACTGACCGTTGCGGTGCGCCAGACGGCGGAAGGGGCAGCTGACGCCGCCAAGCGTGTCACCACCGTCAGCTCGGAAGCCATGCGCAGCGACCGTGTGGTGGAAGAAGCGATCATGGCGATGAGCGGCATCGAGCAGTCTTCCGACCAGATTTCCAACATCATCGGCGTGATCGACGATATCGCCTTCCAGACCAACCTTCTGGCACTGAATGCCGGCGTCGAAGCTGCTCGCGCGGGTGAGGCTGGCAAGGGCTTTGCCGTGGTAGCGCAGGAAGTGCGCGAACTCGCACAGAAATCCGCGGCTGCCGCCAAAGAGATCAAGGACCAGATCGCCCGCTCTTCCGCCCAGGTGGAAAATGGCGTGCGGCTTGTGGGCGAGGCCGGCGATGCACTGAAGCGTATCTCGGACCAGATCAAATCCGCTAACGAGATCGTCAGCAAGATCGCCCATTCGGCAGCCGAGCAGGATACGACGCTGCGCTCGATCTCCTCATCGCTCAACCAGCTCGACGTCGCCACCCAGCACAATGCGGCCATGGCGGAAGAAACCACGGCTTCGGCGGAAGCGCTTGCCGTGGACACCGAGGAACTGCTGAACCTCATCCGCGGCTTCCGCGTGTCGTCCGGTCACCAGCTTCATGCCATGGCGCATGAGCTGCGCATGGCGGGGTGATACGCCGCAAGACTATCGATGAACAAAGGCGCCGGGGAACTCCGGCGCTTTTCTTTTAACGGGTCAGCACATCCAGCCGGTCGATATCGGCAGGTGAAAAAACGGCAATACCGGCTTTTTCGAGCAGCGCCGCCGTCACCCCATTGCCCGCATGTTTGACGCCAGAAAACGAACCGTCATAGATCGCAACCGATCCACAGGACGGGCTGCCGTCGATCAGAAGCGCGTATGTGCAGGCATTGGCCCTCGCAAAGGCCAGCGCCCTTTCTGCGCCGGCAATGAATTGCGCCGTGACATCGCCGCCGGTCACCTCTAGCACGCGGGCGCGGCCCTCCAGCACATCGAAACCGGAGGCACGATCTTCGATTTCCGCCGGCGGGCGCGGCACGGGCATACCGCCCGCCATCTCCGGACAGATCGCCACCAGCCTGCCTTCGCTGCGCCAGCGGTCGATCGCCGGGTGGAAGAAGGGCTTGCCTCTGCCGTCGTAACGGACAGGTTGGCCGAGGAGGCAGGCGCTGATGAGGATTTTGGAGGTGGGGTGGGTCAATGGGAAGTTATCCTGCGGGAGTTGAGGCTGTGGCTTAACCCCTCTGCCCTGCCGGGCATCTCCCCCTCAAGGGGGGAGATCGGCGAGAGGCATGCTCCCCCTCTTCCCGAAACGTTCAATGTGGTTGAGAGCTCGCCACAGGTCTATCTCCCCCCTTGAGGGGGAGATGTCCGGCAGGACAGAGGGGGGGTGAACCGCGCACACTGACATGTACGGCTACCCCAACCCCATCAGCCCGTTATCTTCGAGAAATCCGCAACCGTGCCAGTTGCCTCGCGAATGGCCTTCAGCAACGCCAGACGGTTTGCGCGGATGGCCGCGTCCTCGTCGTTGACGAGCACATCTTCGAAGAATTTATCGACGGGCGCGCGAAGCGTCGAAAGCGCCTGCATGGCAGAGCGGAAATCTTCGCCGGCAACAGCCTTCGCGGCATCGGCAGACGCGGTCTTGATCGCCGCATAAAGCGCCTTTTCGGCATCGAGCTTCAACAACTCTTCCGAAACGCCATCCGCCACCACAGTCCCCTTCTTCTCCTCCGCGGCCAGAAGCTGGGTGGCGCGCTTGGCGCCTGCCAGAAGGTTGCGGCCATCCTCGCCGGTGATGAAGGCGGTGAGCGCTTCGACACGGCGGGCGATCATCAGCAGGTCGTCGGATTCCGGCGTCAGGACGGCGTCGATCAGATCGTAACGCGCGCCGAGATCGCGGAGATAGACCTTCAGACGGTCGTGGAAGAAGGAGAGAAGGTCCGGATCCTTGGCAACGCTCAGCAGTGGCAGCCGCACGTTCTTCTCAAGCAGAATACGCACCACACCCAGCGCCGCACGGCGTAGCGCGAAGGGGTCCTTCGAGCCGGTGGGCTTCTCATCGATGGCCCAGAAGCCGATGAGGGTGTCGAGCTTGTCGGCAAGAGCGACCGTGATCGCCACCTTATCGGCCGGCAGGCGGTCGGAAGGGCCTTGCGGTTTGTAGTGATCTTCGATGGCGGCGGCGACGCTTTCGTTTTCGCCCTGAAGCGCCGCATATTTGCGGCCCATCAAGCCCTGAAGCTCGGGGAATTCGCCGACGGCTTCGGTGCGCAGGTCGGCCTTGGCCAGCACAACGGCGCGGTCCACCAGCGCGGCATCGGCGCCGACGATCGGGGCCAGCGTCTTCGCCAGGTCGCGGATGCGGGATACGCGCTCGCCCTGCGTTCCGAGCTTGGCGTGAAAGGTGACGTTGAGCGCATCGAGCTTCGCCATGCGCTGGTCGAGCGGCTTTTTAAGATCGAGGCTGAATTTTGCAGCCGAGTCCTTCAGCATCTCAAGATCGGGCAGATCACCCTGGTCACGGGTCCAGAAATGGCGGGCATCGGACAGGCGCGCGCGCACGACCTTGCCATTGCCGTGGATGATTTCCTCGCCGCCATCACTCGCCTCGATGTTCGAGACAAGGATGAAGCGGTTGGAAAGGCCCTCTTCCGCACCCTGGTTGCGGGTGACGAAACACTTCTGGTTGGTCTTGATGGTGAGGCGGATGATTTCTGCGGGAATTTGCAGATAGTCCTCTTCGAAAGTGCCCATCAGCACCTGCGGCCATTCGACCAGGCCGGAAACTTCTTCCAGCAGGCCTTCGTCTTCCACAAGGTCGAGGCCGTTGGCGAAAGCGAGGTCCTTGGCGTCGTGCAGGATGATGTCCTTGCGGCGCTCGGCATCGAGAATGACCTTCGCCTTTTCGAGGCTCGAGACATAATCCTCGAAACGGCGCACGGTGATCGGACCCGGCGCATGGAAACGATGGCCATAGGTGACGTTACCGGCAACGATACCATCGATGGCAAACGGGATGACCTGCGTTTCATCGTGTTCGGGGCCGAACAGGCAGACGATGGATTGCAGCGGCCGCACCCAGCGCAGGCTTTCCGAACCTTTGCCTTCGATACCGGCATAGCTGGAGCCCTTGGGCATGGAGGCCGGGCCGGAGCGCATGGATTTCGGCCAGGGGAAAGAGCGGATGATGCCGGGCATCACCTCGGCGATGATCTCTTCCGCCGGACGGCCCGGCTTGTTGATGATGGCGATGTAGAAATCACCCTTCTTCGGATCGGAAACAACCTGCGCTTCCGAGATATCGTTGAGGCCCGCGCCACGCAGAAAGCCTTCGATGGCCTTTTCATTGGCATCGGTGCGCGGACCCTTCTTTTCCTCACGCACATCGGCCGAGCGGGCGTTGAGGCCACGAATATCCAGCGTCAGGCGACGCGGTGTCCAATATTCACGCGCACCTTCATAGGTCAGCCCTCTCTCCACCAAGGCATCGGTGACGAGTTTCTTCAGATCGCCCGCCGCCTTGCGCTGCATGCGGGCAGGGATTTCCTCGGAGCGAAGTTCAAGCAGAAGATCGGGCATGGGATAAGGACTTTAATCTGTTGCAAAAGAGTGTCGCGGACTTAGCAAGACCAGCGGCAAAAGTCACCAGCTATCGGTTAAATTACCGCGGCAGGCATCACCAGCCGCCGCCACCGCCACCGCCGCCGCCAGAGCCGGAAAAACCGCCCCCGCCCCCGCCTGAGAAGCTGGAGCCGGAAGAGCTGACAGGCTGCGGAATGGTGGAGGCGATTGTGCTTGCCATAGAGGTTGAGAACCCGCCGATCCTGTCGCCAAAGCTGCCGTAATTGCTGCCCAGGTACCAGCCCGGCGCATAACTTGCCGCGGCGGCACCGGCGGCGGCGGTCGCGAGCCAGGTCTCGAACGTACGGCTCCAGGGCTTTTCGACGCCAAGCGCCACGGCATAGGGCAGCAGCGTTTCGAAATGTTGCGGCGACATGGCCGGCGCGCCCGCCATGTTCATCCGGTCCTTTTCGGCCAGCGTCAGATAGGTCCGCAGGCCTTCGATGCCATCCATCAGCTTGCGACCGAGCGGCGTCGGTGCGCCCATCAGAAACAGGAACAGCGCATTGGTGAGCACGATTCCGCCGATGGCAGCGAGCGCCAGTGACTTGGTGTCATGTGTAACGTCAAGCAGGATTTGCGTGGCGATGCCGCCAATGGCCGAAAAGGCCACGAAACCGGCAAAGGCGAGCATGACGATGCCACCGATCCGCTTGCGCAGCGGCGCGCCGCGCGAAAACTGCCGGCCGATGCCAATCGAAAGGATGCTGAAAAAGAAAGCAAAAAAGCCAAAGACCAGCACAGCGGCGATGGCGCTCTCATCCAGATCGCCGAAGACCAGCGTTGCAACGATGAGGGCGAGGCTGAGGAAGATACCGAAGACGGTGTAGCCGGCATTGCTGCGGTAATACTTGCCGCGATGTTCTTTCTCTATAGCTGCGCGAAACTGTTTGCCGACCTTCTCGACCTCCGCCCCATGGGCCTTGTCGATGGTTAGTGTCTCCCCCGGCCCACCGATGGAGGAAAGCAGCGTCTTCTGTCCCGTCGGCAGGTTGTCGGCCGTCGCCTTTTGCGTGCGGCGGATGACGATGGCGTTCTTCAGGTCCTCCAGAACCACATAACCTTTTACGGCCAGATCAAGTGCCGAAGCGGAAAGCGCCGTCCAGCCCGCGCCGGAAAAACCGCGGTTATCGACGTAATTGACCAGCGCCGGGGAAAGTCCATCCGGCGCGTCCCAGCGCGGCACGACGACGCCTTTTGCCGGATCGCGGCCCACGGCGAACCAGGCTCGCAGATAATAGAGGAGCACGACGAATAGACCGCCGCCCGAAAGGAGGATGGCGAGATTATCCCGCAGCCACCACCCCGCCTCCTGCGTGGTGTCAGGAGCCGTGATAGCCCCCTTGGGCAGTTTCACCGCAACCGTCATGCCCTCGCCCACCGAAAAGGGGCGAGTGGAGGCGAAGAAAACCTCGTTGCCCTCACTGAGGATGCGGGCGTCCTTGCCTTTTGCGCCAAGCGGACCGGTGAAGACGGCGGTATCCGTCGCCTTGATACCATCAGGCAACGTGATGGTGGCGGAAATCTCGCCCATGGGAAATTGCCAGCCATTGCCGGTAACATTCCAGGTCAGCTCGTCATAGTCGCCGAAATAACGGATCTGCCTCGCGGTGGTGTAGGTGATTTGGAAGATATGCTCGCCCGTCGGCAACATCCTGTCGGCGCTGCCGGTATAGATGCGGATGCCGCCATCGATGGTTTCGGTGCGCCAGTTCTCCGGCGCACCATCGCGCTCCACCGAAACGACGCTGAAATCTACCTTGGTGCGGCGGTTATTCGCATCCAGCGCATAAAGCGGAAAATCGCGGAAAATGCCGCGCTTGATGTTCTGGCCTTCGGCGCGGGCGGTGATGGTCTCCGTCACCGTCAGCTTTCCGTCTCGCGCAACCTCGATGACGGAATGATACGAACGGATGAACTCTTCCGCGAAAGCCGGGAAGGCCGCGCCCAGGAAGACGAACAGCGCGAGAAATCTTGCGGCGATGGTCTTCACGGGTGATTTCTCCTTAAGGGAATGGAGCGTTTCCGGTTTCAGAATACAGTCATTGCCGTCATACCGGGCTAGACCCGGTATCCAGCAGCCGCGCGTCTGCGCGGCTTGAAGAGTCTTTCGCGATCAAGGACTTGATCGCACTGGATTCCGGCTCAGGGCCGGAATGACGGAAAACCAATACCTTTCTTCTAATGCTGCGGCTCGGCAGCGGTTTCCTTTTCCGAGTATTCGACGCCGAGCGAGGCGAGCGCCTTCCAGTAACCGGGATAGGTCTTGGCCACGCAGGCCGGATTCTGGATGGCAATGCCGCCGATCTTCAGTGCGGCCAGCGCAAAGCTCATGGCGATGCGGTGGTCGGCGAAAGTATCGATGGAGGCCTTGACCGTCTGGCCCGCAAGCGAGGGATCGGAATGCACAATCAAGTCGTCGCCTTCCTCATGCGCCAGACCATCGCGGATTTCGTTGAGGCCGAGTGAGACGGCGCGGATTCGGTCGCATTCCTTGACGCGCAGATTGGCGATGCCGACGAAACGCACCGGCGTTTCATTAAAGGCGGCGAGAACCGCAATGGTGGGAATGGCATCCTGCATCTGCGAACCGTCGATTTCGGCGGGCAGATGCGGAAATTGCGCCATGACCTCATGGGCCTTGGCATCCGGCTGGGTGAACTTGTCGGCCGGCGTACCGATATCGATGGCGCCGCCGGTCAAAAGCTCAGCGCCCCAGAGATAGGTGGCGGCCGAGGCATCCGGCTCGATATGGAAATCGGTCGCCGTGTAGCCGGTCGGATGCACGCGCCAGATGGCGTTGCTGACCCGCTCCACCTTTGCGCCGAAGGCTTCCATGGCCGATGTGGTGAGATCGATATAGCCCTTCGCGCCGATATCCTCACCTTTGAGGATGATATCGACAGGCTTGTCGCCGCAGGCGGCGGCCATCAGAAGTGCGGACACATACTGGCTGGAAAGGTTGGCGTCGATCGTGACGCTGCCCTTCGGGAAGCCAGTACCCTTACCGCAGACGGTGACGGGCGGGCAGCCGGTCGGCGCCTCCGCCTCAACGCCGAGGGAGCGCAGGGCTTCCACCAGCGGCATGATCGGGCGTTTGCGCATATGCTCGTCGCCATCGATGATGACGGCGCCATCCACAAGGGCGGCAGCGGCGGTGAGAAAGCGGGTGGCGGTGCCGGCATTGCCGAGGAAAAGCGGCTTTTCCGGCTGATGCAACACACCTGAACTCTCCGCCACGAAGGTGGTGGCGTCAGGCTCGGTTACCTTGACACCCATCTCACGCAGCGCTTCTGCCATGTAAAGCGTATCGTCGCTTTTCAGCGCGCCCGTGAGACGGCTTTTGCCCTTGGCGAGCCCGGCCAGCAGAAGTGCACGGTTGGTAATGGATTTGGAACCGGGCGGCTCCACCTTGCCGGAAAGCGGGTGGCCGGGCGGGGTGATGGTCAGTTCGATCATGATCGTCGTCTTGTCAAAGAATGCGGCGCAAAGCCGGGCTATCGGAATATCGGCGGGAATTTGTGAGCCGGTGCTTAGAACTTCACCGTCGGCACGGCGCGGTCGGCCGGGTTGTCGATCTCGAAATAGGGCGCCTTGGCAAAACCGAACTGCCCCGCCACGAGATTGGACGGGAAGCTCTCCACCTTGACGTTAAGATCGCGCGCAGCGCCATTGTAATAACGGCGCGACATCTGGATCTCGCTTTCGATGGTTTCGAGCGAGCGCTGCAATTCCAGAAAGTTCGTATTGGCTTTCAGATCGGGATAGGCTTCGGCGAGCGCAAAGAGCTTGCCGAGCGCCTGTGACAGCAGTCCTTCCGCCTGGGCGCGACCTTCAACGTCTCCCGCCGGTACGGCCTGCGCGCGGTTGCGCAGGTTGATCACCTCCTCGAAGGTGCTCTTTTCATGGGCCGCGTAACCCTTCACGGTCTCGATGAGGTTGGGGATGAGATCAGCGCGGCGCTTCAGCTGCACGTCGATGCCCGACCACGCCTCTTCCTTCATCTGCCGCGCCTTGACGAGACCGTTATAGATGAAGACGACATAAAGCGCGATCGCCGCGATGATTGCCAGCGTGATGAACATTCCCTACCCCTCCTCAAGAGGTGCGGACACCAGAACGGTGTCCGCACGTTAGACTGTTGCCCCGCCTTACATAAAGGTTCAGGCGGCCCTGTTCCAGTTCAGCCCGCCTGCATCCGTCAGCAGGAAGGCTTCGCCGCAGGCTTTTGCCAGCGTGCGCACGCGCAGGATATAGCTTTGACGTTCCGTTACCGAAATCACGCCGCGCGCATCCAGAAGGTTGAAGACGTGGCTGGCCTTGATGCACTGGTCATAGGCCGGGAACACGCATTTGTGCAGGCGCTGATTATCGTTGTCACCGGGCGCACCGGCAGCGAGAAGCGCCTGGCATTCCTTTTCGGCGTCGATGAAATGGCGATGCAGCATGGCCGTATCGGCGAATTCGAAGTTGTGGCGGGAATATTCCTGCTCGGCCTGCAGGAAGACGTCGCCATAGGAAATCTTCTCTTCGCCCTCGCGGCCGTTGAAGTTCAGGTCGTAGACATTGTCGACGCCCTGGACATACATGGCGAGGCGTTCCAGACCATAGGTCAGTTCGCCCGCGACCGGCGAGCATTCGATGCCGCAGACCTGCTGGAAGTAGGTGAACTGCGAGACTTCCATGCCATCGCACCAGCATTCCCAGCCAAGGCCCCAGGCACCGAGCGTCGGGCTTTCCCAGTCGTCTTCGACGAAACGCACATCGTGCAGCAGCGGATCGAGGCCGATGGCCTTCAGCGAACCGAGATAGAGTTCCTGCAGGTTTGAAGGGTTGGGCTTCAGGATGACCTGATACTGGTAATAATGCTGCAGACGGTTGGGGTTTTCCCCATAACGGCCGTCCGACGGGCGGCGCGAGGGCTGCACATAAGCGGCCTTCCACGGCTTCGGCCCAAGTGCGCGCAGCGTGGTTGCCGGATGGAACGTACCCGCGCCCACTTCCATGTCGTAAGGCTGCAGCACCGCGCAGCCCTTGTCGGCCCAGTAATTATGGAGCGTCAGGATCAGTGCCTGAAAGGAACGCTTCGGGTTCATATGGTCGGGAACATCGGTCATTGCAGTCATCGCGGCGTTAGGAGGATAAGTAAGCATTGACTTACTTCGGATGCGGACTGGTGCCACGGCATGGCCTGAGGGTCAAGGTTTTATGCGAAGCGGCGATCAGCCCACGGCCTCGGCACGTTGACCACCGATGCCACGGTCTGCGAATTTCCTGAGAAGCCTGATCACCGGTTTTTCAAACAGGAGATGTGCTGCAACCGAGACAGCCAATGCAGCAAAAGCGACCACGATCCCCGCCGCGGGGCCCGGCGCGATGATCTTGTAGACCACGGAAATAACCAGCCCGTGAAGGAGATAAAGCGCATAGGAGGCGTCCCCGATGATTTCAAAGGGCTTCAGCCACGCGATGGGCCAGCCACCCGCTCTTTCGATCCACACACAGCCCGCCACCAGCAGAACGGCTGGCACGCCCCAGCTCGCGATGCGCAGAAGGCCGGATTGCTCACCGATACCGGCCGCGAAAGCGAAGCCGACAAAAGAAAGCACGAGGGCCGCAGCGCCGCTGCGCACGCCCGCAAAGGCAATCTGCGACAGGACAAGACCGGCGAGGAATTCCAGCAGCAGCGGCGAGGCCCAGATCTGCATGAAGGGAGACTGCCAGTCCGCCAGTTGCCCCAGGCAGACCATGCCCGTCAGGACAATGATCGTCACGGAAATGGGCGCGCGCAGTGCAAGACCCAACGCAAAAACGAGATAAAAGAACATCTCCATATTCAACGTCCAGCCCACCATCACGAGAGGCGTGACCTGGCCCGAAGCATCCGCATAAGGGATGAACAGCAAAGATTTCCAGAGATGGTCCATGGTAAAGGTGAATGTGGAAAACACGCCTGCCAGCGCGCCAAGGCACATGAGCAATGTAACGGCCCAGTAGAGCGGCACGATACGGAAAAGCCGATGACGCAGGAATTTGGTGGGTGTCGCCTTATCGCCGACCATGCCCATCACAAATCCCGATATTACGAAAAACACATCCACCCCGGCGGCGCCTATCGTCAGAGGAGCCCCGACAATGTGAAAAAACATGACGGAAAGCGCGGCGACCGCCCGCAAAAACTGAATGGAATGAACTTTTCGCAAAACTACTCCGTCCGGCTGCGCAATGCGAGACTTCAGCCGGCTTAGGCCGAAGCAAAGCAGATCACCCTAAAATTTGTGGATCACTAATCGCACAATCGGAACGAAAATACTCGGCGAATTTCAGGGCTGTCCCGAAAAGCTGATTTTTGGGTTAACCCCCAATCCTTCAGGACTGGCAAACGAGATTGTCCGGGATGACTGCGCCTTACGCCTCATCCTCACGCTTCACGCGGTACTCCCCCGTCTCGGGATCCTTGATCAGCGTGCCGATCGCTCCGGTCTCTCGTTCCTTCTCGCGCTGTTTCGATTTTGCCGAGAGCTTTTCCGCATCGCGAACGAAGCGGCGGTAGAGGATGATGGCCCCCACCACCAGAAGAATGATTGTAATAAGCTGCGCCATAAGGCTTTATTCCCGCGACATCATAGACCGAAACGCGACCACAATGCCTTTTCTTCGGCGACCTCCGCAAGACCCGCGACGGCGCCCGCCGCCAGCTTTGGCGTGTCGAGGCCAAACGCAGCATTCACACCAGGTACTTTTTTACCGAACAAAGTGCGCCCGCCGCTGACGAGCTGGAGCTTGACCTTTTCACCATAACGGCGGCGCAGAACCTCGCGCATGTCACCCAGCCCATCGATCAAGCCAAGGTCGAGGCCACGCATGCCGGTCCAGAACAGACCGGAGAAGATCGCCTCGTCGCCCTTTAGCTTGGAGCCGCGGCGCATCTTGACCATATCAATGAAAACATTGTGGATTTCGACCTGAAGCGACTTCAGGTAATCGATGTCGCCTTCCTTTTCCGGCTGGAAGGGATCGAGAATGACCTTGTTCTCGCCGGCCGTATAAACGCGCCGCTCCACACCGATCTTCTTCAACATTTCCGGAAAACCGAAGCCGCCGGAGACGACGCCGATCGAACCGACGATTGAGGTGGGGTCGGCGATGATCTCGTCGCCGGCAAGAGCGATCATATAGCCGCCCGAGGCCGCGACGTCCTCCACGAAGATGAGGACTTTCTTGTCCTTTTCCTCGGCAAGCTGGCGGATACGGTTATAGATCATCCGCGCCTGCACCGGCGAACCACCGGGCGAATTGAGCGAAATGGCGACGGCCGGAGCATCCTTGACGGCGAAGGCCTTTTCGAGAAGCGGCGCATAGGAAGCGAGATTGAGGGCGGGGCGGAACTGGTTGCCGCCGGCCATGATCGCGCCATGCATGCGCACCACGGGAATGACGAGCTCTTTTTTACGAAAGCGTTTCGGCACAAGAAGCTTCAGCAAACCCACCAATCAATCCTCACAGCAATGACTTCATCGACACGGATGTATGTATCGCCGGGCAAAACACAATGGCATGCGGCTAGCGTCACGGTGATTTTATAAGCCGGGTCTGATTGCCCTTACATTACGGGAATAGGCCGCACGACCATTGTTGAGGTCATCAACAAAGGGGGTGAAGGCGTGGCTGCCGGTCTCATGCATGATGAGCGGTGCGCGGAAGGACAGCCGTGCGCGCGATCCCTTGATGGCGGTTACGAGCATACGTACCGCATCCTCGCCGGGACGCGGATGGATGAGGGTGATTTCGATACCGCCGAACCGGCTGCCGCAGGCAGCAATGATCTCCGCCACTGATTGCGGCCTCGAAATCAGGGAAAGCTGCCCGCCCGGGATCATGATCGCACCCGCGGTCCTGATCCAGTCTTCGAACAGGCCGTCCGTCATCGCGTGGGCCTCGGCCTTCAGAGCATCCGGCGTGCGGCGGTCGCCCACATCATTATAGGGCGGGTTCATGATGACGTGATGGAAATGATCGTCGGGCAAACCCGCTTCCACACGGGCTTTCGCGCGCAGCGTCACATCCGCTTCGCGCACCTCGACGCGGGCCGAAAAGACTGCATTGTCAAGCAGTTCCAGACTGCGGCGGGCAAATTGCGCCATTTCCGGCGAGCGCTCATAGAGCGTCACCCTGGCCTTTTCGAGCCGCGCCGCAACCGCCATGCCGGCGGCACCGGCACCGGCACCCAGATCGGCAATCCGGCAGGGGCGGTCATCCGCCACCAGCGAAGCCAGAAGCATGGCGTCCATGCCGGCCCGATGCCCCCTGCCCTTCGGCTGGATGATATGAAACCGGCCCCGATGAAAGGCATCGATCGTTTCGGAAATGCCGTCGTCCATCGTCGTTCAAGCCTCTTCGTTGCGCAACTCGTCGCCGAGCCCGGCATCGGTGAGGATACGGCGGGCCTGAGCCGCCCGATCTTCCTCTACCAGAAACCGGCGGGGCAAAAGGCCGAGAGATCCCTCCAGAATGCTCATTGCCTGATCGGCAATGAGGCAATGGATGCCGGCGTCCTTCATCAGGCTTTCGGCGAAGGAGAGCAGCACGGCATCGTTGGTACGGATCAGTTCACGCATGGATAGACCTTAAATTCCCATCTTTTTGAATGGCTAGCGGCAATTCGCCCCTTGCCGCGCAAGGCGTCAGTTTTTATTGTCGAATTCAAATTCGAACTGGAGTCCTGTCCCTTGGGCGTCGTCATACCGCTTGAAGAAAGCAAAAACAAACTCGCATCCGTCAAGCCGCTTGTCGACCTGACCCGCCCCGACATGGAACGGGTGAACCAGCTTATCCTTTCCAAGGCCGGTTCCGACGTGCAGATGATACCCGAGGTGGCCAACCACCTCATCTCGTCCGGCGGCAAGCGCCTGCGGCCGATGCTGACGCTCGCCTCGGCCTCGATGTTCGGTTACGAGGGCGACAACCACATCAAGCTCGCCACCAGCGTGGAGTTCATGCACACGGCGACGCTTCTGCATGACGACGTGGTGGATGAAAGCGATCTGCGTCGCGGAAAATCCACCGCACGCACCATCTGGGGTAACCAGGCAAGCGTTCTCGTCGGCGACTTCCTGCTTGGCCAGGCTTTCCGCATGATGGTGGATGTCGGCTCTCTCGATGCCCTCGACGTGCTCTCCACCGCCGCCTCGGTCATCGCCGAGGGTGAGGTGCTGCAGCTTTCGGTCGCCAAGAACATGGAAACGACCGAGGACGATTATCTTCAGGTGATTCGCGCCAAGACGGCTGCCCTCTTCGCCGCCGCCGCCGAAGTCGGCCCCATCGTCGCCAAGACCGACAAGGCGACCCGCAGTGCACTGAAGTCCTATGGCATGAATCTCGGCCTCGCCTTCCAGCTGGTCGATGACGTCTTGGACTATGGCGGCAAGTCGGCTGATCTCGGCAAGAACACGGGCGACGATTTCCGCGAAGGCAAGATCACTCTGCCGGTCATCCTGTCCTATCGCCGCGGCACGCAGGATGAGCGCGCTTTCTGGCGCAATGCCATCGAAAATGGCGAGAGCAGCGACGAGAACCTCGAAAAGGCGCTCGGCCTGATCACAAAATATAACGGCCTCGGCGATACGATAGGCCGTGCAACGCATTATGGCACCATTGCCCGCGATGCGCTTGCACCGTTGCCGCAGAGCCCCTGGAAAAATGCGCTTCTGGAAGTGATCGACTTCTGCATCGAGCGTCTGAACTGACGCCGCAGGCCAGGCGAAAGGCGGATGGAACACAGCATCCGCCCGAGGTTGCGGGCCTGACTCTCCGCGAGGCGTGATTGTGGCCGGGGCCATAATTTCTTGCGGGGTTGCTTCAAAAAAGCCATTCTGTAGTGACCAAACAATGGAAACTGATTTTTCCGTGCTTCTGCACAAAGGCAAAGGTTCCCTCATGCGGCGTAAACCAGCACTCCGTCTTCTCTGCAGCGCGGCTCTTGCCGCCGCTCTCGCAATCGGCGCGGGTGCAAGCCCCGGCTTTGCGGAGACGAAGGCGACACCGGAAGACAAGGCCGTTACGTTCGACCCCGGCAAGGTCAACACCTTCTCCGGCGCCTTCCTCGCCGGACGCAATGCCGATGTCGATCAGGATTATCCCACCGCAATTTCGCTCTACAAGAAGGCGCTGGAATTCGACCCTGCCAACTCGGAAATCCGCCAGCGGCTGATGATCGCCGAACTTCTGAGCGGCAACTTCGAAGCCGGCGCCAAGATTGCCGATTCGATGAAGGACGATACCTCGGTGGAACGCGTCACGACCATCGTGCGTGGCCTCGACGCCATCAAGGACAAGGAATTCGCCAAGGCCGAGAAAATCCTGAAATATTCCGGCCCGAACGATCTGGACCGCATGGTCAACACGCTTCTGACCGCCTGGGCGCGCGCGGGTTCCGGCAAGCCGAAGGAGGCTCTGGCGCTCGTCAACAACATGAAGGGTCCGGGCTGGATTTCGATCTTCCAGAAATACAATGCGGCAGCCATCGCGCTTGTTTCCGGCAACACCGAGGCCGCCCGCAAGAGCCTGAACGAAGCGGTAACCGACCGCGAAGGCGGAGCAACCGCCTCCGATACCTATATGCGCGCAGTGATGGCGCTCGCAAGGTTGGAGGCTTCCGCCGGCAACAAGCAGAAAGCGCTGGATGCGATCGCGGTCGGCGACACTTTCGCGCCGAATTACGCACCGCTGAAAGCGCTCCGCCAGTCCATCGAAAAGGGTGAGAAGCCGGAGCAGCAGATCACCAATGCCGTGGAGGGCGCCGCCAGCGTCATGTTCTCCATCGCCGGTGCGTTGAACCGCGAAGGCGCCGAAGAGATCGTCACGCTTTATCTGCAGACGTCGCGCGCGCTCGATCCGAAGAGCCCGGATACGCTCATTCTTCTCGGCGGACTTGCAGAAGCCATGAAGAAGCCGGAACGTGCCATCGCCTTCTATCGCGAAGTGCCGAAGGACTCGCCGATGTATCGCATCTCCGAGCTGCAGCTCGGACTGACGCTGGCGCAGACCGAAAAGGTGGAAGAGGCACGCAAACACCTCAAGTCGCTCCTCGAATCCGACCCCAAGGATATTCGTTCCTACCTCGCCTATGGCAGCGTGCTGTCCGATGCCAAGGACTACAAGGCCATGGCGGAGAATTACGACAAGGCCGTTGAAGTGATCGGCGCCGTGCCGCAGAAATCCGACTGGACGGTGTTTTTCCAGCGCGGCATCGCCTACGAGCGCCTGAAGCAATGGGACAAGGCCGAACCGAATTTCAAGCGGGCGCTGGAGCTGAACCCCGAGCAGCCGCAGGTACTGAACTATCTGGGTTATTCCTGGGTGGACAAGGGCATCAATCTCGATGAAGGCATGAAGATGATCAGTCGTGCCGTCGAGCTTCGTCCGAATGACGGCTATATCGTCGATTCGCTCGGCTGGGCGCATTATCGCCTCGGCGATTTCGACGATGCCGTGACCGAACTGGAGCGGGCAATCGAACTCAAGGCCGGTGATCCCACCATCAACGACCATCTGGGCGATGCCTATTGGCGCGTCGGCCGCAAGATCGAGGCGGTCTATCAGTGGAACCGCGCATTGATCGGCGACAGCGACGACGTGGACAAGGCCAAGGTGAAGGAAAAGATCGCCAACGGCCTGCCGCCAGTCGAGAAGGATGCCGAGAATACGGCCAAGAAGGACGTCGCGCCGCAGCCGCCGGCTCCTCCGGCCCCGGCGACCCCTGCTCCGGACAAGAAATCCTGACGCCACATGGCGATGCAGGGAATTTCCGGGGCGGCCGAGACAGTCGAGGCGGCCCCGGCCAAGGTTAATCTGGCACTCCACGTTACCGGGCAGCGGGCGGATGGCTACCATCTGCTTGAATCGCTGGTGGTGTTTACCGAAGCCGGCGACACGATCCATATCCAAGACGCCGATGTCGACAGCTTCTCCATCTCAGGACCGTTTGGCGATCTTCTACACGCCGGCGATGGCGGCGATAACCTCGTTACCCGGGCCAGAGATTTGCTGCGCAACGCGCTCGCATCAATGGGTCAACCAGCGCCCCCGGTCGCCATTCATCTTGAAAAGAATCTGCCCGTTGCATCAGGTATAGGGGGCGGCTCGGCGGATGCGGCGGCAACGCTGCGGGCGCTTCTGCGCCACTGGCGTGCCGGGATGACAGCGGATAGGATTTCGTCGATAGCGCTGAGGCTCGGTGCGGATGTGCCTATGTGTCTTGAAAGCCGATCGCTGATCGCGCGCGGCATCGGCGAGGACATCGAACCGGTCAATGACCTGCCGGAACTGTTTCTGGTGCTGGCCAACCCGCTGAAAGCGGTCTCGACGCCGGAGATTTTCCGGCGATTGCAGAACAAGGCCAACCCGCCTTTGCCGACGCCAGCCAAGGTTGGCGAGGTGACAATCGGCTGGATGGATTTTCTCGCGGGAAGTCGCAACGATCTGCAACCGCCGGCCCAGGCGCTTCTGCCTGACATCGGCGAGATCATCGGGTTGCTGTCTGAGCAGGGCGCCACCCTTGTGCGCATGTCCGGTTCGGGGGCAACCTGTTTCGGGATTTTTCATTCCTTCGATGCCGCCCAAAACGCGGAAACATCGCTTCGGAAGAAGCGCCCAGGCTGGTATTTTCAGGCAACGCGGACCATTTGAGGGCCGGATATTTCGAGGACAAAGCCATGGCAGGCGATAGACCCTTCATTCCCCTTGGCATTGCGGTTCTGACCGTTTCGGACAGCCGCACGCTGGAGAATGACAAGTCCGGCGATACGCTGGTCGCAAGGCTGGAGGAGGCAGGCCACAGGCTCGCCGCCCGCGCCATCGTGCCTGACGACAAGGCGGCGATCGCAGACACGGTGTGCGAATGGACGCTCACTGACGGCGTGGATGTGGTCATCACGACAGGCGGCACCGGCTTTACCGGCCGCGATGTGACACCCGAGGCGCTGGAACCGCTGTTCGAAAAGCGCATGGACGGGTTTTCGGCGCTGTTCCATCGCATTTCCTACGACAAGATCGGCACCGCCACCATCCAGTCACGCGCGACCGGTGGTGTGACGAATGCGACCTTCATCTTCGTGCTGCCGGGATCACCGGGGGCTTGCAAGGATGCGTGGGATGGCATCCTCAAGGCGCAACTCGATTATCGTCATCTGCCGTGTAATTTCGTGGAAATCATGCCGCGGCTGGATGAGCATTTGAAGCGTGGAGCTGGTGGGGTTTAGGGTCGGATTCAGGGTTGTTGGACCGAGATGCGTGGGGTTCACCCCCCTCTGCCCTGCCGGGCATCTCCCCCACAGGTGGGGAGATCGGCAAGGAGCGCTTTCGCAGCTCAATCCTCAAACATCGAGATGGCCGAGACATCGCCGCAGATCGATCTCCCCACCTGTGGGGGAGATGCCCGGCAGGGCAGAGGGGGGTGAACCCTACGCACCTTCGGTCCATTGTCAGTTGCCAAACCTGTCCGCCTCCCCCACCGGCGAGAAGAACAGCTGCCCGCTCAAAACCCATCACCCCAGATACTTCCTGAAAAACTCCACCGTCCGCCCCCAGGCGAGATCAGCAGCCGCCTTGTCATAGCGCGCCGCGGAGGTATCGTTGTTAAAGGCATGGTTGACGCCGTCATAGACGAAAATCTCGAAGGTCTTGCCGTTTTCCTCCAGCGCCTTCTTGTAAGCATCGATGCCGGCATTGATGCGCTCGTCGAGACCGGCATAATGCAAAAGCAGCGGTGCCTTTATGGCCGGCACATCGGCCGCCGGGACCTGCTGACCGTAATAGGCGACGCCGGCATTCAGACCTTCCGACTTGGTGGCGAAACGGTTGACCAGCCCGCCGCCCCAGCAGAAACCGATGGCGCCGACCTTGCCATTCGCCCCTTGCCTTGCCGCAAGCCAGACCCGCCCCGCTTCGGCATTGGCGACAGTTGCATCCATGTCGAGACCACTGAACATCTGCCGCGCCTTCTCCTCATCAGCGGGCGTACCACCCTGCGGCGAGAGGAAATCGACCGCGAGCGCCCGAAATCCGGCGAGCGCCACGCGTCTGGCCACATCACGGATATGGTCGTTGAGGCCGCGGTTCTCGTGAATGACGATGACGGAACCGATGGGGCCGGACGCCGATTTCGGCGTGACGAGATAACCCTTCATCTCGCCGCCGGGCGCCGGATAGGTCACGTCTTCCGCAACAATGCCAGCATCGTCAGGCGCGACGATGGCGGCGCGGGCGCTGTTGGCGGAAAGAAGGGGCGCAATTGCCGCCGCCGCCGCGCCGGAGCCGGCCAGCACGGTGAGCTTTTCCATGAATTTGCGGCGATCAAGGCTGAGATGGGTATACTCATCATAAGCGTCGATCATGGCCTGCGTAATCTTGGGCTTGTCCACCGCTCTATCCTCCTTGGACGCACGGATGCGGGAGGATAACGCAGATCTAAGGGCGGGGAATAAGGCAGTCGGAAGGGGCGCCACACATTTGCGTGAGCGCCGCTTCCGGATTTTCACATCAGGCGGCGAGGTCCACGACGATACGGCCGTCGATCTTGCCCTCTTCCATGCGGTGGAAGATATCGTTGATGTTTTCGAGCTTATCCCACGAGAAGTGAGCCGCCACCTTGCCTTCGCCGGCAAAGGTCAGCGCCTCCTCCAGATCCTGTCGTGTGCCGACGATGGAGCCGCGCACGGTGATGCGCTTCAGCACCGTGTCGAATACCGGAATGGAGATGAAGCCCGGCGGCAGGCCGACAAGCGCCATGGTGCCCTTGGAGCGCAGGAAGCCATAGGCCTGTTCCATGGCCTTCGGCGATACCGCCGTCACCAGCGCACCATGGACACCGCCGGTCGCCTTCTGCACCTGCTCCACGGCGTCTGGCGCACGGCCGTTGACGACGACATCGGCGCCGAGTTTTTTGGCAAGCGCCAGCTTGTCATCGAAGATATCGGCGGCAACAACATGCATGCCCATGGCCTTGGCATATTGCACGGCCATATGGCCAAGCCCGCCAATGCCCGAGATGACCACCCATTCACCGGGCCTGACTTCGGTTTCCTTCAGACCCTTGTAGACGGTGACGCCGGCGCAAAGGACAGGTGCGGCGGGGCCGAAATCGAGATTATCCGGCAGGCGGCCGACGAATTTCGGATCGGCGAGGCCATATTCTGCGAAGCTGCCGTTGACGGAATAACCGGAATTCTTCTGGCTCGGGCATAGCGTTTCCCAGCCCGTACGGCAGGGGATGCAGCATCCGCAGGCCGTATAAAGCCAGGGCGTGCCGGCGCGATCACCTTCCTTGATGCCCGTGACGCCAGCGCCGATCTTTGCGACATAACCGACACCTTCGTGGCCGGGGATGAAAGGCGGGTTGGGTTTGACCGGCCAGTCGCCGGTCGCGGCGTGCAGGTCGGTGTGGCAAATGCCCGTCGCCTTGTAGTTGATGAGAATTTCACCGGGGCCGGGATCCGGTATCGCCACTTCCTCGATGGTCAGCGGTTTTCCAAATGCGCGGACGACTGCCGCTTTCATTGTCTTAGCCATGACATACTCCCTAATCTCTGCTCGCCCGAAATCCTCGACGGCGAGGCAGAGATTAACGGGGATGGGGCATCATGGAATTGACCCATCGCAAATCGCACCATTTTGCAGGCCGGGATTGTCTCACTTATGAAGCAACCTCACGGTGCTGATTTACTCCAGCGCCAACCATATGGCGAGCCATCCCCACAGGCAGACGACCAGCGCAAAACCAATACCAAACAATGCGCCGCGCTGACGCAGGCGGTTGCTGGTGACGTGGACATAGGAATGAGCATAACGCGAAAGCACAAAAAGCCATGCCAGGACAACGGTCACGATATTGTCCGCATCCGTGATGTAGAGCAGCAGGCAGGCGATGTGGAACAGGACCGGCACTTCGAACTGGTTGGCGATGTTGCGGTTCACCAGACGGCTTTCGCGTGCCTCCTCGCCGTGATCCCGGAGGCGGATCGCCGATTCGCGATCCTTGAATGCATATTTGTTGCGCCGAACGATCAGAAGCGCGTAAAGCCAGAAGACCAGAACGACATGGGCGATCATCGGCCAGAACATTGCGGTCGTGGGTGACATGCTTTTCTCCAATCATGAAAACGCTCCCCGATCCGGCATGAATCGGGGAGCGCCAAATAACTAGCGTATCTTTTTACGGATTCGGCTCGAAAGATCAAACCGCGCCGGGGTAGTTCGGGCTTTCGCGGGTGATTGTCACGTCATGGGCGTGGCTTTCGCGCAGGCCAGCGCTGGAAATGCGCACGAAAGTGGCGCGTTCCTGGAAGTCCTTGATGTTGCTGCCGCCAACATAACCCATGGCAGCCTTCAGGCCGCCGGCCAGCTGGTGCAGAACGCCGGAGACCGGGCCCTTATAGGGAACCTGGCCTTCAATGCCTTCAGGCACGAGCTTCAGTGTGTCGCGCACTTCAGCCTGGAAATAACGGTCGGCAGAACCACGCGCCATGGCGCCAACGGAACCCATGCCGCGATAAGCCTTGAAAGACCGGCCCTGATACAGGAATACTTCGCCCGGGCTTTCATCCGTGCCGGCAAGCAGCGAGCCGATCATGACAGCCGAGGCGCCGGCGGCGATCGCCTTGGCCAGATCGCCCGAAAACTTGATGCCGCCATCGGCGATGACGGGGATATCAGCCGCGTTGGCGACTTCAACCGACGACATGATCGCGGCAAGCTGCGGCACGCCGACGCCGGCGACGATGCGGGTAGTGCAGATGGAGCCGGGGCCGATACCGACCTTGACGGCGTCCGCGCCGGCATCGATCAGAGCCTTGGTGCCGTCGGCAGTGGCGACATTACCGGCGATGATGCGAACCGAGTTCGACATCTTCTTGACCTGAGAGACGGCATCCAGCACGCGCTGCGAATGGCCGTGCGCGGTATCGACAACCAGAAGGTCGACGCCGGCATCTATGAGGCGCTCGGCGCGCTCGATGGCGTCAGCACCAACGCTGATGGCGGCAGCGGCGCGAAGGCGGCCCTGCGCATCCTTGGTGGCATTGGGGTTCAGCTGCGACTTCTCAATGTCCTTGACGGTGATGAGGCCGACGCAATTGCCCTTGGCGTCCACCACGAGCAGCTTTTCAATGCGGTGCTTGTGCAAGAGGCGGCGTGCTTCCTGCTGATCGACGCTGCTTTCCTTGACCGTGACCAGGTTTTCGCGGGTCATCAGTTCGTAAATCTTCTGCTGCGGATCGGAGGCGAAGCGCACGTCGCGGTTGGTCAGAATGCCGACCAGACGGCCGTTCTTGTGGCCGCCGGAACCGCCGTTTTCAACCACCGGAATACCCGAAATGCCATGCGCCTTCATCAACGCCTGTGCTTCTGCAAGCGTCGCATCCGGGCCGATGGTGACGGGGTTGACGACCATGCCGCTTTCGAACTTCTTCACCTGCCGGACTTCTTCGGCCTGTTCGATGGGGGTCAGGTTGCGGTGGATGACGCCGATGCCGCCGGCCTGGGCCATGGCAATGGCGAGGCGACCTTCGGTGACCGTATCCATGGCGGAGGAGAGGATAGGCAGGTTGAGATCGATATCGCGGGCGATGCGGGTGGCGATATTCGTCTGTCCCGGCATGACTTCGGAATGTCCGGGCTGCAGCAACACATCGTCAAATGTGAGAGCGTCCAAACCAGTTGGTGTTTGAATGATGCGTGCCATGACCAAATTCCTTCATACTGAAAATGCGTGGCCGCTCCGGAACGAAAAGTTCACCCCGGCGCCGTGCAAGGATTGCTTGGAAGTTGGCGAGGGCTGGTAACACGTTCATGACAGGAAGGGAATAGAAAAAACCCGGAATCGGCTTCCGGGCTTTTCCTGTTGCTGCATTGCAGCAGATATCAGATATCAAACTGGTAAGATTTCGGCACGAAACGATAGCCCGTATCCAGCTTCTCTGCGTAACCGACAGACGGGAAAGGCATATGGTAGCCGAGGAAGGGCAGCCGGTCGGTGGCAATCATGTCGAAGACCTTCTTGCGGGTCGCAGCGGCTGCCGTTTTGTCCATGTCGAACTTAACCTCCCAGTCAGGTCTCTGCAGCGACAGGACGAAATGATTGGCCGTATCCGCCGTCAGGATCAGCTGCTTGCCTTCCGATTCGACACGGAAAATCATGTGCCCCGGCGAATGGCCGAAGGCTGCGATGCCTGTGATGCCAGACACCACATCTTGACCGTCGCCGATGAAGGTCGCCTTTTCGGCCAGCGGCTTCACGTTGGCGAGAACACCCTTGTGACCGCCCTCTGCCGGCGTGCCGACGCGCTTTTCATCCGTCCAGAAATCATATTCCGTCTGGCCGAAAACATAACGTGCCTTGGAAAAGGCCGGTGCGCCCTTCTCCATCAGGCCGCCGATATGGTCGCCATGCATGTGGGTCAGCACCACCACTGTCACATCTTCAGGTGCGTAACCGGCGGCTGCCATGCCCTCGATCAGGCGACCATTGCCCGCACCGCGCCCGGCCTCACCGAAACCGGTGTCGAACAGCACGAGGTCGGACCCTGTATTGACGAGGACGGGGGAGAAGGAATTGACGAACTGGTCCGTCGGCAGAAAATTGTCTTCCAGCAATTTACCGACCGTCTCAGCCGACTGGTTTGTGCCGAATGTCTCGCCGGGATTGGGGGCCGCGCGCGCGCCATCCTTCACCACCAGCACTTCGAAATTACCGAGCTTGAAGCGGTTGGTTTCGGGCGGCATGGCGTGCTCTATCTCCATCGAGGTCTGCGGCTGGTTGGTCTGGGCATTTGCGCTGCGCGCCATCAAAAACGGCGCGCCGAGAACGCTTGCGCCGGCCGCACCGATGAGGCCGCGTCTGCTCATGTTCAAGGATTGGGTCATCATCTTGTCTCCGATATCGCCAACTGGCCGTGATTGCCAACTGAACTCACCCAACGGACAATAGAGCGAGATAGTTGCAAGGAAACCGGCCTCACGCAGGTTTGATCGGAACATCAGAAATTGGTAATTAACGTGTTGGCAAGCCCGCCTATCAGGCGTAGGACGGACGGCGATATCCCTTGTCGCAGCGGAAAGCCGCAGGCAGCCTCATGAACCGCATCATTCCCCTCATCCTGGCAGTCGCTCTCTTTATGGAGCAGATGGACTCCACCGTCATCGCCACCTCGCTTCCGGCAATTGCCGCAGACCTTCATGTCGGCCCGATTACGCTCAAGCTGGCTTTAACGGCCTACATGGTGGCTCTGGCGATTTTCATTCCGATCAGCGGCTGGATGGCCGACAAATACGGCGCGAAGAAAATCTTCCGTTTCGCCATTGGCGTCTTCGTCGTGGGGTCGATCTGCTGCGCGGTCTCGTCTTCGGTGTTCGAATTCGTACTCTCGCGTTTCCTGCAGGGTATGGGCGGAGCGATGATGACACCCGTGGGCCGCCTCGTGCTCTTGCGCACGACGAAGCGCAGCGAACTCGTCTCCGCCATGGCGCTGCTGACAATACCGGGGCTCGTGGGGCCGCTGACCGGTCCACCCATCGGCGGTTTCATCACCACCTATTTTTCATGGCACTGGATCTTCCTGATCAATGTGCCGATCGGCATCATCGGCATCTGGCTTTCGACGATCTTCCTGCCGGAAATCGAAACCACCAACCCGCCGCCAATGGACGGAAAGGGTTTCGTGCTGTCCGGCATCGCCGCCTCCGGCGTGGTGTTCGGCCTCTCCGTCGTCAGCCTGCCTGCGCTCCCGCCAGCCATCGGCATCGCGTCGACCATCATCGGTTTCATCTGCGGTTTTCTTTATATGCGCCACGCTGCGCGCCACCCCGCCCCCATTCTGGACTTTCGAATTTTCCAGAATGCGACCTTCCGGGCCGCCTCCGTCGGCGGCACCATCTTCCGCATCTCCACGGGCGCCATTCCCTTCCTGATGCCGCTGATGCTGCAGATCGGTTTCGGATTGAACCCGTTCCAGTCGGGCATGATAACTTTCGCCGGCGCCATCGGGGCGATCACCACCAAGTTCATGGCCAAGCGGGTGTTTGCGGCAACCGGATTTCGCTCGACGCTGATCGGCGCGGGCATCGTCGGCGCGTTCACGACGCTCGCCAACAGTTTCTTCACGCCGGAAACGCCATACCCGTTGATCATGATCTTTCTTGTGACGGCCGGATTTGCCCGGTCCTTCTTCTTTACCGGATCGAACGCGCTCAGCTATTCCGATATCGAGGACAGTCAGGCGAGCCAGGCAACGTCCATGGCCTCCGTGCTGCAACAAATCAGCCTGGCGCTCGGCGTTGCATTCGCCGCTTCCATTCTGGAAGTCAGCAGCATGATGTCGGGCACGCATCTGCAGCTCGCCGATTTCCACATCGCCTTCACCATCGTCGCGCTCGTATCGCTCTTCGCCATCGTGCCGATCATCCGCATGGACGCACAGGCGGGTGCGGCCGTTTCCGGCCACCGCGGCAAGGTCTCGCAACCGGCGGAGTAATCAGTCTTTCGAGGCCTCTTCGGCTTCAGATGCACCCGCCGCCTCGGTCTTGCGGCCCTTGAAGTGTTTGGCAAGCAGGAACATTTCCACCGATTCCGAGCGTGACGACGCCGGCTTGATGTGGAGAACCTGCTTGAAGTTCTTCTTCAGCATATCCAGCAGCTGCTTTTCCGTGCCGCCCTGGAAGGTCTTGGCAAGGAAATGGCCACCTTCCGCAAGCACCTGAACGGCAAAATCGGCCGCGACTTCGCACAGATGCATGGTGCGGATGTGGTCGGTTTTCTGGTGCCCGGTGGTGGGTGCTGCCATGTCCGACAAAACAAGATCGGGCGTGCCACCAACGGCCTCCATCAGCTTTTCCGGCGCGCTCGGGTCGAGGAAGTCGAGCTGCAGAATTTTCACGCCGGGAATGGGATCGATCTCGAGGAAATCGATCGCTGCAACGCGGATATCGTCCTCGGTCGAATCCGTCACCTTGGCGGCGATCTGCGACCAGCTTCCGGGGGCGGCGCCAAGGTCGATGATGCGGGTTGCCCCTTTCAAGATCTGGTGCTTGTCGTTGATTTCCAACAGCTTGAAGGCGGCGCGGGCGCGATAGCCTTCCAGCTTGGCGCGCTGCACATAGGGGTCATTGATATGACGTTCGAGCCAGCGGCGCGACGAGGCCTTGAGCTTGGTCTTCTTGACCTTCTGGCCGATCTTGCGGCCGGTGCGATTGGTGCTTGTTGGCGCCTTGCTCATGTCAAACCTTCCGTCCTGTCCTGCCGTACCATCTGCATGCGCCTTATGCGGTTGCGCCGCCATGCGCCGTCATCCGCCATCATATCCGTCAGCAGGCCTTCGCGCAGACCGCGATCCGCCACGCGCATTCGGCGCGCCGGCCAGCGGCGGCGAATGGCCTCGAGAATCGCGCAGCCGGCGAGAACCAGATCGGCCCGGTCAGGCCCGATGCAGGCATTGGCGGCGCGGCCGGCGAAATCCCATGCCAGCAACTTGTCCTGCATCGCCGTCACCTCGGCATCGGAAAGCCAGAGACCATCCACCTTGCGGCGATCATATCGCGGCAGATCGAGATGAACGCCCGCAAGTGTCGTCACCGTGCCTGATGTGCCGATGAGGTGAAAATCCTCGTGATGCGTTTGCGGCGCGAGCGGCGGGCAATGGAAGGCGTCGAGCAGACCTTCGACTTCCCGCACCATCGCAGCAAAAACGTCGGGCGTCACATCACGGCCGCCATGGCGTTCGGAAAGCGTGACAACGCCGACGGGCAGCGAGGTCCAGTGGGTGATGTGGTTGGCAAGCCGGTTCGAGCGATTCTCCCCGACCTTGATGACGGCGATCTCCGACGATCCGCCGCCGATATCGAACAGCACGACGGAACGCGCTTCACGGCCGACGAGGGAGGCGCAGCCCGAAACCGCAAGGCGGGCTTCCGTCTCGCGGCTGATGATTTCGAGTTTAAGCCCCGTTTCCCGCGTAACACGCGCCAGAAACTCCTCGCCATTCGACGCAGCGCGGCAAGCCTCGGTGGCGATGAGCCGCATGCGCCGGATCGGGCGGCCGGAGAGTTTTGCGGCGCAGACCTTGAGTGCTTCAACCGCGCGGTCCATCGCATCATCGGAAAGCCGGCCGCTCGATACCAGCCCTTCACCCAGCCGCACGATGCGCGAAAACGCATCGACCACCCGGAACTGGCCGGGCCGCGTCGGCTGCGCAATCAGCAGGCGGCAATTGTTGGTGCCGAGATCAAGCGCGGCATACATATCCGCCGGCGCGTCCGGGCCATGCTCGTGCTGCCGCCCTGGGTGACGGGCTGATGTTTCCGATTGCTGCCGATGCTGGTCCTGAACGGAGCCGCCGGCGCGACCGTTCTGCTTGCCAACGTGTTTCGGTGCATGGCTGGGGACAAGCGGGCGGCCCTGCGGATCACGTCCGCGCGGATCGCGATGCCCGCGTTTGCGGTTACGCGACTTTCGCCCGCCACCGGGTGGTACGGAGGATGGATTGGCCGGGTCAATTGCAGCTGAAGCCTGCACCTGTACAGGGGAAGCCGCAGATGCAGGCTGAGACGCACCCTTGCCTCGAGAACGCCTGCGACGTTTTCTCTTGCGCGGCTCAGCATCCGGCTCGAGCGCCGATACATAGGAGGAACCGGCCGGAACATCCGCGGCAACATCATGCAACAACACAGAGGCGTCACGGGGCTTACCGTCACGCTTGTGTTTCTTGCCACGACGGGAACGCTTCGCTTTCCCTTTGTTTGCCACCGACGCCCCTTGTTCCGACGGCTTTGGGCCGTTTCCGGGGTCGATCACTGTATTGTCCATTTCGCCGCGCACAAGCGTAGACGCTATGCTGCAGGCTTTCATAAGGTTTCGTTGGGCAGACAATACCAGCGCAAGAGATTTTAGCCAAATGGTTTTTGCCGGACTGAAACCGCAGGGCCACTGACACGACCGCGCGCCGTGTGACCGCAAAGATTATTTTCCGGGAAAACGGGATATCTGACCAGCGGTGGAAGAGACTTTCCCCTCTCCCGGTAAGTCCTTGTGACATATAAACTTACTGGGAGAGGGGAATGGTACGGTTGAGTGGGGTCGAACCACCGACCTCAGGTGCCACAAACCTGCGCTCTAACCAACTGAGCTACAACCGCACATCAAACGCCAAAGCGGCGCCACGGGGGGTCACATAAAAGGTGTTTTTCCCATTTGCAAGTCCCTATCCGAATTTTGCGAAAAAAGGCAGCGAAAGGCAAGCGCTTTTCCAGCGCGGGCTGACACCGGAAAGCCGGCATTGAGGCTGTTGATGTTAACTCTATTTGGCGATTCATAAGCCGGGCGGTGGACCCGGCGACCCTGTGAAGTTATTTAAAATTCTGTTAACGTGATGCCTCGGCGGGTTTACGTTTCGGTTTCATGAGGAAGCCGGGAGCCCGCAAGGTCCGGTAGTGCCAGAATAGGTTTCGACATGCCCGCCGTCCAGTATCCCTTTATCGATATCGCAGTGCATGAACGGGTGCGTGAAGGTTTCGGGCGCGGTGAAGCGATGGCTTTGTTCTCGCTCGATCTTGGACATGTTCTATGGGCCAATGGACGCGGCGCTGCCCTGTTTGGCACGCCGATGGTTTATGACTTTCTGGAACAGGGGCCGAAGCGGCAGGATGTGACATTCCGCCAACTGGCGGCCACGGCGGCGCGGCTTTCAAAGACCGGCGACAGCCTGCCCTTCACGATCCGCATCACCTCCGGTTTCCGCAGCATTGCCGCGACTGCGCGCGCGGAGATCATTGAGGCCGAGCCCGGCCAAACCGCGATACTCTTTTCTGCCCGCGCCGATCAGGCCGAGCCCGACATGGTGGAATGCGCCCGGCGCATGATCGAAGGTTTCGACGACCCCGATATCCATATGGCAGTCACCGATGGCGACAACCGGATCGTTGCCGCCTCGCCCGGCTTCTCTACACTCGGCATCACCCCGCATACGGCCAGAACACTGGTCGGAATGGCGGCGCGCCAATCGGGGCATCTCGTCAAACGCCCGGTACCCACCGGAAAGGGTTATCTGCCCGCAGCCGCCGGCCAAATCACCACCACGCCCGAACTCAACCTGATCTTCGTCGTCGAAACCGCACTGGGCACACTCGACCCCGATGGTTTTGCCGAGGACAAGCCGCAGGACGTCCCGGTCGCCGAACCTGCGTCGCCGGTTGCAGAGACGGCGCCTGTTGTCGCAACGGCTGCCTCTTTCGACGCCGTTCTCGATGCTGTTGCAGACATCGAAGAGGTGGAAGACCCGCAGGAGCAGCCGTCCGACGCGGAGGAAGAAGCGGTATCCGGACAGGATGAAGACAGGCTTATGCCCTTTGCGGAAGAGAAGCCGGAGGCCCCCGCAGCGCTTTTCACGCAGGACGCCGATGCGGCTGCGGACGTGGCGATGACTGACGACATTGCCGATCTTTTTGAACTGGATGAGGATGAGGCGGAGGCGCCCTTCACCAAGAAGACGGACGACGAACCCGCCGAAGAGGCTCTCGATGCGGAGAGTTTCGTCGCAAAGGACGAGATAACCGAAAACGCGGCATCCCCGGTTGCGCCACCGGCGGACGAGGATGCTGCAATCGAGACCGCAGCAGTCGAACAGGCCCAGCCTTTTGCCTTCAACGCCGGCGCCCGCGCATCCCGTTTCGTCTGGAAAATCGACGCTGAAGGACGGTTCAGCTCCATCTCTCATGAATTTGCCGAGGCCGTGGGTGCCAGGGCGGCTGCGGTGGAAGGCATGGGCTTTGCCGACGTTGCGGCCCTGTTCAATCTCGATCCCGACGGCAAGATCCGTGAGCTTCTAGGCCGCCGCGACACGTGGTCGGGCAAGACAATCCATTGGCCGGTGGAAGGCACATCGCTGATGGTGCCGATCGATCTCGCCGCCCTGCCTACCTATACCCGCTCACGGGAATTTGACGGTTTTCGCGGTTTCGGCATCGTGCGCCTGGCCGACGCCACAGAGGACCCGCACGCCATCGGCCTTACCTTCTTGAAGGGCGAAGAGTCTGATCCGGCGGAGGCTTCTCCGGAGCCAACCGTCGACAGCACGAGCCATGAATTGCTGGCCTTCATCGATGAGGATGACGATGCGGAGGACACTCCCGGATCGGCTACTGACGATGAAATCCCGGCCGCGGAGGTCGGAGCGGCAGACGATGCAGCGGACGACGTTTCGACCGACGAACAGCATCATGATTATACCCCGCCCGAATTCGAAGCCCCGGCAACTGCACCGGAACCGTCTTCCTCCGACAAGATCGTTCGTCTGGAAGAGCGCCGTTCGCGCTCCCGCGAAGGCCTGACCGCCGGTGAGCAGGCCGCCTTCCGCGAGATCGGCCGTGCCCTGGCGCCAGCGGATACTGCTTTCGAAGACGGCCGGGAAACGGATGCGGAAACCGTTTCCATCGATTTGGACATGCATGATATCCAACAGGACGTGGATGCGGATGCGCCTGACAGCGCACCTTCCGAGACTGACCTCAAGGCCACGGCGCCAGCGCAGGACGACGATCTTTTTGCCGACTATGTTCGGGGTGAACAGCCTGGGGCCGTCAGCGAACCCGTAGCGGAAAGCGGTTCGGACGAAATGCAGCAGCAGGCCATCGCCGAAGAGCGGCCGGTTGCCGAAGTCGCAGCAGCAATGGTCAGTCCTGTACCTCGCCCCGCCGACGCGCTGACGGCCGAGACGCTGGACCAGATGCCCGTTGCCCTTCTCGTGCATGCCGGCGACAGGCTGATCCACGCCAATCCGGATTTCCTGCGGCTGACGGGCTATGACTCTCTCGCCGAACTCGAAGAAGTGGGTGGGCTGGAAGCCCTGCTGCAGAGGCAGGAGCTCGAAGACATGCCTGACAATGAAGGCGGCATGGTGGTTGTCAGCGCCGAAAACGATATCATTCCTGTCAAAGCGCGGCTGCAATCCATCCGCTGGGAAGAGACGAAGGCGCTGATGCTTTCTCTCGTTCCGCTGGAAGAAAAGGCAGCGCCGGTTGCCGCCGCCAACGAAAACACCGCGGCGCAGAGCGCGCAAGCCGGCAGCATCTCCCTGCTTCAGGGCGAAGTCGAGGAACTGCACTCCATTCTTGAAACGGCCACCGACGGCGTGGTGCTTTTGGGCGACGAAGGCGAAATCCGCTCCCTCAACCGCTCGGCCAGCGCGCTGTTCAACTATGACAATGGCGAAATTGCCGGCAAGCCTTTTGTCACGCTCTTTGCCCATGAGAGCCAGCGCGCCGTGCTGGACTATCTCTCCGGCCTCGCCAATAACGGTGTTGCGAGCGTGCTGAACGATGGCCGCGAAGTGATCGGCCGCGAAGCATCCGGCGGTTTCCTGCCGCTATTCATGACCATCGGGCGGCTCAAATCCTCGCATGGCTATTGCGCCGTGATCCGCGACATCACCCAGTGGAAGCGCACCGAAGAAGAACTGCGCAACGCCAAGCGCGCGGCGGAAACCGCCAATGCGCACAAGACCGACTTCCTGGCGCGCGTGAGCCACGAAATCCGCACGCCGCTCAACGCCATCATCGGCTTTGCGGACATGATGGCGACCGAACGTTTCGGGCCGATCGGCCATCCGCGTTATGTTGAATACGCCAATGATATCGGCCGTTCCGGCCGGCATGTGCTCGATATCGTCAATGATCTCCTCGATATATCCAAGATCGAGGCGGGGCAGATGGATGTCGACTTCATCGCCGTCCCGCTCAACGAAACGGTGGCCGAAGCGGTCTCGCTGGTGCAGCCGCAGGCAAACAACCAGCGCGTCATCATCCGCACGGCGCTTGCGCAATCCGTGCCGCAGATCGTCGCCGACCTGCGATCGATCAAGCAGATCGTGCTCAACATCCTGTCGAACGCCATTCGCTTCACCCCGTCAGGCGGGCAGATCGTTGTATCCACCGCCTATGAGGCCAATGGCAGCGTGTCGCTTCGCATCCGCGACACCGGTATCGGCATGACGCGGGCGGAACTGGAACAGGCGATGAAGCCGTTCCGGCAGGTGGCTTCTTCCGGCAAACGTGTACGCGGTGACGGCACCGGGCTCGGCCTGCCGTTGACCAAGGCCATGGTGGACGCCAACCGGGCGAATTTCTCCATCACCTCGACACCCAACGAAGGCACGCTGGTGGAAATCACCTTTCCGTCACAGCGGGTCCTTGCCAACTGAGGTCATGCGGGCGTAGCAATGCGAAAGCCGCCGGCTGGAGAACCAGCCGGTCAAGGCCTATGCAGGACAGCAGGCTCGCATGCCCATGACGGTTCCCCTTCCCGCGACAAAACGCGTTTCTCTATTGCCGATTGCGGCCATCATTGTTTCGGCCATCGCCGCCATGCCAGTTCTGGCGATCTTCTGGCTGGCGCTGACCGGCAGCACGGAGGGGTGGCGACATCTTCTCGTCAACGTCCTGCCGCGAGCCGGATTTCGTACGTTCATACTGCTCGGAGCAACGGCAGCGACGACCGCTTTCTTCGGCATTGTCTGCGCCTGGCTTGTCACCACGTTCGAGTTTCCGCTGCGGCGGCTGCTGTCGGCGGCGCTCGTCCTGCCGCTCGCCATTCCATCTTATCTCGCCGCTTATGCGTTCGGTGAGTTTCTCGACTTTACCGGGCCCGTGCAGAGCTTATTGCGTGCTGCTTTCAGCTATCACAGCATACGCGACTACTGGTTTCCTGATATCCGTTCCCTCGGCGGTGCGGTCATCGTCCTGAGCTCGGTGCTCTATCCCTATGTCTATCTCTCGGCCCGTGCCGCCTTTTCCATGCAGGGGCGTTTTGCAGCCGAAGCCGCACGCACGCTCGGCGCAAAGCCTCTCGACGTGTTCTTCTCCGTACAATTGCCGATGGCGCGACCGGCGATTGCCATCGGGCTTTCTCTGGTCTTGATGGAGACCCTCAACGATATCGGCGCGGTCGAATATCTCGGCGTACAAACGCTGACCTTCACCATTTACGAGACCTGGCTCAACCGCGGCAATCTCGCCAATGCAACGCAGATCGCCGCCGTCATCCTCATCATCGTCGGCGCGCTCATCGTAATCGAACGCAACGCCCGGGAAAAACAGCGCTTCGGCGCACCCAAGGCGACAAACATGACGCAGCGCCATCGGCTGAAGTCGCTGACCGGCTGGCGGCGCGGCGCGGCAACTGTTTTCTGCTTCCTGCCCGTGACGAGTGGCTTTCTCATTCCCGTCATCGTGCTGGGTGGTTACGCGGCCAAACGGTTCGATGCGCTGCTTGCGCCGAAACTTCTCAAGGCACTCGGGCACAGCCTCGAAGTTTCCTTTGCCGCGGCCCTGGTCACGCTGGTTGCGGCTTTCGTCTTTTCATACGCCATCCGCACGGGGCGGTCACGAACATCGAAGTTTGCCGCCCGCTTCGGCTCCATGGGATATGGGGTGCCGGGAACGGTGCTCGCCATCGGCGTGCTCATTCCACTCGCGGCTCTCGACAACGGGGTGGACGGGTTCTTCCGTACACATTTCGGCTTTTCCACCGGCCTGCTGCTCTCCGGCACCGCCTTTGCCATCATCTATGCGCACGCCGTGCGTTTCATGACCATGGCGGAAGGCACGCTGGACGCCGGTTTCCAGAAGCTTTCGCCGCATATTGACATGGCTTCACGAACGCTTGGGCGGAACCGGGCGCAGACGCTGTTCAGGGTGCTGTTGCCCAATATGCGGCCCGCGGCGTTGACCGCTTTCCTTTTGGTCCTGATCGAATCCATGAAGGAGTTGCCGGCAACCATCCTGCTGAGACCCTTCGGCTTCAATACGCTTGCCACGCTTGTTTACGAGAATGCCTCACGCTCCAAGGTGCAGGATGCCGCCGTACCGGCGATCATCATCATCATCGCCGGGCTTGTCCCCGTCCTTCTCGTTTCCAGGTCGATGGATCATCCTGAAAACCGATGAGCGTCCCGCCAATGAGACAAAAAAGAAAGGCGGCCTTGCGGCCGCCTGGATAAGGTGTGCTTTTCAACGAGAGAAAGGGGGACAATCTCGCCAGATGGAAATTATCAATCCCGGCCATCAGTCATATGACGACCCTGCGTTGGGTTTACTTTCCGCCAACTCCCATTAACAAGCAGTTAAAACCAAAATCGATCAATCACCGACGAAAATTCCTATTCTGGAACCGTAAAGCCCCGAAACTAAATTACAGGTTTCTGATTTTATTGGCGTTTCAACAGTAACGCGAAAAAATCGTAGAGTTCTCTCCGGTCAGTTTCGCGCCGCGGCGTGTTCATCGCGCATCCGCTGCAACTCCGTGCGCTTCGAGGCGATTGAGGCGACGATGACGCCGACGGTCACAAGCCCGATCAGGATGGTGCAGATGGCATTGATTTCCGGGGTCACGCCGAGGCGAACCTGCGAATAGATCTTGATCGGCAGCGTCGTCGCACCCGGTCCGGTGGCGAAGCTGGCAATGACGAGATCATCGAGCGACAGGGTAAAGGCCAGCATCCAGCCGGCAATAACGGCGGGAAAGATCAGCGGCAGGGTGATACGGAAGAAGGTCTTGACCGGTGGGCAGCCAAGATCAAGCGCGGCTTCCTCGAGACTTCGATCAAAAGTCAAAAGACGCGACTGCACCACAATCGCCACATAACACATGGTAAAGGTGGTGTGCGCAATGACCACCGTCCAGAAACCGCGATCCACGCCGACGGCCACGAAGAGCAGCAGCAGCGACAGGCCGGTAATCACCTCCGGCATGACGAGCGGGGCATAGATCATGCCGGAAAACAGCACCCGGCCCGGAAAACGCGCAAAGCGCGTCAACGACAGCGCCGCGAGTGTCCCGAGGATGGTGCCGATGGTGGCGCTGAGGATACCCACGCGCAACGTCACCCAGGCGGCATCCATCAACCCTTCATTCGACCACATGGACCTGTACCATTGCAGCGAGAAGCCGCCCCAGACGGTGACAAGCTTGGAAGCATTGAAGGAATAAACGATCAGGATGATGATCGGGATATAAAGAAAGGCAAAACCGAGTGTGAGGACGGTGATGTCAAATTTTCCGCGCTTCATGGCCTCACCCCACCTTCTTTTGCTGGTTCTGGAAGATGGCGATGGGCACGACCAGCAACAGCAGAAGCAGCACGGCAACGGCTGATGCCAGCGGCCAGTCGCGGTTGCCGAAGAATTCCGTCCAGAGCGTCTTGCCGATCATCAGCGTCTGTGCGCCGCCGAGGAGATCGGGGATGACGAATTCACCTGTTATCGGGATGAAGCAGATCATCGAGCCGGCCACGACACCCGGCAGGGAGAGCGGGAACGTAATCTTCCAGAAGGCTTTCCAAGGCGGGCACCCCAGATCGGCGGCCGCTTCCAGCAGCGTATTATCCAGCTTTTCCAGCGCGGAGTAAAGCGGCAGTACCATGAAGGGCAAGTAGGAATAAACGATACCGATGAAGATCGCGGTTTCGGTGCGGAAGATGTTTACCTGCTGGTCCGGCCCGAGCAATCCGAGCCACTGGAACAGCACCGTCAGCAGGCCTTCCGGCTTCAGAATCCCGATCCAGGCGTAAACGCGGATCAGGAACGAAGTCCAGAACGGCAGGATCACCAGCATAACCAGCGTCGGCCGCACGGAAGACGGCGCGCGGGCCATGGCCAGCGCCATGGGATAACCGATCAGCAAAAGCAGGAAGGTGGAAATGAAGGCGATGCGCAACGACGACAGATAGGCGTCGATGTAGAGCGGGTCTTCCGTCAGGAAGAGGTAATTTTCAAAATCCAGCTGCGAAAAGAAATCACCGAGCCTCGAGAAGCCTTCGAAGACAGGGGTATAGGGCGGCATGGAGATCGCCGTATCCGACAGCGAGATTTTGAAGATGATGAAAAAGGGGGCCGCAAAAAACAGCAGCAGCCAGAAATAGGGAACCGCGACGACCAGCCAGCGCCAGGGGCTTTGCCGGTTTTCGGGAGTGGTGATCGCCATCGAAGCCTCCCTCAGCGCGTCAGGACGAGGCCGGAGTCCGGCTTCCAGTTCAGCCACACCATATCGCCGAAGGTAATCGGGCGATCCACGAGACGCGAGACATTTGCCTGTGCGGCGCGGATGACGCGGCCATCGGCAAGCTTGACGATGAAGACCGAGAAGTCGCCCAGATAGCCGATATCCCATACCTCGCCATAGGCGGAGTTGATGCTGCTATCGGCAGGCTGATCGAGCGAGATGCGCACCTTCTCCGGCCGGATGGCGAAAGCCACCTGGCTACCGGCGGCAGCGGCGCATTCCTGCTCAACCGCCACCTTCAGCCCGTCGCAATCCAGTGTCACGAGGCCGGGCCTGCCGATATCGGAAGCATTGGCGACGACATTGGCGTCGAAAATATTGATGTCACCGATAAAATCGGCCACGTAGCGGCTGTTCGGCGCTTCATATATCTCGGCGGGCGTCGCCACCTGCACGACAATGCCCTTGTCCATGACGGCGATGCGGTCCGACACCGTCATCGCCTCTTCCTGATCGTGGGTGACGATGAGGAAGGTGAGACCGAGATTGGTCTGGATATCCATCAGTTCGAATTGCGTTTCCTCACGCAGCTTCTTGTCGAGCGCGCCGAGCGGCTCATCGAGGAGAAGCACCTTCGGCCGCTTGGCAAGCGATCGGGCAAGCGCCACGCGCTGCCGCTGCCCGCCGGAAAGCTGGCTCGGCTTGCGTTTGGCGAATTCCGTGAGCTTGACGAGGCGCAGCATTTCCTCGACCCGGGCGACGATGTCCGCCTTGGGCAGGCCATCCTGCTCCAGACCGAAAGCGACGTTCTTTTCCACCGACATATGCGGGAAAAGCGCATAGGACTGGAACATCATGTTGGTGGGCCGCTTATAGGGCGGAACGCCGGAAATATCCTTGCCCTGCAGCAGGATGCGGCCCTCGGTCGGCTCCTCGAAACCAGCCAACATGCGCATCAGCGTGGTCTTGCCGCAACCGGAGGGGCCGAGCAGCGAGAAGAACTCACGCTCGTAAATATCGAGCGTCAGATTGTTGACGGCGACGAAATCGCCAAAACGTTTGGTGACGTTTTCAAAGCGGATGAAGGGCACCGCATCGGGATTGTCCCACGGGCTAAATTTGCGTTTGACCGGCCCTAGAGTTTTCGCCATTCACCCTACCCTCAAATCCCGTTGGTCTGTCGATCGATGCTTCGGGGCGGGCAATACCGGCAGGTAACGGACCTGCCGGCAAAGTATCAGAGGAACAGGCCCGCCGGCCGTTCCTCAACCAGCGGGCGGAGGTGTCAGCTGCCGGTCTTTATCTGCGTCCAGACGCGGTTCAGCACGCGCTGTTCCTTCGGTCCGTAAGGCGAGATCGTGAAGAGCTTCTTCATCGTCTCGGCATCGGGATAGACTGCCGGGTTCTTGGCAACAGACTCATCCATCAGCGCCTGCGAAGCAAGGTTGCCATTGGCGTACTGAACGTAGTTCGACGCCTTGGCAATGACTTCCGGCCGCATCAGATAGTTGATGAAGGCGTGCGCTTCTTCGACATTCTTGGCATCCGCCGGGATGGCAAGGTTGTCGAACCACATGTAGGTGCCTTCCTTCGGGATGACGTAATTCACCTCGACGCCATTTTTGGCTTCCTCGGCGCGGCTCTTCGCCTGGAGGATGTCGCCCGACCAGCCGATGGTGATGCAGCTGTCGCCATTCGCCAGTTCATCGATATAGGCGGAGGAGTTGAAGGTCTTCACATAGGGGCGGATCTTCATGTAGACATCGCCGCCCGCCTCGAGATCGGCGGTTTCTTTGCTGTCCGGGTTCTTTCCGAGATAATTCATGGCAATGGCGAAGGTCTCGTCCGAGGCATCGAGAATATTGATGCCGCAGGATTTCAGCTTTTCAGCATTTTCCGGCTTGAACAGAATATCCCAGCTATCGACCGGAACATCGCCCAGCGCAGCCTTCACCTTGGCGACGTTATAACCGATGCCGGTGGTGCCCCACATGTAGTTCACGGCATATTCGTTGCCGGGGTCGTATTTCGCCAGACGCTCGGAAACCTCGGGCCACATGTTTTTCAGATTCGGCAACTTGGACTTGTCAAGTTTCTGGAACACGCCGGCATTGATCTGGCGGGCGAGAAAGGGGCCGGTGGGCACGACGACATCATATCCGGAGCTGCCGGCCAGCAGCTTGGTTTCCACAAGTTCATTGCTGTCGAAAACGTCATAGACGACCTTGATGCCGGTTTCCTTGGTGAAATCGGCGAGGATCGATTCGTCGATATAATCCGACCAGTTATAGACGTGGACGACCTTTTCCTGGGCCATTGCCGAGCCTGCTGCAACGAGCGCGGTGGTGAGAGCCAAGGTCAGGCGGAGAGAACGGTTTTTCATGATGTCTCCTGTTAACGCATCCTCACGACGGGAGCGTGATCCCCTTTTTTCGGAGAGACTAGAAAGGAAAACAGAAGGGAGCAAGGGGGAAATGTGCAGCACAGCATTTTCAACCAAATGTGTTCCGGTCGCAAAAAAGCGAATGAAAACACCTACTGGAAGTCGAAAACACTGAGGCCGGTGACCATTTCATCCAGCCCCAGCGGCCGCGTGAGCGGCGCTTCCGCCCGCGAAAGACAGCCCTGTCTTTCGCACAGCCGGCACGAAGGACCGACGGCGACGGGCGCAGCGCCCGAAGCGGCCGGGCCATAGACGGTCTCTGCCGCCTGAGCGAAATCGCAGCCCAGAAGCACCGCCGTTCGCCGCACCCTCTCGCCGAAACCAGCCTGCGGACCTTCCAGCGTGCGCGACACCGTGAGGAAAGCATCCCCGTCGGGCATCTCGACCGCTTCCACGAGCACTTGTCCCGGCTGGGCGAAAGCCGCATGAATATTGAGACGCGGACAGAGGCCGCCAAAACGCGCCCTTGGAAAACCGCCGGCCCCCGCAAGGCGAAAACGGTTACCGGCATTGTCGATTTCCATCAGGAAAAACGGGATCGCCGCGGCTGACGGCCGCTGCAGGCTGACGATGCGATTGGCCGCCTGTTCGAACGATACGTTGAAGCGCGACCGCAAGACTTCGAGATCGTACTTCGCCCGCTGGGCGGCGCCGAGGAATGCGCCATAGGGCATCATCAACGCATGAGCGGCGTAACGCGCCAGTTCGAAGCGGGCAATGCGTCTCGCCTCTTCCCCTTTCAGGCCAAGCCCTTCAAGCTCCGTACCGATTTCTTCGCGCAGCGCCAGAAGGCAGGTCTCCATCGCCATTTCCCTCAGCTGATCCGGCTGCGACAGGCGCTCGGATAAAAAGAGCCGCATGGAATGCCGGTCGTAACGTCGCCGGAGGTTCGGCATAGCGTGAACCGGCAGGGTGCGGACCACGATGCCGTGGTTTTTCTGGAGCCATGCGCGAACGCCGGAGGCGAGATCATCGCCCGTCGACAAATGTTTGTGGAGGTCTTCCGCAGCCGCATCGATGGAATGGAAGTAGGCCGGGCGGTTTTCAAAGACGTGTCGCACCTCGTCGATCGGCAGGCGGGTGGAGGAAAGCATCGTTTCATGACCCTCCCGCGCCAGAAGATCGGAGAGATCGGAGAGGCGCTGCGCCTGTTCCCGGTAAGCCCGGTATAGCTTGAGAACACCACTTGCCGCATTGGGCGCGGCATCGGCGACCTCGATCAGTTCCTGCGGCGACGGCACTTCGCCGACCAGCAGCGGATCGGCGAAGACCTCGCGCAGCTGCCCGGCGGAACCGGCGCTTTCGCCCTGCAGGTCATCCAGATCGACCTTGTACACAGAGGCGAGCTTCAAAAGCAGCTGCACCGTCAGCGGCCGCTGGTTGCGCTCGATGAGATTGAGATAGGACGGCGAAATCGCCAGCGCCTCGGCCATGGCCGTCTGCGTCAGCGCGAGACCGTTGCGAATGCGGCGCACGCGCGGGCCCGCAAAAATCTTGTTTTCCGACACAGCGTCTCCCCTCCACCCCGTCAACTCATACAAGTCTATTACAAAATCGACGGATCATACCCTTTTACAAAATTTACATTTTTACAGCGTCACTCTGTCATGCACACTACAGGATGACCTCTTTCAAGTCACTGTTTTTATGTTTGTTCTGGCGATCAAATCTCGAAAAATGTAAATGTAGTCACATCAAACGGCGCCATAGATATTCAAGACGGCCCGCTACGAAAACCGAATTTATCATGGGAGAGAGAAGTATGACGGATTTTTACAAACTTGTTCCGGGCGCACCGCAGGGACGTTTCGACGGCATCGAGCGCACCTATACCGCCGCCGACGTAGAGCGGCTGCGCGGCTCTGTCGAAATCCGCCATTCGCTGGCCGAAATGGGTGCGAACCGGCTGTGGAAGCTGATCAACGAGGAGAATTTCGTCAATGCGCTGGGTGCGCTCTCGGGCAACCAGGCCATGCAGATGGTTCGCGCCGGGCTGAAGGCGATTTATCTCTCGGGATGGCAGGTTGCAGCGGATGCGAACACGGCCTCGGCCATGTATCCGGACCAGTCGCTCTATCCCGCCAATGCAGCGCCGGAGCTGGCCAAGCGCATAAACCGCACCCTGCAACGCGCCGACCAGATCGAGACCGCGGAGGGCAAGGGCCTTTCTGTCGACACCTGGTTCGCGCCGATCGTTGCCGATGCGGAGGCCGGTTTCGGCGGGCCGCTCAACGCCTTCGAGATCATGAAGGCCTTCATCGAGGCAGGTGCAGCAGGTGTTCACTATGAGGATCAGCTGGCATCGGAAAAGAAGTGCGGCCATCTCGGCGGCAAGGTTCTGATCCCGACGGCGGCGCACATCCGCAACCTGACGGCAGCACGGCTTGCGGCCGACGTTATGGGTGTACCAACGCTGGTCATCGCCCGCACGGACGCGGAGGCCGCCAAGCTTCTGACCTCTGACATCGACGAGCGCGACCGTCCCTTCGTGGATTACGATGCCGGGCGCACCGTTGAGGGCTTTTATCAGGTCAAGAACGGTCTGGAGCCCTGCATTGCCCGCGCGGTGGCTTATGCGCCCTATTGCGACCTGATCTGGTGCGAAACATCAAAGCCGGATCTGGAACAGGCGCGCAGGTTTGCTGAAGGCGTGCACAAGGTGCATCCGGGCAAGAAGCTCGCCTACAATTGCTCGCCGTCGTTCAACTGGAAAAAGAACCTCGACGACGCGACGATTGTGAAGTTCCAGCGCGAGCTAGGCGCGATGGGCTACAAGTTCCAGTTCATCACGCTCGCTGGCTTCCACCAGCTCAACTACGGGATGTTCGAACTGGCGCGCGGCTACAGGGACCGGCAGATGGCGGCTTATTCCGAGCTTCAGGAGGCGGAATTCGCAGCAGAGGCCAATGGTTACACCGCCACCAAGCATCAGCGCGAAGTCGGTACCGGCTATTTCGACGCCGTGTCTCTGGCGATCTCTGGCGGCGCGTCGTCCACCACAGCCATGAAGGAATCCACCGAGCACGACCAGTTCCGCCCGGCGGCCGAATAAATCAAGAAAACCGCCCTTCCCCATCGCGGGAAGGGCTTGCAAAGCAGATCAAAAACCCCTGACAATAACGAGAGGAGAAATGCCATGAACGCCCACAATCCCATCAAGACGCACGTCAAGGAACGCGCCGAGGAGCAATCCTCCGCCATGACGCAGGATCAGCAGGCTGCCATCCGCATGCTGGCCAATGACCTGCACCGCCTCAACCAGGCCGTCATGAAAGCCGTCGAGGCCGGCGTTTCCGTCGAGCTGGTCCGCTCGGCCCGCCACCATGGCGGCGGCGGCAACTGGGGTGATCTGCTTATCCCCGTCATCGTTGCGCAGGGGCGTGACGCCGCGTGAAACGAAAGACCGGAACATCATAATCGATGTTCCGGCCTTCAGTGCAAACGTCAGAAGTGGCCGCCTCAGAAGCTCGCCGACACGGAAACGCCGATGCTTACATTGACGCCCATCGCCTCCACGTTACCCTGGAGTTGGGGCGCATAGGGAGCGAAGCAGGCAAGTTGCGTCAGGGGAATCGGGTTCAGAACGGCCGGCGATTCCCACGCCAGATGCATCGCCACGCCTCCCACGAGCTTTTCCCAGCCTGCGATCTTGGTGCCTGAGGCTGCCGGCGCAATTGCCGTGACGGATTGCGAAAGAGCATCGGCAACAACTGCCGCGAGCCCCTTACTGACTGCTGCATAAAAGAGCTTTGCTGCTTCTTCCGGCGTTCCTGCTGCGGACATCGCATTTACGTATGATGCTGAAACTATCATGGCGGCCTCAACCTGAAAGGGTTAAACTTACAAAAGGCAACCTATGGATATTTTGATGCGCGCGCAACTATAAATTATTAAAATTTATTTATACAACTGAACGTAATTTCATCTATGCCGGGCGGCTCTTGCGTCCGGCGTAGAGATCGGAATGGCTCTTGATCAGACGGGTCATCCGATCCGCCACTGTCCTGATATCGGGTCGGTGGCGATCGTCATTATTCATGACGATCCATTGATTGTGGCGCAGCGGTTCGATTTCGCCGCCCTCCCGGACGAGGCGCGCATCCGCATCGCCCACGAAACAGGGAAGCACCGCGATCCCCGCCCCTGACAGGACAAGATCGAGAAGCGCCGTTGGCCGGTTCACCGTTACGACGATCTCGTTGCTCCGGTTTTCATGCGGCCAGCGAAGATAGGTTGAAATGGCGTTTTCCTCGGCTACCGACAGCCAGCGGTCAGCGACAGTGGCGGCGGCATTGCGCAGCCTGTAGGGAGCGTAGGCAACCTCCCCCGTCTTGATGGCAGCAAGATTGCGCTCCTGCGGCTCGAAAGCGCGGATACCGATATCGTTTTCGCGATGCGCCAGAGACGCCCTCTGCTCGGCAATAAAAAGGTCGATGCGGAAATCATCGCGATCCGTGCAGATGGCGGAGAAGTTGCTGGTCAAGAGCCAGGCATTCCAGGTGCCCACGGCAATCCGCACGATGGACGAGGCCGATGACGCCTTCTGCCACCCCTCGATATCCCTGGCCGCATTCTCCATAGCCTGAAGTCTGTCGAACAACGCACGGCCGTCCACTGTGAGGGCGTATCCCGTCTGGCTGCGCTGGAACAGCGCCTTGCCGATCCGCTCCTCCAGCTCGACCATGCGCCGCCCTATGGTCGCGGGGCTTAAGCCCGTCAGCGCGGCGGCACCCGTCAGGCCACCGCTGCGTGACACGTCGAGGAAAAGCTGGTAGGAATCCCAGGTGACGTTTTTCATAATTGAAAAACGTAGCGCATTTTCTTGCGCAGATAAATCAAAAAACGGCGTGCATCATGGCCCTCCGCAGTAAGAAGGAGAGCGAACATGCACGCGATTTTTGCCGCACGGGCCATTATTGAAAATCAGCGACCGCGCACACGGCGTGAAGCCATTCTGCAGGAAGAAAAGTTTTACAGGGATATGGCCGAGGCATCACGGATGTCACGGTTTTTCAGCGCGCTTATCAACTTTGTGAAGGCGAGAAGCCGTCGATCAATGGAAGAGGGCGATAAGGGCTGCGAAAGCACCGGCTGCGATGAGGCTCAGCCGAAAGGCCAACTGCCGGCTCTCGTTGTCAGTGCGGGCGATGGCAATGGCGCGAGGGCGGCGATGTGCAGATCTGTTCATGCGCGGGCTCCAGACGAAAAACTCAACCGACCCATGCCCTGTTAAGGGCTTCCAGCGTGACATCATGTGCAGCGGGATCATTGAGCGATCCGGCCTTGCTGGCATTCGGTCAGGATGACTCCTCCCCCGTTAACAGATTATTAAAAAAGCGAGGAAGGGTCACAACTTTACCAACTGAAACTGGGTTGGCGAACAGGTCTTATCAGCTCCGTCACCCCGGACTAGTTCCGGGGTCGGGCGCGATCAAGTCCTTGATCGAGAAGACTCTTTACGGCCCAGAAGCGCCATGGCTGGACGCCGGATCAAGTCCCGCTTGACGAAGGAGAGAGGTCCGATCTTTTCCACGGCCAGAGACGATCACGCGAATTCGCCGGCCGCCTGCCCGGACGCCCAGGCCCACTGGAAATTATAACCGCCGAGCCAGCCGGTCACATCGACACATTCGCCGATGAAATAGAGGCCGGGCACGGATTTCGCCGCCATGCTGCGGGAATCGAGGCCGGTGGTGTCCACGCCGCCGAGCGTGACCTCCGCGGTGCGATAACCTTCCGAACCGGCGGGCTTGATCTGCCAGTCCTGCACCTCTGCCGCCAGCTTCGCCAGAGCCTTGTCGGACATATCGGCGAGATGGCCGGTGAGGCCGGATTGTTCGACGACATGCTGGGCGAGCCGCTTCGGAAGGATCTCCGACAGGGCGGTCTGGGCGGACTGACGGCCGTTTTTCTGTTTGGCCTGCTTCAACACCGCGGCCAAATCGCGATGCGGCTCAAGCTTCAGGCGGATGGGATTGCCCTCGCGCCAGTATGAGGAGATTTGCAATATGGAAGGACCGCTCAAACCGCGATGGGTGAACAATAGCGCTTCCTCAAACGAGGTTTTGCCATGGGAAACCTCAGCCGGAACAGCGACACCGGCAAGCGGGCTCAGCTTCTCCAGAAGACCGGGATCAAGCGTCAGCGGAACGAGGCCGGGGCGGGTTTCAATGAGCTTGAGGCCGAACTGTTCGGCGATCTGGTAGGCAAAACTGGTCGCGCCCATCTTCGGGATAGACTTGCCGCCTGTCGCGACGACGAGGCTCTCCGCCTCGATGACGCCGCCCGAGGTCGACACCCGAAAACGGCCGCCGTCATGGGTCACGGCGGAGACTGACGTTTCGAGCCGAAGCTTCGCATTCACCGCCTGCATTTCAGCCAGCAGCATGCGGATGATATCCTTGGCGCTGTCATCACAGAAAAGCTGGCCGAGCGTCTTTTCGTGCCAGGAGATACGGTGTTTTTCGACAAGGGCGATGAAATCGCGCGGCGTATATCGGGCAAGCGCGGATTTGGCGAAATGCGGGTTGGCAGAGAGATAATTCCTCGGCCCGGCGTGGATATTGGTAAAGTTACAGCGACCGCCGCCGGAGATGCGGATCTTTTCGCCCGGCGCTTTCGCATGGTCGAGAACGACGACGGAGCGGCCGCGCTGGCCGGCGCGGATGGCGCACATCATGCCGGCGGCGCCCGCCCCCAAAATCAGCACGTCACATTTGTCTGCCATCATTCCATCCGTTTCGTTTCCTTTCCTCTTTTCCAAGTGCCGCCGCTTGTCAATGGCGCTTTCCCCCTCGCCAATTGCCAAACTACGGTTATGATGGCGACAGTCGAAACACAGACCCGGTGATACATGCCCGCCAAGAAAACCATGCTCCGCCCGAAAAAACAGGCAACCATGGCAAAGAAGACCCCTCCCCTCGACCTTTCCTCCACCCGTGGCGTTTCCTCCTGGCGCGAAGCCGCGCAATGGCTGAGGGCGCGTGGGATAGAAGACATAGAATGCATCACGCCCGACCTTGCCGGCGTACCGCGCGGCAAAATGATGCCGACGGCGAAATTCACGGGCGATACCTCGCTTGCTCTACCCTCGGCGCTCTATCGCCACACAATATCGGGCGAATATCCCGATGAGACCGCCAATTTCCGCTACGAGCCGCGCGACAGCGATCTGAAGCTGGTGCCGGATCTTTCCACCCTCTCCGTCGTGCCCTGGGAAACCGACCCGACCGCGCAGGTGATCTGTGACGTGGTGGATGCGGAAGGCAATTTCGTGCCCTACACGCCGCGCAACGTTTTGAAGAACGTGCTTTCGCTCTATACCGAAAAGGGCTGGAAGCCGGTTGTCGCACCGGAGATCGAATTCTACCTCGTCGCCATGAATGACGATCCGGACTATCCGCTGCATCCGCCAAAGGGTCGGTCGGGACGCTCCATCGTTGGAGGTCAAAGCTATTCCATCGCCGGCATCAACGAGTTCGACGAACTGATCGACGATATCTATCACTTCTCCGAAAAGCAGGGTCTGGAGATCGATACGCTCATCCATGAGGAAGGGCCGGCACAGCTGGAAATCAACCTGCGCCATGGCGATCCGATCGAGCTTGCCGACCAGGTGTTCCTTTTCAAGCGCACCATTCGCGAAGCCGCGCTGAAGCACGGCATCTACGCCACCTTCATGGCCAAGCCGATGCAGGGCCAGCCGGGTTCAGCCATGCACATCCACCAGTCGGTGGTAGAAATCGATAGCGGCCGCAACATCTTTTCCAATGAGGATGGCAGCCCCTCGAAAGAATTCTTCTCCTTTGTCGGCGGCATGCAGCGTTACGTTCCGAATGCGCTGGTCATGCTGGCGCCCTATGTGAATTCCTATCGCCGCCTGACACCTGACATGGCCTGCCCGGTGAACAATGCCTGGGGTTACGACAACCGCACGACGGCCTTCCGCGTGCCGATTTCCGGCCCGCAGGCGCGGCGCGTCGAAAACCGCCTGCCGAGCTCGGACGCCAACCCCTATCTGGCGCTCGCGGCCTCGCTCGGCTGCGGCTGGCTCGGTATCGTCAACAGCATCGAGCCGACCGAACCCACCGCCGATACGGCCAATGAGGGCTCTATCGACCTGCCGCGTGGCCTGCTTGAAGCGGTCGCCTTGCTGGAGGGCGAAGCACAGTTCGACCGGATCTTCGGTCACGAATTTGTCGGCCTTTATGCCGGTCTGAAGCGGGGGGAATTCGAGACCTTCATGCAGGTCATCAGCCCCTGGGAGCGCGAGTTCCTGCTTCTCAACGTGTGAGGAATCCCGAGCATGACATGGCAAAGCCCGATTGCGCCGGGACTATCCTGGTATCAGGCAACCGTCCGTGAGCGGCCGGACTATCCCGCGCTCGATGGGTCGAAGCAGGTGGATGTCGCGATCATCGGCGGTGGTTACACCGGTCTTCAGGCCGCCTGTAATCTCGCTGAAAACGGCGTCTCGGTCGCCCTCATCGAAGCGCATCGTTTTGGCGATGGCGCTTCCGGCCGAAATGGCGGCCAGTTCGGCACCGGCCAGCGCTCTTTCCCCGATGAACTTGAGGAAGAGATTGGCTTCGAGCAATCGAAGCTGCTCTTCGACATCGCCGAGAACGCCAAAAATTATGTGCGCGATTTCGCAAGCAGCCGCGGCATCGACATGGATTATCTGCCGGGCCAACTCTATGTGGCGCACAAGGCAGGTTACGAGGACGACTATCGCCGCAGCGTCGATGCGATGAACAACCGCTACGGCTATCCGCATATTTCCTACATGGAGCGTGGCGAAGCGCGCAAACGCGTCGGCTCCACTCATTATTTCGGCGGCACCCGCGACACCGGCACCGGCCATATACACCCGCTTAAGCTGCTGGTCGGGCTTGCGAAAGCCGCGAAAGATGCGGGTGCTCAGATTTACGAGATGACGCCTGCGAAATCCATCCGGCAAGTGGGCGGCAAGACCATCATCGAAACCCCTTTCGGCACCATCACTGCGCCACGGGTGTTGATTGCGACCAATGCCTATATCGGCAATCTGGAACCGATAACGGCAGCCCATATCATGCCGATCCGCTCCTTCATCGGCGCAACCGCACCGCTGGACGCCTTCCCCGGCATCATTCCAGACCGGGAGGCCGTGGCGGATTCACGGTTTGTGGTGCGTTACTTCCGCAAGACGGCCGATAACCGGCTGTTGTTCGGCGGCCGCGAAGCTTACACGGCAGATACGCCGCGGGATATTTCCAGCCACATACGCCGGCAGATCGCGGAAATCTATCCCGAGCTGAAGGATATCGACATCACCCATTCCTGGGGCGGCTCCGTCGGCATCACTCTACCGCGCAAGGTCTTCGTGCGTGAGGTCATGCCAGGTGTCACCTCCATCGGCGGATATTCAGGCCACGGCGTGATGCTGTCGAATTATTGCGGCAAGCTTTATGCCGATCTGGTGCTCGGCAAAAAGGACATGCTGGCGCCATTCGCGCGGCTGAAAGTGCCGGCCTTTCCGGGCGGAACGTCACTGCGCGCGCCGCTGCTTTTCCTGGCGCTTTCGTGGTTTGCATTGCGAGACAGGTTTTAGTCCAATGTTTACAGTCCATTACCGGCGGCAAGCACGCCGGCAAAAGCAAAATTCATAATTTCACATAACTGAGTCTGGCATTTTTAAATCGATTAGATTATTGATGCCCCAACCCTTGAAGATCGAGAGAATCGATATGAGCAGTCAGATCATTCCTGTTGAACCTTTTGATTGTGTCGTTTTCGGCGGCACGGGCGATCTTGCCGAGCGCAAGCTTCTGCCGGCCCTTTATCACCGGCAGATCGAAGGGCAGTTCACGGAGCCGACCCGCATCATCGGTGCGTCGCGTTCGGTCATGACCCATGAGGAATATCGCAAATTCGCACAGGACGCCCTGAAGGAGCATCTGAAGGCCGGCGAGTATGACGACGCGCAGGTTGCCGTGTTCCTGAACAGGCTTTTCTACGTGCCCGTTGACGCCAAGGGCAACAATGGCTGGGACGTGCTGAAGAAGCTGCTGGACGAAGGTAAAGAGCGCGTGCGCGCTTTCTATCTCGCTGTCGCGCCCGGAATTTTCGGCGATATCGCCGACAAGATCCGCGAACACAAGCTCATCACCCGCTCGACCCGCATCGTCGTTGAAAAGCCGATCGGCCGCGACCTCGCCTCGGCGCAGGAACTCAACGACACCATCGGCCATGTCTTCAAGGAAGAGCAGATCTTCCGCATCGACCACTATCTCGGCAAGGAGACGGTGCAGAACCTGATGGCGCTGCGTTTCGCCAACGCGCTTTACGAGCCGCTGTGGAATTCCGCGCATATCGACCACGTGCAAATCACGGTTGCCGAGGCAGTCGGTCTCGAAGGTCGCGCCGGTTATTACGACAAGGCCGGCGCGTTGCGCGACATGGTGCAGAACCATATTCTCCAGCTGCTCTGCCTCGTCGCCATGGAGCCGCCGGCTTCCATGAACGCCGAAGCCGTGCGCGACGAAAAGTTGAAGGTTCTGCGTTCGCTGAAGCCGATCGACACCAGCAACGTCGAAAAGCTGACGGTTCGGGGCCAGTACCGCGCCGGCGCTTCCGCAGGTGGCCCGGTCAAGGGCTATCTGGAAGAGCTCGAAGGCGGCGTTTCCAACACCGAAACCTTCGTCGCCATCAAGGCTGAAATTGCAAACTGGCGCTGGGCGGGCGTTCCCTTCTACATCCGCACCGGTAAACGCCTCGCGACCCGCGTTTCGGAAATCGTCGTCACCTTCAAGCAGATCCCGCATTCGATCTTCGACGACGCGGCAGGCAAGATCGAGGCCAACAAGCTGGTCATTCGCCTGCAGCCGGATGAAGGCGTCAAGCAGTCGCTCCTCATCAAGGACCCAGGCCCGGGCGGCATGCGCCTGCGCCAGGTGTCGCTGGACATGAGCTTTGCCGAAGCCTTCAACGTGCGCAGCCCCGACGCCTATGAGCGCCTGCTGATGGATACCATCCGGTCCAACCAGACGCTGTTCATGCGCCGCGACGAGGTCGAGGCCGCATGGGACTGGATCGACCCAATTCTCAAGAGCTGGGAAGAGCTTGGTCAGGGCGTGCAGGGTTACACGGCAGGAACCTGGGGGCCGAGCGGCTCGATCGCACTGATCGAGCGTGACGGTCGTACCTGGCACGATGCCGACTGAGGGCGCGCGGATGAGCGAAACAATCCACGCCTTCGATAGCGCCTCCGATCTTGCCAATACGCTTGCGGCTGATGTCGCCCAGCGGCTCGACGCGGCAACCAAGGAACGGGGGACCGCAAGCATCGCGGTCTCTGGCGGCTCTACACCGAAGCTGTTCTTTCAGGCGCTTTCCCAGCACGATCTCGATTGGCCCAATATCAGCGTGACGCTGGTGGACGAGCGCTTCGTGCCGCCGGAAAGCGATCGCTCCAATCATCGTCTCGTCGCCGAGAATCTTCTGCAAAACAAGGCGAAGGCGGCTTATTTCGTGCCGCTGTTCCAGCCGGCGGCCTCGCCGGAGGATGCGGCAACGCTTGCGACCGTCAAGACCGAAGCGATCTGCGATCCCTTCGATGTTGTCATTCTCGGTATGGGAACGGATGGCCACACGGCCTCGTTCTTTCCCGGTGGAGACAATCTCTACGAAGCGCTTGATCTCGATGAGCCGCGCGGCGTTTTGACCATGGCGGCCGAGAATGCCGGCGAGGAGCGGTTGACCTTCAACTTCTCCAGCCTGCACGATGCCGGTTTCCTGGTGCTGCATATCGAAGGCGCCGCCAAGAAGGCGACGCTGGAGAAGGCGCAGTCGGGCGAGGATGAGGAAGAAATGCCCGTCCGTGCCGTGCTGAACCGGGCAGAAACGCCAGTGGATATTTACTGGGCGCCATAAGCCGACGCGACGGCCGCTCCTGCGGTCCGCGACAAGCGCCCCGAAGACATGAAGACTGAAACACGACAACCGGCATTCGCCTCCCGGAACGCCGGCTGTCGACCAACGAACAGGATGAACGCCCATGTCCGCCGATTCCCGCATTCAGGCCATCACCGCCCGCATCGTCGAACGTTCCAAGCCCTATCGCGAGACCTATCTCGAGCGGCTGCGGCTGCAGGTCTCAAAAGGCGTTCACCGTTCCGTGCTTTCCTGCGGCAATCTTGCACACGGGTTTGCGGTCTGTTCCCCCGCCGACAAGGACATCCTTGCCGGCGACCGGGTTCCCAATCTCGGCATCATCACCGCCTATAACGACATGCTCTCGGCGCACCAGCCCTATGAGACCTTCCCGGCCATCATCCGCGATGCAGCCAAGGAAGCGGGCGGTATCGCTCAGGTTGCCGGCGCTGTGCCTGCCATGTGTGACGGCGTCACCCAAGGGCAGCCCGGCATGGAGCTTTCGCTGTTTTCCCGCGATGCCATCGCCATGGCTGCGGGGATCGGCCTCTCGCACAACATGTTCGATGCGGCCCTCTATCTCGGCGTGTGCGACAAGATCGTGCCCGGCCTCGTGATCGCCGCACTCGCCTTCGGTCACCTGCCCGCGGTCTTCATTCCTGCCGGTCCGATGACATCAGGCCTGCCGAATGACGAGAAGTCACGTATTCGCCAGCTTTACGCCGAAGGCAAGGTCGGTCGCGCGGAGCTGCTGGAAGCGGAATCCAAATCTTACCACGGTCCCGGAACCTGCACCTTCTACGGCACCGCCAATTCCAACCAGATGCTGATGGAGATCATGGGCTTTCATATGCCTGGCTCCTCCTTCATCAATCCCGGCACGCCATTGCGTGACGCGCTGACCCGCGAGGCTACCAAGAGAGCGCTCGCCATCACCGCGCAGGGCAACGAATTCACTCCCGCTGGCGAGATGATCGACGAACGATCCATCGTCAACGGCGTCGTGGGTCTGCATGCGACCGGTGGTTCCACCAATCACACCATGCATCTGATCGCCATGGCGCGCGCCGCAGGCATCATCCTCACATGGCAGGATATTTCCGATCTCTCTGACATCGTGCCGCTGCTGGCCCGCGTTTATCCCAACGGGCTGGCCGATGTGAACCATTTCCACGCTGCAGGCGGCATGGGCTTCCTCATCAAGCAGCTCCTGAAACAGGGCTTCGTGCATGACGATGTGCGCACCGTCTTCGGACAGGGTCTGGCCGCCTACACCGTGGATGCACTACTGGACGAGAAGGGCGCGGTCACCCGCCAGCCCTCCCCCGAGCAGAGCCACGATCCGAAGGTGCTTTCCAGCATCGAAACACCGTTCCAGCCCACCGGCGGTCTCAAGATGCTGACCGGTAATCTCGGCAAATCCGTCATCAAGATTTCCGCCGTCAAGCCGGAGCGCCATATCATCGAAGCGCCCGCGATTGTTTTCCACGACCAGCAGGAGCTTCAGGACGCCTTCAAGGAAGGCAAGCTTAACCGCGACTTCATTGCGGTCGTCCGCTTCCAGGGGCCGAAGGCGAATGGCATGCCTGAGCTACACCGCCTGACACCGCCGCTCAGCGTGCTGCAGGACCGCGGCTTCAAGGTGGCGCTTGTGACGGACGGGCGCATGTCCGGCGCATCCGGCAAGGTGCCGGCCGCGATCCATGTTACGCCTGAGGCTTCCGATTGCGGGCCGATCTCGCTCATCCGCGATGGCGATATCATCCGTCTCGACGCCGTTTCCGGATCGCTCGAAGTGCTGGTGTCCGCCGCCGAACTGTCAAAACGCGAACCGGCGCGCGCCGATCTCTCCGGCAATGAATGGGGCATGGGCCGCGAACTTTTCGCCCCCTTCCGCCGTAATGCCGGTCCTGCCGATCAAGGTGCCAGCGTCCTGTTTCATTGATTTCCAAAAGGCGAAGGCTGGATGCGGCTTTCGTCTTTAAACCCCGCTCTGCGGCATCGTCCCACCGCACTTTCACGCCCGGGACGGGCGGACGCAGAAACAGCTTTATTTCCCATGCCTTAAACGCCAAACTTGTCATGCGGCTGTGATGATCGCCTCTTAAGGCGTTCCCGACCAGCCGTGGGATGACGGCGCAGTTTCGAATAATGGGGCATGACATGACGATTTTTTCAAGCAACCGCCGCGATGTGCTGAAGCTTATGGCGGGCACCGCCATGCTGCCGCTGATGGCAGCGGCCATGCCGGCAACGGCGCAGGATGTAGCCCTGCGTGCCATCGTCATCTCCGATCTGCATTCGGCCTATGAGCGTATCGGCCAGCTTCTCGCGGCCATCGAAACGCGTATCGCGGCCGACAAGGCGCCCCACATCATCCTGCTAAATGGCGACCTTTTCGAACTCGGCAACGCGGTGGCCACACGTTCGGCCGGCGAAATCGAATGGACCTTCCTTGCGGCGCTCGCCAAGCTTGCCCCCACAGTCATCAATATCGGCAATCATGAGCCCGATATTGACAATGACCTCGCCAATTTCGTCAGCCGTGCTCAAGCCCTCGGCATCACCGTGCTTTCCAACATCATCGACAAGCGAAGTGGCAACCCCTATGCGCCGTCCAGTGCCGCGGTGAAGGCCGGCGAACGGGAGGTCATTGTCGCGGGCCTCGCGACCAATGCGATCAATACCTATCCGAAGGCGACGCGCGAGATGCTGGACATTCCGCAGCCGGTGGAATGGGCGAAGGCCAATCTGCCCGAAATCGTCAAAGCGGATGCGATCAATATTGTTCTGAGCCACGCCGGCGTTGTCGCCGACCTCGATATTCTGCCGGTGCTGCCTGACGGCACGCTGGTGGTGGGCGGCCATGATCACCTTAATTTCGTGCACGAAGAGGGTGCGACGCGTTATGTCCACACCGGCTCCTGGTGCACCTCCATGACGGTCGCGACAATTACCGGTCCCGGCAAGGCCGCCGCCATTGAGACGGTCACCATCCATCGTGATGCTCCCGCCTCGCCGGCTCTCAAGACCCTCATCGAACAGACGCTTGAAAAGCACCTGACCGCAGAAGAACGGGAAGTTGTCGGCAAGGCCGCCAAGGCGATGACCGTCGACGAAGCAGGGCGCCATGTGGCGCATCTGATCGCCGCGAAGACCGGCGCCGATGTCGGTTTCATCGGCCACACCTCTTTCGGCGCAGGCCTGCCTGCAGGCGATATCCGCCGTTATGATTTCAACGCCTCGCTGCGCTTCGACGGCAAGCTGATGGTGACCGAAGTGGACAGCGAAACGCTCGTCCAAATCCTCAAGCGATGCAATCAGGACAGCAACATTCCGCTCGCCGCACGCACGGGCGACTATCTCTACGCCATGCCGGAAAAGCCGGAGAAGAAAGGCCGTTACAAACTGGTCTGCAACGACTGGTCCGCTACCAACCAGAAATCCTATTTCGGCCGCAGCGATCTCGCCTTCATCGAAGTGCCGGATGTGAAGCTGAAGCAGACCGTTCTGGGCGGGCTTTCCTAAAGCCGCAAATCGTCGAGGTCTTAGAACGACCGGATATCCAGCTTGCGGTCCTTGTGGGCCGGGTGCGTGCTGAACACGAAAATTCGATCCAGCTCCTTCTGCGTCAGCATCCGCAGGAAGCGGACATGGATGGTGTTGTTGGCGTTGACGCGCAACATCACGCAGCCGATCTTGGTGATGCGGGCATCGGGGATATCGAGATAGAACTGGTTCGGCAGGTTGTATTTGGTCAGTAGCGCCAGCACGGCCTCTGTCTGGGAGATGCGAATGACGTCGCAGCGGCGTGCCGCCATGTGCATCACGGCCTTTTCGGTATATTCGATGCGCGCCGCGTTCATGGTGTCTTCCATGCGGAACCGGCTTTCGCGGTCATACATGAAGGACTCTTCCTTGCTCAGATAATGATTTCTGATGACACCCGCACCGCTCTGCACGCCCGAACTCCCAATGCTTACCAATAGGACGAGACTAGGCCATAGTCTTTAACAATTCATATCAGCGTCAGCTTAAACAGGACGAAGCGGAACATTTCCGACGTTTTTCCACACGGCTGATAAGCAGTAAAAAGCCCCGGAACGGACAGTTCCGGGGCTTGTTTCAGTATCGCCACCGTTTACTTGCGGTAGGCTTTGCCTTCCGCATCGAAAAGATGAAGCTTCTCCTGTAGGGCGGAAAAGCGCAGGGTTTCACCCTTACCCACGGAAACAATGCCCGGCACCTTTACGATGATCGGCTCCTGGCCCTTGGGCGCTTCGAGATAAAGCAGGGTCACCTCACCCAGGGCCTCCACGATCGCGACTTTTCCCTCGAATAGATAGTCGTCGCCCGTCGCGATGCTCAGGTCTTCCGGCCGAACGCCAAAGCTTGCGGCCTTGCCCTGCTCAGATGCGGATGTGGGAACATCGACGACCAATGTCTTGCCGCCGGCAAGTTCGATGGAGGTCCGTTCACCCGTGCCGGTCACTTTCGCACCGATAATATTCATGGCGGGCGAGCCGATGAAACGCGCCACGAAAAGATTGGCCGGCCTCTCATAAAGCTCGAGCGGCGCGCCGACCTGCTCCACCCGCCCCGCGTTCAAAACGACGATGCGGTCAGCGAGCGTCATCGCCTCCACCTGGTCGTGGGTAACGTAGATCATCGTTGTATCGGCCATCTGCTCGTTGAGCTTGGCGATTTCGATGCGCGTGGCGACACGCAGAGCCGCATCGAGGTTCGAGAGCGGCTCATCGAACAGGAAGACCTTGGGGTTGCGGCAGATCGCGCGACCGATGGCGACACGCTGACGCTGGCCGCCGGACAGCGCCTTTGGCAATCGCTCCAGATATTGCGTGAGCTGCAGGATTTCGGCGGCGGCGCGAACGCGGCGGTCGATCTCCTGCTTGCTTTCCCTGGCAATCTTCATGCCGAAGGCCATGTTGTCGTAGACAGTCATGTGCGGATAAAGGGCATAGGACTGGAACACCATGGCGATGCCCCGACGCGAAGGCGGGATTTCGTTGACAAGCTGGCCGTCAATATACATCTCGCCGCCGGTGATTTCCTCCAGCCCGGCGATCATGCGCAGCAGGGTCGATTTTCCGCAGCCGGAGGGGCCAACAAAAACGATGAATTCGCCCTGTTCGATATCGAGATCGATGCCGTGCAGCACCTTCACCTGTCCGTATGATTTACGGATATCCTTGAGAACGAGACTTGTCATGGGTGTTCCTCCCTCATCTGTCAGGCGTAACGGGCGAAGAAAGCGCCCCATGCCGGAAGTTCGACGCTTCTGCCCTTCAGTCCGCTTGCAAAGCCATGGCCTTCAAGAACCTCCCAGTTCCCTTCCGGCAGCGTGGCCTCTGCTGGCGTCGCTGACAAGTTAAAGACGCAAAGAACGGTTTCGTTGCCCAGCTTGCGGGTATAGCTCAACACCTCACCCTGCACGGGCTGAAATTCGATGCCGCCCTTTGCGAAAGCCGGATGCTGCCTGCGGAACGCGAGGAAGCGGCGGTAATGCTCCAGCACCGAAGCCTCATTGCCCTGCTGGGCGCTCACGGCGCGCTGCTTGTGCTCGGTGGGAATCGGCAGCCACGTCTTGTCGGCCGTCGAGAACCCGGCCTGCGCATGGCCGGCGTCCCATACCATCGGCGTACGGCAACCGTCGCGGCCCTTGAATTCAGGCCAGAACTGAATGCCGTAAGGATCCTGCAAATCTTCGAAAGCGATATCGGCTTCGGTGAGGCCGAGTTCTTCGCCCTCATAGATGCAGACGGAACCGCGCTGGGTCATGAGAAGTGCCGACAGCACCTTCGCGAAAGCATCCTTGTCCTCGACATGTTCGCCCCAGCGGCTGACATGGCGCACGACATCATGGTTGGAGAAAGCCCAGCAGGCCCAGCCTTCCGGTGCAGCTCTCGCAAAATCCGCCTGTACATCGGCAACACGCTGCGGGGTCAGCGCATCGGGCGCGAGGAATTCAAAGGCGTAGCACATCTGCATCTTGTCATCGCCGGAGGTGTATTCGCCGACGATTTCGAGGCCACGCTGGCTGTCGCCCACTTCGCCGACGGCGGCGATATCAGGGAATTCGTCCAGTACGGCGCGGAAGCGCTTCAGGAAGGCGATGTTTTCCGGGCGGTTCTTGTCGTAGAGATGCTCCTGGAAGTTATAGGGATTGACCGCAGGCGCGGTGGAGGCATTGCGGCGCTCCGGCGCCAGCGCCGGATTATCGCGCAGCTCAAGGTCGTGGAAATAGAAGTTGATGGTGTCGAGGCGGAAACCATCGACGCCGCGCTTCAGCCAGAAGCGTGTGATATTCAGCAGCTCTTCCTGAACCTCCGGATTATGCAGGTTGAGGTCCGGCTGCGAGGTCAGAAAGTTGTGCATGTAATATTGCATGCGGGTCGGATCCCACTGCCAGCCCGAGCCGCCGAAAATCGACAGCCAGTTATTGGGCGGCGTGCCATCCGGCTTGCTGTCCGACCAGACATACCAGTCGGATTTTGCATTGTTGCGGCTGGCGCGGCTTTCCACGAACCAGGGATGCTGGTCCGAGGTGTGCGACAGAACGAGATCGATCATGACGCGGATGCCGAGACGGTGGGCTTCGGCGATCAGCCCGTCGAAATCGGCTAGCGTGCCGAACATCGGGTCGACATCGACATAATTCGAGACGTCGTATCCAAAATCCTTCATCGGCGAGGTGAAGAAGGGCGAAATCCAGATCGCATCGGCACCGAGGCCTGCGATGTGATGGAGGCGATCGGTAATACCCTTGAGATCGCCGATGCCGTCGCCATTGGAGTCCTGATAGGAGCGCGGATAGATCTGATAGATAACAGCGCCGCGCCACCAGTCCTTGTTGGGCGTCAAAGCGGAAGTCACCGAAGCGGTCATGGAAGTGTCCTGTGTGGTATGGGCGTTCATGGAATGATCAGCCTCCCTTGACGGAGCCTGCCAGCAGGCCACGCACGAGATAACGTTGAAGAGCGAAGAAGACGCCGAGCGGCACGACGATGGTGACGAAGGCCGAGGCGGTAAGAATCTCCCAGTTGCCGCCGCGCGAGCCGAGCAGCGCGTTAAGCGCGCCCGTCAGCACCAGCTCATCCTTCTGTGTGCCGAGGAACACCATGGCGACAAGCAGGTCGTTCCAGGTCCACAGGAACTGGAAGATGGCGAAGGAAGCGAGTGCCGGGAAAGAGAGCGGCAGGATGATCTTGACGAAGATTTCGAAATCGCTGGCGCCATCGACACGGGCGCTTTCGATGATCTCTTTCGGCAGGCCGGAAATGTAGTTGCGCAGCAGATAGATGGCGAGCGGCAGTCCGAAGGCGGTGTGCGCCAGCCAGATACCGGCATAGGTCTTGGATGGCACGCCGAAGATGGTGCCAATTTCATTGTACAGTCTCAGAAGCGGGATCAGCGACATCTGCAACGGCACGACGATCAGGCCCACCACCATGGCGATCAGCAGATTGCGGCCGGAAAAGCTCATCCATGACAGGGCATAGGCGGCAAAGGCGGCGATGAGTATAGGGATGACGGTTGCAGGTACGGCGACCGTCAGCGAGTTGACGAAGGACTGGCCGATGCCTTCCGATGTTAGAACCGTACGGTAGTTGTCGAGGGTGAAGACGGGCGGCGTTGCGACAGAGATGTAGACGCGCTTGCCGCGCGAACCCTCGAAGCTTGCGGCTTTGCTATATTCGTAAGTGCCATCTTCATTGATAAGCAGCGTCTCGCCATCGCCGATGTCAGCGGCTTCACCTGCCTTGAAAGCTGTCGGCTCCTGCACGCGCACACCGAAGGCCGCAACCTTTCCGCCCTGACCGTTTTCGAAGACATTGCCTGATATGACGTAGCGGCTGCCATTCTGCTTCTGAGCCGAGGCATCGGCCAGACGAACGGCTTGCGTTTGTTCGGAGCTCGAAAAAGCGGTCCACCAGCCCGACACCGTGATCTGATCCTTGTCGCGCAGCGAACTCACGAGAATGCCGAGCGTTGGCAAGAGCCAGAGCAGCACGACGATCAGAACGCTGGCGTGAACGATGAGCCGCGGCAGGCCGACGCGGCGGAGGCGTTTGACAATATCCATCTCAGCGGCCCTCCATCTCGCGGTTTGCCTGGCGGATGTTCCAGACCATGATCGGGGTGACGGCCCCCATGATGATGAGCGCGATAACAGCACTTCGGCCGCTATCACCGCCGCCGCGGAACATCCAGTCGAACATGAGATTGGCGAGAACCATGGTGTTCCATTGCCCGTTGGTCATGGTCAGCACGATATCGAAGACCTTCAGCACGAGAATGGTGATGGTCGTCCAGACGACGGCGATAGTGCCCCAGATCTGCGGAACCATGATCTTCCAGAAGATCTGCCAGCCATTGGCGCCATCGATGACAGCCGCCTCGATGGTTTCTTCCGGAATACCGCGCAACGCCGCCGACAGGATGACCATGGCGAAACCGGTCTGTATCCAGATGAGGATGACCATCAGGAAGAAGTTGTTCCAGAAGGGCATGGAAATCCAGACCTGCGGATTGCCACCGAAAAACTCGACGATGGCGTTCAGCAGGCCGATCTGCACCTGACCTTCGGCGCGGTATTCATAGATGAACTTCCAGATGACGGAAGCGCCGACGAAGGAGATCGCCATCGGCATGAAGACGATGGACTTGGCGATGTTGCCCCACCAGATGCGGTCCGTCATGACGGCGATGACGAGGCCAAAGAAGGTGCAGGCGGCCGGCACGACGGCGAGCCAGAGAATGTTGTTAAAGATCGACTGGCGGAAACCGGCGTCGAAAAACGCCCAGCGATAATTGGCGAGACCGACGAATTCACTGCCCGTCCGGTCGTAAAAGGAGAGGATCAGCGTCGCTATGACGGGATACACAAGATAGACGAGCAACAGGATCAGCGCCGGGCCGATGAACAGCCAAGGCCGGACGGCGGCACGGCGATTGAGATTGCGGGATGCGTGAATGACGTCTCCCGAGCGGACTGGAAAGATTGCCTGCAACGCCTTGTCGGATAGCCAGTAATAGGCAGCACAGGCAAAAACGCCCGCTACCATGACGCCGATGGCGGACACCAGTTGTTGAGCCATGTTCCCTCCCTGATCCTCTCCGCGCCGCGTTGATTTATGCGGCTGTCGGGCCGTTCCTGCGGAAGAGGCCCGGCAGCGAGCCGCCAGGCCTCGTCTTAATCCGTGTTACTTCAGGCCGTCCCAGGCCTTCTGGATATCGGCGGCGACCTGATCGGCAGACTTGCCACCGACGAAATCGATCATGCCGGTCCAGAAAGCGCCGGCGCCGATCTTGCCAGGCATCAGGTCGGAACCGTCAAAACCGAAGGTCGTCGCGGTGGTCAGGATTTCACCCTGACGCTTCATCTGCTCATTGGCATAGGTTTCGACGTTCACACCCTTGTACGGCGTCAGGAAGCTGGACTGCGCCATCCACACTTCATGGGCGATCGGCGTCTGCAGGAATTGTACGAATGCCTTGGCAGCGGGCGCTTCCTTAGTGATGGTGACGAGCGTGCCGGCACCGAGAACCGGCTTGCCGAGGTCAGGCTTTGAGGCATAGGTCGGCATGTAAAAGAAATCCGCATCCGTTCCGACCTTGGTGCCCTCAGGGAAGAAGGAGGGAATGAACGATGCCTGATGGTGCAGGTAGCACTTCGGCGGAATGTCGAAGAGGCCCTTGGGGCTGTCGCGGAAGTCGGTGGAGGCTACGGCCGCAACGCCGCCACTCACATATTTTTCGTTCTTGGCGAATTTGCCGAATTCGTTGATCGCGGCAACCACGGCCGGATCGGTGAATTTTACCTCGTTGGTCGTCCACTTCTGGTAGACATCCAGCGGCTGCGTCCGCAGCATCAGGTCTTCCACCCAGTCGGTTGCAGGCCAGCCGGTCGCACCACCGGAGCCAAGACCAATGCACCAGGGCGTGCCGCCATCAGCGACGATCTGATCGGTGAGCTTGAGCAGGTCTTCCAAGCTCTCGGGAACTTTATATCCCGCTTCCTCGAAATTCTCGGGAACATACCAGACGAGCGACTTCACGTCGGCCTTGAAGGGGAAAGCGAAATAGGCCTTGTTGCCGTCCTTGCCCTTATAACTGCCGAGATCGACCCAGGATTTACCCGCGCCGTAATTTTCCTCGACCCATTTGGCCGTGTCGTCGCCGAGCGGCACAAGAAAACCCTTGGCGGCGAGATCGGCGAGAAGGCCAGGCTGCGGCAAAATGGCAATATTGGGCGGCGAGCCGGCCTGTGTGTCGATGACGATCTGCTGCTCGTAGTTTTCCGACGAGGAATAACGGACATTCACGCCCGTCGCGTCAGCAAAATAGGCGAGTACGGACTGGAACAAAGCCTCGTCCTCACCACGCCACGGGCCGAAAATCGTCAGCGTCTGGCCTTTAAGGTCAGCATGGGCCGCCTTGAAGTCTTCGTAGCTTTTCCAGTTGAACTTGGCGTCCTGGCCCGGCGCGAATTTCAGATCGGCGGCAAAGGCCGAACCCGACAGCAGCACGATTGAAGCAGCCGTCGCCAAAAGGGTCTTCCGCATGTGATTTACCTCCCATCACATAAAAGGCTCAAAGCGTCCTCTCCAATCAAAGCGCTTTGGCTGCCTATTCATCTCATTGTCATCAAGATGGAGTCAAGAGGCTCTTTATTCGGAAACGCTGCCTAACCTTCGAAATAGTCATATCGATTTAGGAAGGCGGCTATCATTTTCGATTGAGAAAAGCGGATGGGGCTGTTAAAAATCTAAAGCGCTTTGGGAAAATGAGGAGTGGCTTTTGGCCTTTTCCGGGCGCGCGCATGGAGGAATGACAGACATGAACCTGAAACAGCTGTCGCAACTGCTGGGCATTTCGCAGACGACCATCAGCAGGGCGCTGAACGGCTATCCCGAGGTCAGCGCGGAAACGCGCCGCCGCGTCATGGAAGCCGCGGAGAAGACGGGATATCGCCCCAATGCCGCGGCACAGCGGCTGGCAACCGGCAAGGTCGGCTCCATTGGGCTCGTGATGCCGATTGGCGAACATCACCGTTCGGATGTGCATTTCGGCGAATTCCTGAGCGGTCTTGGTGAGGAAGCCTCGCGTAGCGGCTTTCATCTCGTCATCATGCCCACCGAGCCGGAAAAGGAACGCGAAGCCCTTCGCGGGCTCGCCGCTAGCGGCAGCGTCGACGGCATCTATCTCGCTTATATGAAGAATAACGATCCACGCATCGCCATGATGCAGTCGCTTTCCCTGCCCTTCCTCGTGCATGGCCGCTCCATCGGCGTGGAGGAGGATTATCCCTATCTCGACGTGGACAATGAAGGCGCCTTCCGTGATGCGACCCAGCTTCTGCTTCAGCTTGGCCATACGCGCATCGGGCTGCTGAACGGTCCGGAAGGCTATGATTTCACCTACCGGCGCTGTCTTGGGGTGGAAAAGGCGCTGGCGGCAAACGGCCTGGCCTTGCATGCAAGCAATAAGAGACACGGCAGCATGACCGACGAGGAAGGTTATCTCGGCATGGAGGCCCTGCTTTCACGCCCGGAGAAACCGACCGCCATTCTCTGTGCCAGTACCGCGCTCGCACTCGGCGCGATCCGCTCGCTCAACCAGCGAGGCCTGAAACCCGGCAAGGATATTTCCCTCATCGCCCATGACGATGTGCTGCCGCTTTTGAAACCCGATAATTTTTCCGTGCCGCTCACCACCACGCGCTCGTCGCTGAGAGCGGCAGGCGTCCGCGTGGGCCAGCGCCTGATCAATCACATCAAGAACGACCAGACGGAGCCCTATCAGGAACTCTGGAAGGCGGAACTGGTGGTGCGTGCCTCGACGGGGCCGGCTCCGAAAGCGTAGCCGGCCGGTTTCAACCGCCTAGAACTTCGGTGCCGCCAGGCCTTCGGCGCGATGAGCGGCGATGACGGTGTTGGCCATCAGCATCGCGATCGTCATCGGGCCGACACCACCGGGAACAGGGGTGATGGCCGCGGCAACGGCGCTTGCTTCATCATAGGCGACGTCGCCCACCAGCTTCGTCTTGCCTTCACCCTTTTCGGGTGCGGGAATGCGGTTGATGCCGACGTCGATGACGGTCGCGCCGGATTTCACCCAGTCACCCTTCACCATCGCCGCGCGGCCAACCGCCGCCACCAGAATATCCGCCGTCTTGCAGATGCCGGCCAGATCCTTGGTGCGCGAATGCGCCATCGTCACAGTGGCGTTGGCATTGAGCAGGAGCTGGCCCATGGGCTTGCCGAACAGGTTGGAGCGGCCGATGACAACGGCGTTCAGGCCGGAAAGGTCGTCTCCGTGAATGCCGCGCACCAGAAGCATGGCGCCTGCGGGCGTGCAGGAAATGAGACCGGTGGCAAGATCGCCGGTCGCGAGCTTGCCGGCATTTAGCACGCTGAGGCCGTCGACATCCTTCTCGGGCAGGATCGACTGGATGATTTCATCGGAATTGAAATGTTTCGGCAGCGGCAGCTGAACCAGAATGCCGTGGATGGAGGTGTCGGCATTCAGTTCACCGACCAGCTTCAGGAGGTCAGCCTGTGTGGTCTCCTCCGGCAGCGTGTGCTGGATGGAGTTGAACCCGCATTGCTTGGCCATCTTGCTCTTGGAGTTCACATAAGCGTGGCTGGCCGGATCATTACCGACGATGACGACCGCGAGACCGGGCTTGACGCCCTTTTTCGCCTCAAGCGCTTCTGCCGATGCGCGGACCGCCTCCGTTACCGAGGCCGCCTTCGCCTTCCCGTCAATCACAACTGCCATGCGTCCTGCTCCTCATGGGTTACGTAGGCTCCGTATGGTGCCCCCGTCGCAGGAATGCAAGCTAAAATGCGGCGTTTTCAGGCGGTTTTGCGGTAGTCTTCTTGGTGGTCGGCATAATCGACGAGACGCTCCCTCAGGAGCGCCAATTCCCGTCGCAATTCCATCAGCTCCTCCGCTTCCGCCTGGGCATGATCGGCATGGCCGGCAAGCGCATCAGCCAGCAGCGGCGGCAGCGCGGACGGTGCCTGACCGGCGATCCCAACCGTGCGGTTGCCCATCAGAACCTGCCTTACACGCTCGTCGAGCGGCATGCGCTCATCGTCGTTAACCGCACCGCCGTAATAATCGGCGAAGCTCTCCTCGTCGTGGCCAGCATCCAAGCCGGCCGTTTCGGCATCAGGAGATTGCAGATCTTCGAACACAGCCGGTTCGATTGGCTCGAATTCCGAAAATTGCGCGGGTTCCTCCTCGGGGAGCCGGATTGCCGCTTCCGGTTCGAAGGCGGAGGCATCCTGCTCTTCCTCGTCATGGCGACGGTACGTCAGAAGATAGAGACTGCCCAGCAATCCGATCAGGCCGCCGCCGCCCGCCATCATGGCGGCCTGGGCGAGATCACGCGATAGTTCTCCCGGACCTGCCTTTTTCGCGAGGCGGGTCTCAAGGGCAGGCGTCGCAGCAGAGGAGAGATCGCGGCGTTCGCTCGCCTCCAGATAGATGTTTCTCGCCGTTTCGAGCTCCCCCTGCAGTCTGGAGAACTCTCCCGGAGCAACACCGAGACCATTCAGGCGATCAAGGTTCTTTTTCTGCTCGGCTTCAGCATCGGCGATCTCCTCAGCGAGGCGCTTCTCGTCCGCTCGCAGTGCGTCGAGCAGTTGGCGCAATGCTGGAGCAGCGAGTGCCTGTACGGCATCCACCGCGTTCCGCGCGGCGATGTGTCGGGGATGTTTCGGGCCGTAATCGACCGAGATGCTGGAAAGCGCCATACTGGCGGCGGCATGTTTCTGCCTGATATCCTCGAGTGCAGAAAAGGCGATGCCGGAGGGAAGCGGTTTGGAGAACAGATCGTTGGGTTTCAGGGCCGAAGCCGCCGCCAGATCCGCCTGCAGCGACTGCTGTTGTCGGGTCGCCGCGGTGATTCTGTCGTTCACGTCACGCAATTGCTGCTCGAGCTGCTGCACCTCGGTCACCGCATCGCCATGGCGCATCTGGAAACCGCTTAGCGCCGCCTCGGCCTCGTCCATCCTTGTCCGCGCCCGCTCCATCTCCCGCATGGCGGGCGTCATGGTACCGGCCTTGCCGTCCGCCATGATACGCATCGAAAGATAGTCGGTAAGCCGCATGGCCGCTTCTGGCGTCGCAGCCCTTGAAGTCACGATCAGCGTCGTCTCGTCGGGCGACAGTTCAAGCCCTATCCCATCTCCGACCGCGCTGTTAAGCGCCTCACGCGGGGAGAGCGGACGCGCATCCGCGCCGGTCAGAAGATCGACAAGCAGGTGAAATTCACCCTGCTTGCGAACGCCGACCAGATCGGCAGGCTTCAGCTTGAGATCGCTGCTGATCCGGTCCAGCCCGCCAGGTGAAAGCAGGGTGCGCCGCGCCATCGCCAGAAAGCGGGTCGCATCTGGTGCATCATAAGCGGTCTGTGATACCTCGATCTGCGCCTGCGAAACATAGCCGCGAAAACCGGAATCAACGAGCAGCAGCGGCAGGGCTGCGCCGGTTACCGTGGCGGCCGCGACGCATCCGGCGGTCAAAAGCCGAAGACAATGCCTGCGCCACTGCGACGCGGGCGCGGCAATCTCATCCCCTTCCGGGCGGGTCGCCGTCATATCTGGACTGTGATCAACCATCTGAAGCCGTCTGCCACCTTCGCCGCCGCCCGCGGACGGACAGCTGTCAAAACCTTACGAGAGGTTAAAGGATCGTGGCAAACAAATGGTTAACGGACCTTCGCCGAACTCGCCTCAGCCCTTGCCGAGGGCGATATGCCAGGGTTCGGCGCAAAGGCTGTAAAGCCAGCTCATATGCAGCCTGCGGAAGATTTCAGGCATGCCTGCCACTTCGGACGATAATATCTTGAAAAGCGGCCCGACTGCGATGGCGACTCGCGCGTCCTCGCGGTTGACGGTGCGATGCAGCCACATCTCCTGATTTTCCTTCGTCATTCCCGCCAGCAGCATATCCACTTTCACGCCGGACGTCTCGCCGCTCAGCATGACGAAGTCGTGCCAGGGCGCATGGCTACGCAGCTTCGTAAGAACGACACCGAGCTGGGCTGCATCGTCACCCGCAACGCCGATCCGTTTCGGTACTGCCATATAGGTGAGGAGCGCCATGACAAAGGCAACGCCATCGATCACGACCGGCAGAGGCTCCCCATGTGCGCGCCGCGCGGCAGCGTTCAACGCCTTGCCCTGCGGGAAAAGCAGGCAGCTTTCGAGGACCTGCCGATAGCCGATGTCCTTGAGTGAAAGCTTTGCCTTTTCAAGGGTGAGAAATGAGAGCGACGTGTGGCCCTCAGAGGCGGAAGCCCTGTCGCTCACATGTTCCAGCGCTGCGTTCCAGTCGAGGTCGCAGAAGTGCAGCCCGTAAATGTCCCGCTGCTGTCCCGGTCGTGCAAAACCCGTCGTTACGTTCATACCCAGCCCCCGATGCAAGCCCCGCCCGTCACGCGCAGGTTTCTGCGGGTTCGCGGTTCATGGACCGTTTATACATGTGCTGGTTGAATTTACGCTGAAAGCAATCAATAGAATTCCAAGGCCGACGCAAAGGAATGATTAACCACGTGGATCACGCGACCGTCCCTTGCCTCTCGCCATGCCGAAGGCACGAAGCGGGGCGGCGCTATCAGTGGCCTGGCGCGGCGGCCGCTTCCTTGCCGGCGTCGGCTTTTTCACCTTCGACGATCTTGATGGAACGGGGTGTCCCATTCCCGTTCTGCTCACGAATGTCGGCTTTGGACAGATAATCGAGTTGCTCGATCAGCACGTCCTCGACCACCTCGTCATCAAGCCTCTTGTTCAGCCCCTCGCGGATGCGCTGCTTGAAGGCGTCGGGATCGAAGGTAGAGATATTGGCGATGTTGACCATGGAAGAACCCGCCAGGAGCGTGAACAGCTCATCGGTCATCAACTGGGTTGCCGGCAACTCTATTTTCGCCATCTTGTCCTTGTCGACGCGCAGCGAAATACGGCTTAGGAAATAACCGTTTACCCCGCCATCATTGATGACGGGAATGGTGATGCTTTCGCCCTTGACCAGTTGCAAGCTGGCCTTTTTTGCGCCCGCCTCATCCGGCGCGGGCGCCGTCGCCATCTGGACGGAGAAATACACCGCGCCGAGCGTGACGGCGCAAACCCAGACGCCGGTGAGAAGAAGCTTCAACATCAGGAGGCTGCGCCGTACATGAACTGTTCCTGGGAGTAGGTACCATCCGTGTCGGCTTCCTGGATTGCGTTCTTCAGGAGGTCGGCGACCGCACGAACTGCATTCAGATGTGCCTCGACGCGGCTGGCATTGGTGGCGAGCTTGGACTTGATGCCCTTGACCTGCTCCATGTAACCGGCAGCGATTTCCTCGCGCGGGGTATCCCTTAACAGCATCGTCAGCTCATAAAGGCACCGGCTCTTATGGGCATTGGAGACCTTGAAGTCGAACCGCGGGTCCTTACCGATATTGTCGTTCTCATGGTCGATGATCATTTCAAGGCGGCCGAGAACGGATTGGATACGGTGGTCGTTCGACATAAGGTCCATGCTTGTCTCCTCGTTAGGGTTTTTCATTCTCAAGCCTCGTCCGTTTTCTCATTGGAAACGCCGAGGACCTGCCGCTCGAACTCCGCCACCATCCGAATTGCAGCATTATGGTCTTTTTCATTCATCGATACGTCGGTTATGCCTTTGCTTTCGGCCTTCCGAAGCGCATCCTTGTATGCCTGCTCTGCAATGCCGACACCGCCATTTCTGGAGATCGTGTCGGCAAACTGTTCGGCCATCATGCTCTTCCAGATCTCGCCGGCATTACCTTTGCCGTAAACTTCCTCGCTGTCTTTCGGCAGCATGTTGGCTACGAAGGTCTGGAGGACAGAGGCCTCATATTTGCGATATGTTTCAGGAATTTCGGTGCGAGCCGCGCGAATATTCGTATTGCCAAGGCCCGCCTTCGAGGAGGCGCCATCCAGCATATCCACCGCGGCGCCAAAGCCCTTGCCGGCATCTGCAAGGCTGGTTGCGGCAAAAGCCGCCTTATTGGCCTTGAGTTTCTCCTGGGCAACCTGGACTTCCTGGGGGTCCGCAGCACGCACCACATCCATCACCAGATCACTTATAACCGATATCGCCACGTCCCGATCTCCCGAGCTGACGAACGCGCGGCACGAACCGGCACGTTCACCCAATCAAGAAACATCGCTTTAGGCGTCCTCAAAAAAACGCCCGCGATGCAACAATGGAGCAGACTATGAATCGCCAACCTTGCTGGAGGCTGGTGTCCGGGAAGCATTCGTAATTTCTAACAAATCATAGATTGCATTGTCGTCGGCCTCACGATCCTCGAGATCACGGGCCAGGTGCATCCTGTCCTCCAGCCTGTCGGCCTTGGTTTTTTCTTTGAGCACCCTGTTTTCCTGCAATTGCTGCACGCCGGAGAGCTGGCGGTCCTTGACGACCAGACGGCCGTAACGATCCGAATAATGCCTCGAGAATGTCTGATGCACCGGCTCCATCGAACTCATGGCTTCCAGCACGCTGTCCATCGATTGCGCCACCTCGCTTCGCGTGCGGGTGGTGTCGGCCAGTTCGACCTCGGCCATTTTTTCCATGTGGCGCTGGACCGTGACCAGACGCTTGAGTTTCTCCGACCGCTTGTCTGAGGCCACCGCGTTTCTCCCGATCAAAAGCCGATGAAGACCGGGCCGAAGCCATCCACGAACTGGCGGATGAGGGCCGCGACCGACAGATAGAGCATGAAGATGCCGCCGGCGAGAACAAAGGGCGTCGATATGAAGTAGACGGGGATTTGCGGTGCAAGCTTGTTGATGAGGCCGACCGCGACGTTGAACATCAGACCATAGATCACGAAGGGGCTAGCAAGCCGAAGCATGATCGAAAACGACGCCCTCAGCGTGTCGGTCAGCGTAATCAGCATCTTCTGGCCGCTGATGAGCGCGCCGACCGGCGTGGCGGTATAGGAATCCACAAGGGCCTTGAGGACGATGTGGTGAAAATCCAGCATGAACAGTACCAGCAGTCCGCCGAAGGTGATGAAGTTGGATATCTGGTTTTCCTGGGCGTCTTCGATGACATCGGCGCCGCCGGGCGCACTGAGGCCGACCGATGCGCCGATAAGGGCGCCGGTGAACTGAAAACCAAGCGTGTAAAAGCGCGCGATCAGCCCGTACATCGCACCGATCGCGATCTCCGTGGCGATGAGGCCGACGACAGTGCCCTGATTCGCGCCGGAAATTTTCGGATAGATCGTATCCCACAACACCGGCAACAGGGCCATGGACACAGCCACACACAGCAACATGCGAATCTGCGGCGAAATGCGCGAGCTGGAAAAGCCCGGCATGGTCATGAAACAGGCGCCGATACGGCAGATGGCAAGGAACAACGCGATAATGGTTCCCTGCGGGTCGGTTATCATGAAATGGCGCCCAGGATCTTGATCTCCAGCCCCTTGGCAAGTTCCACATGCGAGAGAACCGGCAGGGTCGCGAAGAGTCGCTCGATAATCATGCGCACATAGGACCGCGTTTCCGGTGAGGTTACAAGCACAAAGGGCAGGCCGCGATCCATGAATTCACGGATAACTTTCGACGCCTGTTCGGAAAACTCCTCGAGATGGCGGGGATCGATATCGAATTCGACGATTTCGCCCTTCTGGTCGCGCTTCAGCGCCTGATGGAAGACCATGTCCCACTTGTTGCCGAGACGCAGGACGCGGAGTACGCCATTGTCGGCCAGATCACCGCAGAGCTGCTGCGACATGCGCACCCGCACATGTTCGACGATCTGTTCCGTCTTGCGCACATGCGGCGCAAGTTCGGCGACGGCTTCGAGAATGAGATGCAGGTTGCGGATTGACACACGTTCGGCAAGCAGCAGTTTCAGCACGGCTTGCAGGCCGGAATAGGACATGTGCGACGAACAAATCTCGTCGGCGAGCTTCTTATATTCGGGATCCAGCCTGTCGATGAGTATCTTGACGTCCTTGTAGGACAGAAGCTGCGGCAGATTGTTGCGAATGACTTCGCTCAGATGCGTCAGTACAACGGAGACGTTATCGATCGGATGAAAGCCTTCGCGCTTGAGATCCTCGGTGAAGGTTTCGAGGATCGATACGGCCGGCATGCCGAAAGCGGGTTCGCGGATTTCGTCGCCCGGGATGCTCGGCTTGCGCCCTGCCCCTGTCACGACGAGAACATCTCCGACGCGCAGATTGCTCGATGCGATGGTCGTGCCGTGAACGCGGATCTGATAGGCCTTCTCCGGGATCATGATGTCGTCGGAAACCTTGATCTCCGGCACGACGAAACCGTATTGCGTTGCGAATTTCTTGCGCATCTTGCCGACGCGGAAAGCCAGTTCCTGATGCGCGCCGAGAAGGCGGGTCGAAACCTGTTTGCCGAGCGCCAGCTCGATCTCGGCGGTTTTCAGAACCTGCTTGACCGAGTCTTTTTCCGCCTCTGTCGTCTGGAGAATCTTGCTCTCCTCCTCCTGGCGACGAAGCGCGCTTTCGGCTTCAGCCTGGCGCGGAATATACCAGCTGCCGAACGCCATGATGCCACCGAGGAACATGAAAGGCAGGAAGGGCAGGCCCGGAATAATGGCAAGCAGGCCCATCAACATGGCGGAAACCATCAATGCGCGCGGATAACCGCTGAGCTGATTGACGACCGCCTGATCCGTGGACCCCGCCGTGCCGCCACGCGACACGAGCAGGCCGGCTGCCAGCGATACGATGAGGGCCGGAATCTGCGAGACGATACCGTCACCGACGGAAAGCTTGACGAAAACATCGGCCGCTTCGCCGATCGGCATGCCGTGCCGGAAATAACCGATGATGATGCCACCGAAAATGTTGATGGCGGTGATGATGAGGCCCGCAATCGCATCGCCGCGGACGAATTTCGAGGCGCCGTCCATCGAGCCGAAGAAAGAGCTTTCCTCTTCCAGCTCGCGGCGGCGGCGCTGCGCCTCCTTCTCATCGATGATGCCGGCGGACAAGTCCGCATCGATCGACATCTGCTTGCCGGGAATGGCGTCGAGGGTAAAGCGTGCGCCGACTTCAGCGATACGCGTCGCACCCTTGGTGATGACAATGAAGTTGACGGTGATCAGGATCAGGAAGACGATCAGACCGATAACGAAATCGCCTGACATGACGAGACTGGAAAAGCCGGCGATTACACCGCCGGCCGCCGTCGGACCCTCATTGCCGTGGGAGAGGATGACGCGCGTCGTCGCGATGTTCAGCGACAGGCGGATCATGGTCGCGATCAGCAGCACCGTCGGGAATGACGAGAAATCCAGCGGCCGTTGTATCCATAGCGCCACCATGAGGATGAGGACCGAAAGCGCGATGGAAAACGCCAGGCCGATATCCACCAGAACGACCGGAATGGGCAGGAACAGAACGCAGAGGATCGCCACGATGCCCAGTGCGAAGCCGATGTCACGCGTGCTCGGACTGACCTTGGGCAAGGAAATGACTGGTGGTTGCGCCATAAATTTCGTCCTGTCTCTTCATGAGAAGGGCGACGGAAAAGCCGCCGCACGGTTCCGCGGCATCGTTTCGCGAAATCGCTCACGCAATTCGGCCCGATGCTTCAACCTATCCCTAGCCACCGAAGCTTGCGCGAGGATGGCATCCTGGCCGGATCGATATCAGAAGCCCGATTGCACGCGTGAAAAGACGAGATTGGAAAAAAGCGCTATCTGCGCGCCCACAAAGGGGGCGGCAACGCCGAGGACAATCATGATCGTGACGATCTTGGGAACAAAGGTCAGCGTCATTTCCTGAACCTGCGTCAGGGCCTGAATGAAGGCGATGGCGACACCGACGATCATGGCGGCGAGAACCGCAGGACCGGCCGCGACGAGAACCGTCCACACTGCCGCCTGCATGATATCAAGCGCATCGGCCTCGTTCATCGTCGCATCCCTCGTTCCAGAAAGGCGGCATTATACCGCCTTATCAATATCAGGAACCAGCTGGCGTATCCGAATCGGTTCCACTATCAGATTTATCCGTGATCGGGCCGTTGGAGAAGGTCACACCGGCCTGCAGCAGCACCTTGTCACCAGCTTCGGTGATGGCAACGACGCCGTCTGAATAGACTTCGACTTCCTTCACCACGCCCGTGACGGTATCGTCGGCACTCTTTACCGTCTTGCCGACCAGATCCGACGCACGGGTCAGTGCTTCGGCCTGCAGCATGCTCTTCAGATGGGTGTTCGTCTTGATGGTCTGCTCGACCTGCGAAAAGCTTGCAAGCTGCGACATCTGCTGACCAGCATCCATCGGGCTGGTCGGATCCTGGTTCTTCATCTGGGCGATGAGGAGCTTCAGGAAGCTGTCATAGTTCAGCGAGGCCGCGTTCTTGTCGTTGCTGCTCGCCCCGGCATTCGCCCAGGGGTTTGCCGCCGCCGCATTGACTGCATCTACCGCCATGGTGCGATCTCCTTGCGAATCTGTTCGATCGTTGCAGGGGTCATTTCCTGATTGTTGAGGATTTTCTCCTCGATCGGGTAAAGGCCGCGGATGGCCTTCAGCGCTTCGAAAGCCTTGCCGGAGGCAACCAGCCCGTCGATGCGCTTGAGCTCCGCAAGGACCTCGTCATGCTGGAAGCAATTCAAGAGCATGCTCACGGACTTGCGGAACATGTTGGTGGACTGTTCCCGCCCCTCCGGATTGATAAGGATCATCTGCGCGATGAAATAAAGCTGTCTCAGCGGGGTGGTAGCCTGGTCGGGCTGCAATACGTGGTTCTCGAGCAGGAACGTGACATCGTTCAGGAATTCCAGCGCCACTTTGCGATCCACACGCAGAACTGCGCCGTTGATGAAAATCTTTTCGCCCGACTTCAGCGAAATTCGAAGTGTACTTTTCATTTCAGTCCATCCCTGATGATGGTTGTCACGTCAATTATGCCCTGGAAATTCGTCGACTGACGTTTCCGGATCAGTTCGCACTCTTTCAGTATCCAGATCGCGATCGAAATCAGATTGGCCCTCAGTTCCATGGCCAGTTGATTATCCGGCTGCTTGAGATCCTCAATGAAGCGGATCCAGACCCGTCGAGTGTAAAAAAGCGCTTCGATCGTGTGCCGCTGAGAAGAGGAGTCCTTCGCCTCCGCAAGCAGTTCGATCGATTTGGTCAACGCCTGTCGCTCGCGGTCTTTCGCGTTGGCGACACCATCCTCCATGATTTCGGCGTAGGAAAACTGGTACATTCATGTATCCTTTATCTGCCGCCACCCCTGTTCATCAGAGGTAGTTCACCAGACTCATTTTTTGCAGACGCGACGTGAGGCTGTATGCGATCTCAATCTGCTGCTGCAGCAGATCGAGACGGGTCTTCGCCTCGTAGGTATCGATCCCCTCGATATCCAACAGATGTGTTTCGATGATCTTCTTCTGGGCAGCCAGAGAGTCATTCGACTTTTTGACGCGCTCCTGCGAAAGGCCAAGACTGCTTGCCTGCTGGTTCAGCCCACTGATCGCCTTGCCGATAGTCGTCACCGACTGGGTGGCGACCGCCTCGCGGACCGTGCTCGAAACATTGTCCTTGAGGAAGGTCATCGCCGTGATTGCCGTCATCGCGAAGTAACGCATGCCCTGCGAATTGCTGTTGGTCGACGTTTCGACCACTTCGTTCTGGCTGATCCGGCTCGTCATGTTGGTATCGCTGGCGTTGGAACCGAACCTCGTCCAGAAATCGACATTCTGTCCCACAGCGAGACTGCTGTGCGGCGGGTTGGTTACAGTCGTCGTACCGTTGAATACGCCTTCCATATGCGTCATGAAGGCGTTGACCTGATCTTTGGACAGGTCCGAGATACTCCCCACGGCCGGCGTCTGTGTCGCCATGAAATGGTTCAGTTCGGCGTCATAGGCGGCTTTCAACGGCGAACCATCGGCGAAATAGTCCTGGACCGGCTTCACATCCGTATTCGTACCGGAAAACAGATACTCACCATCCACGGCCGTGTTGGCAAAGCTGGTGAAATTGTTGAAGGCGATCGTGATTTTCTGGTTGACGGTGGCAAGCGTGGGCTGCTCGCTGCTCGTATTCGGCACCAGAACATTGAGGATTTCCTGGGCGGCCTTTGCCATGCCGTCCAACGCGGTCTGCGACGATTCAAGACGCTGTGTGGCGAAGGAGTTGACCGTGACGAGCGAGGAAATCCGCTCCACGTCCCTGTTGAGATCGAGGCTGCGGGCCGTATTGGCACCCAGCGTCACACCAAGATCCGCGTGCTTGCCCGTGGTCAGCTCGGTATTGAGATTCGTCATCTCAAGCTGAGCCTTGAGGATGGTGCTGCGCATGCTGTTCTGCATCGCCAGCGATGAAATGAATGACGTTTTCATCCTTTACCTCACCATGTCCATCAAGGACTTGAGCATTTCATCAACGGTCGTCACCAGTTTCGTGGCCGCCTTGTAAGACTGCTCGATATCCATGAGCAGCGACAGCTCCTCGTCCAGGCTAACCGCCGTATTGTTCGAATAGGATGTCGCAGAGCGCTCATAAAGCGCGCTTTTCGCTTCGTTTGCCGAAGTCGCACCGGACCGTTCCTGTTCGAGCCAACCCATCGAGTTGGTGCCGTATTTCAGGATGCTGGTATTCGTATCGATACGTGTCGACGCGGCGAAATTCATGGGCGCGTCGAATGCGGTCACATAGCTGTCGATCAGAGCGGAAAACCCGGTTCCGCCCGTAGCTGCGGGATTGACTATATAAGCGGTACCGTTGATGCCGCCGTCGCGCAACAATTCCGGATTGCCACCTTGCGAAATAATTAACGCGGAGTTGACGGTAATGGTCGCAGCGAGCCCCGGGACGACGACGCCGGCGGGAGGAATCTCGCTCGTTGCGGTTGCCGTCGACCAGGTGAAAAGGCCGGGCTTCGCCGTCAGGGGCGTCGCAGGCGGCGCCGGCTGGGTAATCGGCTTTTCCGCAAACATCGTGATCAGGCCGCGCGCGATTTCGTCGAGCTGGCTCTGCATGGTCGGCGCAAGTTCATCGCGAACCTGCATCAAACCCTGAAGCGATCCTTCCGCCGTCGTGTTGCTGCCGCTGCCGGCCTTAAGCGCCACACCGTCCACATAAATCGCGTTGCCGGTGGTCGTCGCGTCGTAGCCCGGCTGCGCCTTGAAGGTTACCGGACGCGGTACGATCTCGAACAGCGTCGCGCCGTCGGTCGTGTAAAGCGCGACGTCATTATTCGGGCGGTTGACGACATTGATGCCGATGATGGACGAGATGTCCTTCAGCAAGGTCTCGCGCTGATCGAGTGCGTCACTCGGATCGCCGCCGATCGCCGTCTGCGCCTTGACCTCGTTATTGGCTTCCTCGAATTTCGCGAGCAGGCCGTTCAGCTTGTCGACCTGAAGGGAGATTTCTTTGTCGGCACGCAGACGCATCGCCTGCAATTCGGCAGACGCCTTGTTCAATGAGCTGGCGACATCCGCGGCGGAAGTCACGGCCGTTGCGGCAAGAGCAGCATTGCTCGGCTTGGCGGCATAGCCGCTAAGGCTCTTGAGCAGTTCCTTCATGTAGGTGGACGGCGCGCTTTCGTAGTCGTTGCCGCCGAAAATGCTCTTCATCTCCTCGAGACCGGTCAGAACAGTGTTCTGCCCGGTGGCCAGCGAGGCGCTGGAAATCGTCTGCCTGAGAAGACTTTCATTCTGGGCACGGCCATTGGAGACGATACTCGCTCCGGCCATGGTCGTGCCGAGAATGGCGGTTCGCTTGACGTAGTTCGCATTGCCGACATTGGCAATGTTTTTCGAGGTAACGTCCGTCTGCTTACCTGTATTATTGAAAATCGACTGCGCAGTATTCATTGCTGACGTGAGCGACATTCATCTGTCCCCGTAGGAATTACTATCTCTTCAGATTGATCAGGACGTCCATCAAATCCGATCCAGTCTGGAAGACCTTCGAATTCGCGGTATAGATGCGCTGGGATTCAATCATGTCGGTGAGTTCGCTGGCGATATCGACGTTCGAGCCTTCCAGCGCGCCCTTCTGGACGTAACCAAAGCTGCCCGATTGCGGGAAGCCGATGGTAACGACACCGGACTCGTTGCTCGGAAGATAAACGTTGCCGTTCTGCGGGCTCAGGTTGTCGACGCTCGGCACGGTGGCCAGCGCCAGCTGGTAAATGTTGCGGCGGCCGCCATCCTGGTAAACTGCCGTCACTACGCCATCCTTGCCGATTTCGACATCCTTGATCTGGCTCGGACCGTTACCGTTCAGGATCGCCGTGCCGGGCGTGAACTTCGACGAAAACTGGGTCATGTCGGACAGGTCGATGTTGATCGCCTGCGCCACGCCGCTGTTGTTGTCGTCGATGGTGATGGATTTGGGAGACGTAGTCGTCAGCTTGTTGGTCGCAGGATCGAAGGTCAGCGTGACGCTTTCCTGCACAAGGGATGCCGGCGCAGTCGCCGTATAGGGGAAGCCACCATTGGTCGACTGATCCTGACGGTAGACCGCCACTTCCCAGGTGTTGTCACCAGTCTTGGTGTAATAGAAGTCGTAGAGTACCTTCGCGCCGCCGCTATCGAATGCGGTCAGCGAAGTCTTGTTGCCGAACTTCGCCGTTGCGGAGTTGGTGCTGGGGAGCGACGCCGCCGCTACGGCCGTATCGTCACGATTGAGGTTGGCCGGGAAGCTGCCCTGCGTGGAGGGCGATGCCGTCAGGCCGAAATTGTTGACGTTAATGGCTTCAAGACCTGTGAAGCCGTTAACGACGGCAGCCGGCGGGTTGGAACCGTAGGGGTAACCCATCAGCTGGAAGCCAGCGGCGTTTTCCAGATAGCCTTCCGAGTTTTTCACGAAAGAGCCGGCACGGGTGAGATAAGGCGTGCCTGCACCATCCTGGACAACGAAGAAACCGTTGCCCTGAATGGCAAGGTCAGTACCCGAGGTGGTGTAGGAGAGGTTGCCCTGCTCCGAAATGCTGTAGCGAACGTTGGACTGCACACCGCCGGAAGCGTAGCTGCCCGACGAGGAGGGCAGAACGAGCGACGAGAACGACGTCGATGCACGCTTGTAACCGGTGGTGCTTGCGTTGGCGATGTTGTCGCCAACGGTGCCCAGCTTGTTCGCCTGTGCATTCATGCCGGACACGCCGGTTCGCATAGTGCCGAAAATACTCATTCAAAAACCCTCGTGGTCATCTTTCAAGGAGAAGGTAAAGCGTTTGGCTTGCGTGAAGCTGTCTGAAATACCGCGTTTGAAAAAGACCACGCGGGTCAATGAAAATCATTGCCAATCAATGCTGTAGCCGAGGAACCGCTTGGAATCGACCGGGTCGTAGCCAAGTTTCTTGCGCAGCTTCTTGCGCAGCTTGCTGATGTGGCTTTCGACGACGTTTTCTTCGACGTCATCATCGAAGATGCCGTAGATGGCATTGAAAATCTGCGCCTTGGAAACGCGGCGTCCGCGATTGGCGATCAAATATTCAAGAATGCGGCGCTCGCGGCGCGGCAGGGGAAATACCTCGCCGCCCACTTCCGGGTCGCGTCCATCGGAGAAGACCCGGATCGGACCGGCGTCGGTGAAATTCGAAATGACCTGCAGCCGGCGGCGAATAGCCGCCGCACGTGCGAGGATTTCCCGAGGGTGAACGGGCTTGCGCACGACATCATCAACGCCGCTGTCGAACAGCGCGAGTGTCGCTTCCAGCGAGGGCTGGTCGCTCACCGCGATGACAGGCGCCGTCGTGCGATCCCTGATCGCCTTTGGCAAGGAGAAGCTCCGGTCGCCCTGGCCGATCAGGAAGGCTTCCACAGCCGCAAGATCGCTTTCCGCCGCCGTCGAGACCCATTCCCCGAATTCGACCGGATCGAACCCGGTCGAGGGAATGCCCTCACGCCCAAATAGAGATGTATAGCCGTCTTTAACGAGCTCGCGCTCATCAACCACTACGATCATTCGTCCGCCTCCGAATCAGTGTGGTGTTTTCCAATGAGGCATTGGTACGAATCGGGGGATTCAGCGACAACTGTAGGAAATCATCGATAGTTATTAATAATTGATTAACCATTTTGTGCCGATTTGATCTATATATAGTGGGTATTAACCATATATGGCACAAAATTTTTGTGTAAAAATTTCCGAAATCGCTAAAAAACGCTTGAAACGCCTTTTTTCGGGCTTTGTCTCGCCACATTTCCGATAACGAGTCCCAACCCCTGATAAAGCAATTTCAGGTTGTTATCCTTCGCAGAAATTTTTAGCGTTGGGCGTCCATTTCCCGTAGCCAGTCGCCACCAGATTGGCGATGACCCGGCAGACATATTTCTTCTGGGCCGGGTCATTATTGGGCCCTGCGTGATAGCGGGCAACCGCCATCGTCCAAGTCTCGTGTCTGTTGTGGAGGTTACGCAGGAACATGGCGGCATATTCGACATTGCGACGCGGATCGAACATTTCGCGCGCAGATGTGAAATTTTCGCCGTGGAAATAATGATTTATCTGCATGCATCCAAGGTCGATCAGCTTGGCGCCATTGCGTTTGGCAGCCTCAAAAGTCATCAAGGCCTCTTCGGTAGAGGCCGCAAATACCGGTTTTCCTTCGATATTCATGGCGTTGGGGTCGAGCCGCCCCTTGCGGCCAGTCTCCGTCAGGCCCACTGAATAGAGAATTCCCTCCGGCACGCCGTACTTGCGTGCCGCAGACTGGATCTCTCTTTCACACACGCCTGACGTTGCCGAGGCCGATGCGTTTTCAGAGATAGACGCCATTGTCAGCAGAAGTGCGGGCAGAGCCAAGAGCGCCGTCCATGCCTTCATTATGCACCCCCAAATTATCGCCATTGCCTTGCCGGCCGCCTCGTGCACCGGACTCGTCACGGTTGCGGCCCGCAGCCGCCTGCTGGCCCTGTTGCTGCGCCTGCTGATTTTGCTGATTGTTGGCTTGTGTGCCCGTTTGGTCACTCTTATCGGAAGAAGCGATGCTGATCGTGATGTTATCGACCGTCAGACCCTGCGCCTTGAGGCCATCAAGGATGCTCTTGCTGTCTTCCTGGAGCTTTTTATAGGCCGCGACGCTCTCCACAGTCATGTGCACGGCGAGTTCGTCACCGGCAAGACGCAGTGACATCGTCACCGATCCAAGCTCGATCGGCGTCATATGCAGCTTCAGCGTATGCACGACCTTGCCGGTGCTGGTCTGGGCGGCTGCGTTGGACAGCGCTGAACCGGGCTGCATGGCGCTGACCCATTCCGGATCATTGGCGATCAGGCCGGTCAGAGCCGAGGCATTGGAGGAGGGCGCCAGACCGATGAAGCGCCGGGAATCGAGAACCGTTATGGTATCGGCCGCCTTGCCGCTGCTTTCCCGCGTGTCGAACTCCACGCGGCCTTCGCGCTGAACCGTGCTCATATCAAGAGCGCGGGCTGCACCCGAACGCGGAGACGCGAAGCGGAATGACGAGGCATCGCCTTCGTTTTCCGAAGCCGAACCCGCCGCATCATTGGCAGCTGCAACCCCAGTCGGCATGTCCTTGGCCGGATGTTCAGCCTTGCTGCGGACAGGTTCAGCCCTGTCGGACTTGACCGTGTCGGTCTTGCCGGCAATTGCCTGCGCAATTTCTTCCAGCGGCGTCTTGGCCGTGGCCATTGCCCCGGCGCTGGCCGTAACCAGCTGCAGTTCGGCGAGCTTCGGATCGAGAGTATCCGTTATCGCCTCGGCATCCTTATCCGCCTCATCTTTAAGCTTCTTGCCAGGCTTGCCGTCCCCCAATTGTGCCCGCGAGGATTTGACCGCGTTCTGGAACTCGGCAGCTGTGTCGTGAACTCGACCGTCCCCGGCATGCTCGTTGACGATGACATTCAGGAAGGCTGCAGGCCGTTTGACCGGGACATCCATCTTTTCCCCCTCGCCGTCGGCCTGTCCGTGCTGTTGCCCGGCTGAACCAGAATCGTCCGACCGCGAATGCGGCGCCTGCGGCGGTCGCTCGTCACGAACCGTGGAAAGGGCATCGCCAAAGCTGCCGCCTCTCGCCTCGTCACGTGCGGCAGCACTGCCTGCGCGCGGATCTGACGGTGGCGCATTCGTTAGCGCATTGATGGTTGCGTCGATCATGGTGCCCCCTCGCCTTTCTTCAACAGGCTGTCGATTTCATCGAGCTTGCTGCGGCCGCTTGTCACGAGCTGCCGGACATTCTCACCGCCATCGTCGGCCTTGTGGGTTTCAACCCGCCATATGCTTTTTTCCCCGCCAGCCACCGCATCATTTTTGGCTGCGTTCTGTCTGGCGCCCTGCGCCGCCGCGTCGACACCAGCACCTGATAGCGAGGGAGGACGAACCACCTGTTCGGCGATCGCCCTTGCGGCATCTCTGAGGGCCCTGTCCCGGTCCGAAAGCTGCGTTTCGGGAATTTGTCCGATCGTCTCGATCGCGCTCACCACATCGGGTGTTCCAATGTTGGAAAGGCTTTCGTAGAGATTGGCCTGCGCTTCCGGTTTGTCCGGCGCGGCGGACGACAGCGTCTTCGCTTTAAGCGCAGCCATGCGGGCCAGCGAATCCTTGCCGCTGATCGCCGCAAGACGCGAAAGACGCAGATAGGCCTCCTTCTGCCTTTCCGCATCCATCATCGCGAAGGTCTCCACTATCGCGTCTTCGCCGAGGGAATCAGAGCGTTTGACCACCAGCGAGACCAGAAGATCCGCGAACTGGCTTGCATAGGGCGAATGCAGGAACCGCCGCGCGTAACGCTGTGCGTATTCGACGCCGCGTTTTGCATCGCCGTCTTCAACCGCAATGGCGAGCGAGCGGCGCAATGCCGCCTCCTCAACGATTGTCCCTGGCGCTTCAAGCCGGGCAATGTCGTAAAAGCCGAGCGCGGCCAGAGGATCGCGCGGGATCGTGACATTGCCACCGATCAGCGCCAGATAGGCGCCTATCCGCGTGCCGCGATATTCAGGCACCATCGCCGCGATGCTCTGCGCCACCAGCGTCCCCTTGCCCGACAGATACTTGCGCAGGATATCGGCGACGCGGCTGTCGAAATTGCCGTCCACATCGCGCGCGACCAGCAATTCAAGCGTGGCGGGATTGCCGCCGCTCATCGCATAAATCAGCGCCGCATCGACATTGCGTGGATCCTTGAAGATCGCCGAAGGCGCGCTTTTCAGCCGCTCATCTATGGTCTGGAGCAGGAACCGCTGCATTTCCGTTGCCGAATGGTCTCCCTTGGCAACCGAATCCTGCACGAATTGCAGGGAGCGCAGCATGGAATAGGGCATGAGATTGTCTTGCGACTGCGAAAACGCCTTGAATGGTCCGGCACCGAGACCACAAAGCGTCGCCGCAAGAAGAAGCCAGCGTTTCGAGGTTTTCGTCACACTCACCCCCGATCAGCCTCAAGCAGGATTTCGATACGGCGGTTGGCATCCGCCAGGGGATCTGCCGGGACCTGCAATCTGCGGTCCGCAAACCCAGAAACCTGCTTTACCCGCTCTTCCGACAGGCCGCCGCGCACCAGCATGTAATAGGCGCTGTGCGCGCGGTCCATGGAGAGCCGCCAATTGTCGTTGGCCTCGCCCTTGAACTGCCGCCCATCCGTATGGCCGCGAATTACCACGCTGCCACCGCGCTCCTGAAGCAGTTTGCCGATCTTTTCCATGGCGAGAACCATTTCGCGCCGGGGAACGGCCGATCCGATATTGAACATCGGTGTTTCCGTCTGGTCGGAAATGGTCAGCAGCAATCCGCCTTCCGCAGGCGTCACGACCAGCCCTTCCGAGAGCCTGCCGGTTATGCCGGATATCTGTTTCTCGATTTCTTCGCGCAGCGTATCGGCCTTTTCCCATTCAGCATCGCTCGCCTTTTGCTGAACATCCTTCGCCTCTTGCTGCTGGTCGGGCCTGGGCCGTACAAGCGCTGCCTGCTCGGCGGCATCCGGCCGTTGCTGCGGCACAACCGCGGCGACGTCCATGGCGTCTTGCGCCTTGTCTTCCGGCGCCTGAGACGATGTAACCGCAACGGCCTGAGCGCTGTCGGCAGCATTCTCCTGCTTGTTTTCGGCGGCCTGCTGCTCAACCGGTTTTTGTTGCTGATCGGCGCGGGTGATTTTCACCTGCTGCGTCCAGAAATCAGGATCGAAGGGATCGCGATAGGCCTCGCCGCCGCTTGCGCCGGTTGCAGGGCCGGAATCGGCAGCACCGCCCTCGCCCTTGGCGCTGACATTGGCCTGCTGCCCGACCTGCTGGGCGATTTCCGCCAGCACGGAATAGGGATTTTCGAAAAAGTCCGCTTCGGAGAAATTCGACTGTTCACCTGTCTGGGACGTCAGGTCTTCGCCCGTCGCCGCGGCGGATCCCTTGGTCACTTTCTCTGCCTGAATGTTGGACTGGTCCTTTTTCTGGACGCCCTCTTCCTTGTCCACGGGCTTTTCCAGCCCCTTGGACGAGGGTTTCTCATCGGACAGTTTTATCGGATTGAAATAGCTCGCGACCGAGGCCTTGGTTTCCTCATTGGCGGCATTGACCAGCCACATGACGAGGAAGAACGCCATCATCGCCGTCATGAAGTCGGCGTAGGCGATCTTCCACGCACCACCATGCGCACCGTCATGGCCACCTTTATGGCGTTTGACGATGATGATCTCGTTTTTGCCGTGGTGATGGTTTTCGCCTTCACTCATTTCATCACCTTGCGAAGACTGGAGGCCCAGGCGGACATGCGCGTCACGAAGACGCTCTCACCCAGCTCGACTGAAAGATCGATATCGGCGGTCTCGGTAAACTTCATCGTCTCTTCTTCAAAGCCGGGCTGGGTCTTCAACTGCTCGAACAAATCCTTCGGACCTTTCACGACAAGCGTGACGGCGTCACCATCCGGCATGGAAGCGCGCACCACATCCGCCAGCGCCGAGACTGCTTTAAGCGACAGTTCTTCCGTCAAAACCGGAGCAAGGATTGCGGCGGTCTGTTCGCTGAGGGTGGCGGCAATCGCATCAATGCCCTCTCGCAGCCCGCGCGACAGAAAGACCGCGATTTCCTCGAGATAGGCGGATCGCAGCGCCTCCAGCTCAGCCGAATGGGCGGCCAGCAGCTCGTCGCGTTCCGCCTGCATCTTTTCGGTGATTTCGCGTGTCGCATCCTCATGGCCACGGGCGTAAGCGGCCTGCCTTTCACTCTCCACGTCGACGGATTCGAATTCATCGAAACCGGATGCAGCGTCGGCAAATGGCGAAACGCCATCGGTATCCGCCAGGGGATCGCCGAAGGCCAGTCCTGCCGGCTGAGCGTCACCGAAGTCCTTCAGATATCTTGCGATGGAGGTGGTCATGCACGCCCCCGGCAAAACAGGGGACGAGACATGTTTCGCTGCCTGCGATCTGGAACGTTCTGTCGCATTTCCGAGCGGAAAACCGGGGTCCGCTTTTCCTGGAAATGCTCTAAGCCGTTTGGCGGCACCACCGTCATCCTTGCTACCCTGCCCGTCTCTTCCATGATTGCCGGAGGACCGCGCCATGCGATCCGCCCCATATTGCCCCGACGTTAGGTGTTCAAACTTGTGCGAGGATGAAGGCGGAACTGTTCAGCACGTCTGCGCCACGTTTCCGCGCATGCCCATGCGAGGAAGCTCCATTACTTGAAGAGCTGGAGAATATTTTCCGCGTTGGCGTTGGCGATGGAGAGTGACTGGATACCGAGCTGCTGCTGTGTCTGGAGCGCCTTCAGCTTGGTCGATTCCTCGTTCATGTCAGCGTCGACAAGACGACCGATGCCCTTGTCGATCACGTCCATCAGGCTCGACACGAAGTTCTCCTGCATGTCGATACGGCTCTGCAGCGAGCCCAGGCTGGACGCCGCGCTGGTCATCGCTTCGAGCTGGCCGTCGACAAAGGACATCATCGCATCCAGCACGTCGGCTTCGGTATATTGCTCTCCCGTCATGGTTCCCATTTTCTGGGCGAGATCGGTGAGCTTGTTGATGTCGAGCGTGGAGACGGAGATTCCGAGTTTACGACTGTCGGGGTCAATTGCCGCTGTGACATCGTAATACCAGTTAGTGCTCGGCGATGTCGTGGTCGCGACGGGGGTCGTGCTGTCGGTCGCCGGAGCGCCCGCCGCTGCCGGGTCGGTGGAGGTGAGCTTTACCCACACACCATCACCGATCTTCAAATAACCCTCCGTATTGGCGGCATTGGTATAGATGCCGGTCGCCTTGACGGAAAAACCTGCCAGTGCCGCCAATTCGCTATCTTTCAGCGTCGGAACGACATAATCCTTGTCGGTGACGGTGGGAGCGGCGGGTGCCGCGGGCGTATCGGTCGTGCGCATCGTCACGATCGTCTCGTTCTTGCGCAGGAATCGCGCTTCGGTGTCGAGAATGCCGAACTTGCCGCCGCTCAGATCGAAAAGCACCGTGCTCGAATCGAGTGAATAATCGACCGTCGTCACCCCGACTGCGCCTGCGGCGGTGCGGGTAAATGAAGCGACGATCTTCTTGATGACCGGCTCTTCCGCGGGCGGCGTCTTGCCGTCGCCGATCTTCGCCTGGAGCCAGTTTTCGCCGGAGAAAGACGCCGATTCGGAGATGCTCTTCAGCTGATCCTGAAGCTGCTTGATTTCTTCCTGGATCTTCGTGCGGTTGCTGCCCACACCATAAGCGGCAACCAGCTTCGCCTTCAGCGATTTGACCGTCTCAATAGCACTTTCCACGGCTTCGAAGGCGGTGTCGACCTTGGCGGCGCCGAGACCAAGTGCGTCCTGAACGGCCGAAAGCGCCGCATTGTCCGAGCGCATGGTCGTGGAGATAGACCAATAGGCCGCGTTATCCGCTGCCGTCTCGACGCGGTAACCGGAGGAGACGCGTGCCTGCGTGGTCTCGAGGTTCTTGTCGATCATGCGCAAGGTTTGCAGCGCGGCCATTGCCGCCGCATTGGTCATAATGCTGGTCATGGGTTCCACCCAATTCAAAATGTAAGAAATAATCCGGCGCTGCGCCGGAAACGAGCAGAGGCATCATGCGCATCGGCGGTGGTTGAAATGATCCACCGCGACCTGCCGTTCGTTAACAAATCGTTAATTCGATAGGTACCAAACAACAACGCTGATTTGCAAGGCGTTCCTCGCTTTCCCATAACGGTTTTGCGCGCGGTGGCAGGCTTCGGGCAAGGTCGGGTGAAAAAGCGATCAGGCAAAACCGTCGCGACCGCCGTTTCGGCAGTCGCAACCGGTCATCGGCTGGATATTCGGCGGATGGTTCAGGCCGCTTCGCCCTGGTGGGTCGAAACGAATCGGGCGGCCATCAGGCTATGGCGGAGGAACTCGGTGTTTTCGTCCGGATTTTCCGAAGGGTTCTGAAACGACACATGATTGATTTCGACCGCCGCATGTTCATTGGCCAAGATCAATTGTGCATAGACCGTGGCGCCGATCGGTTTGATTTCGAGATCGAGAACGATCTCCGGCGCGCCTTCCCATTCGAGTTTATATTCGCCGCCGGCGCCGAAATTGATCGTACCGGGATGATAATAAAGCTCCGCAGCCGATGACACGAGATCGGCAATGCTGCCGTAGCACTCGAATCTGAGCAGCGAAATCAGGTCGGCCGGGTCTAGCAATCGTAGTTCTGTAGCGATCGGGTTGATCGCCTCTGCGACGATCATTTCCCGCTGTTCAGAATAGGCGGATTTTTTCATTGGTCTTATTGAACCCGTATTTTCGATGACTTCATGGCGTAAACCCGATGAACAAGCTCAGCCACAGCCTTATAAAAGGCTGGTGGAATCACACTATCGATCGAGACTTGCGCAAACATGGAGCGCGCAAGCGGCGGGTCCTCAAAAACGGGGATATTATTTTCTTCCGCAATCTCGCGGATTTTCAATGCGATAAGGTCCTGGCCCTTGGCAACGACAACAGGCGCGTCGCTTTCTTCACGCACGTAACGCAACGCCACCGCAAAGTGTGTCGGGTTGGCGATGACGAGGGTCGCGCGAGGCACGTTGTTGATCATACGGCGGCGGGCACGGTCGCGGGCAATCGATCGCTGACGGGATTTGACAACCGGGTCGCCCTGCGACTGCTTGTATTCTTCCTTCACCTCATGCTTCGTCATTTTCAGCTGGGTGAACCAGTGATGGCGCGTCCATAAAACGTCCACGGCGGCGAGCAATGCGGTCGAAAGCAGGATTACGATCATCATCTTTTTGACGATCTCGACGACCCGGACAAAAATAACCTGCGGATCGGAAAACATCAGATCGATGAGGCTGTAGAACTCGCCGCGCAGAGCGAAGAACATGATGGTCGAGACGATCATGATCTTGAAAACGGACTTTCCGAATTCCACGAAACCCTGCTTGCTATAGATGCGCGTGAAACCCCTGGCGGGCGATACGCGGGACCATTGCGGGCGCACCCGTTCCAGCACCGGCGACGGCAGGTTCTGGAAAAACGAAGAGGCGAGGCCGAAGACGATGAACATGATCATGGCCGGCATGAGCAGATAGGCCATGGACGTGCCGAGGAAGTACAAAAGCGACAGGGCGTCTGGCCTGGTGCTGAGGTCCCATTGTTCGGGCTGGCCGAACAGGTCCTTCAGCGTCTCGCCGATGCGGCCGGCACCGTCGGGCAGAAAGAAAACGAGATAACAGTAAAAGGCCAGTGACGACGCAAAGATCGGCACTTCACGGGAAAAGGGCAGATTGCCCTTTTCCGCCGCATCACGGAGTTTTTTCTCCGTTGGGGCTTCTGTTTTACTGTCCTTGTCCTGATCGTCTGCCAAGGCACGTTCCCGGGATAAAAAAAGGCCCGCCGATCCCGGCAGGCCGTCGTCCCGAAACTAGCGCCGGGGGCTGGCCACCGCAATGGCCGCCTGCAGCAGATGGGCCGGTTATCAACCGGCTTCCACTCAGGCCGCAGCCGATTGTTCTTCCGCGGCAGCGTCCTTCAGCTGGATCTGGCCGGAATTGGCCAGCCGGATCGCCTCCTGCGCAACGGCACGGCGGGCAATCGCCACTTCGCGGGTGTTGATCGAGGCCTGCGGCACCGCAAGGTCCGATTCGATCATGCGGCGCTGGCGCGGACTGATGCTGGAAAGCACACATTCCTTGATTTCCATCGTGGCGCCGCGCAGCGCCATCGTCAGAACATCGGCCGACACATCGTTCAGCAGCATGACACGGCTGCGCTGCGGCATGAACATGAGGTCGTCGAAGAGGAAGATCTTCGGCTTGACCTTGTTTGCGGCTTCCTTGCTGAGCGTCTCGAGCGAGCTGAGCAACGTATCGACCTGCGGCTTGTCCAGTTCGTTCATCAGGTCGGCAACCTTCGTGGAACCGCCGGCATTGCGCTCGGCTTCGATTTCGTTGATGAGGTTGACCACACGCTTCTCGATGATCTGGGCGGCCGTCGGGCTCACCTCCTTCATGTTCACCGTGCGGTTCATGATATCGGCGCGCTGCTCTTCCGGAATGGTCAAAAGAACCTTGGCACCGAAGGACGAGGGCAGCATGGAGAGAATATAGGCAATGGTCTGCGGATGTTCGCGCAGCAGGAACTTGCCGACGAATTCCGGCTCTGCTTCCTGCAGGCGGTCCCAGATCGATGCTTCATAGGCCTGGAACGCTGCGCGGCGGCCGAGAAGGCTGTCCACTTCTTCAGGGGTCAGACCTTCTTCGAGAATGCTCTCGATTGCCTTGGCATTGTCCATCAGACCCGTTCCTTCGGTGAACAGGTCCTCGAACTCGGCCACGATCTGCGCAAGTTCATCGGGAGGAATGACGCGAAGGGTCTGGGCCGAGGAAATGATCATCTGCAATTCGTGCTGCGTGAAAAACTTCAGCAGCTTGCCGGCGACGCCCTTGCCCATGGCAAGAAGCACCGCGGCCGCCTTGTCGGCCTGAGACAACGGCTTGCCCGCAATTGGGTTACCGAAATCTTCAAAGTCCATCATGGTCTTTCCTCTCCGTCCCCACAGGGATCAGGCTTTCTTCGTACTCAGTACTTCAATCAATTTTACGCCGAAGCGCGTATCGTCGTCTTCCAGAACCGTTATTTCACCGCGCGCAATACGGCGGCCATTCACCATGATCTCGACCGGCTCGCCGATCTTGCGGTCGAGTGCGATCGTCGCGCCCTCCTCCAGGCTCATCAGCCCCGAGACGAGCATTCGGCTGGTGCCGAGAACGATCTGGACATCGATCGGGATATCCATGATCAGGTCGATGTTTTCGGACAGGCCGCTGCCCAGCGGTGCCTTTACGCCCGCAACCTGCGGGGCGGCGGCAAAATCGTCCATCGCAAAATCGGCCGTTCCGCCACCGAAGGCGGAAAGGTCGGTATCCGTAGAAACCTCGTCCGTACTATCGCCGAAGTCGCCAAAATCGGAGAGCGAGCCTTCCGCATCCGTCTTGAGGACGCCACGCAGATCGCCGATAGCCTGGTCGAGGTCGCCGCCGTCTTCAAACGACGGCAACGCCGCATCATCGGTCACAGGTGTTTTCTTCGTAGCCATGCGCTGATTATTCCCTTTGAAACTTGCGTCAGCCTGCCCAAACCCAAAAAGGTCGGGCAGGATTTTAACCCATCAAATGTCGTAAGATCTCGTCGTCCGTGCTGACATTGTTCTTTACCCGAACCATGTAGCGGTCGCCTGACTTGCCGAATTCGCAATTATAGAGCTTGGAACCGTTAGCACTGACCTCAACGCCGATATCGTCCTGGTTGAGGGCCTGAAACGGAATGACATCGCCGGCCACCAGCTTCGAAATCGTACGGAGTGTCAGCGTTTCGAGCTTGATGCGCGCCTCAAGCGTGACCTGCGATCTCTTCACCTGTTCCGAGATCATCTCCATCCACTCTTCCTGCTTCTTCAGCGCCTGCGCCGAAGCCTTGGGAGCGACGATGGATGTCTTGAGCAATGGACGCTGCGGTATGATCAGCGAGAATTCCGACGACACTTTGCCAATGTCGATTTTCATGCGGATGTTAACGCCGTAGAGGCCCGCAATCATCTCGTCGAAGGCACTTTTGCCATTGGAATTGAACGGCGGCTCGATAGCCGCTTCAAAACCGCCCGGCGCGTTGACTCCGGAACGGAGCACGCCGCCGATACGTCCAAGGACCATGGCAGCCAGATCGAGCTCGATATGGGAAAGACTGCGCTCATCGGGTTCGCCGATGCTGTCCGGTGCTGCACCGAGCATGCGCTCCATGAGCGCGATGACGAAGCCATTACCGACCGTCATCATGAAGTTCGGGCACCAGTTGCGCAGGGAACAATCGGCCACCGCGACATTCTGCCCGACATTGGCGATCAGGTCGGTCATGAGCCCCGATTCGGAGCCGATATATTCGACGTCTATCGCAATGCCGGTCTCGCTGTGAAAAATATCCGGCAGGAATTCGCTGTAGAGGTGGCCGATATCGGAACCGATCTTCGCGATCGTCCTGCGGTCGGAAAGCCCGCCGGTGAGTTTCGCGAGCAAGGCGGTGTCGATGGCGGGAGCTTTTTGCGCTGCAGCTTTTGCCATGGTCATGCCGCCTTGTTTTCGCCGCCGGGATTCATCATCTCCTGCTCGACGGCGTCGATGGACGGCCGCTCGTAGTTGGAGATGGTCTTGCGGCCATATTCAAGCGCGACCTGCGGCACCGAACCGTTCATGTAGGCGATCAGCGTCTGCTTGACGATGATGTAGAGGCGATGCTGCTTGGTGCGGACGATCTTGACCTGCGAGGCGAGCGGATTGCAGATCGAATAGGACAGGATGATACCGAGCATGGTGCCGACCAGCGCGGCGCCGATGAGGCCGCCCAGCACTTCAGGCGATTCATTGATCTTGCCCATCGCCTTGATGACGCCGAGAACCGCTGCGACGATACCGATGGCAGGGAAGGAATCGCCCATGGTGGTGATCGCGTGGTAAGGCTTCAGCTTGTCGTGAAGGATGGTCTCGATTTCTTCATCCATCAGCGCCTCGATTTCGTGGCTGCGGGCATTGCCGATGATGATGAGGCGGACATAGTCACAAATGAACGAGGTCAGTTCCTTGTTCTTCAGAACCGATGGCGCGCTCTGGAAGATCGAGGATTCCTCGGGATTGTCGATATGGGCCTCGATCTCGTTGCGCGATTTCGTGCGCAGGTCTCGCATCAGCGAATAAAGCACGCCGAGCACGTCGAGATAGTTGCGCTCCTTCGGAACCGAGTGCTTGAAGGCCTCGCCGAGCGCCTTGCCCGAATCCTTCACGACCTTCATCGGGTTCGCCATGATGAAGCCGCCGAGACCGGCGCCGCCGATGATCATCAATTCGAACGGCTGAATCAGCACGTCCAGATGACCGCCCATCGCCATGTAGCCGCCGATGATGCAGCCGAAGGTGATTATAAGTCCAATTACAATATTCATTGATCGACCACGCCCGAACAGTGTTCCATGCCGCCATGTCTAAAAAATGTGGCTTGCGTGAACCTGTCCGCAAAGCCTCTCCGCGCTTCAGCCTCCAGCCAGTTTCGCACAAGCAAGCCGCGGCACTATGCCGGCAAAGGCGGACGTGCGCCTTGAGATCGGGATCAAACGAGAGCGGCGGTTCAGTGACTTCCACCTACACCAGCTACAGACTGATCAGTCAGGATATCGGCAAGTCGCTTGAGCGGGTGTCGAAGCAGCCGGACGTGGCGCGTGAGACCGAATATTACCGCGCAAAGATCGGCGACGTGAAATCCATAGACGATTTCATGGCGGATACCCGCCTTTACAATTACGCGCTCAAGGCGCACGGGCTCGAGGACATGGCCTATGCGAAAGCCTTCATCCGCAAGGTCCTGACAGAAGGCGCGACCGACAAGAATGCCTTCGCCAACAAGCTGTCCGACAGCCGTTACGCGGATTTCGCGAAATCGCTGAATTTCGCGGATCTGGGTGCGGCGGCGACTTCGGTCGATGCAGCCCAGTCGGGCGTTATTACCAAATACACCCGGCAGACGCTGGAACAGGAAGCGGGCGACGACAATAACGGTGTTCGTCTCGCCCTTTATTTCGAGCGCAAGGCGCCGACGATCAAATCCGGCCTCGACTTTCTGGCCGACGATGCGCTCGCGCAGGTGTTTCGCACGGCATATAACCTGCCCGACGAATTCGCCGGGGCAGATGTCGAGAAACAGGCTGCCCTCATCGAAAAAACCATCGATGTCAAGGACCTGCAGGATCCTGAAAAGGTCGGCAAGCTGCTCGAGCGTTTCACCATCATGTGGGAAATGCAAAACCCCTCGACGACCTACGATCCCCTCGCCGTCTTCGGCTCCTCCAGCGGCTACGGTATCTCCGCCGACCTGCTGATATCCATCAACTCCCTGAAACTCGGAGGCAAATGATATGCAATCCGGACTATACGTCGCCCTGTCCTCGCAGATCGCGCTGGAGCGCCGTCTCACCACCATTTCCGACAATATGGCGAATGTGAACACCGTCGGCTTCCGCGGTTCCGAAGTGAAATTCGACGAAATGGTCGCCAAGAACCATAATGACATGAATGCCAAGATCGCCTTCGTGTCCCAGGGCAACGACTATCTCTCCACGCGCCAGGGCGCTTTCGAGCAGACCGGCAATTCCTTCGATTTCGCCATCAAGGGCGATGCCTGGTTCTCGCTGGATACGCCCGACGGTCAGATTCTGACCCGTGACGGCCGCTTCACCATGCGGCCGGACGGCGCGCTCATTTCCTCCAGCGGTTACCCGGTCCTCGACGCCGGCGGCGGCCCGATCCAGCTCAATCCGAATGGCGGCCCGATTACCGTGGGTCTTGACGGAGCCATCAGGCAGAACGAAAACATCGTCGCCACGCTTGGCATCTTCCAGGCGGATTTTTCGCAAGGTTTCCTGCGCCACCCCAATAGCGGCGTGAAGCCCGTGGCTCAGCCGGTCCCCGTCGTCAACAATCACGAGGTCGGCGTCGTTCAGGGTTATCTCGAACAGTCGAACGTCAACGGGATTTCCCAGATGACGCAGCTCATCCAGGTCAACCGTGCCTTCGAAAGCATCTCCTCTCTGATGCGCGATACCGAATCGACGTTCGGCGAGGGCATCAAGACGCTTGGTGGCGCGCGCTGAGGAGCTGACCGATGACAATGCCGGTATCCATGCTTTCGGCTGAAGCCATTTCACCGAAGCTCGCCCAACTTGCCGGCCTTGCCGGACATTATGCCGATCCGGAATTTTCGGTGGCGCCGGGCGGCCACGTTCGCACCATCGCCGCCGGGCACTATACCGTGTCCGGCCTGTCCCGGCATGTGCGGCTTGGCGAGTTTGTTGCCCATCGCAGCCCGACCGGCATCCATCTCGGCGAAGTGGTGCGCGTTGAGCCGGATATCTGCTACGTGTGCCCTATCGAGCCGGGCGAACCGATCGGCATTCACGATACCGTCATCCGCAAGGGCGCCTTCCGTGTCGCGCCTGATGATAGCTGGTGCGGACGCACCATCAATGCGCTTGGTGAACCTATCGACGGCCAGGGACCGCTTGCCGCGGGCATTGAACGCCGTTCGATTTCCAACAATGCGCCACCCTCAATGACCCGCAAGAGGGTGGAGACCCCGTTCAAGACCGGGGTGCGGGCAATCGATATTTTTTCGCCGCTGTGTCTCGGCCAGCGCCTTGGCATTTTCGCCGGCTCGGGCGTCGGCAAATCCACGCTGCTGTCCATGCTTGCAAAGGCTGACGCCTTCGACAAGGTGGTGATTGCACTGGTCGGCGAGCGCGGACGTGAAGTGCGCGAATTCATCGAAGACACGATGGGCGAGAACATGAGCAAGTCCATCGCCGTTGTCGCGACGAGCGATGAAAGCCCGATGCTGCGCAAGATGGCGCCACTTTCCGCCGTCACCATTGCAGAGCATTTCCGCGATCAGGGCGACAATGTCCTCCTCATCATTGACAGCGTGACGCGATTTGCCCATGCGATCCGCGAAGTGGCCGTTGCTTCGGGTGAACCGCCGGTGGCGCGCGGTTACCCCGCCTCCGTCTTCACCGAGCTGCCGCGTCTTCTGGAGCGGGCGGGACCGGGCGCCGAAGGCACGGGCACCATCACCGCCATCGTTTCCATTCTGGTGGATGGAGACAATCATAACGATCCGATCGCCGATTCGACCCGCGGTATTCTCGATGGTCACATTGTGCTCGACCGCAGCCTTGCAGAAGAAGGCCGCTACCCGCCGATCAATCCGCTCGCCTCGATCTCGCGTCTCGCCAAGAAAGCATGGACGCCGGATCAGGAAAAGCTGGTGTCACGCCTCAAGGCGCTGGTGCATCGCTTCGAGGAAACGCGGGATCTTCGCCTCATCGGCGGTTACCGGCCGGGCACCGACCCAGACCTCGACATGGCGGTGAAGCAGGTTCCGATCATCTATGAAACGCTGAAACAGCTGCCGAACGAACCGGCGGCACAGGATGCCTATGCTGACCTTGCGACCGCATTGCGCGGCGGCGCGCAGAACGGCCAGCCGCAGGTAACCCCGAGAATGAGAGGCTGACCGTGAAGAAAAAGCGGAATAACGATAGCTACGATGAAGACGTGCTGCCCAAGCCCGTTTTCTTCACACCCGACCGTATTCTGGCATGGACAGGCATCACGCTTGCCGCTGCAGCGGCCTTCTTCCCCTGGTACGTGTTCTTCAACGAGGAAAAATTCGGCATGAAGGTGGCTGGCGGCGACCGCACCCGCGATCTGCCCCATACCGGCCCGCGGGAAGTCTTCAGTGTTTCTCCGATGGCGATGACCAATCGCAACAAGGAAGACACCCCACCGCCGGCCGAACTGCCCGACATGCTGACGACGGCGACCGTGAACGCAGGCGGCAAGGAAAAACAGAACAATCTCGCAGCCGGGGTCGAGGACCAGCCCTTCCCCGGCCAGACCGCCTTCCGTCTGCTGCATGTCTCCAACGGCCGCGCCCTGATCGAAGACGGTTCGGGCATGTATATGGTGAGGGTCGGCTCGACCCTGCCTGATAATGCGCTGCTGACGAAAATCGAGCAACGCAACGGCGAGTGGTTGATAGAGACATCCTCTGGAAAAACCTATCACCCCGAAAAATAAAAGAAATTTCTTCCGATCAAAAGGCGCGCGGCATCTGCTGGCGCGCCTTTTTTCTTTGTGCAGGCCGCGCATCCATGCGCCTTTTCCCGTCGTCGCACCCCTTCGTCTTCTCCGCAAGTCTGACGCAAGATTAGCCCCGTAGGTTCGGGGCATACGAGATGGAGAAGTCTATGCAACCGATTCAACTGTTCGAACTGGCATCCCGCCAAGCGGAATGGCTGAGCGTGCGGCAGGAAGTCGTGGCGACCAACATCGCCAACGCCAACACACCCAAGTTCCACGCCAAGGATGTCAGCCCATTCGAAGCGGTCATGCAGGCCACCAGCCAGCAGGTCGGCATGGCGAGGACCAACCCTGCCCACTTCGGCGAGAGCACACTCAGCGACAATATCGCGGTGCGCGACAACCCGGTCAACAACGAGATCGGCATGCAGGAATCGGGCAATTCGGTCGCGCTTGCGGAAGAAATGACCAAGACCGGCGAGATCAAGCGGCAGTACGAGCTGAATGCCAATCTCGTCAAATCCTTCCATCGCATGATGCTGATGACGGTTAAGAGGTAAGCCATGGATCCCTTGAGTGCGGCGAGCAAGATCGCCGGCAGCGGCCTGGAAGTGCAGTCCACCCGACTGCGCATCGTGTCTGAAAACATCGCCAATGCCAGATCGACGGGTGACACACCAGGCGCGGACCCCTATCGCCGCAAGACAGTCACCTTCGGTTCGGAACTCGACCGTGTCAGCGGCGTCGAGCGCGTGACGGTGAAAAAGCTCGGCGTCGATCGCGGCGACTTCATCAACGAATACGACCCCGGCAATCCGGCCGCCGACGCAAACGGCATGGTGAAGATGCCGAACGTCAACATCCTGATCGAAATGGCAGACATGCGCGAAGCAAACCGCAGCTACGACGCCAATCTTCAGGTCATCCGCCAGACACGCGACCTCGTCGCCTCCACCATCGACCTTCTGAAGGCATCGCAATGATCGACGGCATCAAACAACTCGGCTCCCTCTCGCTGACGCGCGGCGCCGGCAGCGTTTCCTCGCTCACCGACAATATTTTCGGCAGCGAGAAGACGACACCAGCGCAGCAGACCGGCCAGAGCTTCGCAAGCGTTCTCGGCAATGTTTCCGTTGACGCGATGAACAACCTCAAGAAGGCCGAAGTCGCTTCTTTTGAAGGCATTCAGGGCAAGGCGAATACGCGTGAAGTCGTCGATGCCATGCTTTCGGCCGAGCAGTCGCTGCAAACCGCCATCGCGCTCCGAGACAAGATCGTGTCGGCCTATCTCGACATTACCAAGATGCAGATCTAGCCCAGCAGGAATATTGACATGAGAGCTCTTGCCATCGCTGCCACCGGTATGGACGCCCAGCAGACCAATCTGGAAGTCATCGCCAACAACATCGCCAACATCAACACCACCGGTTACAAGCGCGCGCGGGCGGAGTTCACCGATCTTCTCTATCAGACCGAGCGCATGCAGGGTGTGCCAAACCGCGCCAACCAGGCGATCGTGCCCGAGGGCGCCAATATTGGCCTCGGCGTGCAGACCTCGGCCGTGCGCAACATCCACACCCAGGGCAACCTGATCGAGACCGGCAACAAGCTCGACGTCGCGATCATCGGTCAGGGCTGGTTCCAGATCGAGGCGGCCGATGGTTCGACGCTCTACAGCCGCGCCGGCGCCTTTAACAAGAACGCCGATGGTAATCTCGTGACGGTGGATGGCTATAACGTCATTCCGAATATCAATATCCCGACCGACGCGCAGGACATCACCGTTACCCGCACGGGTCAGGTGACGGCCCGTATCGGCAACGCCGCCGACTTCACCGAGCTTGGCCAGCTGACCATCGCCAACTTCGCCAACGAAGCCGGCCTGAAGCCGCTCGGCGACAACCTCTTCGCCCAGACACCGGCTTCCGGCGACGCCGTCATCGGCGTGCCCGACGATCCGAGCTACGGCTATATCAAGCAATCCTACCTCGAAGGCTCGAACGTCGACGCCGTCAAGGAAATCACCGACCTCATCACGGCGCAGCGCGCCTATGAGATGAATTCCAAAGTCATCACCACCGCTGACGAAATGGCTTCGATTGTCAGCAAGAACCTGAAGTAAGAACGGAAAGGCAGGCGAACATGAGGTTTGGCCGGAAAAATAACAGCTGCAAAAGGGCACTCGCCCGTATGTGCCTGGCGTCTGCCTTTTCAATCGGCGCTTTCGCGCCTGCCTTCTCCCAGGCGCCAATGGCGCTGGTTCCCGTGCGTACCATCTATCCGGGCGAGACGATCACGTCCGAACAGGTGAAGCCGGTGGAGGTGACCAATCCCAATATTTCCGCGGGTTACGCGAGCGACATCAGCGAAGTGGAAGGCATGATCTCCAAGCAGACCCTGCTTCCCGGCCGCACGATCCCCGTTGCCGCCCTACGCGAACCCTCGCTCGTCACGCGCGGCACCAGCGTCAAGCTCGTCTTCACCATCGGCAATATGACGCTGATGGCTTCGGGAACACCGATGACTGATGGCTCGCTCGGCGAAGTCGTACGGGTACGCAACATCGATTCCGGCGTCATCGTCAACGGCACGGTCATGAAGGACGGAACCATTCAGGTGATGGCGAAATGAGAGTGCTTCGTATCCTGGCCGCGGCCATCCTGTTTTCGGCCCAGCCCTTCCTTTCCGTTCCGGCAGCCCATGCGGATACGTCCCGCATCAAGGATATCGCATCGCTGCAGGCAGGACGTGACAACCAGCTCATCGGTTACGGTCTCGTGGTCGGCCTGCAGGGCACGGGCGACAGCCTGCGTTCTTCGCCGTTTACCGAGCAATCCATGCGCGCGATGTTGCAGAATCTCGGCATCACCACGCAGGGCGGCCAGTCGAATGCCAAGAACATCGCCGCCGTGATGGTGACGGCCAATCTGCCGCCCTTCGCGAGCCCCGGCAGCCGCATCGACGTGACGGTGAGCTCGCTCGGCGATGCCTCTTCGCTGCGCGGCGGCAACCTCATCATGACGTCGCTCTCCGGCGCCGACGGGCAGATTTACGCGGTCGCGCAGGGCGCACTGATCGTCAACGGCTTTTCGGCGCAGGGCGATGCGGCAACGCTGACCCAGGGTGTCACCACGTCGGCGCGCGTGCCAAACGGCGCGATCATCGAACGGGAGCTGCCGTCGAAGTTCAAGGATTCGGTCAATCTGGTCCTTCAGCTGCGCAACCCCGACTTTTCGACGGCCGTGCGCGTCGCAGACGTCGTCAACGCCTTTGCCCGCGCCCGCTATGGCGATCCGATCGCCGAACCGCGCGATTCGCAGGAAATCGCGGTGCAAAAGCCTCGCGTCGCGGATCTCACCCGGCTGATGGCGGAAATCGAAAACCTGACCGTCGAGACGGATACCCCGGCCAAGGTCGTCATCAACGAACGCACCGGCACGATCGTCATCGGTGCGGATGTGCGGATTTCGCGCGTCGCCGTCAGCTACGGCACGCTGACCGTGCAGGTGACCGAATCACCGCAGGTCATTCAGCCGGCACCCTTCTCGCGTGGCCAAACGGCGGTACAGCCGCAGACGGATATCATGGCCATGCAGGAAGGCAGCAAGGTCGCCATCGTCGAAGGGCCTGACCTTCGCACGCTGGTTGCCGGTCTCAACAGCATCGGGCTCAAGGCGGATGGTATCATCGCCATCCTGCAAGGCATCAAATCCGCCGGCGCCCTTCAGGCGGAGCTTGTGCTGCAATGATGGAACGTCAGACCAAAAATCCGCTTTCGAATGGCCTCGTCCGCTTCGCGGCGGTCGCGTCGCTGCTGTTACTGCTGCCGGCCGCCGGCGCGGAGAGCCAGCAGAACGTGGTTTCAGAACTCAGCACGCAGGATGAAATCCAGAAATTCTGCACCAACATTGCCGATGCGGCCCGGGATCAGCGTTACCTGATGCAGAAGCAGGAGCTCGAGAAGCTCCAGTCCGACGTAAACGAGCGCATTTCCGTGCTGGAAAACCGCAAGGCTGAATATGAAGACTGGCTGGCGCGCCGCGAACATTTCCTCAACCAGGCCAAAAGCAACCTCGTCGACATCTACAAGACGATGAAGGCGGATGCCGCCGCACCGCAGCTCGAGAAGATGCATGTGGAGATTGCTGCTGCCATCATCATGCAGCTGCCGCCGCGTCAATCCGGCCTCATCCTCAGCGAGATGGACGCGCAGAAAGCTGCCACCGTCGCCGGCATCATGTCGCAGGCAATCGACAAAAACACTTCGAAGGATCCTTCATGAGCACGCGTCGTCTTCCGGCCCTCCTCCTGCCGCTCGCTCTCCTGGCAGGCTGCCAGAACAACCAGACCCTGAAGGAAATCGGTAACGCACCGGCGATGAGCCCGATCGGCAGCGGTCTGCAATTCAGCCAGACACCGCAGATGGGCATGTATCCCAAGCAGCCGAAACACATGGCAAGCGGCTATTCACTGTGGAGCGACAGCCAGGGCGCACTTTTCAAAGACCTGCGCGCGCTGAACATCGGCGACATCCTGACCGTCAACATCCAGATCAACGACAAGGCCGATTTCGACAACGAAACCGAGCGTAACCGCACCAACTCCAGCGGCTTGAACTGGAAGGCCAAAGCCCAGATACTTGGCTGGACGCCGGACGCGGATTCCAACATCAAATACGGCTCCGACACCGATACCCAGGCCAAGGGCAAGACCAAGCGGTCTGAAAAGCTGACGCTGCTCGTGGCCGCCGTCGTGACGGGTATTCTCGAAAACGGCAACCTCATCATCAGCGGCTCGCAGGAAGTGCGCGTGAACCATGAAATCCGCATCCTCAACGTCGGCGGCATCGTCCGGCCGCAGGATGTGGATGCTCAGAACATGATCTCCTACGAGCGCATTGCCGAAGCGCGCATCTCCTACGGCGGTCGCGGCCGTCTGACGGAAGTGCAGCAGCCTCCGGTCGGGCAGCAGGTCGTGGACCTGTTCTCGCCGCTCTGACGCCGCACACGGGGAACGGACTGATCCATGGAAAACGAACAGGCAGAGGGCAAGAAGAATTCCTCCCCTCTGATCATGACCATCGCAGGTGTTGTGATCCTCACCTTGCTCGGCGCGGGCGGAGGCTGGCTCGTCGGCGGCATGATCGCACCGAAGATTGCCGCAACGGAGGCCCATGCCACCGCTGCGGCCGGTAGTCATGGCGAGAAGAAGGAAGAGGGTGTCGAGAAAATCGCGGCCGAACCGAACGGCATCGTCCAGCTCGATCCCATCACCACCAATCTCGCCTACCCCTCGACGAACTGGGTGCGGCTGGAGGTGGCGCTGATGTTCAAGGGGCCGGTGGAAGTCGGACTGGCCGAGGATATCCATCAGGATATCATGGCCTATGTCCGCACCGTTTCCCTTCAGCAGCTGGAAGGGCCGCGCGGCTTTCAATATCTTAAGGATGACATTCAGGAACGAGTTGACCTGCGCTCTCAAGGGCGCGTATCCAAGGTCATGTTCCGGACCTTTGTCATCGAATGATTCGATTTCTTGTAACCATCGCCGTCCTCCTCGCTTTGCCGGGCCTTGCCAATGCCCAGCAATTTCCGTCCGATCTGTTCAACACGCAGATAGACGGGTCTGTCGCGGCATGGATCATCCGCACCTTCGGCCTTTTGACGGTTCTTTCCGTCGCGCCCGGCATCCTGATCATGGTCACGAGCTTTCCGCGCTTCGTGATCGCTTTCTCTATCCTGCGCTCCGGCATGGGGCTCGCTTCCACGCCGTCGAACATGATCCTTCTGTCGATGGCGATGTTCATGACCTTCTACGTCATGTCGCCCACCTTCGACAAAGCCTGGACCGATGGCGTGCAACCGCTGTTGCAGAACCAGATCAACGAGCAGCAGGCCGTGCAGCGCATCGCCGAGCCCTTTCGCACCTTCATGAACGCCAATACGCGTGACAAGGATCTGAAGCTGTTCGTGGATATTGCCCGCGAACGCGGCCAGGAAGTGATGACCGACAACGTCGTCGATTATCGAGTTCTGGTTCCGGCCTTCATGCTGTCGGAAATCCGGCGCGGTTTCGAGATCGGTTTCCTTATCATCCTGCCGTTCCTGGTCATTGATCTGATCGTCGCCACCATCACCATGGCCATGGGCATGATGATGCTGCCGCCGACTTCCATCTCCCTGCCCTTCAAGATCCTGTTTTTCGTGCTGATCGACGGCTGGAACCTGCTTGTCGGCAGCCTCGTCAGATCGTTCAACTGACGGGCATTCGTGCCGAACTGACACCCATTAACCCTGTTTCTTAACCCCGCGTGCCCAAGGCCGCGGGGTTTTGGCGTTTTAAGACTTTGGTTACCAGCTTCGCTAGCGGATGAATAACTATAATTTTAAATTAAAAACTTACCTTTCGTAGAAACAAACCAGTAACCATATGTATTTTCTAATATTTCTTCATTCGTAAATTAATAATTATGCAAGTTTTGACTGCGAAATTCGCCTCACACACAGCGGGTTTGGTTTCCAGAAGCAAGTAATTCTGAACCGAGTGGCATGAAGCCGAAACGTTGTGACCGGTAATACACAGTCCGGAATGTCCCCAACTCCAGTATCTCGTAAACACAAGGGACAAATACTATGGCAAGCATTCTCACCAACGCCTCCTCTATGGCTGCACTCCAGACCCTGCGCTCTATCGGCCAGAACATGGAAACGACGCAGGGCCGCATCTCGACCGGCCAGAAGGTAAGCTCCGCCGCCGACAACGCTGCTTACTGGTCCATCGCAACGACCATGCGTTCGGACAATTCCGCCCTTTCCACCGTTTCCGACGCTCTCGGCATTGGCGCCGCCAAGGTCGACACTGCCTATGCGGGCATGGAAGCCACCATCAAGGTCGTTCAGGAAATCAAGGACAAGCTCATCCTTGCCCAGGACCCGACCGCCGACAAGAAAAAGATCCAGAAGGAAATCGGCCAGCTCCAGAAGCAGCTGACCTCCATCGCCGACTCCGCAACCTTCAACGGCGAAAACTGGCTGAAGACCAAGGCGTCCAACGATGGCGTCGCGTTCGCTGCCGGCACCGACGACGCGGCTATCGCGAACCTGAAGAAGCAGGTTGTCGCATCCTTCACCCGTGACTCCGCTGGCGCCGTTAAGGTTCAGCGCGTTGACGTGCAGCTCAGCGGCTCGAACGTTTTGTTCGACACCGGCGCTGTAACGGACGGCAAGGGCACGGGCATCCTCGACAAGGCTGCAGTCGCAGACGGTGTAAAGCAGTCCATTTCGAACCTCGATATTTCGGACCTGTCGATCTACAAGGGCGCTGGCGCCACGATGCTCGGCACCGCCGCTGCCACGGACAACGACATCCTCGACAAGCTCATCAGCCACGTCGACAAGCAGCTTGAAACCCTCAACAGCGCCGCTGCTGATCTGGGTGCAGTCTCCAACCGCATCTCCATGCAGGAAGACTTCGTTACAAAGCTGTCCGACACGATGGAAAAGGGTATCGGCCGCCTGGTCGACGCCGACATGAACGAAGAGTCCACCCGCCTCAAGGCTCTGCAGACACAGCAGCAGCTGGCAATCCAGGCTCTCTCGATCGCCAACAGCGACTCGCAGAACATCCTGTCGCTCTTCCGTTAATCGGATCGTAAATGACGAAATGCAAGCCGCGCCCGAAAGGGCGCGGTTTTGTTTGTTGCATACTGCCAAGTCCCCGGCAGAATTTGTTTACCATCCTTATTTTCGAAGGATTTACCACGATCCCAGCAAGGGCTTTGGTACTCGTCTAAATTAGTGATTTGGAAAGCACCGGCTGTCAGATTTTACCCATGGACAGCGGATAGCCGCGACCAGAATGACATGAATGACGCGATTGCAAGCGGGGGCTGACCGTCTCGCGATCGCGTGAATGGGGCGAGTGCAAGGGAGGCTGACCCGAGCACATCACCTGTCGACAAAGCCGCATCCGGCAACGGGTGCGGCTTCATTTTTTTTTAAACATTTCAGAATACGCGCGCGCACGCGTAAGGGTTGCAAAACAAATCTTCGGAATGCATTTTTTAGAAAATCCTTAGGTGTTCATTAACTATATAAAGGTTAGCTAAAGCCATCGAAACGGTGAGCTAACCTTTAAAAATCAGCCGGTTAGCAGGCATGATGCTGTGCGCCGTTCCCGGTGAGTCCGGAATGTCCCTTTTCTAATCAGCCATTCAAGGGGCAAATCTACCATGACGAGCATTCTTACTAACGTCGCAGCCATGTCTGCACTCCAGACCCTGCGTTCTATTGGCCAGAACATGGAAACGACGCAGGACCGCGTTTCCTCCGGCCAGCGCGTCGGCGAAGCTTCCGATAACGCTGCTTACTGGTCGATCGCGACCACGATGCGTTCCGACAACGGCGCCCTTTCTGCCGTGCAGGATGCCCTCGGCCTCGGCGCTGCCAAGGTTGATACCGCCTATTCCGGTATGGAATCGTCCATTGACGTCGTTAAGGAAATCAAGAACAAGCTGGTCGCTGCTCGCGAACCCGGCGTAGACAAGTCGAAGATCCAGGAAGAAATCTCGCAGCTTCAGGATCAGCTGAAGTCGATCTCCAGCTCCTCTTCCTTCTCCGGTGAAAACTGGTTGCAGGCAACCATCAGCAACGGTGCCGGCGAACTGAAGAACGTCACCAAGCAGATCGTTGGTTCCTTCATTCGCGATGCCGCCGGTAACGTCTCCGTAAAGACCGTTAACGTTGACCTGAGCCGCAACACGGTACTGTTCGACACGTCTTCGGGCGCTGCAAAAGACAAGCAGGGCGTTCTCGACTCCTATGCCTACTTTTCTTCCACCGGCAGCTACAAGCTGTTCGAAATCACCAATGACTCGGACGGCGCTGGCGCCGCACAGCCGGTAACCAAGGTTGCCGCAGCCAAGGTTTACACCGAAGCTCAGCTGAAGGGCCTGAAGGAAGCAACTGCCGGTACCGCCGTCACCTTCACCACCGCCGCCGCAACGGGTATCGTCACGATCGCTAACGCCGACACGACAGTCCCCAACGTCAACGGCACCTACTTCAATCTTGGCAACGACCAGTACGTGAAAATCAACACGACTGCGCCGACAGCTCCGGCAACCAAGACCAGCATTGCCGTGGGCCTCGACGGCACCACCAAGATCTACCTGGAAGAAGGCGCTGACGCCCAGCTCGCAACGCAGCTCACCTACTCGCTGACGTCGCTGGACATCACCAAGGACCTGACCGGCACGTTCAAGAACAGTGACGGCTCGGCAGTCTCGGAAAACCAGTATCTCGACGCGATGGTTTCCTTCGTCGACAAGCAGCTCCAGAGCATGACATCCGCCGCCGCCGACCTCGGCTCGGTCAAGATGCGCATTGAACTGCAGGAAAACTTCGTCAATAAGCTGACCGACTCGCTCGACAAGGGCGTTGGCCGTCTGGTGGACGCGGAAATGAACGAAGAATCGACTCGCCTCAAGGCTCTTCAGACCCAGCAGCAGCTCGCTGTTCAGGCCCTGTCGATCGCCAACAACGACTCGCAGAGCATTCTCTCGCTCTTCCGTTAATTCCGACACTCAATCGCCAAATGCGAACCGCGCCCGAAAGGGCGCGGTTTTTTCGTTTTATCGCCCTCGTTTCAAAGCGATGATCGTGAAGGCCGCTCAAGGCAGCCCGTCCGGACACCGATGGCAAATATTACGTTTCAGTTTTTTAGATGGTATGCACGTATAAATTTTATCGCGAGATTTTTGCTACTTTAAGTATTTGTTAACCATAAGGCAGTTAGCTAGAGCCATCGAAGCGGTGAGCTAACCTTTTAAAATCAGCCAGTTAGCAGGCATGATGCTGTGCGCCGCTCCCGGTGAGCCGGAATGTCCCTTTTCTAATCAGCCATTCAAGGGGCAATTTATTATGACGAGCATTTTGACAAACGTCGCAGCCATGTCTGCACTCCAGACCCTGCGCTCCATCGGCCAAAGCATGGAAGCCACGCAGGACCGCGTGTCCTCCGGCCAGCGCGTCCGGGAAGCTTCCAACAATGCCGCTTACTGGTCCATCGCGACCACGATGCGTTCGGATAATGGCGCCCTTTCCGCCGTTCAGGACGCCCTCGGCCTCGGCGCCGCCAAGGTCGACACCGCCTATGCCGGCATGGAATCCTCGATCGAGGTCGTCAAGCAGATCAAGAACAAGCTGGTGGCCGCCCGCGAAGCAGGCGTCGACCGGA